>JAABRL010000051.1 GCA_011390935.1 Gemmatimonas sp.
GGAGTTGCTCTGGCGTGTGGTCGGAGGTCTGCTGCTGCTGAGCGGACTTCGCGCAGGCGTCGCGCAGGCGCAGACAACCGACTTCGTGATGTCCTCGGCGCCGATCACGTTTCCGAGTCCGACGCTCGCGAACTTCTCGAGCTGGCCAGCGAGTGCTCCTGGTCCGGTCACCGACTCCGTCGCCGTGCCGTTCACGGTGACACGCAGCGGGACCGGCACCATCCGCATCACGGACGTGCTGATTCGCTGTACCAACGTGGTGGGGGGGAAGTCGTGTGCCGATATCGAATGGCGCTACGGACCCAGCGGGCCATGGCAGTCGTTGACGCTGGCCAATGCCACGGTCGATTCACGGTTCGTGATTCCGTTCTGGTTCAATGAACCGTGGTCGGGCACGGTGTGGCTGCGCGTGCGCCTGGACTGGAATGATCCCGCGCCGTCGATCATGACGAGCGGCATCGCACTGACGCTCTCGGTGTATCGATGGTGATCCTCACGGCCTTGTGTGGCGGACTGCTGCTTGCCGGTGCCTCTCCCTCGGAAGCGGCGAGTCGTGCCATGGTGAGCGATACGCTGCCGCGGCGTGTGGCCGACAGCACGCGTATGGATTCGCTGGTGCGCACGCGCATCGCGCCAGCCGTTTCCGTGTCCGCGACGCCGCGCAGCGTGCAATTGGTTGTGGTTTCGGTACCGGCCGAGTTCATGGGTGCCACCGATGTGTGGTGGACGGTCCAGGTGCACGATGCTGCGGCGACCGGTGGCGTCACGATCAGCGGGGCGCGAAGCGGACGGGTGCGGCACGACAAGGAGCGTGTGCTACTCACCGTGTCCGTTCCCTCTGGTGCGCACGCCGGGCATGTGCCAGTGGCTGATGTGCACTTCCAGCGGGCGCACGTCACGACGTCACTCGAGCCGCGTGAGGATGGCGAGGCGCGCTCTGGCACCGACGAGCGTCCGCGCACGATGGGGCACGAGCGCGTCACGACCGCCACCGTGATCGTACCGGTGGAGGTGCAGGTTGCCCGCGTGGTGGGTGTGCAACTGGCCAGCGCGGGGGTGATGGTGCACGTGGCCTCAGGAGCGCAGCGCCCTGTGCCCGTCACGATCACCAACCACGGCAACGCCACGGATACGCTGCGTCTGGCGCTGACGGTTCCGGAGGGCTGGCGCGCCTCGTTCGGCGACGCCGGTCCCGTGATCGTGGCCGCTGGCGCGTCGGTCACGCGCGATCTGCGAGTGTCGGCGCCACGCCAGTATCTGCCGGGCAGCAGCGTCGTGTTCGTGGAGGCCATTCGCGCCGACACGCACCACGCGGAGTCGGAGGCTGCGCGCGCGGCTCGGCAGCTGGCCGTGCCGGTGCAGGTGGTCACGCCAACGCGTGCGACCACGTTTGGCCCGCTGCTGGGCGTCACCTACAGCGCCGTACAGCTCCCCGGCGAGGCAGCCGTGGACGCGTGGGGGCTGACACTGACTGGTCCCCTGTCGCAGGGGGTCGATATCAGTGCGTCGTGGACACAGCGCGCGATTGCTGGTGCGCCGGGGCTGTCGCGTGTGGGCGGTGGACAACTGTTTCCCACCGTGGCCTTGCGACATGCCCGGTGGCGTCTCGATCTCGGGAACGCCGCCGCGGATTTCGGTGAGCTTGGTGGCCTGGTGCGCGGCGGACGCGGTGTGAGCGGCACGATCGGCGATACGACGCGTCGCCTCACGGCGATGGTCGCGCGACCGTTTCTGTTCGATGGCGTCACGCGCGATGCCGGTGTCATGGCGGGCATGCAGCTCGCCACGACGCATCGCGGGCTGCGCGTCACGGGTGGTGTGAGTCACTTGCGCGATCCGTTGCTGACACGGGGCGCGCTCGATGCCGTCACCGTGGGTGTGGCGAGCACGATGCGTGGCACGACCGATGCCAGAGCGGATCTGGCGTGGCGTCAGTGGGAGAATGGCAGCGCGCTTGGCGCCGCCGCCGAAGTGGGGCGTCGGACGACCGCGGGGGACTGGCGCCTTCGCGCGTCGAGTGCGCCGGGTGGCAGCGCTGCGATGGCCCGCGCGCAGCATGATGTCACGTTCACCGGTGGACACCAACTCGGCGCCACGCGACTCGGTGTGGTGGGGTGGTACGCCGACGATGCGACGTTCACGGGCGCTACGCACGAGACGCGTGGTGTGGGGCTCATGCCGCAGTGGCGACTCGGGCGCACGGGCAGTCTGGGGCTCGACCTGCGACTGACGGGCACGCAGAGCGGAGATGCCGCTGCGCGACAGGGCAGTGCCTTGCAGGTGATCGGTGGCTTTGGATCGACTCGCGTATGGCGGATGACGGCCACCAGCAGTGCGTCGCTTACGCGGCTGACCCGTACGGTGACGCTCGAGCAGCGCGCGCTGGCGCCGATCTCCGAGCAGCAGCTGTCCTGGACGACACAGCTGATGCTGCCAACGTCGCTCGGTGCACTCGATCTGTATTCCTCGGTGCAGCACATCGCCGGGGCGGCGTCATTCGCGTCCGGTCAGCACGATCTCATGCTGCGGGTGGAACAGCTGGCGGTGCCGCTGCTCTCCGACAAGGTGCAACTGAGCGGTGCGATCGGTCGAACCACCAGCCTGACCACGCGCGAACACGTCGCCACGCAGCGGGTTGGCCTGTCGGCGCTGCTCCCCTTCGATACGCATGTGCGGCTGGATCTCGAGCGCAATCCGTGGTTGCGCGCCAACGGGCCGCGTGGCTGGACCTCGGCGCTGCGCATCGAGCGGTCGTTCGGCGCACCCACGATGCTGCGCGGTGGCCGCGGGAGCGGCGTGGTGTTCGAGGATCGCAACGGAAACGGCGTGCGCGATCCGGGAGAACGCGGGATTCCGAACGTCGTGGTACGGGTGGGCGGGGAAGTGACGATCACCGATCGGAGTGGCACGTATCGTCTTTCACGCCCCGGGGCCGGCGTTCCCATGGTGGATGAACAATCGTTGCCCTTCGGTTTGCTGGTCACACCGCAGGGGCTGCGCGGCGTGTCCAGCGGCATGCGTGACGGGAGCGTCGATATTCCGGTGTCGCCCACCGGAACGATCGAGGTGCGACTCGACGTCGAAGCGAATGCCGTGGTTGGGGAGCTTGGAAGGGACGCGCTGACTGCGGTCTCGGTGCACGCCGTGGACCTGCGCGGCGCACGCCATCTGGCGCGCGCGGTAGTGGATGGCGTGGCGCGTTTTGATGCACTGCCGTCGGGCACGTATCGCCTCGAGATCGATGCCACCGCGGCGTCCGAGCCGCTGGTGGTACAGGGCGGAACGCCAACGTTCACGGTCACGGGGGAGATGGGCCGGCAGGTGGTGCGCGTGGTGCTCGGTGCGCGGCGGGTTCGCATGTTCCGTGGTGCGCCGGTGGTGCGATCGGTGCAGGACTCGCAGCGATGAGCAGCGCGACGAACGCGAAACGCCGTGACGCAGCCGCGCGCATGTGGCGTCGACTGCTCTTCGTCACGTTGACGGCGATGGCGGCCGCCTGCGCCTCGCCCAGCCTCGCGCCCGAGATCCCCACCGAACAGTGGGCATACCATGGCGAGCAGCGCCTCCCCGAACTCGTGCAGCTCGCGGGCACACTGACCGTGTCGCGTGGCGATGCCTCCCGCTTCGAAGGGACCCTCGATCTGCAGCGCACCGATGCGAGCGGACGCGTCCAGCGACTCGCTGGGCTGGTGCGTGGTCGGCGCACCGCGACGTCGATCGATTTTGACGTGGCACTCGAGGGCGGGGTGATACGCCACGTCGGTCGGTCGGACGCTGGGCGGCACGCGGGCACCTGGGTCGACGAGGGCGGGCTGGGTGGCGCGTTGGTGTCCGGTGCGTTCACCCTGGAGCGTGTGCCATGAAGGCCGGTACGCACGGGTTGCGGGCGCGCCATGTGGTGGCGATTGCGCTGCTGGCGGCGACCGCCGCGCCGTGGCGCGATGCATCGGCGCAAGTGGCGTGCGCGGTGTCCACGCCGCCGGTCGGGCAGACGCGCACCTGCACGGTCACCCGCACGGGCACACTCGTGTTGCCAGCGCTTGCACAGGTCTCGCTGAATCGCGGGTCCACGAACATTGCCGGAGGAGGTACCGCCACGGAGGCCATCTTCCTCGCGGCGGGTGACACGGGCATCGTGGTGGTGGGGCCGATCGTGCGGGCAACGGCCAATCGCGGGGTGAGCGTGACCCTCGTGAACGCTCCGAGCTTTTCGGGGCCTGCGACCAAGCCCGCCTCTGATGTCGCGCTCGGTGTCTCCCCGGCGATCGGCGTGTGCGCCGGCGTCCCCACCACGCCGCTGAGCACCAGCTCAGTGGCCGCGCAACAGGCCGCGCCGCGCGTGCTGCTGCAGTCCACCGTGTCGTTGCGCAATGTGGATCGACAGCTCTGTTTTCGAGTGCGGTGGTTCTACGCCACGAATCCCCCAGGGGCCTACTCGCTTCCGCTCACGGTCAGCGTGACGGCGCCCTAGCGCGGGTGCTCGAGCGTCGCGGCACGTGCGCAGACGAAGCCTCGCCGCTCAACGCTGGCACGTCACCTGCCGATACTCATCGGCATGTGTCGTTTTCCGCCCGCTTTCCGTCACTGTGGCCGCGTTTCCGTGGTCCTCGCGCTGCTGAGTGTCGCACTGACGCCACGATTCGCGCGTGCGCAGTCGTTGGCGTCCGACGAACGGCCCCTCGGGACGGTTCGGCACACGCTAGCCGGTGAGGTGGGCTCCGTCGTGCGGGCGCGCTGGTCGCGCTGGAGCTTCGACGCGCGGGTGGGTGAGTGGTCGGCCACCGCGCGCGTCGGCAGCAACGTGCCCGTACAGGCAACCGCGCACGCCGAGGGCGCGACGATTTCCGGCTGGTTGGTGCGCACCCACGATGGCGAGTTGGTGCCGTGGGACGGGCGCGAGATCGCGGTCAGCGCGCTGCTGCAGCCAGGCGAGTCCGAGGTGGCGGTGCAGCTCGTTCCCCCTGCCGGCGCTACCGAGCAGGTGCTGCACTCGGTGCGACTGCGCGTCCGGCCGGCGTTGCGTCCCTGAGCGTCAGGTCTGCGCTGGTTTCGGGCGCCATCGACGCGACTCCCCATCGTCGACTAGATTTGTCTGGATACCGTGCGCACGTCCCGTGTGGTCGTGTCGCCGTGGCTTCCCGTCCGACGCGAGTCCGTACTCATGCCCGATATCTCCTGCCAGCGCTGCGGTCAGACCCGCGCTGGTTTCGACAAGGCGCCCCTCGGGGTGGTGGGCGCCACCGCCGAACGGCTGGTCGCCGAAATCTGCCAACCGTGCTGGGCTGAGTGGCTCAAGCAGCAGACCATGCTGATCAACCACTACGGGCTCAATCTCATGGACCCGCAGGCGCGGCAGTTTCTGAGCCGCAATCGCGACGGCTTCCTCTTCAAGGCGGGAAGTACCGAAGACGTCGACACGAGCAAGCAGGGCACCGTCACCTGGTGACCTCCGTGTGACGAACCGACGGTGCTGTCATGCATCGCGCGAACGTACGACGCCCCGGCCATTCGAACGAATGACCGGGGCGTTGGCTGTCTACACTGGGGAGTGTCCGCAGGAGCGGGTCAGCCGTTGCCAGCGATGTAGCGAGCGAAGCGTCCACAGACGGCGCACTTGAGCGTCACGTGCGAGTTGCTTGGCGGTGGATACAACGCCGGTTCTCGCGTGATCTCTCCGGAGCAAGACGGGCATGCGAGTGGCAGTCCGCTGCGATCGCTCGCGATCAGGTGCAGCGCCTGCGCAGGATTGTAGGTGTTCGGCCTCGGCTTCCGCATAACCCCCCCCTCTTCGGGTGTGCGTGGCGCGGTGCGACCGTCGCACTGCGCAATACATCATACTATCGCATCCAGATCCATCTCTCTACTGAGTGATCAAAAAATAACCATTTCGACATGTTTTGCCGGTTAGAGTTCGGCCTTGGTGGTCCGAACTGACCGCCAGGCGCGAAACCCTTGCGAAAGCGTGCGCATGGCCCGAGGCTTGGAGGTGATGATCGATCAACCTGAATCCAACGGGACAACCCTGCGCGACGCTGAACCCGGTATTCTGGCCGGTTCGGCGCATCCCCTCGAGGTCGATGCGCGCACCGCCGAGTCGCTCAAGCTCTGGGTGGTGCTGTCGCGCGCCCAAGCGGCCGTGTCGGCGCACGTGGCCGCCGACGTACAGCGCTCGGGGCTCACCCTGACCGAGTTCGCGATTCTCGAGGCGCTCTATCACCGCGGCGCCATGCTGCTGGGTGAGGTGCAGCGGCGCATTCTCGTCTCGAGTGGCGGGATCACCTTTCTGGTGGACCGGCTGGTGGCCAAGGGGCTCGTCGAGCGTCAGGAGTGTCCGTCAGATCGACGAGCGCGCTACGCGGCGCTCACGCCCGACGGCGAGGCGCTGATCGCCCGGATTTTTCCGGGGCACGCGTCGATGATCGCGCGCGCGGTAAGCACCTTGTCCGCCGAGGAGCAGCAGGTGGCGGTGAAGCTGCTGCGCCGGCTGGGGCGCGGTGCGGTCGCACTCGCGCGGGAGGATGTGAACGAGGGCGGTTGACAGATCCTTCGTGTCATGTATCTTAGAACTGAGAAGATCATGAATGAGACGCATCGTGTGCGTCGACAACTTTCACCTACCTACGGAGCCGTTCCATGCGCTGGGCCATCGACCTTACCCACAGCCAGATCACGTTCGCCGTCAAGCACCTGGGCATCTCCACCGTGCGCGGTACCTTCGACGCCTTCTCGGGCACCATCGACGAGCAGGACGGCGTCGTGAGCGCCGCGGAGATCAGCATTGACGTGGCCTCGCTGAACACGGGCACCGCCCAGCGCGACGATCATTTGCGTTCGGCTGACTTTTTCGACGTGGCCACGCACCCCACCGCCACGTTCCGCCTGCTTTCCGCCGATCGCGTCGGCAATGCGCTGCAGTGCACCGGTGAGCTGACCATTCGTGGCATCACGAAGCCGGTGGCACTGACCGGTGAGATCGGTGGTCCGGCCAAGGATCCGTGGGGGAACACGAAGGTGAGCGCCACGCTCTCCACCAAGCTGCCGCGCAAGGAGTGGGGGCTGGTGTGGAATGCCACACTCGAGACGGGCGGGCTGCTGGTGAGCGAAGATGTGAAGCTCGATATCGAGCTGCAGGCCGCTCCGGAGGCGGTGGCGGCGTAAGGAGGGAGCGCGGAGGCGTGAGTGGATCGTTGCGCCCTCACGCCTCGCCCCTCTCGGCTTCACCCGTCGCCCCGACGAGCCGCGATCCGGCCGTTCAGCGCTGATGCTCCGTTCGACCATCCCGGCTCACCGGGTGCGAGGTTACAGCCTCGAGGCGCGTGTCTCGTGGCTGTGCCAACCGCGATGTGGTCGGACTACCTACCCGACATACACGACATCCCCGTCGGCGTCGATGCCGAGTTCCTGCTCGACGCCGCACACGCCACACCACAAGGTGGCCGTCCACACCACGCCGAGCGCCTCGCGCACCGCATCGGTGCCCGCCTTGAGCGCGACCTTCCGGTAGCTGTACTCCAAGCACCCTCGACAGGCGTGGGCGCGGGCGATTCGCTCAGCGCGTTCGCGCGAAATGCTCATCAGCTCTCGCGATCGCCACTGCCACCACCCGCGCCGAGCGTGCCACGCAGCGGATCCGGGTAGCCGAGCGACGTGTTTGATCGGGACGCACGCAACGGCGCGCTGCCGGGGGAGGTATCGCCACCTTCCCGAGGCCGAAGGAGCTCGCGAAGCCCGCCGAGCGCGCCCATGACACCCGATGCCTCCACCGGCAGGAAGATCGTGGAGCCTTTGCCGGCCGCGAGCTGGGGCAGCGCTTCGAGATACTTGAGGCCGAGCAGGTAGGTGGACGCCTGGCCCTCGGGGAGCGCGGCGGTGATCCGCG
The DNA here is from genome assembly GCA_011390935.1 of Gemmatimonas sp. Taxonomy (GTDB): domain Bacteria; phylum Gemmatimonadota; class Gemmatimonadetes; order Gemmatimonadales; family Gemmatimonadaceae; genus JAABRT01. The sequence continues at coordinate 7,880 of JAABRL010000051.1, forward strand.
CAATCGCGGCGGCCTCAGCGTCGGCCATGGCCAGGCGTGCCTCGGCCAGTCCTTGGGCCCGCAGGATCGAGGCTTCGCGCTCACCCTCCGCCGTGCGCACTTGGGCCTCGCGCCGCCCTTCGGCCTCGAGCACGGCCGCACGCTTGCTGGCTTCGGCGTTGGTGACGGCCGCACGGCGCTCGCGTTCGGCGCGCATCTGCAGCTCCATGCTCTGCTGAATGTCGCGCGGCGGTTCGATGCTCTGCAGCTCCACACGCGTCACGTCCACACCCCACCCGATCGACGCTTCCTCGACCACTTCACGCATGCGCTGATTGATCACGTCGCGGCTCGAGAGCGTGCTGTCGAGCTCCATTTCGCCCACGATGTTGCGCAGCGTCGTACGCGTGAGCGTCTCGAGCGCAAACGGGAGGTTGGCGACGGAGTACGTCGCCTTCTGCGGATCCGCCACGCGATAGTAGAGCACCGCGTCGATGTCGATCGTGACGTTGTCCTTGGTGATGACGGGCTGGCTCGGGAAGTTGAGCACCTGCTCGCGCAGATCGATGCGGGTGGTGACCGAGGTCACCACCTTCTTCGTACCGCCGGGATCGGTGTCGAAAAAGCGGACTTCGATGGCGCGCGGCCGTTCGATGAACGGGATGAGAATGTTGAGCCCCGAGCGTGCGATGCGATCGAAGCGACCGAGCCGCTCGACCACGAGCACTTCGGCCTGCCCCACGATCTTGACGGATGACACGATGATGAGCAGGGCGACAGCGCCCAGCACGAGGCCTGCGATCAGCATGGTCGGTGCTCCCGGAGGGTGGTCACGACAAGGCGCATCACGAACCGCGCCCGCCCCCAAAAGCTAACCGGGCCGCGCGCACCGAGGGATCGGTGGGCGCGGCCCGGCCTGTTTCAGCGTAAGCGGAGACTGAGCCCGCTTACTTCCCCACCCAGTCGGCGACGAAGACGTTTGTTTCGCCCTCGATCTTGGCATTGCGGTTCGACGCCCAGATCAGCTTGGTGCCGTCGGGGCTGAACATCGGGAAACCGTCGAACTCGGGATGGGTGGTGATCTTCGTGAGGCCCGTCCCGTCCACGTTCACGAGGAACAGGTTGAAGTCGCGGCTGCGCGGATTCTCGTGGTTCGACGAGAAGATGATGCGCGTGCCGTCAGGGGTCCACGTGGGGCCGAAGTTCGCACCGCCGAGGTTGGTGATCTGCCGATTGTTGCTGCCGTCGGCATTCATCACGAACAGCTCCACCTTGCTGGGCCGGATGATGTCCATGGCGAGCAGTCGCTCGTACTCGGCGAGCTCCTCGGCATCCTTGGGGTGATGGGCGCGGTAGACGATCTGCTTGCCATCGGGCGACCACCACGGACCGCCGTCGTAGCCGGGCGTGTTGGTGAGTCGCTTCACGTTGGTACCGTCGACATTCATCGTGTAGATGTCGAGGTCGCCGTCCTTGGTGGACGTGAACACGATCGACGTGCCGTCGGGCGAGAGAATGCCCTCGGCGGTGTAGACGCCGTAGTCCGTGAGGCGCTGCAGGTCGCTGCCGTCGGGGTTGCTCGTGTAGATGTCGAACTTGTCGAGCGGCCACACGTACCCCTGCGACGGGTCGGGCTTGGCCGGGCAGGCGCTGTCGGCGTGATGCGTCGCGGCAAAGAAGACGCGGGAGTCGCCGTTGTAGAAGTAGCCGCAGGTGGTCTTGCCGCCCACGGAGATCTTCGTGACGTCGGAGCCATCGGCGCGCATGACGTACTGCTGGTCACAGGCGTTGCCATCGCGCGTGCTCTGGAACGTGATGTACTGGCCATCCGCGCTCCAATACGCCTCGGCATTTTCGCCGCCGAAGGTCAGCTGCCGAATGTTGGCGAGGTAGGGCACCTCGTCCGCTTCGGGCGTCACGACGGCGACCGGCGCGGTGGACTCGGAGGTGGCCGTATCGGCGGTGTCGGCGGTCGTGTCGCCGCAGGCGGTGAGCAGCAGCGCGAACGAGGCGCCCATCAGGGGGCGCAGCGCGGAGCGCGAGCGGGTCGCGGCCGGCGTGGAATTCATGGAGTCAGGCATGCGGGAGCGTAGTGCGAGCCCGCGCGAGTGGGTATCCGTAAAAACCCGGAGGGGAGAAAACACACGGGCCCGTCGCGCATGGCGACGGGCCCGTGGATTGCGAGCACTCGGGTGATTACTGCGCGCCGCCCCGATTGCTGGCGCTGCGCGCGGGCTTATCCATTTCGGCCTTGGCCGCCGCGAAGAGCTCGTTCTGCGTATTGCCCTTGCGCAGCAGCTCCATGGCCTTGCGGAGCTGATTGTCGTCCTTGATCTCGCGGCGCTTGGAGAGCGTGTCGCCATAGGCCGCGCGAGCAATGCGGTTTTCGAGGTAGCGATCGGTCCAGCGACGCCCCTTTTCCCACACCTCGCGGTCGATCTTCACGCCGGCCGTGTCGAGGCGGGTGTAGAAGTCTTCCACCCAGGCCGACTCGAGCTGGAAGTCGGGCTGCACCTTGCCCTTGAGCTCGAGCGCCATTTCTCCCAGCACACTGAAGAACTGACCGGTCTTGGGCAGAATGACGCGGGCGACGGCCTGTTCAGCCGAGCTGATCGTGTCAGGCATGACCATCACGTCTGGGGTGATTCCGCCACCGCCGTATACCGTGCGGCCGCTCGTGGACTTGTACGTGGGCCGTGCGTTGCGTGAGGTGTCGGTGACCACGGTATCCGCGATGGCGTCGAGCACGAACGCGCCCCCCTGCTTGCGCTCCTTCTGGATGGAGCGACCGCTCGGCGTGAACCACTTGCCGGTGGTGATCTTGAGGGCATAGCCGCCGTCGAGCGGGTAGAGCGACTGCACGAGGCCCTTGCCGAACGACGTGGTGCCGAGCACGAGGGCCCGGTCGTAGTCCTGTAGCGCGCCAGCCACAATCTCCGACGCGGACGCCGAGCCGCCGTCGGTGAGCACGATCAGCGGCACGTCGTCGGCGATCGGGGTGCGATCGGTGGTGAACTTCTGCATGTCGGCGCGGCCACGCACGCTGGCCACTTCCTTGCCTTCAGCGAGGAAGAGGTTGGTGGTGGAGATGGCCTGATCGAGAATGCCGCCCGGGTTGCCGCGCACATCGAGGATGATGCCCCGAGCCCCGCGCGCTTTGAGGTCGTGCACGGCCTTGGCGACGTCGTCGGTGGTGTTCTCGCTGAAGCGCTCGATCGGGATGTAACCGGTGCGCTCGTCGAGCATGAGCGTGTAACGCACCGCGGGCACCTTCACCTCGGCGCGGCGGAAGTTCATGGTGATCGGCTCGGGCACGCCGACGCGCCCGAAGGTGACCCGAACATTCGTGCCCGGCAGGCCGAGCAGCTTGTTCTGCACCTGCTGGGTGGTCCAGTTGCGCGCCGGGAAGGTGTCGATCTGAAGAATCTGGTCGCCTTCAATCACGCCGCCGCGCTCGGCGGGCGTGTCGGGGAAGACCTTGCCCACCGTGACGTACGCGCCGATGGGGGTGATCTCCATGCCCAGGCCGGCGTACCGCCCGTTGGTATTGCGCGTGAACTCCTCCATCTGCTTGGGGGAGAAGAGTTCGGTGTACGGGTCGCCAAGTTCCTTCACGAGACCGCGCGCGGCCTTTTCGTACAGGCTGTTGGCGTCGAGCGTATCGACGTAGCGCAGGTGTACGAAGGTGAGGACCTGGTCGAGCAGCTGAGCGCCGCCACGCACGTCGCGCGTCTGCAGCGCAAAGCCGCCGACGAGGACAGGGACCACGAGGAGACCGGCCACGAGGGCAGTCTTGCGGAAGCGGGTCATGCGGCGCCTCGGAACTAGGGGAACAGCGGGAGCAGTGCGGAGCACGGACCCCCTGACGGTGCAGGGAGAACGGGCGATGCACAAGGGCTGTTGAGATTAGACGTTGGACCCCGGTCGGACGTTTCCGGTTCCGCGCACGGATTTCGCGGCGGGGCGGTTGGTAACCCCTCGAACCTCGCGCCTCGCGGCTTTCCCCTTCGCCCCGGCGCCCTGCGATGCCGGCCGGAGATTCGATGCCCTGTGCGGCGGTCGCGACAAGCCGGGGGACAGGGAGGAGCCGCGAGGGGCGAGGCGCGAGGGGTGTTGAACTGCCCGAGCGTCAGGCTGCGCGCCTCGCTACTCTTCGTCTCGCGGCCTCGTAGACAGTACGTAGTCCACGAACCAGCTCCGCTCGTACTGCCGAATCGCCACATCGCGCACCAGACCGGCCGACAGCAGCATCTCGTGCGCCGGCTGCAGCACCCGCTGCAGGTGGCTGGGGTACCGCTGCGACAGCGGCAGCTGCTCGGCCAGCCGCTCCAGGGGCACGCGCCACGACAATCGCCCCTCGGCGCGGGCGACCTCCAGCAGGCGGTACAGGCGGCGCGCCACCGGGCTCGACAGCGCGTGATAGCGGGTCACGGAGAGCGCCACCACGTGCCGGCTGAACAGGTTGGCGCGCAGCGTGGGCGAGATCACCACGCGGGCGTCACCAGGCTCGCCAGTGGCGAGGTTGGCGAACAGGTTCATCTGCTCACGTTCCGCGGCGCGGCGACGCTGCACGGCCACCGACGAGAGCATGGTGAACGCCATTTCCGGACTGTCACCGCTGGCCGCGGTGAAGTAGGCACCGTTCGACTCGAGCGTGGTACGCTCGAGCCGTGTGAGCGCGCCGCGCAGCTGCTCATACGTGCGCCCATCGGCGCGGCGGCCCATGGAGCGCAAAAAGGCGTGCAGCGTGAACGTGACCGCGCCGTCGGTGGGGGTGCCGGCCTCCTGCCAGCGGTGCAGGATCTCCACGTACACATCCTGATCGAATGTGCCGGGGAGCCGATCACCGGGGGCAGGGATGACGCGCCAGCGCCCGCCGTTGTCGGCGGTAAAGGCGACAGGCGAGTCGTCGGCTGAATCACTCAGCCGGAAAAGCGGCAGGGCCTCGAGGGAGCGATCGAGCACGACTCCACGGGTGGCCGGGCGCCGACGCGCGGCGAGGGTCATCTCTGAAAGTTGGTGATCAGGCGCACGGAGGGCCAGAGGGGGACGACATCTCGCGCGCCGGGAGCGCGCAGAGCGCCCCTCCCGCCTACTGCAACGTGATCACCTGGCCCGTCACGTTCCGCGCGCCACGGCCGCACAGGAAGAGCACCACATCGGCAACCGATTCGCGATCCACGTACCGATCCTTGTCGCCCATGGTGCCGAGGTTGAGCGCGGTGCGAATGGCCGTGGGGGCGACGGCATTCGCGCGCACACCGTTGTCCACTTCGGCCTGCGAGACACTCTGCATGAGCGCCAGCACGGCGCTTTTCGCGGCCGCATAGGCGGCGATCCCGGAAGTGCTGCCGCCGGGCAACGTCGCGGCGCTGGCGAAGTACACCACGCTGCCACGCGCCGCGCGCAGTGCCGGGAGGAACGCGCGTGTGGCGGCGTAGGCGGTGTCGGCGCTGATGGTGAACTGCGTGCGCCAGCCGGCGGGATCACTCGTGTCGAGCGACCCGGTGAAGCCGAAACCGCCGGCCGCGTTCACGAGTGCGTGCACCTTTCCCTTCGCCGACGGGTGCGCCGCGAGAATGTCGCGCGCGATCTGTTCGGCGTTGCCGGCATCGCTCAAGTCACCCGCGTGCGCCGTGGCCACGAAGCCCGCGGTGCGCAGGGCACCAGCACGCTCCTGCACCTGATCTTCCGCGAGATCCACGAGCGCCACGTGCGCACCCGCCTCGCAGAAGGCGCGCGCGATCGCTTCGCCGGCCTGCCCCTTTCGTCCGACACCGGTGATGACCACCAACTGATCTGAAAACTCGGACATGCGTGAACTCCCGTGAAATGTCGACTCGCGCACCAATCAGCGCGCGAGCTCCGCGAGCGTCTCGTGTACTGCGGACAGACAGTGCTCGAGCCCATCGACCGTGTGATCGCCCATGTGCCCGATGCGAAAGTGTGTGGCTTTGAGTTTGCCATACCCGCCCCCGATCACGAACCCGCGCGCGGCCGCGCCCTTCACGACCGCGTCACCGGCAATGTGCAGTGGCAGGGCCACGCAGGTGACGGTGGGCGATCGCTCGCCGTCGAACGCCTGCATGCACAGCGGCACGCCAAGCGACTCGCGCGTGGCGACCACCCACGCATGTGTGCGCGCGGCCATGGCGAGATGCCGCTGCACTCGCGCCGCGATCGTTTCCCGCTCGATATGTGCGAGCTGCGCTGCCGCCGCATACAACAACGACACCGCGGGCGTATTCGGCGTCTGCTGCTTGTGAATGTACTGTTCGAACTCCAGCACATCGAAGTAGCGGCCACGCGCTGGGGCCTCGTGCGCCGTGGCCAGGTACCGTTCGCTGGCCACACCAAACGCGAGCCCGGGCGGCAGTGCGAGCGCCTTCTGCGATCCGGTAAACACGAAGTCGAGCTGCCAGGCATCGGTCTGCATGTCGGCGCCGGCCACGCCGGTCACCGAGTCCACCAGCGAGAGCGCCCCATGCGCTCGACAGAGCGTACCGAACTCGGCGAGTGGTGCCAGTGCACCCGTGCTCGTTTCGCTGTGCACCACCGTGACCGCCGAATACGCGCGCTCGCGCAGCGCCTGCTCCACCTGCTCGAGCGGTACCGTGCGTCCCCACGGCGCCTCGAGCACCGTGACGTCGCGACCACACGATCGCGCGATGTCGGCAAAGCGCTCGGCGAAGGCGCCGTTCACCAACGACAACACGGGCCCGGGCTTTGCGCAACGCACGGCGGCCTCCATGAGCCCCGTGGCAGAGCTGGTGCTCACGTACACAGGTCGCGCCGTGCCGAACACCTGCTGCAGCCCCGGCTGCAGCGACGCAAAGAGCCGCTCGAACGCCGCTCCGCGATGCGGCAGCGGCGGGCCGGCCTGCGCCGCCAGAATCTCGGAGCGAATGTCGGTGGGACCCGGAAGAAAGAACCGCCCGAACTCGTGCACCGTGCTCATGGCTCGAAGAGAAGAGTGGAGAGCGCCGCCATGGACGCGGCCTCGGCGTTCGCCGCGGCCAGCACCGATGCGCGTCGCGTGACGGCGGTGAACGCGATGAACGCGTCCACGTGTGGGGCCACGGCAGCATCGGTGGAGCCATCGCCGATCATCGCGACCGGCATCGGCGCTACGCCGGCTGCGAGTAGCCGCTGCACCACCTCCGGTTTGCCGCCTTGCGTGGCCAGCGGCTGCGAACCGTCGAGCTGGTCAAACACGTCATCGTGCGCGGCACTGCGCAGCGTGACGGCATGCACGCGATCGCTCGATATTCCCAAGTGCGCGGCGAGTGGAAGCAGCGCATCGCGCAAGCCTCCGCTGATCACGTGCACCGTGACACCGGCATCGTGCAGCTTCGACACGAGCTCCGCCGTACCCGACACGATCTGCGTGATGTAGGCGCGCGACAGCGCTTCGATCTCCGCGCGTGTGGGACGAATGCGCGCCACCCGCTCGGCGTACACGTCATCGAGCGCCACCAAGCCGTTCATGGCGCGATCGGTGAGTGCCGCAATCTCTCGCGCGACGTGCACACCGCGACGCTCGGCCAGCCAGTCGATGCCCTCGATCGCGGACAACGTGGAATCGGCGTCGAAGAGCACCGTGCGAAATCGCGGCGTCGCTGTCGTCATGCGGCCGACACCATGCGTGCTGCGCGTCTCACAACACGTTCCCCGGCGCCATCAATCCGTGCGGATCGAGCGCCTGTTTGAGCGAACGCATCACCTGCACCTGGAGCGGCGTGGCCTGCAACGGCAACCACTTCTGCTTGAGCTTGCCGATGCCATGCTCGGCGGCGACGGTGCCGCCCATGGCGACCACGCGCGTGAGCGTTTCGGTAAGCACGGGCTGTAACCGCGCGAGTTCGTCGGCGTTGCGCGCGATGAAGTTCTGGTGCGGATGCCCGTTGCCCGCGTGACCGTATGTCACACTGCGCTCAACACCCGCCGCATCGGCGAGCGCGTGCGCCATGTCGAGCGCTTCGGTGAGTCGCCTGTACGGCACCGCCCAGTCGGTACTCACCTTGCGGCCCCCCTGTAAGCGACACCTCGCACCACGCTCATTCATGATGCTCGGCACGGCATGCCGCAGGCGCCGCGCATCACCGAGTGCCGACTCGCCTTCGTACACGCGAATCTCGTCGGCAAGGGCGGCATGCACCTCGGCAAGTGCGAGCCAGCCATCGAGCGCTGCCTCGGAGTCGTGCCCGAGCGGGCCTGCGTCTTCGGTATACACAATGGCGCGCACGTCGTCGCTCCACACGGTGCCCGGATCGTACTCCCGCACCAGCTCCACCGCGCGAGCATCGAAGAACTCGAGGCAACGCGGCGCAATGCCACCGCCCGTGAGTGGCGCGAACACCGGGTTGATCGCACCATACGCCGATTCGCGCGCCGCCACGATGAACGCGAGCGCGTCGGGGGCGCTGCGGAAGGGAATCGCGAGCCCCGTGACATGCTCCGGCAGGGGCAGCAGGCCGAGCTCGGCCTCCACCACCACGCCGAGCGTGCCTTCACTGCCCACGAACCAATCCACCGGATCGTGTATCATGGGGTAGCCCACAGTGTTCTTCTCGAGCGCCGGTCGGCGGAACTCGTGCAAGGTGCCGTCGGCCAGCACCACGGTGAGCGCGCGGACGTGCGCGCGGGTAGCGCCATAGCGAAATGAGCGCGCACCACTCGCGTTGCAGGCAATCGCGCCGCCGATGGTGCTCTCCTCCTCGCTCGTGGGGTCGGGCGCGAAGAGCAGCCCCGCCTCGGCCGCGGCGCGTCGTACCTCGGCCACGCGCGCGCCGGCGCCCACACGCATCGTACGACGCGCTACATCGATGTCGTGCACGCGCGTGAGCGCCGCAAGCGACAGCAACCAGCCTCGATCGGTGATCGACGCACCCGTCGTGCTCGACTGCAAGCCGGCTGGCGTGACGGGCGTTCGTGTGGCCGTGGCCTCGCACAGCAGATCGCGCACATCGGCAGCATCGCGTGGACGTGCGATGCCGTCCGCCACCAGCTCCATGCCCGACCAGTCGCGTGCGAACGTGCGGCGGATGTCGAGGTCGGTGGAGACGAGCCCGTGCATGCGCTCGGCCAAACTACCGGTCACGCAGCTGCACGATGGTAGCGGTCTGAATCTCCGGCACGGCGAGCAGCGCCTGCCGCACGTCTTCACTCACCACCCCATCGACCGTGATGGCCGCGAGTGCATCGCCGCCCTGCGCCAACCGCGCCTGGTGATACTCGGCGATGTTCACGTGCGCCTCGCCGAGCAGCGTGCCCACACGACCGATGACACCGGGCACGTCGTGGTTGGTGAGCACCACCAGCGTCTGTCGCGGGTTCACGTCCACATGGAACGCACCAATGCGGGTGAGTCGCACCGCGTCGGGCGTGGCCACACCGGCCACGGCAAGCTGCTGCATGCCGCCGCCAAGTGATACTTCGATGGCGCGCGCATGTCCGAGGTCAGACGACACACCCACCGAGCAGGCGATGCCGCGCGCATCGGCGAGTGTACGGGCGTTGATGAGGTTGAGCCGATCGCTCTCGAGCACGCCCTCGAGTACGCCGACGGCGGCCGAGGCGAGCAGCGCGCTGCTGCCGCCTGCGAGTGCCGGCCCGCAGCGCACGGTGAGTTGCGTGACGGCCCGTGTGCCCTGATCGGCGAGCAACGCGCGCGCGACGGCCGCGGCGCGGCGCGCCAGCAGCATCGCCGGTTGCATGTCGGTCCAATCGCCGGTGGCCGCGCTCACGTTCACCGAGCGCGACAGATCCTGACGCAGCAGGGCATCGCGCACGCCAACACACACGTCCTTGGCCACGTTGCGCTGCGCTTCGACGGAGTTGGCGCCGAGATGCGGCGTGAGCAGGACCGTGGGGATGTGCCGGAACGGATGCTCGGCGGCGAGTGGCTCATGCACGAACACGTCCATCACGGCGCCGCGCAGCTGGTCGCTCTGCAGCGCCTCCACCAGCGCGTCCTCATCCACGATGCCCCCGCGCGCCATGTTCACGATCACCGACTTGGACGGCATGCGTCCGAGCTCGCGCGCACCGATCATGCCGCGTGTTTCCTCGGTGAGCGGTGTGTGTACGGTGAGAATGTTCGTCTCGGCGAGCAGCGCATCGAGCGTGGGGGCACGCCGCACGCGCAGTGCGGCAAAGCGCTCATCGCTCACGTACGGATCGTATGACACCACCGTCATGCCGAACGCGTGCGCGCGGTGCGCGACTTCGCCGCCGATGCGACCGAGGCCGACGATACCCAGCACCTTGCCCTTGAGCTCGCGACCGAGCAGCTGCCCGCGCTCCCATTTGCCGCCGTGCATGCCGGTATCGGCGCGCGGAATCTGACGCAGCAGACCGATCACCGCACCGAAGAACAGCTCGGCCACCGCCACAGTATTGCCGGCAGGTGCATTGATGACCGCGATGCCAAGGGCGGTGGCGACATCGACGGCGATGTTGTCGATCCCGACGCCCGCGCGTCCGACGACGCGCAGCCTCGACGCACGCTCGAGCAGGTCGCGCGTGATGCGCGTGGCGCTGCGTCCGACGATGGCGTCGTACTCGCCAATGCGTGCATGCAATTCGGCCACCGGCAGGGTGGGAACGACATCGACCTGTAGTGACGGCTCAGCAAGGAGCAGGGCGACGCCTTCGGCGTCGACATCGTCGGTGACCAGCACGCGGTGCATAGAATGGTGCAAGGAGTGAGAACGAGGCGCTCCCGCAAACTAACGTTGGCCGGCCGCGTCGCGGGCCCCCTGCGATCAGCCCGTGACGTCCGTGCGACCCACGGCGGCGCGCACGGCTTCGCGAATGGCGATCAGGACGGCATCACGCGCGGCGGGCGAATCGTCGCGCACATGCACCTCGACACCGTCGCCAACCGGGAGGCGACGCCAGGTGGCCGGATTGCCGTCCACCGCGGTGACGCCGTTGCTACCATTGAGCACGAGCGCGGGCGTGAGTGACTGCGCGACGCGTCGCTCGAGAGCGTCACCCGTGACCTCGCGCATCTCCTGCTTGATGGACTCGAGCGTCTGGCCTTCACGCTGCCGGATCTTGATGGCGAGCAGTTGCAGCAGATGCCGGTAGCCGTAGGTGGCGGCGGTGCCGGCGCCTTCCGGGCGGTCGAGCAGGCCGTTGGCGACGTAGAAGCGCACGGCGCGTGCACTGGGCATGGCGCGCGCCGACGCATTCGTGGGGCGCATGCCCGCGGCGTCCACGAGCGCCGATGCGTGAGCCGCCAGTCCGCGGGCGTTCCACGGGGCGTGACGCGAATGAGCGCGAAGGAGTGAGACCGGAGATTCAGCCATGGGTCGCAGATGAGAGAGTGAGGGAGCTGCTCGTGATTCCGCCGGTGGGTGCCGGCAGGCACTGATCGGTCGCATGCGGCCGTTCGCCAACGTCGGCGACAGTCTCCGCTCCTGGCCACGGTGTTAACGCCGAGCTGCTGCGATTTGCTCCCACCACTATCGCGTCACTTGCGCCACACCGGTCCGGACTGGCGCGTCCGGTCCTGCGGGCGACCGGCCTGGTGGCGCGGTGCAGGACGACCGCTGGCGCGCGTGGAGACCGGATTGGACCGGCGGCCAAGGCGCGGGTGCATTGCGTTCCGCGTCGTGAGCCCCCATCGTCGAGACATGTTGCTCGAGGCGCGAAAGCTCCCGTTGGCGGAACGCGCGGCGGCGCGCTACTTCCGGTTCCTGCTGCGCCGAGCCTTCGCTCGCGTGTGGCTGGGGGGTGTGCCGTTCCCGGACGGGCCGACGCCGAGCATCGCGTTCCTGAATCACAGCGCCTGGTGGGACCCGATCCTGACGCTGTTTCTGTCCCGCTCCGTGTTGGATCGCGACTCGTACGGTCTGTTCCGGGGCGAAGAGCTGCAGCGCTACCCATTCTTTCGCCGCCTGGGGTGTTTCGGGATCACCACCGAGCGGCTGGACGACCTGCGCGCGCTCCCGTCGTATGCGGCGTCACTGCTGACGGGCGGCCCGTCGCGCACGCTGTGGGTGCTGCCGCAGGGAGAGCTGCTGCCGGCGCACACGCCGCTGGTGTTTCGTTCGCTGTTGGCACGCTTCGCGCGCGTGCTACCGAACGTGCCATTGGTGCCGGTCGCCGTCCGGTACGAGTTCCGGCTCGATCAGCGCGCCGAGTGTTTCGTGCGCGTGGGAGAGGCATTGTATGCGCAACCGGGCGAAACGGCCGCGGCGCTCACGCGGCGTCTGGAGCAGCGGCTCAAGCAGGAACTCGCCCTGCTGGACGCCGACCTCGCGCATGCCGGGGTGCGCCACTTCCGGCTGGTGCTCGAAGGGCTGGGCTCGCTGAGCGCGCTCTACGATCACACCTTCGGCCGCATTCAATACCTGCGCCGGAACGCCTGACGGGCTACCGATGCGCGCGGCCGATAGGACGCGCCTCAGGCGGTCCCGGATACGACAAACCGACGACGCCTTCGGTCACCAGAAGTTGCCAGGCCGCCCGCGTGACACTCCCCAGTATCACCACCACCCCGCGGAACGAACCTGACAACCTGTTTCCGGTGCCGTGGACTCTCGTCGGCTTACCGCCCCTGCCAAGCGCGCGTTGGCCTATGTCGCAGCCGACAAGCGCGCCTCACTCGCCGCTCGGCTCTCGCCGAACGCGGTACTGACCCCTGCGTCGTTCGCCAACGTGGCGATCGTGTGCAAATCGACCGGCTTTTCGAGAAAGTGCAACGCTCCGAGCCGGTTGGACGCCTGCCGGTTGGCATCGTCCGGGTAGGCCGTGAGCACCAGCACCGTGGCGTTGTACGAGACCATGCCCGCCATCGCCATCACCTGCAGACCTCCATCTCGCTTGCCGCCCAACCGCAGGTCGGTCACAATCAGATCGAACTGCTTCGATCGCAACGCTTCCAACGCCTCGGGTAAAGTCTCAGCCGCAACCAGTTCGTTCCCGTCAACTTCGAAGAGTTCCACGAGGATGTCGCGAATGGACTGTTCGTCCTCGACCACCAGCACATGCTTCACATTCTCTGTCGGCATGAACCCCACCTAATGCGAGGGTCGGGCCAGAGCAATTGGACTCCGTGTAAGTCACGTCGAGGTAGTGACTTACGGAAAGACACGCACACAAAACTGCTCTCGCGCACTGCACGGAAAGGCGACATGCGACACGGCGAGTGACCGAAAATCGGTCGACGTATTTCGGACAGTGCCGCGAATGGCGGTGCTCGATCAGCCCAGTTCGCCGTAGCGCTTGAGCTTCTCGAGCAGCGTGGATCGCGCAATGCCAAGCAGCTCGGCGGCGCGAGTCCGGTTACCGTCGGCCGCGTGCAGCGCCGCTCCAATGGCGCGCTTCTCCGCGTCCACGAGCGACACGACCGCGGGTTCTGTCGCAGCAGGGACGGTTGCTGCGCGATCAGTGGCGGCGACCAATCCAAGGTGCTCCGGGGCAATCACCGCCCCTTCCGCGAGAATGCTCGCCCGCCAGAGCGTATTGCGAAGCTCTCGAATGTTGCCGGGCCACGGGTATGCGGCCAGGGCGGCTTCCGCGTCGGCGCCGATGACCGCCCCGCGCGGCAGGAGCGCCCGCGCCAAGGCTCCGATCTCTTCAGCGCGATCGCGCAGTGGCGGCAGCAGGATGGTGAGCACCTGCAGGCGATAGTAGAGGTCGGCGCGGAACCGCTTGGCCTCCACGGCGGCCGCCAGCGGCTCGTTGGTGGCGACAATGAGCCGAGCCGAGCTTCGGAGCGACGTGGTACCGCCGAGTCGGCGAAAGGTGTGCTCCTCGATGACCTTCAGCAGTTTGGGCTGCACCTCGAGAGGCATTTCGGCGACTTCGTCGAGGAAGACGGTTCCGCTGCCGGCCACTTCGAGCAGCCCGCGCTTGGCGGTTCGCGCGTCGGTGAAGGCACCACGTTCATGCCCGAACAGCTCGCTCTCAAAGAACGTGCTCGTGAGCGACGCGCAGTTGATCTCGACGAACGGTGCATCGGCGCGGGACGACCGATCGTGGATCTGGCGGGCGATGTACCCCTTGCCTGTGCCCGTCTCTCCCTGCAAGAGCACCGGAGCGTCCGGGTTGCGTGCGGCGAGCGACACCAGGTCTTCAAAGGTCCGAGGCAGATGATTCGGCGGCGAACTGTCTGCGCCGGTGTCAGTGCGGCGGTCGCGGGCACGCAGCACGGCCAGCTCCTGGCGCAGGCGCCCCCGCTCACCGGCGCGCGTGACCGCGTCCGCCAGTGCGTCCAGATCCACCGGCTTCTCGAGCACATCGACCGCGCCGCGCTGCATCGCGCCGACCGTGGTGGGCACGTCGGCGAAGCCTGAGAGCACGATCACGCCCACGTCGGGGTCGTCGGCGCGCAGCGCGTCGAGCAGGAGCAGCCCGCTGGCATCGGGGAGGCGCAGATCGAGCAGCACGACGTCCGGGGCGTGCTCGGCAGCCATCGCACGGGCTTCGGACGCGGTCGCCGCGCCGCGCGCGGTATGGCCGAAGGTCTCGAAAAACTCCACGAGCGTCTCGCGTACCGTCGCTTCGTCATCCACCACCAGTACGGAAAGCGTCATGCGGACGCTCGGCGCATGACGTCGCTCACGACGCCGCGGTGGGAGGTAGCACGAGCGTCACGGACGTCCCGGACTCGGGTGCGGAGTCGATCGTGATGCCGCCGCTGTGCTCGTCCATGATGCGCTGGCAGAGCGCCAGACCGATGCCGGTACCACCCGGTTTGGTACTGTAGAAAAACTCGAAGACGTGCGGCAGCACCTCGGGTGGAATCGCCGGGCCGCCGTTGGTGAGCCGACAGCGCCAACTCCCGTTCGGCAGAATCACCGATGCCAGCACGAGGTCGCTGCCGGCCGGCGCCGCGTCCACGGCATTCACGAGGATGTTGAGGTACACCTGCTTGAGCTGCTCGGCGTCAATGAGGCACCGCACGCCATGCGCGGGACGCGTGCGCCGCAGCGTGATCCCGTGCTGCGTGAGCCGCTCGCGCTCGGAGTCCAGTACGTCATCCCACACGAGCTCGGGGTCGCCCGGCGACAGATGCACAGAGGCCGGCCGCCCAAAGTCGAGCAGGGACGTCACCATGCGATTGAGACGCTCAACCTCACGCAGGATGCGCGTCACGTTCTTCTCGACCACCGGATCTTCGCGCGCGCGGAAGCGCAGCAGCTGTGCCGCGGACGAGATGCCGAAGAGCGGATTCCGCAGCTCGTGCGCCACGCCGGCCGCCACCTCGCCGATCGCTTCAAGGCGACGCTTGTGCTCCACGCGACGCACCAACCACGCGCGTTCGATGGCCACCGCCGTCTGCGCGGCGATCACCGAGAGCACCCGTTCCGCCTCTTCGAGCTCCTGCGCGGTGCGAATGGACTCGGTCGTGAGCGTAATGACGCCCAGGACCCCCTCGGCGCTCGTGAGCGGCACCGTGATCTCCAGCTCTTTGCCGAGATCGCCGTGGCGCACCACGCGTCCGTCGGCGAGTGCCTCGAGCCAGCTGGGCATGAGCCGCTGTTGCAGCACGGGGGACGGACCCACGCCCGCGAAGCCCCAGCGGTGCACCACGCGGATTTCGGCCGTTTCATCGTCGGCCACGGCGATCACGACACCCGTGCTCGGAAAAGCGCGTCGCACCTGTCGTGACACTTCTTCGTAGACGCGCACCACGTCGATGGCGTGCGAGAGTGCGATGCCGGTCTCGATCAGCGCCTCGCGCGAGCGGTGGCTGGCCGAAATGTCGACGGTGGAGAAGACGTAGCCATCCACGCCTTCGGGGCCGCGCAGCGCCGAGATGTGCATGAGAAAGATCCGCTCTTCCTCAGGCGACGAGCACGGGAACTCCCAGCGCACGGTGGGGACGCGCGGGTCCTGCAGCAGCGCCATTGCATGCTCGATCTGGGTGCGCGACGCCTCGTCGGCGATGGCGTTGAAGATCGAGCTGCCGAGCACTTCCTGCTCGAGAGACAGCTCTTCAGCGCCGTTTTCGGCGGCGAACCGGGACCAGGAGCTGTTCGCGGCGGTGATGCGGCCGTCGAGGTCGACCGAATAGATCGTGAGCGGCAGGGCATCGAGGACGCGCCGCGCAAGCGCGCGAGGCTCGCCGGAGGCAGTCGTGGGTCGGGCGGTGGAAGCCATATGCAAAACTACGTCGCCCGACCGCGTGGTGCTGTGCGGTCGGGCGACGGGTGCCAGCTCACGGGGACGAGCGGCTCAGCGCCGGGACCGTCCGCTGGCCTTCTTGGCCGGTGCCTTTTTCGCGGGCGCCTTTTTCGCCGGCGCCTTCCTCGCCGGTGCCTTCTTGGCGGGGGCCTTCTTGGCCGGGGCCTTCTTCACGATCGGCTTTTTCGCTGGCGCTTTCTTGGCCGGCGCCTTTTTTGCGGGCGCCTTCTTGACGGGTGCCTGTTTCGCCGGCGCCTTTTTGGCCGGCGTTTTCTTGGCGGGCGCTTTCTTCACGGGCGCGGCCTTGGCCGACGCCTTGCCTGGGGCCGGTTTCGAGGACGCCTTCGCCGGTGCCTTGGCGGGTGCAGGGGCCTTGGCGGCCTTCTTCGGCTTGGGGGCCGGGTCGGGTTGTGCCGCCTTCTCCGCCTTCGGCGCTTTCTCCGCCTTCGGCGCCTTCTCCGCCTTCGGCGCCTTCTCTGTCTTGGCCGCCTTCTCCGCCTTCGGCGCCTTCTCTGCCTTGGCCGCCTTCGGCGCACGGCTTACCGGGGGCGCCTCGTCATCGTCGCCGCCGAGGTCCCCGTCGTCGCCGGCGTCGTCCCCCAGCTCGTCGTCACCTTCCGTTCCGTCGTCGTCATCCCCGAGATCGTCGTCCAGGCCGAGGTCGTCATCACCATCGGCATCGTCCGACTCCTCTTCGACAATGACAGGCGCCGCGTTCTTGCGGCCGGGGGGACGGCCACGACGCGCGGGCGGACGGCCGAAGATGTCTTCCTCTTCCTCTTCTTCCTCCTCTTCCTCCTCGACCACGGTCACACCGTAATCTTCATCCTCATCGTCGTCCGAATCCTCGGCGCTGTCCCACAACCCGTTGCCATCGTCGTCATCGGGGATGCGATAGCTGTCCTCTTCTTCATCCTCGTCGTAGCCGCCATAGCCGTCCAGACGAGCCATGGGCTCATCGCGGTTGGGGAACAAGTCGTCCCCAAAGACTTCGTCACTGCGCGGCATGACCGCCTCCTCTCGGGTTGCGTCGGAATCAACGGGCGGCGCGGTCGCTGCGGAGCAACGAGCACGCCGGCACGGGCTGTATGTACGGCTTCGGGACGACGCATCGCACGACAGCGCAGGGGGGCTATCGACGATTGGGACACAAAACCGTGCACCCCCTAGTACTTGAACGCGGCGGCAGAGTCAAGCGTCGCGCACAATTCCCGATGCGGCGGAGGCTGGTTCGCGCGTCACGGATGGCTCGCGCGGCAGCGTCAGGCGGACGCGTGTGCCCACGTCCAGCTCCGATTCCACAGACAGTGATCCCCCGTGTGCCTGTGCGATGCCATAGCTCACGCTGAGACCAAGTCCGGTCCCGATACCGGGCGGCTTGGTCGTGAAGAACGGTTCGAACAGACGCCGCTTCACATCGGACGTCATGCCACACCCACTGTCTTCCACCGTCACGAAGACGTGATGCGCCGCCCATGCGGTGCGGAGGGTGAGCGTGCGCGCCGTGCGTGAGCCCGTGCGCTCCGGCGACAGCGCGTGCTCGGCATTGGTGACGAGGTTGAGCAGCACCTGCTGCAGTCGCTGGCCATCTCCCAACACCGCTGGCAGCGCAGGCGCGAGATCGGTGTGCACCTGCAGCCCGGCCGCCCGATGCGCGTAGCCCCGCAGGCGCAGCGTCTGCTCTACGAGCGCATTCAGATCGACCGGGCCGACGGGTGCATCCCCCTTGCGCGCGAAGAGCAGCAGGTCGCGAATGACCGCCGTGGCTCGCTCACTCTCGCGCTTGATCATCTCCACCGACTCGCGCTGCTCGTCCTCGAGGGGATCGTCGAGCAGCAGTTCGGCGAAGGCGGAGATGCCCGTGAGCGGGTTGTTGATCTCGTGCGCCACACCAGCCACGAGTTCGCCGAGGGCGACCATTTTCTCCGCGTGCCGCAGCTGCTCGGCCTGCGCCCGCTCCGCGGTCAGGTCGCGCACCGAGACGACCGCGCCGGTGCTCACGCCCTGCGCGTTGCGCAGCGGATTGACCGCCACGGCGGCGGGGAACTCGCTGCCATCGCGGCGACGGTGCACATGC
>JAABRL010000052.1:0-14858 GCA_011390935.1 Gemmatimonas sp.
GCGCGGGCGATCGGGGTGCGCTGTTCGGCGTGGTCGCCGACGCGACTGCGGTTCGTGACGCATCGGGATGTGGATGGTGATGCCCTCGCGCAGCGGTTGCGGCCGCTGGCGGCCGCGGTCGAACGGATGGCGCAGGCCGTGTCGTAGACCGCTGCGCAACACGATCGGTGCGGGCGCCTACGGGCGAGGTGTGCGCACCAGGTCGTACACGCCGAGCCGCTGCTCGCCGGCCGCTCCTTCCTCTCGAAGCCATACGCGATCACCGCGCGAGGCCATCAGCTCCGTGGCTGGGGGCAGCACCACGCGACCGAGGTACTCTGCCGATTCGCCATTGAAGAGATCGAAGTGATTGCGCTCCCGCCAGGTGAGGAGCGGTCGCGTATCGCCCGGCTTGCGTGGCGGGACGTCGCGCTTTTCGGCTGTCGCGTGCACATGCACCCAGATGCGCCCCACATCGTCAATGCGCAGGGCGCGGATCAGTGGTTTGTCTGCCCGGAGCGGGGTATGGACCGGCGTGCCGGACTGCCGATCGAAGAACTCCAACCAGGCATTCCACTCCGCGGCCTCGCCTGCACCGTATCGCACGGCGGCATCAGGGCGCTCCAGCGTCAGCACGCGTCCGTCTGCATGTCGCAACTCCACCGAGTAGCGCCGAGGCGTTGCCACTGCCACGAGACCGGTCTTTCCGACCGCGGAGAGGGAATCCACAGGGGCCGACCGATAGCATCCGTCGTTCGTGCACAACATGAACCCCAGCCCTTCGCTCTGGCCCGGCGCTGGGACCCGTACCGAATCGAGACGCTGTCCGTCGGTCGTGAGAATCACGTACTGCGTGGGCAGGTTCCGCTCTTCGACCGCGTCATCGAGCAGCCATCCCTTCTTCCAGAGCCGTCCCGCCGTATCGACGAGGAACGTGTTCTCGCCACCGAGTCCGCCGCCGATCACCGCGTTCACGACGTGCGTGAACTCGCCGGCGGCGCTGAAGAACACGAAGCGCCCGTTGGCGGGGTCGCTCACGATGAGCGCGGAATCGCGACCGAGCGCGAGGTCGACGCAGTCGCGATACTCCGCCGGTCCCGACCCCCGGCGGCCGACCTCACGCACGAACACCCCGCCTTCGTCGTAGTATCGCACGCGCATGTCCTGTTGATCGCACGTGTAGAAGCCGCCGTGCGGGGCCGGCAGCACGGTGGAGAGGCGGCCGAAGGCGTACTCCGGCGGTCCATCCACGTCGCCAATCGTGAAAACCGGCGCGAGGGCGATGGAATCGGGGCGCTCCGCCGCCGCTTGGTGATCTGCGCGTGGCGATTCGCTGCTCGCGCAGGCCGCCGTCAAAATCAGCGCGTACGTGGCGGCGAGGTGCAACGAGCGGCGCAACCGGCGATGTTCGCGACGGATCATCCCCGATTCTGCGCCAAGCGGCGCGCCGCGGCTAGGGTCGGAGCGGGACTCCGCGAGAAGGCGACCGCTTGCCGGCGGGGGACGATTGGGGTATGCTACGGAGTCTCAGGTCCCGGAGGGTGCAAGCCCGCCAACTCCGCCAGGACCCCGCAGGTAGCAACGGTACGTGGTGTCTTGTATCGCTTCGCAAGACCTGAGGCATTGCGCCGGTGTGTTCGTCCCTCCTTCGCGGAGTGGTCGTCGCACCGGCGCTTCTGTTTCCGGGCCATGACAAAACCGGTGGCGCCGCCGCTCTTTTTTTCTTCCGGCTCGGCGCAGTAGCTTCCGGAGTCCCGCCACGGGCCGCGCTCTGTCGGTCTCGTGCCTGCTGTTGGTGCGCTGCCATTGTCGGTGCGCCGCTCCCGCTCGCGTCCTCCGCCATCATGACGCTCGCCCTCGCGCGCAAATACCGTCCCACCAACTTCGCGTCCGTCGCCGTGCAATCGCACGTGGGCAACACGCTGAAGGGCGCCATCGCGCGCGACCGCGTGGCGCACGGCTATCTGCTGTGCGGGCCGCGTGGGACCGGCAAGACCACGCTCGCTCGAGTGCTCGCCATGGCGCTCAACTGCGAGGTGCTCACCGCCGCGCGTCGCGATGGCACGCCCAACGACGGTGAGCCGTGCGGCGAGTGTTCGAGCTGCCAGCGCATCTGGAGCGGCAGTGCGTCGCTCGACGTGGTGGAGATCGACGCCGCGTCCAACCGCGGTGTCGACGACGCGCGCGACCTGCGCGAGCGCGCCATGTACGCCCCCAGCGCCGACGAGCGCTACAAGGTGTACATCGTGGACGAGGCGCACATGCTCACGCGCGAGGCGTGGAACGCACTGCTCAAGGTGCTCGAGGAGCCGCCACCGCGTGTGGTGTTCGTGTTCGCCACCACCGACCCGCAGAAGATCGCGCAGGCCGCCGCACCGGTGCTCAGTCGCCTGCAGCGCTTCGATCTCAAGCGCATCTCGCCGTCGGAGATTCGCGAGCGACTCGCGCACGTATTGCAGCAGGAAGGCGTGGCGTACGACCTCGACGCGCTCGGCATGATCGCGCGCGCCGCGGATGGTGGGCTTCGCGATGCGCTCTCGCTCACGGATCAGGTCCTCTCGCTCGGCGACACGAGCGAAGTGACCACCGAGCGTGTGCGCGTGGCGCTTGGCCTCGTGCCCGAGGAGGAGTTTGTCGGGCTGCTCGACGTGATCGCCGAGCGTCGGGCGGCCGATGTGTTCACGCGCGTGCAGGCGCTGGCCGATGGCGGCGTGGATTTCGCGCAGGTGCTGTCGGGGCTGGCCGATGTGCTGCGCGCCATGCTCGCGATCGAGCTGGGGGGCACGCCGCCGGAGAGCTCGGAATCGCTCGTGCAGGCGTTGCAGGCGCGTCGCGGCCGGTTTGCGGCGCCCGATCTGCTGCGCATGCTGCACGCGCTGCTCGAGATCGAGCCGCAGTATCGCAAGAGTGGCCAGCCGCAGCTGCTGCTCGAGTCGTTGCTGGTGCGCTTCGCGCTGCTTGATCGCACGGTCGATCTCGAGGAGGTGCTGCGCGGCTTCGATGCCGGCGAGGATCCGCCGGTGCGGCGCACTGCGCGCGTCGAGGACCCCAAGGGGGCCTCCGCATACGCGGCCACGCCGAAGCTGCGAGAGGTCACGGTGAGTGCGCCGGCGGCGAGCGCAGCGGCGTCAGCACGTGCCGTCGTCTCCCCGTCGCCCGCACCCACCGCGCCCCCCCGTGCGGCCGTCGCAGGGACACCCTCCCGGACCTCCTCGGCGGCGCCAAAGGAGGCTGCCGTGGCTGCGGCGTCAGCGGTACCAGCGTCGAGCAGCAGCGGGGGCTCGTCGCCCACGCTCGACGCGGTGAAGGCCCGCTGGAGTGCAGTGGCGGACACGGTGCGGGCAGCCGGCCGCGGCATGCTGGCGGAATCGGTGCGACGGGTGCGTCCCACGGCGCTGGATGCGTCCGGCCTGCTCACGCTCACACACGACCCGGGCGATGACACGTTCTCCACCGCCGTGGACAACGGGCGCGATGCGGTGCTGGCCGCGCTCGCCGAGCTGGTGGGGCCGGTGCGGGCGCTCAAGCTCGAGAGCGAGGGCCCCGGCTTCGAGGCGGCGCCGGCGTCGCGTGGCAAGCGCATCACGGCGCAGGACGTGAAGTCGGAGACGATCGATCGGCTCGCGCAGCGTGATCCCCTACTGGCGGCGGCCGTTGAGGCGCTCGATCTCGAGCTGCTCGACTCCTAGCTGTGATTCGCGCCGCTCGACCCGCTGCGGCGCACCCGCTATCTTTGGACAATGGCCAACATCTTCAACCTCATGCAGCAGGCCCAGCAGATGCAGGGCAAGCTGCAGCAGATGCAGGAAGAACTCACCCGTCGCACGGTCAGTGCGACGGCCGGTGCCGGCATGGTCACGGTCGAGTGTGACGGCAAGGGCACGGTGCGGCGCGTCAAGCTCGATCCGAGCGTGGTGAACCCGGCTGACATCGAGATGCTCGAAGATCTCATCGCCGTGGCGGCGGCCGAAGCGCAGAAGAAGGCCGCCGAGCTCGCCCAGGAGGAGATGGGGAAGGTGACCGGCGGTCTCGACCTGCCGTTCAAGCTCCCCTTCTGATCCGGCCCCCGTCGGGGCCTGCGCCATGTCGGCGATCGACGACCTGACCACCGAGCTCGCCCGACTCCCCGGTATCGGGCGCAAGACGGCGCAGCGGCTCACGTACCACCTGCTCAAGCAGCCCGCCGACCAGAGCCGGCGACTTGCGCAGGCGCTGGTCACGCTGGTGGACACGGTACGCACGTGCACGCGCTGCTTCAATCTCACCGAAGCGCCGCTGTGCAACCTGTGCACCGATGTCCGGCGCGACGGTACGCTGCTCTGCGTGGTCGAAGACGCCGCTGACATCGCTGCGATCGAGCGCGCGGGTGCCTTTCGCGGACGCTACCACGTGCTCGGCGGACGCCTCTCCCCGCTCGACGGCGTGGGCCCGGACGATCTCACGGTGGGTGCCTTGCTCGGGCGCATCCCCGAGGACGAGGTCACCGAGGTCATCCTGGCGACGAACCCGTCGCTCGAAGGCGAAGCCACCGCGCTCTTCATCCAGCGCCAACTCAGCCCGCTCGGCGTGCGCGTCACCCGCATCGCCCGCGGCCTCCCCGTGGGCGGCGACCTGGAGTACGCCGACGGCGTGACCATCGCGCAGGCGCTGCAGGCGCGGCGGGATATGTAGCGGACCGCACCCGCAACCGAGCTGGCCAAGGAGGAAAGAAGAGATCAAGCCGTGACAAGGCATCAGAGCCGCGACGCCTTGTTCACCCTTGATCCATTCTTCCCGTCTTCCCCCGCTCAGTTGCCGTTGCAGGTCGATCCGCCTCGCAAAGCAGATGCGCGCCACAGTCGCGGTTCTCAACGCGCCTGACCGCCGACGTGAACCGCGGGCTGCCAAAGTTGATGATGAGACCCAGTGGCTGGGCCATGAGGCGCAAGTAGGTCAGGACTTGTCGGGAGGCGACGGCTGGGAGGGTGTCGACCACCTTGACCTCGACCACCAGTCTCCCCTCCACGAGCAGGTCGACCCGAAATCCGCCGATGAACGGCTCGCCACGGTACGTGAAGCTGACCGGATGCTGTCGAGCAACGTGCAGCCCACGGCGCCTCAGTTCGATCTCGAGCAGGCGTTCGTAGACGGACTCGAGCAGGCCGGGGCCGAGGTCGAAGAAGAGGTGGTACGCCGCGTCGATCGTTTGGGTTGCGATCGGTTCAAGACGCGGGTCAGGCGGCGAACGGTGCATGGTGGCTCCGAGTTCGCATTACGTTACCATCGCCCCGTCGTCTGCCCGTCACACCCTTGCACGATTTCGGACCACGCACCGCGCTGCTGATGCCTCGACAGACCTCCCCGTTGACCGTATTCTCCACTGGGCTGGCCCTCGGCCTCGTTACAGGGCTGGCTGCCTGGGGCTCGCAGCTCTCCCGCAGCCGGCAGGCACTGTTTCACCCCCGGCCTACACGCCGGATGGCCGCAATCAGTTACCTTCGGGCACGGCCGAGCGTTGATAGTGTGCGGCTTCTGCGCGACTATGTCGCCTGGGAGACGCATCCTCTGCTCCGCCGGCGTGGCCAGCGGGCGCTTCGGCGCGTCGAAACCGCGCTGCACTGATCGTTTCATTTTGGACTCGGATTTCCGGAGCCCGTTCATGCCCGTCGGCGCTGCCACCTGGTCGTTCACTGAGGACGACTTCGGGGCCATCACGCAGATTCTTCAGCGGTTTCTCTACGATGCCAAGGCGCGCTGCGCCCTGCTCGTGGACCGCTCCGGTCAGCTCGTGGCCACCGTCGGTGAGCCGCCCAACTTCGACGCGACCGCCTTCGCGACGCTCACGGCGGCCGATTTCAGCGCCAATGATCAGCTGGCACGCCTCATCGGCGAAAGCGACTTCAACGTCCTCTTTCACCAGGGCGAGCGCGAGTCCATGTATCTCGCCGACGTCGCCAAACGCGTCATCCTGGTGGTGCTCTTCGACAATCGCACCACGCTCGGCCTCGTGCGCCTGCGCATGAAGGGCGTCGTGGAGGAGCTCACGCGCACGTTCGAGGTCGTCTTTGCGCGAGGCTCCGGAAGCCAGATCGCGCCGCCGGGGCTGCTCGCCGGCGCCGAAGACGAGATCGATCGCCTGTTCTCGTAGGAGGGACACGCGATGTCGATGATCAACTACGCGTCCCGCGAGATCAACTGCAAGATCGTGTACTACGGACCCGGGCTCGGCGGCAAGACCACCAACCTCGAGTTCGTGTACGGCAAAGTGTCGCCCGACACCCGTGGCAAGCTCATCTCGCTCGCCACCGAAACCGAACGCACGCTCTTCTTCGATTTTCTCCCGGTCGACCTGGGCACCATTCGCGGGTTCCGCACGCGCTTTCACCTCTACACCGTGCCCGGCCAGGTGTACTACAACGCCAGCCGCAAGCTCATCCTCAAGGGCGTGGACGGCGTGGTGTTCGTGGCCGATTCGCAGCGTGATCGCGCCGAGGCCAACCTCGAGAGCATGCAGAACCTCTACGACAACATGGCCGCGTACGGCTACGACCTCACGCGCATGCCCTTTGTCATTCAGTACAACAAGCGCGACCTGCCCAACGCCGCACCGCTTGGCGAGCTGCAGGAGATGCTCAACCCCGGCTGGGAAGTGCTCGAAACGTCGCGGCAGCGACCGCTCGTGAACCCCTTCCGTCAGGGCGAGATGCTCGTGAGCCAGCTCCCCACCGGGGAGTGGGTGGAGCGTGCGCCGGAGTTCGAAGCGGTGGCCGTCACCGGCGATGGCGTGTTCGATACGCTCAAGGCCGTCTCCAAACTCGTCCTCAAGACGCTGGCGTAGTTGCGCGGGGCGCCGCGCTGGAGGCGGTCGCGGGTGTAGATTCCACGCGACCATGCAGCGCGCAAGCGCTGTCCTCCCCGAGTGCCCTCCGCGAGGCGTGCGTGAACCTCCCCAATGCGATTACGATCGGTCGGATCGCGTTGACGCCGCTCATTGCGTGGCTGCCGTTTGCCCCCACATGGTCGGCGCGGCTGGCCGGGTTCGCGCTGTTTCTCTTCGCGGCCATTACCGATTGGTGGGACGGACATCTCGCGCGCACGCGCAACCTCGTCACCGACCTCGGCCGCCTGCTCGATCCGCTCGCCGACAAACTGCTGCTGGTGGCCACGCTCGTGCCCATGTACATGCTGCAGCAGCACTACACGCTCATCGCCCCGCTCGAGGGCGTGCTCCCCGAGCCCTCGCCGTTGCTCTTTGTCACGCCCTTCGGACGCATCTCGTTGCCGGGCTGGATCGTGGCCGTGGTGATCGGTCGGGAAGTGGTCATGACCGTGTTCAGGCAGTTGGCCGCGCGTCGTGGACTCGTGATCAGTGCTATCGGACCGGCCAAGTGGAAGACCACGTTCCAGAGCATCTGGACGGGCGCCGCGTTCTTCTGGTTTTTTGCGCGCACGCTGGCGGATGCCAAAGGCTGGCTCGCCCTCGGGTGGTGGAACAGCTTCGCGCACTTCAACGGACTCGTGGGCACGATCAGCATGGTCGGCGCGGTGGGCCTCACGCTCTGGTCGCTCGTGCTCTATTTCACGCGCTACGGCCCGGCGTTCCTCAAGGCGCGCGCGTAGGGCGACCGCGAGCGCCTCAGCAGCCACCCCCGCCGCTAAGTTCCGGCATGGACCTCGAACTGATCACCATCGGCGACGAGCTGCTGCTCGGCTTCACCGTCGATACCAACGCCGTGCACATCGCACGCACCCTCGCCGACCGTGGCGTGCGCATCACGCGGCGCGCCACGGTGGGTGACACGCCCGCGGACATCGTGGACGCGGTGCGCACCGCACTCGATCGCACCGGCGCAGTGCTCACCACTGGCGGACTCGGCCCCACCGCCGACGATCGCACGCACGAATCACTCGCCCTGGCATTCGACCGCGAGCTCGTCCTCAACGAGACCGCGCGCGACGTGTTGGCGGAACGGTGGTTGCAGCGATTCGGACGCCCCATGCCCGACAGCAACGTGCGACAGTTTCTGCTGCCGAAAGGTGCTGACGTGCTCACCAATCGCCACGGATCAGCGCCGGGCATCTGGCTCGAGGACAGCGCCGGTCGCTTCGTGGCCACCATGCCCGGGGTGCCGCGCGAAATGCGTGGCATGCTCCTCGAAGAGATCGTACCGCGACTGCAGGCGCGTGCTGGTGCCACCGCCACGACGGTTGTGCGGTCACGCACGCTACGCACCACCGGCATTTCCGAATCGGCGTGCGCCGATCGGCTGGCCGAGTTGTGCGGTGCGGTGCACGACGTGCCGCTCTCGTATCTGCCGGGACTCGATGGCGTTGATCTGCGGCTCACCGTGAACGGTGTACCTGCGGCGGATGCGGACGCCACGCTCGAACGCGCCGCTCACACCGTGCGCGAACGCGTGGGCGACTGGATCTACGGCGAAGGGGACGACGATCTGGCCGCGATCGTGCTCGATGCGCTGCGGGCGCACGGTCATACCATCGCCGTTGCCGAGAGCTGCACCGGCGGATTGCTCGGTGGACGCCTCACCGCGATTTCGGGATCGAGTTCGCAGGTGCTCGGCGGCATCATCGCCTATGACAATCGCATCAAGGTGGAGCAGCTCGGCGTGCCCGAGTCGCTGCTCGCCGAACATGGCGCCGTGAGCGAACCCGTCGCCCTCGCCATGGCCAGCGGCGTGCGGGAGCGCTTCGGGGCCGATGTGGGGGTGGGGATCACCGGCATCGCCGGACCGGGCGGCGGCAGCGACGCGAAGCCCGTGGGCACCGTGTGGGTGGCGGTGGACGTGAGTGGCGTGGTGCACGCCGTGAAGCCCGTGTTGCCCGGCGATCGCGGAGAGATCCGGCACCGTGCGACGCAGATCGCACTGGATCGGCTGCGGCGCGTCTACGCGAGCACCTCGAGCGTGCCCGGCTGGACGGTGGGGGGCGCGTGACGCGACGCCTCCGCCGCTACATTGCCGTCGCACTCGCGCCGCTGCTGCTCGCCTGTGGTGACGACGCCGGACTGACGCCGATCGCGCGGCAGCTCGCGGCCGCCGAGGCGCGCTGGGAGGCGCAGGGGCTCTCCCACTACACCGTCGAGTCGCGCATCATCTGTTTCTGTCCGCCGGTCATGGCGCAGTGGCACGAACTGACGGTGGCGAGTGATTCCGTCATCGCGATTCGTCGACTGGAGTTCGTGGGCGAGGTTCCGTTCGACGAGGAGGCCGATCGTCGATGGTTCGCGTCGGTGGAGTCGATGTTCGTGCGGATGCGTTCGTGGCCGTCGAGCATGCGCGGGAATCGGCTCGAGGCCACCTTCGACGATCAGACCGGTCTCCCGACTCGCGTGAACTTCATCACCGGACCGGAGCTCGCCGATGGCGGTGCGGTGTACGAGTTCCGCGCACTCAAACCGGGGCTCACGTCGGCACGTCGTTTCTGATGCAGCGTGCGTGATCCGGGCGTCGCGCGTTGAACGCGGGCGTGCCCCAACTGCTGTGTCGAGCCAGCGCTGCCGGGCGTCGGCGCGTAGGTTGGACGATGGCCGTTCCATGCCACCCTCCTCTTCCTGCACAGAGCCCGATGCTTCGATTTCGCTCTCCTACCTCGGTGTGCGCCGCTCTGGCGCTTGGCGCGTCCCTTGTCCTCGGTGCGTCGGCGGACGCGCAGCAGAGTAGCCGCCCGCGACAGGTCGTACCGCTCGATACGGCGCGCGTTCGCCAGCTCTACGTGAGCAACCGACATGAAGACCATCCGGTTTCCGACTACGAAGCCGCGATCGCCGGGAAGAAGCGCACCGACTCCATCTTCGCGGCGCGCAGCGCGGGTCGGATGGCGTACCGCAAGACGTCGTACAAGAGTGTCGCCGATGGTCTCGAAATTCCGGTCTACGTATTCTCGCCGCTGCAGCCGCGTGGTGATCGACAGCACGCCGCGATGGTGTGGGTGCACGGTGGCGTGCACGGCAACTGGGACCAGAACTATCTGCCGTTCATCATCGAAGCGGTGGAGCGTGGCTACGTGATTCTCGCGCCCGAGTACCGCGGCAGCACCGGCTACGGCAAGGCGTTCCACAATGCGATCGACTACGGCGGCTATGAAGTGGACGATGTGCTCACCGCGTACGATTTCGCAAAGACGATTCCCGCGGTGGATACCACGCGTGTGGCCGTGATGGGGTGGAGTCATGGCGGCTTCATCACCAACCACTTGCTCTTCCGCGGCGCGACGCCATTCAAGGCGGGGGTCGCAATGGTGCCGGTCACCAACCTCTTCTTCCGCCTGTCATTCAAGGGGCCGAGCTACCAGCGTTCGTTCAGCACGCAGCCACGCTTGCAGGGGCTGCCCTTCGAGCAGCGTGAGGAGTACAAGCGTCGGTCGCCGTACTATCAAGTGGACTCGCTGCGCACGCCGCTGCTCGTGCACGTCGCCACGAACGACACCGACGTCAACTTCGAAGAAGCCGAGCCGCTCATCGATGCCCTGCGCGCTCGCAAGGCGCACTGGGCCGAGACGAAGATCTATGTGGATCCGACGCCGGGCCCGGCGAGTGTGGGGCACACGTTCAATCGTCGCGTGAACCGGCAGACGCTGGAGCGCGATGATTCGCCCGAACAGATCGATTCGTGGAACCTGGTATGGGCGTTTCTGGAGAAGCATCTGGCGCCGTGAGCGGCGCGGATCACGTCGGAGCCGTTGTGTCCCTGCCCGGGGTGTGAAAACTTTCGGGGATAGTGCGCGTAGGGTCCCAATGGCCCTGCGCCTCCGCGTCACCTGACACACCCCATCATGACCGATCAGACCACTCCCGATCCGACCATGGCCGACACGGACGAGCACGCGGCGCCCGGCGCACGCGCCGAGCACGCCCCTGAGATGACCGAGGAGATCGTGACCGGCGACGACGCGCTGCGGCGCGAAGTCGAGGCGAGTCGCGAGCGCACCCTGCGCGTGGCCGCCGAGTTCGACAACTTCCGCAAGCGCGCAGCCAAGGAGCGGCAGGAAGCTGGCTGGCGCGCGCAGGGCGACCTCGTGCGCGGCCTGCTCGACGCACTTGACGACCTGCAGCGCTTTGCTGCCGTCGACCCCTCCACGGTGGACAGCAAGACGGTGGTCGAGGGCATCGGCCTCGTCGAGAAGAAGATCGTGAAGTCGCTCGCCGGCCACGGGTTCGAGGTGGTGAACCCGCTCGACCACCCGTTCGACCCGAACCTGCACGAGGCGCTTGGCACGGCACCGGCGTCGACCGCCGAGGAAGATGGCGTGGTGGCCACCGTGTACCAGGTGGGCTACGTGATCAACGGTCACCTGCTGCGCCCCGCTCGCGTGGTCGTGAAGCAGTGGACCGGCACACCAGCCGCCTAGCCCCACACCATGGCCCCCGGGAAGGACTTCTACGCGGTACTTGGCGTGTCGGCATCGGCGACCGCCGACGAGATCAAGAAGCAGTACCGTCGGCTCGCCAAACAGTACCACCCGGACAGCAACGCGGGTGATCCCAAGGCGGCCGATCGTTTCAAGGAGATCTCCGAGGCGTACGGCACACTCGGCGACCCGGACAAACGCAAGCAGTACGACGAGATGCGTCGACTCGGCGCGTTCGGCGGCTTCGGCACGCGTCCCTCCGGCGCGCGCCCTGGAGGGGCTCGTCCCGGCGGTGCTCGGCCGGGCGGGGCGCCAGGGGCTGGTGCGGGTTTCGACTTCGATGTGGGCGGTCTGGGGGGCCTTGGCGACCTCTTCAGCACCATGTTCGGGGCTGGCGGTCGCCGCGCGCGTGGCCCGGAGACGGGTCAGTCGGTGGAGCGCACCGTAGAGGTGCCGTTTCGTACGGCGGCCACCGGGGGCAAGGTGCCGGTGGAGCTCGAGGTGCAGGAGGAGTGCGCCAGCTGCCGCGGCAGCGGGGGGGCGCCCGGGGCCACGATCAAGACGTGCAGCGAGTGCACCGGCCGTGGCGTGATTTCGTTCGGGCAGGGCGGCTTTGCCGTGAATCGGCCATGTCCGGCCTGCATGGGGCGTGGGCAGATCCCCAGCGAGCGGTGCCCGGCGTGTGCGGGCACCGGTTCGGTACGGGCCACGCGCACGGTGCTGATCTCGGTGCCGACTGGCGCCGAGAGCGGGCTCAAGGTGCGGCTTAAGGGGCAGGGTGGACGAGGCGCGAACGGCGGCCCGCCCGGTGATCTGGTCATCACTTTTCAGGTGCAGGCCGATCGTTTTTACACGCGTGACGGCCTCGACCTGATCGCCACGGTGCCGATCAACGTGGCGCAGGCGACCTTGGGCTCGCGCGTGAGTGTGCGCACGATCGACGGCAAGAAAGTCGCCGTGCGCATTCCGGCCGGCACGCCCTCGGGGCGGCGCTTTCGCGTGCCGGGGCAGGGGATCGACAAGGACGGCAAGAAGGGGGATCTGCTGGTGGAGGTCGCGATCACGGTCCCCGACAAGCTCACCGAGGCGCAGGAGCAGGCGATGCGCGACTTCGCAGAGGCGAGTGGACTCAAGTACTGAGCGGCGATCGCGAGTCGCGCGGCGGCTCGGCGCGGCCGCGCTCTGGGCCATGCTGTGTCTCCTGCCCAGCGCGCTGCCGGCGCAGGGAGGCGCGGTCGGGCCGCGTGTCGCGCCCTCCGCGCGCTCCGCCGGGCCCGATCTCGCCGACGACAATCGCTGGCGTGTCGATCGCTGTCTGCTCGGGCTGAGCTATGGTTCGCCGCTCAAGCTCTCCGTCGCAGCGGCGGGCGGTCTGCGTCGCGCGTTCGCCTCGCGCAGCGTCTGTGCGTACGGCGCGGCGCACCTCGGGCTTGGCGGCACGCGTGCGTCGCTGGGTACCGCCGTCACGATCGGTCGCTATGCGAGCGCGTTGGGTGTGAGCGGCGGTGTGTTGCGCACCTTTGGCAGCCCCGGTGGCGATGCGCATCGCTGGCGCAACTACGTGGGTGGCAGCGTGCATGTGTGGCCGCTGCTCGGCGTGCACACCGAGCTCGGCGCGTATTCCTTGGTCACGCGCGGCAGTGAGGCCGGACAGCGCCTGGTGACATGGAGTGTGGGTTTTGGGTACTGAGCGTGTGTCGCAGGAGACGCCGGTGGTGAACGCCGAGTGGCCGACGACGTCGCCGTGCATCAAGGTGTGCCAGATCGATCTCGACCGTCGCTGCTACGGGTGCGGACGCACGCTTGGCGAGATCGCCGCGTGGTCGAGCATGACGCTCGAGCAGCGTCGCGCCGTGAACGCACGCGTCGGATTTCGCGGGCATCGCGAGGAGCGCTGAGCGCTCTGGAGCGCAGCGGAGCGTGTGCAGCGGCGATCGTCGGGGCGGATTTCTGAACTGCGAAGGCGCGATCAGCGCGAAGTCCGCGAACACTGCCGTGAAGCCTCGGTTGGTACCTCGACTGGCCATCGCGTGGGGTTCGCCTGCGGCGACGTACGGGATGTGCATGCCGTGTTCGCGTCCATCGCGCTGATCGCCCGCGTTGCCCCTACCCGTGCTCCACGATGCGGTCGATCAGGAACCGGCTCTGCTCCAGCGCCTCGCCGGTGAACTCACCGAAGTAGCCGCGCACCTCCTCGAACACGGCGTCGAACGCCGCCTGGTCGCCGGAGGTGAGAATCGCCGCCAGCTCCTGTGCCGCGTGCTGCAGCGCACCGGTCACGCGTGCGACCTCCGGATTCCGCATCTCGATCGGGCCATACAAGGCGGACGACTGCGCGAAGTGCCGCGCCGCCACGTACAGCTCGAGCAGGTACGACGGCGACGTGTACGGGCGCGTCTCCGCGACCGGCACACCCAACCGCGCCAGCGTGAGACCGAACACCTGCGTCTGGAAATGATTCAACACCTGCACCACCGCCATCGCGCGATCGTGCGCGTCAGGTGTGGCCTCGGTGACCACCAGGCCGCGTGCGGCGAACGCCTGTGCCACCCACTCGTACCACGCATCGCCACGCCCGCGGCACAGCACCACGCGCTGCCCTTGCAACGTGTGCACGCTCGGACCGAACATGGGGTGTGTTCCCACCACGCTGCCACGCGTGTTCGCGAGCATTGCTGCCACTGGCGACGCCTTGATGCTGGTGACATCCATGAGCAGCGCGTCCTCGCGCACGTGCGGACCCACCTGGGCAATCACCTGCTCGGTCAGTTCGATCGGCACACTCACGATCGTCACGTCTGCCAGACGCGCCGCTTCGGCGGCCGAAAGCGTGGTGTCCACGTCCACCGACAGCACCTGATGCCCGAGGTCGCCGAACAATCGCACGAGCAGCTGCCCGAGCCCTCCGTGTGCGCCGATGACCGCCACCGTGCGCACCGCCTGATGTTCCGGCACTTCGGCGCGCAGTGCCCGCTGATGATCGCGACTGGCACGCAGCAACACGCGAAAGATCGACTCGATCTCCTCGCGCGGCAGTCCGAGGCGCTCGGCGCGTTCACCGCGATCGCGCAGCACTGACTGCTCGCGCGTGAGGTCGCGCACCTTGAGCGCATGCGCCCGCTTGTACGCGGCCACTTCACCCACCAACGCCATGCGTTTCGCGAGCAGCTGCAGCAGCTCGCGATCGAGGGCGTCGATCATGGCACGCACGACCGGCAGCGGACGCGGGTCGCCCTCACGTTCGTCTGTCGGGTCGCTCATGCGGCGAGCACCGGCAGGGCACCCTTGCCGGCGCGCGTGATCACCCCGCCGCCGAGCACCACATCGCCATCGTACACCACCAACGATTGACCAGGCGCCACGCCGAGCACGCTCTCGCCGAGCGTGACGTGCAGCGCGCTGTCATCGGCGCGCAGTACCGTGGCCGGCACGTGCGCGCCCCGATGACGCACCTGCACCTGCACCGAACTTCCCTCGGGCGGCATGTCGGCCAGCCAGTTCACCTGCGCCGCGTGCACCGCGTTGCGCGCCAG
>JAABRL010000052.1:15154-25640 GCA_011390935.1 Gemmatimonas sp.
CACGTGTTTCGTCCTTCGTCCAATCACCCACCGGGAGCAGCAAGCGATCGAGCACCGGACGCGGCATGCCCCACAGAAAGTAGCTCTGGTCCTTGAGCGGATCGCGCCCGCGCAGCAGCACGCGTGCATCGCCCTGGGTGGCGAGTCGCCCGTAGTGCCCCGTGGCCACCCACTGCGCGTCGATCGCGTCGGCCTTCATCACGAGATCGCGGAACTTGGTGAAGGTGTTGCACCGCACGCACGGAATCGGTGTGCGTCCTTCGGCGTACTCGCGCACGAAATCGTCGAACACATCGCGCGTGAACACGTCCACGAGATTCAACACGTAGTGCGGCACGCCGAGCTGTTCGCAGACGCGGCGCGCATCGCTGGTGGCATCGAGGGAGCAGCACGGCTTGTCAGGTACCTCGGCGCCATCGTCGTGCAGCTTCATGGTGACGCCCACCACGTCGTAGCCCTGCTCGAGCAGCACGGCCGCGGCCACGGACGAATCGACGCCGCCCGACATTGCCACTACGACGCGCTCACGCATGCATCACTCCTCAGACCGCAGCGAGGCCGCGCGCCTTGCGCGCGAGTGTGACCAGCACGTCCACCGCACGATCCACGCCGGCTTCGGTGCTGAGCTTGCCGAGCGAGAGACGCATCGCGCCGGCAGCGAGCTCCGGCGGCACGCCCATGGCGGCCAGCACGTGCGAGGCGCCCACGCTGCCGCTCTGGCACGCCGACCCGCCCGAAGCCTGCACGCCGCGCAGGTCGAGCGCCATGAGCAGCGTCTCCGCATCGGTGCCGGGGATGCTCACGTTCGTCACGTGCGGTGCACGCGCGGCACCGCGTGCGTGAATGATGGCATCGGGCACGCCCTCGAGCAGGCGTGACTCGAGTCGCTCGCGCAGCGCCTGCAGGTGCGCGACCTCGGCCTCACGCTCGGCCACCGCCAGTTCGCACGCCACGGCGAGTCCCACCGCGTACGGCACATTTTCGGTGCCCGGGCGTCGTCCGCGATCCTGCGAACCGCCGTGCATGAGCGGCTCGAGCGTGACGCCGCGCCGAATGAACAGCGCGCCGATCCCCTTGGGGGCGCCGAGCTTGTGCCCGCTGATGGTGAGCAGGTCGACGGGCAGCGTGCGCAGGTCGAAGGCGATCTTGCCGAACGCCTGTACCGCGTCGGTGTGCATGAGCGCGCCGGCGGCCTTGGCGTGCGCCGCGAGGGCCGGGATGTCCTGCACCACGCCCACCTCGTTATTCACCCACAACACGCTCGCCACGGCCAGCGTGTCGTCGCACGCGGCCACAAAGCGGTCGTGGTCCACGACTCCATCGGGCGAGACGGGGACGAAACGTTCGTCGCCCCCCTCCCGTACGACCTGATGACAGGCCGCGAGTACCGCTTTATGCTCGATCGGTGTGGACAGCACGGCCGTTCGTCCCGACGCGTGGGCGGCGCGCCACGCGCCGATCACCGCGAAGTTGTCGCTCTCCGTGCCGCACGACGTAAAGCAGCACTCGTCCGGGTGCGCGCCAAGGGTGGCCGCCACCCGCTCGCGTGCTTCGTCGAGCGCGACGCGCGCCTCGCGGCCCAGACGATGGGTGCTCGAGGGGTTGCCGAAGCGCTGCGCAAACCACGGCAACATCGCCTCGAGCACCTCCTCGCGGACGGGCGTCGTGGACGCGTGGTCGAGATACACCGGGGAGAGACTCATCCCGGGTAAATTACCGAGGAACCCCATGTTCACCACCTGCTATTTCTGCTCGGCCGATCTGGGCCGGAACGAGACGCTCGAAGCCCTGCCGGTCGGGCGTCGCGTGGCGTTCAATCAGGCCACGGGGCGACTGTGGGTGGTCTGCCGCCAGTGTGAGCGGTGGAACCTCTCGCCGCTCGAGGAGCGGTGGGAGGCGATTGAGGCGTGCGAGCGGCTGTATCGGGACACGCGGAAGCGGGTGGCGACCGACAACGTGGGGCTGGCCCGGGTGGCCGACGGGCTGGATCTGGTGCGCATCGGACAGCCGCTGCGGCCGGAGTTCGCCGCGTGGCGCTACGGGGATCAGTTCGGGCGTCGCCGCCGCCGACAGATGGCGATCACCGGCGCGGCCGTGGGCACGGTGGGGCTGGTGATCGTGGGGGGCACCTGGGCCGGTGCGAGCATTGCCTCGTTCGCAGGGCTCTACTCCAACAGCACGATGTGGGACTCGCTCATCAACGGCAGCCCAGACAAGAAGATCGCGCAGATCGTGGGGCCGGACGGACGGGTGTTCGACGTGCGGCGTCGCCATGCGCGCATGAGCGCGCTACTCAAGCCGTCGGAGACCGGCGGCGAGGTGGCGCTGCGTCTCGAGCACCGCGGGGGCACCACGGTCCTCACCGGCGATGCGGCCGAGCGTGCGGCGCAGCGCGTGCTGCCGGCGATCAATCGATTCGGTGGCTCCCGCAAGGCGGTCGCCGATGCGGTGCGCTTCGTCGAGGAAGGGGGCGGCCCCGACGAGGTGCTGCGCGTGCTGGCGCGGCGCCACGGTGCGGCGCAGGCGGAAGCCAGGTTCTCGCTTGACGCCAAAATGGAGCGCTACGACAAGGCCAGCAATCCGGAAAAGCTGGCGGTCACCAAGGAGCCCGGCGCGCTGCACACGTTGGACGCGACCGAACGCCTCGCCCTCGAGATGGCGCTGCACGAAGAGAGCGAACGTCGCGCCATGCAGGGTGAACTGGGCGCGCTCGCGGCCGCGTGGGAAGAAGCCGAGGCGATCGCGAAGATCGCCGACGAGATGCTGCAGCCCGAGCATGTGTCCACACGACTGGCCGAGCTGCGCGCCGCGCGTGATGCCGAACGCGAGCGTTCGTCACCGTGAGCGTGATGTACACGCACTGCGTGCACTGTCAGCGCGCGCTTGGCCAGAACGAGGTGCTCGAGGCCTTCCCGGTGGGACAGCGGGTGGCGTTCGATGAGGCGCAGGGACGCCTGTGGGTGGTCTGTCGCGCGTGTGAGCGCTGGAACCTGGCGCCGTTCGAATCGCGATGGGAAGCGATCGAGCAGGCCGAGCGTGCCTATCGTGGCACGCGCGTGCGCATGGCCACCGACAACATCGGGCTCGCGCGCATGCCCGATGGCACCTCGCTCATTCGCGTGGGCCGTCCGCTGCGCCCCGAGTTCGCCGCGTGGCGCTACGGGGATCAGTTCGGACGCCGACGGCGGCGTATGTGGCTCACCGGCGGCGCCGCCACCGTGGGCGTCGCCGCACTGGTGGGCGGGGCGTTCGCCACCGGGGCAGGGATCATTGTGCTCTCACCGCTGCTGAACGTGAGCGCGGCGCTGATGGCGGCAAGCAACGCGCGTCTGCGCATGATCCCGCTTGCCCACCCGGACGGCGACTGGTTCCTTCCATTCGGCAATCCGCGGCTCGTACCCGGCACCGATGCCGATGGCTGGGCCATCGAAGTGGGGTGGAACCGCCGACTCGAGACACCGACGACGTCGTGGAAGACGTGGGTCACTCCTGCGCCCGGCGGAAACAACGGCGAGAACGGACGCGTCACGCTGCACGGAGAGCTCGCGCGCGAGGCCCTCGCCAAACTGCTGCCCAGTGTGAACGGCGGCGGCGCCGCGCCCGCGCGCGTGCAGCAGGCGGTGTCGTTGCTGGACGAGGCGGGCGGCCCTGAGCGCATGCTCTCGTGGGCGGTTGCGCAGCGCCGCGCATGGGGCGTGAAGCAGACGTTCGGCGATACGGGTGATCTGGGCTACATCCCGCGCGAAGCGCGGCTGGCCATCGAGATGGCCGTGCATGAGGACCGCGAACGGCGCGCACTGCTGGGCGAGTTGGCCGAACTGGAGCGTGCCTGGCTCGAAGCGGAGCGCATTGCACGCATTGCGGATCAGCTGCTGGTGCCCGACGAGATCACGCAGCGACTCACGGAGCTACGTCGGCAGTCGGACGCGCGGTAAGCGGAACCACGCGACGCACCGCGATCGTGCGTCGCATCGGATACGATCGTGGTCAGCTCACCGATCGAAGCAGCGCGCGTACAGGCGCTGCATCCAGTCCCTGCAATCGCATCGGAAGCGCACGCAGTTCGTAGGTGCCTGAGGAGACATCGCGCAGGTCGACGTTCTCGAGCACACACGCGCCGTGGTCGAAACAGGCGTGATGCGTGAGCAGCGCCTTCGATTCACGCGCATCGACACTGGGGGCGTCGGTGCCAAGCAGGCGCAGGCCGCGAAGCGCCAGCGCCGCCGCGGCCGCGTCGTCGAGCCATGCCCAGGAGAGGGGAAAGCGTCCTTCTGCCACACTCGCCCCGGTGCGGAGAAACACCCGCATCGGCTCCGTCACACGCAGTCGGTCACTCAACATCTCCAGCGTGATTGCGCCCTTGAGATCACGCACATCGACGACGTGCACCAGACCGTTGAAGTGCGGGATCGGGAGCGAGTCGCTGGCGCGAGCACCGTCGCGCACGTGCAGCGGCGCATCGGCGTGCGTGCCCACGTGTGGGCTCATCGTGATGGTCGAAAGGTTCACACTCTCACCCGCTGCCAGTCGCATCGTCCAGCCGCAGGACATGGGCGTGTCGCCGGGCCACGGCGGGGTGTTCGGTGTGCAGGGGATCGTGGCGTCGAACCACCCTTCGTCGCGCGCGATTCCGTTGCGCCATTCGGTCTCGAGCCGCTGCGTCTCACGTGCGGCTGCCGCACGCATCGCTTCACTCATACCGGACTCCTGATCGGGCGGGGCGCACGTTCCGCGTTCGCGTCGGTGACCGTCCCGCTCGGGCGATCATGTGGACGCGCCGTAGAGCTTGCTGCGTACTGCCCAGAGGTTGGGGAAGAACCGATGCGACATCGTGCGCTGCAGGTATTTGGCCCCGAGCGTGCCACCGGTGCCAAACGTTCCCGGCCCGATGATGCGTTCCACGAGCTGCACGTGCAAGAAACGCCACCGGGAGAACAGCTGCTCGTACTCCAGCATCCCCTCGGCGATCATGACCAGGGTCGTGGGCACGGGGCCCGTGTACAGCGTTTCGAGCGTCATCCCTTCGTGCGCCACCAACGCGTCGAAGAGGTCCTGCAGCGTGGGCATGGCAAGCGCGTGCTGCACGAGTGCCGACGGCTCGCCGTGTTCACGAATGGCCGCCATGAAGTGCGGATCGCGCAAACCGGAGAGTGCTTCGATCGCGCGGAACTGATCGCTCTGCGACCCGCTCGAGCTGCCGAGATAGCCGCGGAACTGCGCAAAACGCTGTGGCGGAAGCGTTTCCAACGCAGACAGCTGACCCGCCACAATCTCCATGAGCGCGTTGACGCGGCGAATCGCCAGCGCCGCCCCCACCGCGTCAAACGACTGCAGCCGCGCGATGAGGCCGTGCAACTCGTGCAGCAGCACCTTGAACCACAGCTCGCTCGCCTGATGCACCACGATGAACAGCAGCTCGTCGGGATGCTCGGGGCGCGCGCGTGGATGCTGCAGCGCGAGCAGGGCGTCCAGTTCGAGGTACGAGCCGTAGTTCACGCCGTCCGGTTCGTGCGTGACGTCACGCGCTGCGGCTGCGTGGCCGGCATCAGCCACGCCGTCGGCACCGGACGCACCATCGTCACTCGATCGCGGCGAGGAAGAGAACGGGCAGCTCACAATCGCGAACTCCGGTCAGAAGGTGGACACGTCGAGCGCTACCACATCGGTCACGCGCATCGTTTCGTCGGTCAGGAACGGCTCGCCATAGCGGCTGCGAATGCGCGAGCCGTAGTGCGCCGCCTGGTGCGTCACCATGTCGTACAGCGACTCGCCATTGGGAAACACTTCCCCCGCCTGCGACGCGCCTTCGAACTGTGACGCATAGCAGCGAATCGCCGCCAGCTTGCGCTCGAACTGGTCGCTGATGTCCACGATGAACGTGGGCTTCACGGTGTCTTCGCGGTATGCGATCGCGTAGAGCAGCTTGTGCGGTCGATGGCGCGGCACCTCGGGGACATACCGCGCGATGCCGCCAAGAAAGCAGGCGTCGCGCACGAGTTCGGCGGCGAGCCGATGGTCGGGGTGCCGGCCGCGTGGCGCCGGCGCGATCACCACGCGCGGCTGCAAGCGCCGCATCACCGCGACGAGTCGCTCGCGGGTTTCCCGTGTATTCTCGATGCCGGCGTCGGGAAGCGAGAGGTTCTCGCGCACGGCGAGTCCCATCACCTCGGCGGCGCGTTCGGCTTCGGCCGCGCGCAGGTCCGCCGAGCCACGCGTGCCCATCTCGCCTTCGGTGAGGTCGAGCACGCCAACACGGTATCCGTCATCGACGGATTTGATGATCGTCCCACCGCACGTGAGTTCCGCGTCGTCACGGTGGGCCGCAATGCACAGCAGATCGAGCGGTTGCATGGGCGAACGGTAGCGTACCCGGGGTAGGGGCGCCATGCGGGAATCGTTCGGTTTTTCGTGGTGTTGGCGCGCGCCGCATGAGCGCGTGCCGAACGAACCCGGACGGTCCCGTCAGCCGGCGCGTGTGAGGTACGCGGCGACCTTTTCCGCCACCTGCTGCCCGCTCGCAATGCAGTCGCCCACTGACACGCCGTGGCGATAATTGCCCGTGAGATACAGCCCGGGGTTGGCCGCTTCGGTCGCGTCGGCTGCGTCCTTCACGGCCCCGTATCCCACCGAATACTGCGGAATGCCACGCGACCAGTACACATGCTTGGCAAACACCGGCTCGCCGCGCACGCCGAGCATGTCGCGCAGGTCGGTTCGCACGAGGCGCACGAGTTCATCGGTCTGCAGCCGTGCGAGCTCGGGCTGACGGGCACCACCCACGAACACGGTAATGGCCACGTGACCGTCGGGCGCGCGATCGGGGAACAGGGTGGACGAGAACAGGATGCCAAGCACGGTGCGCTGCTCCACCTCGGGCACCAGCACGCCGAACGCATCGAGCGCGTGTGCCACATCCTCTCGCCGGAAGCCGAGCGTGAGCGACGAGACCGGCGGATACTCCACCTGTTCGATCGGCAGCGCATCGCAGCGAATGTTGGCTGGCAGCTCCATGGCTGCCACGGCGTGCGCAGGTGCGGCGAGCACGATCGCGTCGACCGCCCGGGCGCGTACCGCGCCATCCGGGCCCGTCTCCACGATCCAACGCGATTCACCGCGGTGCAGCAGGCGCACTGGCGTGGCGAGCTTGAGCGTGCCACCGAGCGCATCGGCCAGGGTATCGGTGAGTACCTGCAGCCCGTCACGAAACGAGATGAGCCGCGCGCTGGCTGGATCTGCAGTGGCGCTGTGGGCACCACTGTCGGCCGCGTTCGCCTCTTTCGACGCATCGCGGGCCGCCCGGCGTGACCGCACCAGCCCCTTGGAGAGCGAGCCGTGCTCGCGCTCGAGGTCGTACACGCGTGGGAACGCATGCGCCATCGATAACCGCTCGGGATCGCCGGCAAAGATCGCGGCGATGAACGGGTTCACGGCGTAGTCGAGTACTTCCTTGCCGAGTCGGCGTCGCACGAACGATGCCACACTCTCGTCGGCACCTACGGCGCCACCCCGCACCAGTGGTTCGAGCAGGACGCGCAGTTTGGCGCGAAACGACAGCAGCGGAGTCGTGAGCAGCGCCAGCGGTGACATGGGGAACGCCACCAGCCGACCATCGCGCATGATGTAGCGACGATTCGCATCGGGGTTGGCTTCCACGACCTCGTCGTGCAAGCCGAGCCGTGACAGCAGCTCTTCAACCGGCGCGGAGGAGACGAACGAGTTCGGTCCGTGCTCCGCAAGAAAGCCGTCGGCCAGCGAGGTGCCGATCGCGCCACCGGCGCGCGAGCCGGCTTCGAACACCGTGACCGTCACACCGCGTCGCTTGAGTTCATACGCCGCCACCAGCCCCGTGATACCGGCGCCAATCACCACGACCGAACGCGGTTCGCCGCGCTCGATGTCAGGGGGCTCCGAGGCCCCGCGCCGGTCCACAGCCGATCCCATGGTCAGGGCGTGGCGTTGCCGCCGTTCACCCACACCTGCGGCCGAAGCATGGCGAGCAGCTCCGACTCGAAGGAGCCGGGCTCGAACTGCGGCGCATACTTCCAGCCCGCCAGCGGGGGCAGGCTCATGAGCACGCTCTCGATGCGCGCGTTGGTCTGCAGTCCGAAAATCGTGCCGCGATCGTGCACGAGATTGAACTCTACGTACCGACCACGACGCCACAGCTGGAAATCGCGCTCACGCTCACCGTACGATTCGTGACGGCGCTTCTCCACGATCGGGCCGTACGCGTCACGCAGCACACGGCCGATCTCCGACACGAACGCCTGCAGCGCCTCGAGTCCGAGTCCGTGATCGTCGGCATCGGGACGCAGGTGATCGAAGAAGATGCCCCCCGCACCACGCGGTTCCTGCTC
Source organism: Gemmatimonas sp. (assembly GCA_011390935.1). Lineage (GTDB taxonomy): Bacteria > Gemmatimonadota > Gemmatimonadetes > Gemmatimonadales > Gemmatimonadaceae > JAABRT01. The sequence continues at coordinate 23,512 of JAABRL010000052.1, forward strand.
GCGATGCGTGTTCACGAAATACTCGTCGCACCATGGCTTGAAGCGGTCGTAGAACGCCGGATGGTGCGCATCGCACGCGCGCTTGAGCGCTGCGTGAAAGTGCGCCACATCTTCGCGATGCGGATAGAACGGCGTGATGTCGGTGCCACCGCCGAACCACGCGTCGGTCACGTCACCGTTGCCGTCCACCAGCTCGAAGTACCGCACGTTCAGGTGCACGGTCGGCACCATCGGACTGCGCGGGTGCACCACCAGGCTCACGCCGGTTGCGAAAAACTCGGTGCTGCCTTCGGCCGCCCCCTTGCCACCGAGCCGCCGCGCCGCCGCTTCGGGGAGCACGCCCATGACCGTGGAGCGATTCATGCCCGCCTTTTCGAAGGTGGTGCCTTCGATGAGCACACGACTCACACCGCCGCCGCCACCCGGGCGTTCCCAGCGGTCCTCGAGAAACGTGCCGCCCTGATCGAGACGTCCGAACAGGGCGGTGAGTTCATCGTGCAGCCCGGCGATCCATCGCGACGCATCGGCGCGTCGCGACGTCGCGTCGGCAGGCGGCGCCGACGATGAGGGGGACACCGAGGTCATCAGGCGGACGCTCCGACCGTGGACGCCTCATGGGCCGACGCATGCGCGCTGTTGCTCCAGTCATGCTGCTGCACCGCCTGCACGAACGCCTTCGCGTGCGCGGGCGAGATGTCGGGGAGAATGCCGTGCCCGAGGTTGGCGATGTGTCCGGTGGGCCCGAACGCCTCGAGCATGTCATGCGTGCGCCGTTCGATCTCGTTGATCGGGGCGTACAGCGTGCACGGATCGAGGTTGCCCTGCAGTGCGACGGCGCGATCACCCAGCTTGGCACGCGCGCTTTGCGGGGAGATATGCCAGTCCACGCCGATCGCGTCAGCCTGTGTGGCGTCGGCGATCTCGTCGAGCGCCCAGGAGGCGCCCGGCGCGAAGGCGATCAGGGGCACGCCGGTGGAGCGCGCCATCTTCGCGGCCTGCGCGAGGTAGGGCAGGGCGAACTCCCGGAACTCGGCCGGTCCGAGGGCACCGGCCCACGAATCGAACAGCTGGATCGCCTGCGCCCCGGCGTTCACCTGCGCGATGCAGAACTCGCCAACGGCGATCGCCAGCTTCTCGAGCAGCGCGTGCGCCACGGCAGGCTGTTCGAACAGCATGCGCTTGGCCACCGCGAACTGCTTGGTGCCCTTGCCCTCGACCATGTACGACGCGAGGGTCCACGGGGCACCGGCGAAGCCGATGAGCGGCACCCGACCGTTGAGCTCCCGACGCACGAGCTTCAGCGCGTCGAGCATGTAGCCCAGGTCGGTGACAGGATCGACGGTGCGCAGCGCGTTCACCTGCGACGCACTGCGAATCGGGGTGGGGAACTGCGGGCCCACCCCTTCGTCGAGCGTGAGGTGACAGCCCATCGCCTCCGGCACCACGAGGATGTCGGAGAAGATGATGGCGGCGTCGACGCCGATGAGGTCGATCGGTTGCAGCGTGACTTCGGCCGCGAGCGCCGGCGTGCGGCACATCGTGAGGAAGTCGGAGCCGGCACGCACCGCCCGATACTGCGGGAGATAGCGTCCGGCTTGTCGCATCATCCAGACCGGCGTGCGTTCAACGGGCTCGCGGCGAAGTGCGCGAAGGAACAGGTCGTTGGCGAGCGGCACGGCGTCAGGCATGGATACTCGGGAGAGCGGGTCGCGAGACCGACGGGCGACCCGCGGCGGAAAAGGACCGATTCAGCGTTCGGCAGATGCCGAAACGTAGCGATCGGACCGCGTCATTGCGGTAGCGTCGGCAGAACGGCGCGGCGCGAGGTCGGCGGCGGTCTCGGTGGCCCGCAGCGCCCGGTTGCGGGCCGCGACGGTGCGCCGCGATTCGGCGGGGCGGGTCGGGGCGAACATTTCGAAGAGCATCATCGTGTGCGCATCGAGCGGCTCGCCACGCTGCACGGCCTTGCGCAGCGCGGCCATCGGACGGGCCAGCAGCTTGGCGACAATGCGCGTGGCGGTGCGCTCGGCGACGGCATCGCCCGCGGCGAACGCCACTTCGCGACGCGCCACTTCCGTGAGCGCCTCACGCAGCGGCTTGATCGCGTCGCGGGCCGGCATGGCCGCGAC
>JAABRL010000053.1 GCA_011390935.1 Gemmatimonas sp.
GCGATGATGGCGGCGGATGCGCCGTACCAGGTACTGCGGGATGCATTGCCGGTGCACCCCACGGTTACCGAGTTCTTCCCCACGCTGCTCGGCAAACTGAAGCCGCTGGAGTGAGGGCGTACCTGCCACCGATCGCCTCGAGTCGCTGCCCGCGGGACAGATGTGTCCGCACACACCGCGACTACATCACGATCACCGATACGTGATCACCCTGCTTGAGCGTCAGCTCTCTGGTGGCGATCTCCCTGGAGCCGGTCCGAGCAAAGACGCGAATCGCCGCGTTTCGTTGCACCAGCGATTCCGGGATCACCAGCGTTCCCGCCGAGTTCGCCGCCACTTCGCCGATCGGCATGAACAACAGTCCCTGCTCGGCGTACACCGTCACCGTGGCACTGCGCGCGTTGTTCACCGTCACCGTGGCCGCGTCGGCCGCCCCGCGTGGCAGCGTCACCAGCACCTGATCACCCAGCGGGAGACCAACACGTGGCGGCACGAGTACGCCGAGCGGGCGCGATTCGTCCAAAGGCAACGCGTACTCGGCGGCCACCAGCTGCTCTCCTTCGGCGCGTGCGATCAGCTTGGCCGTGCGCTTGCCGCTCACGGCCCAAGCCGGTAGCTCGAGCGTCGACACCGCACCCGCCTTCACCGTGCCGATGCGCCGATCGAGCCGGCCGGCTTCGAGATACAGTGTGACGGTGCTCGCACGATCGTTCTGCACGGTGACGGACTTCGCGGCGCCCACCACGCTCGCCGCCGGCAGCCGCACGGGCGGTTGCTCCTGAGCGCCCGCCAGCGAGCTGTTTGCCACCGCCAGCACGGTGGCGGCGAAGAGAAACCGATATCGTGTCATGAGAAACTCCTCGACAGACAGAAGGTTTGACCACCTCAACGCAGCAACGTCGCGACGGATTGCGCATGCTGCCGTCACCAGTATGGCACGCACGACGCGTGGCGCCGTCGGGGGGACGCCTTGGCACCTGTGTGGATTCCCCTGACGTGCGGCACTCGTCAGATCCACTGCGCCGCCGCGATGAGGTGTCGCGCGGCCTCGCGCGGTCGATCATAATTCGCGTCACGACTCGACACCCACTCCGCCCCCCTGCTGCCCCATGCCTACCTGCTGGCTCAACGGCACCTTCTGCGACGAATCCACGGCGTCTGTGTCCATCTTCGACCGTGGTCTGCTGTTTGGCGATGGCGTGTACGAAGTCGCGACCGTCGTGCGCGGACGCCTGCTCGATGCCGACCTGCACCTCGCGCGGCTCGAGCGTTCGCTCGCCGCCATCCGCTGTGACAATCCGCTCACGATCGCACAATGGCTCGAGACGATGCAGGCGCTCGTCAACGCCAACGCGCTTGACGAGGGGCTCGTGTACCTGCAGGTCACGCGTGGTGTTGCGGAACGTGACTTCGCGTTTCCGACGTCTGCCACGCCCACGCACTTCGCCTTCGCCCGCCCCAAGCGGCTGCTGCAGGATCCGGCGGCCGCGGGCGTGTCGGTGCACGTCGTGCCCGATGAACGCTGGGCCCGCTGCGACATCAAGAGCACGGCGATGCTGGCGCAGGTGCTGGCCAAACAGTCCGCGCGCTCCGCAGGTGCCTTTGAGGCGATGATGCACGAGGATGGCGTGGTCACCGAGGGTGGGTCGAGCAACCTGTGGATCGTGCAGGGCGGCACGCTGATCACACGGCCGCTGTCGCACGACATTCTCGCCGGGATTACGCGCGATGTGGTGCTCGAGCTGGCGGCTGGCGCCGGGATTCCGGTTCTCGAGCGCACCTTCACGGTGCACGAGGCGCGCACCGCAGACGAATGCCTCATGACGAGTGCGTCGAGCTTCGTGCTGCCGGTGGTGACGATCGATGGTGCGCCGGTGGGTGACGGTGCGCCGGGGACCGTGGCGCGCACACTCCGCGAGGCGTACATCGAGCGGGCACTGCGCCTCACCGCACCGTAGCGCGTCGCCGGCCGTGACAGCACGCGGGTCACGGCGCAACCGCGCGTCGTGAACCTTTCGCGCGTCGCCACGACTCCATGGGGCAACGGAGGAAGCGCGATGGAACGACCCGAAATATCCCCACACACACCGCACGCGAAGCGCTCGCCGACGAGCTGCTGGCCATCCGATGCCATCGTGGCGAGCCGGACGCATTCGATGCTGCAAAGCGAGTGATCGTCGACATGACGACACCGCTGCTCGATGAGATCTCGCGAGCTTACGCGCTCGCGAGCTTCAGTCCGACAATCCCCGCGATGATCAGCCCCACGCTGATGAGACGCGCTGCATTCGCCGGTTCGTTGAAGAGCACGATGCCGAGCGCCACGGTGCCGATCGCGCCAACGCCCACCCACACGGCGTAGGCCGTGCCGATCGGTAGTGACTTCATGGCGATGCCCAACAGGCCGAGACTGATCGCCATGGCCACCACGGTCCACACGGTGGGCCATAGCTGCGTGAACCCTTGCGTGTATTTCAGGCCGATCGCCCATCCGACTTCGAAGAGTCCGGCGAGCAGGAGAAGCAGCCAAGCCATGAGTGGTCTCGCAGTGATGGAAGTGGATTGAGCGCCGCGTGAGATACATCACAAGCGCGCGCAAAGGCGAGGACCCATCCCTCACGGCGTCTGTATCAGAGGCCAGGGACACTCCCCGAGTCATCGAACACGCCAGCAGCGTGAGGAATCGTCGACTCCCTGCCAACTCCTGATACCGGAACACTTCATGAATACTCGCATGATCGCAATGATCGTTGGCGTCGTGCTTGTGCTGGGTGGGGCTTATGTGCTGGTGGAAGGCGGCGCCTTCACGTCACGAGAGACTGTGCTCGATATCGGCTCGCTCAGTGTGAGCGCTGAAGAACGCCATCCGATTCCATCCTGGCTCGCGGGTATTGCCGTGGCGGTTGGCGCAGTTCTACTCATTGGAGGAGTTACCCGTGCACGCTAATCGATTCAGTCGGACTCATAGACGCGTCGCCACACTCGGTGCGGTTGCCACGTTGCTCGTCGTCGGAAGCTCCTGCGCCACCATGGGCAATCGCGGCACCGGTGCCGCCGCGGGCGCCGCAGGCGGCGGCGTGCTTGGTGGGGTGATCGGGAACGCGACCGGCTCGACCGCGCGCGGTGCCATCATCGGCGCCGTGGTCGGTGGGGCGGCGGGTGCCATCATCGGGCATCAGATGGACCAGCAGGCCAAGGAACTCGAAGTCGCGATTCCCGGCGCGACCGTGGAACGTGTCGGGGAAGGCATCGCGGTCACGTTCGCCTCAGGCCTGCTGTACGCCTTCGATTCGGAGGCCATCCGCCCGGATGCTGGTGCGAACCTGCAGCAGCTCGCCAAAAGCCTCACGGAGTATCCGAACACCTCGCTGCTGATCGTTGGTCATACCGACACGGACGGGACGGCCGAGTACAATCAGGCGCTGTCGGAGCGACGCGCGACGGCGGCAATGCAGTATCTCACGCAGTTCGGCGTCGCGCCCGCTCGCGTGCGCACGACGGGACGCGGCGAAGCGGAGCCGGTCTTCAGCAATGACACGGACGCCGAGCGGGAGCGCAACCGACGCGTCGAAGTCGCCATCTTCAAGACGCCGACGAACTGAAGCGCAGCGGGTGACGTGACGGTAGCTGGACGCGATCCGTGAGTGACAGCGCGTCCAGAAACGCCGCGTCGTGCGATGCCACGGCGACGCCGGCATCGAGTCGCGTCGGCGCGCGCAGCAGCGAGTCGCGATCAGATCGGACGACGCCCCTGAATGATGCGCACGAGCACGATGATGATCGCGAGCACGAGCAGCACATGGATGAAGCCGCCGATCGTGGACGCACTCACCATGCCAAGCAGCCAAAGGACGATCAGGATTACGGCGATGGTCATCAGCATGGGGACTCCGGTCGCGATGATCAGCACAATGCACGCGATCGTGCATCGCTCTCCATGCGCTACCCGATGCGTGAAATCGCGTTCCGGTTACGTGCGCTCCGTCACGCTTGCGCGACGTCGGCTGCGGCACCTGCGATCACGCGCCCGCCTCGTGTTTCCCACGCTCCCACCACGAGATACAGCACGAGGGCACTGCCGAGCGAGGCGAGGAACGGCGCGGACACACCACCGAACGTGGCGCCGAGGTACACCGCCAGCGCGCCAAGCAGCGTGGTTCCCGCCGCCCACGGTCCGCCCACACGTGTGAACAGACCGAAGCAGACCGTGACGAGCCCGCCCGCCGTGCCAAAGCTCGACGCCTCTTCCACGAGCGCGAACACCCCTTCTGCCGAGCTCGCGATGGCCCACGCGATCACGCCGCACAGCATCACACCTGCGCGAGACACGCGCAGTCGGGTGCGTTCGTGTTCGATGCGCAGGATCGGCACCGCCAGATTGTGCGTGAGCAGACCGCCCGCGGTGAGCAACGTCGTATCCACCGTGCTCAGAATCGCCGACACGAGTCCGCCGGCGAACAGCACGTACAACAGCCCGGGCAGGTGTCGCGACGCGAGTACGGGCAGCAGCTGTTCGGCATCGTCGAGGCCCGGCACAAGCGCCGGACCTGCCAGCCCCAGCACCACCGGAATGAGCCCGAGCAGCAGATAGAAGCCGCCGGCGAGCAGGGCGCTACCACGCGCGACGCGTGCACTGCGCGTGGAGATCACGCGTGTGACGAGCTCCGTGGCGACTACCGATCCGCACACCGGAATCGCCCACGTTTCGGCGAGTGCAAGCCACCCCACATCGGGCAGCGCCGGTCGCGACGCCGCGGTCGTGCGGGCCATGTCGAACAGCGCCGTTGCGCCGCCCACATCCGCACTCACGGCCAGCACGAGCACGATCAGCGAGATCGTGAGCACCGCGCCCTGAATCAGGTCGGTGACGGCATCGGCCAGCATACCGCCGAGCGAGGTGTAGGCAATCGTGAGTACGGCCGCCACGCCGACGCCGAGCGAGACGTTGATGGTGCTGGAGGTCGCGGCGAGCACCTGCCCGAAGGCGCGCACCTGTGCCGCGGCCCACAGCAGTGAACCGGGGATGAGCACGATGGCGGCAATGCGCGCGACGGTTGGCGAATAGCGCTGCGCATACAGATCGGCGAGGGTGGTAAGCCCGCGCCGCCACAGGGGCACGGCGAAGATGAGCCCCATGAGCAGCAGGCACAGGGCGTACCCGAAGGGCTCCGCGCTCGTGGCGCCCACGCCTTCGCTGTACACCGTGCCGGCGGCGCCCACGACCGTTTCGGCACCAAACCAGGTGGCAAAGATCGTGAACGGGCCCAGGCCCCAGCCAAGCGAGCGGCCGGCCACGAGGTAGTCGTCTTCGGAGCGCAGACGGCGCGCGATCACGGCTCCGATGCCGAACTGCAGCAGCAGGTAGCCGAAGAGGGCGAGGAGGACGAGGTTCACGGGGCAGGACGATACCGCGGTGCGCAGCCCACGGCCAGCGGTCGCAGCGCGCAGCCCGTGTGGCGAGTTACGGCACGGCCACGCACTCCGTGTCCCCATGAATCGCGCCGGGCATGCGGTCGGCGGTCCACACCGCGCCACGGCGCATCACGCGGAACTGCTCCAGCGACGAGGAGCCCGCACGGCACGCGCGCGGGCCGTCCTGCAGGATCGTGGTCCACGACGAGCGCACGCGCACGGTGAGCACGCGCGTGCCTTGCGTGCCGGCGGCGGGACGCCAATCGGCGAACGTCACCACGACGGTGTCGTCCCCGGTCGGTCGCGCCTCGGTAACAGGCAGCCCCACACGTTCGAGCGCGGTGCGCGCCGCTGGCGACAGCGGGACCACGCGCGCGGAGTCCATGTCGCTCGGCAGCCAGAGGCGCACCACACGATCGGTCGGACGGGCGGGCTGCTGTGATGCCGCCGACCAGACCGCGCGCGCGATGTCGATCGAATCACGACGCGTGAGGGCGGGCTGCGCGGAGGCAATCGCAGGCGCGATCGAACACACGATGGCAAGCAGCAGCGGACGAACACAGGCAGAGGTCATGGCGCGATCAGCGGGAGCACAGACGCGAGGTGGTGGCGCTCGAGACACCAGTCCGGAATCTACCGCGTGAGGGACGCCACGCAGGGTGCACTCGAGCCCGCCAGACGGCTCGCCCTACCACCAATCCACGCGCAGCCGCATCACCCGTCGACCTCCCGCTGATACGGCCCAGAGCTCCTGCGATGACGCGGCCGGCACGACGCCCATCAAGCGCACGCCGGTGCCTTGACGATCGAACAGCCACGCCGAGCGCATCAGATTGCCGCGGCGATCGAACTGATCGAGACGAGAGTGCCCGGCTGAATCCGGCGTCGCGGTGAGCACGGACAGCACACCCTGCATGTCGAACTGCAGCATCGTGGCAAAGGCGCGATACGTGAGGCCGAACTCGATCGAGGAACCCCGCAACGCCGCCTCGTTGTCGACGCCGTCGGTGCATCGTGCCACCTCACGCTCGAGTCGACCGCGCGCGTCGAAGAACCGCAGCTGCGGCGCGAGCGGATAGGTCACCACCGCGCCGCCCTCGGGACGCGCGGCCACGAGCGCTTCCACCGTGGGCGCATCGTACAGTGGCGCCGCCGCCAGTCGCGACGGTGATATCAGATCGAACAGGGAGTCCGCGCGTGCGGGCTCACCGGGCCACACGGCACGCACGAACGCGCTCGGCATGCGTTCAGCCGGGTTTCGTTCGTCGCTGCGCAGCACCCGCTGTCCCACGAGCACGCGATCACCATCACGGGCAAGAGACGAGGCACTGATGGCAGCCGTAGTCCGGTAGTGCGCACGCAGCGTGCCGGTTGGTGCAAAGTGCGACACCCGCTGTCGCACGGCATCGACCACCCACACGGCACCGGTGGAGTCGGCTGCGATCGCCACGGGCGTCGCGAGTTCGCGCGCGTCGATCCGCGCGACGACGCGTCCGATGGAATCGATGCGCACCACCTGACGCGTGTTGGTGTCGAGCATCCACAGACCGCCGTGATGGTCGGACTGCACGGCGACCACCGTCGCGATGCCCAGACGCGGCAGGTCGATCTCGCGGGCGACCGACACGTTCACCATCGGTGCCGGAGCACAGGTCGGCGCCGCGCGCAGCTTCGCCGCCGCTACGCGCTCGGTGGCCTCATCGATGAACTCGTGCGTGGGGTAGCGGCCCGCCAGCGATGTGTCAGCCCGCAGGCGCGCAATGTGTCGCTGCGCCGTGGACGAGTCGAGTGGAGAATCCGGCTCCCACAGCTCGTCGAACAGTCGCAACAAGCGCGTGGCAGTCAGGCGCGGATAGGGCAGGAACTCACGAATGCTGTATCGCCGACCGTCGGCGCGCGCGGGCACCCCGGCACGCAGGGTGGTATCGGGCGGCGGGTCGCGGTACGGCTGCAGAAACGGAATGATGTCGAGCGTGGGCAGGTCACCGGCCCAGTGCGCGCGTTCACCGAGCTGCACCACCCGCACGCGTTGGCCATGGATGGGGCGCGCGGTCCCGCGTCCGAAGTGCCCCGGCTCCTCGTTGAAGGTGGTCGTCCCGGCGCCTGCGAACACGGTGTCGGGCAGCGCGGCGCCGATGAACTCGAGGCGCGACGCCTGCCGGTACTGCCATGGCGAGACGAGGGAACAGGCGTGGGCTGATGGGGCACCGATCGACGCCAGCAGACTGGCACCGGCGACAGCGAGGATCAGTCGGGCGAGACGAGGGCCGATGAACGCACGAGGCATGCACTCCTCCGGTGGCGGGATGAACACCGCCAACGTCGCACACCTTGATGAAGTGCTCGTGAGCGAATCATGACGAGTGGATGAAGCCGGTGGCCGTCCGGTCGAAACACGGAACGCCGGATCATGCCATACTTTATGTCGTTCAACATTCCCGCTCCTCCAACCGCACTTCGCATGGCCCGTCATCTTCTCGCGGCACTCGTCCTCCTGGCCGCCCCGCTGACCGCCGAGCACGCACACGCTCAGCGCGTCGAGGCGCCGCGCGACGACGCCCGCTTCTCGTTCTACAGCACCGGCCCGTATCGCGCCGCCGTGCCGCGCCCCGACAGTCTGCTCGGCTATCGCATCGGCGAACGGCACACGCAGTACCACCAGCAGGAGAAGGTACTGCTCGCCATCGCGGATGCGGCGAGCGATCGGGTGCGGGTCGAGGACATCGGTGTCACCGCCGAGGGGCGCCCCATGCGCATCTACCTCGTGAGTGCGCCGGAGAACATCGCGCGTCTCGACGCGATCCGCGCCGATCTCGATCGCATTGCCGATCCGCGCGGTGCCACGCCGGAGCAGATCAACGAAGTCGCGGCACGCACGCCGGCCGTGGTGTGGTTCAGCGGGTCGGTGCACGGCGACGAAGTGCCCGGCTTCGAAGCGTCCATGGCGCTGCTCTACCACTACGCGGCCACCGACAACGCCGACGTGCTCGGGCAGCTGCGCAATGCGATCGTGGTGATCAACCCGAGCTCCAATCCCGACGGACACGAGCGCTTCGCCGTGTGGAGCAACGCGATCGCCGTGGGCAGCGCCGAACCGCAGGCGCTCGAGCAGCAGCGCAATCAGCCGTGGAGCATCTCGGGGCGCTTCAATCACTACCGCTTCGACATGAACCGTGACCTCATGGCCATGACGCAGCGCGAAGTGCAGGCCATCGTGGGCGGCATGCTGCGCTGGCACCCCATGGTCACGGCCGACCTGCACGGGTACACGTCCACGTACTACATGGCGCCCGCCGCTCGGCCGGTGAACACCAACATTTCGCAGTGGCCGTTCACGTGGAGCGAGCGCATCGGCAAGGGCAACGCCGAGGCCTTCGATCGCTACGGCTGGCTCTACTTCGTGCGTGATGCATTCGATCTGTACTATCCCGGCTACTACGACTCGTGGCCGTCGCTCACCGGTGCGATGGGCACCACGTACGAAACCGACGGTGGTCCCGCGCTGCTCAAGAAGCGCGATGACGGTACGCTGCTCTCGCTGCGCGACGGCATCGCCAAGCACTTCGTGGCCTCGCTCGCCACGGTCGAGACATCGGCGCGTGGCGCCAGCGAGATGGTGCGCGACTACGCGGCGTTTCGTCAGCGCGCGATCAGCGACGGTCGCAACGGTACCATGAAGCGTGTGGTGTTCCTGCCGGGCAACGATCCGGCGCGTGCAGCCGAGCTTGCGGCTGCGCTGTTGCGCGCGGGCGTGGAAGTGTCGCGCACCACGAGCGGCTTCTCGAGTGCCAAGGCCTGGAGCTATCGTGAGGATGGATCGCGAGCGAAGCAGTTCCCGGTGGGTGCGTACGTGGTGGACATGTCGCAGCCGCAGGGCAAGGTGGCCAAGGCGGTGCTCGAAGCCGATCCCGAGCTCGATCCGGTGTTCGCGGCGGCGCAGCGCGAGAAGTTCCTGCGCAACGTGCAGCGGTCGCGCAATGCAAGCGATCGCGAAGGGTATGAGTTCTATGATGTGTCGGCCTGGGCGTTGCCCGTGGCCTTCGGTGTGGAAGCGTACTGGACGGAAGACGCACCGGCGGTGCAGGGCACGGCGCTGTCACTCACCAACGGCGTGCGTCTGAACGGTGAAGTGCTGCCGCACACCATCGGCGGCGGTATCGTGGACGGGCGCGACGCACGCTCGGCGTTCCTCTGGAAGAACGATCGCAACGGCGCCGCCAAGCTCGCCGCCCAGCTGCTGCAGGCGGGCTATCGCGTATCGGTAGCCGCCGAGCCGATTCAGACCGGCAGCATCAACTGGCCGCGCGGCACGTGGGTGGCCCGTGTGGGTCGCAACGACAGCACGCTCGTGTCACGCGTGGATTCGCTCGCTAAGCTGGCCGGTGTGGACGTGCGCGGCGTGAGCACGGCGTTCCCGGAGACGGCGCAGTACGGTACGGGTTCCGGCGTGGTGGTGTCGGTGAAGCAGCCGAAGATCGCGGTGGTGGCCGACGGCACGTCGCACACGAGCTACGGCGCGGTGTGGTGGTCGCTCGAGCAGCGCTACGGCATCAAGTTCACGCCGATTAGCGTTGGCGCACTCGGCGGCGACCTCTCGGCGTTCTCGGCGATCATTGTGCCGAGCGGTAATCTGGGCAGCATCGGCACGGGGGCGAACCTCAAGCGCTGGGTGGAAGGCGGTGGCGCCCTCGTCACGTTCGGTGCGGCTACGTCGTGGGCCACGCGTGAGGATGTGGGGCTCACGTCCATGCGCCGCATTCAGTGTGAGGACGCCAGCGTGAAGCCGGCGGCCGCGAAGGAAGCGCCGCTCGATTCGCTGCGCACCGTGGCCAGCCCCAACGCGTGTGCCGATCAGCCGGCCGACCTGCCGGGCAGCCACTTCGATGTGGTACTTGATCTCACCAACTGGGTGACGCTCGGCATGGAGGAGCGCCGCTTCCCCGTGCTCGTGAGCGGCAGCTCGTTCTACACACTGTCGAAGGATGGCGGCAACGTGGCCGTGTTCCCCACCGCGGGTACACTGCGCCGCGGCGGGTTCGTGTTCCCCGACAACAGCGAGCGGCTGCTCAAGGGCAGCGTGTTCGTGGCGCAGGAGCGCGTGGGACGCGGCAACGTGGTGATGTTCACCAACGACCCCATGTTCCGCGGCTGGTGGCGCGCGCTGGATCGGCTGGTGCTGAACGCGGTGCTGTTGGGGGGGAGCTTCTGAAGACGCCGCTCCGGGGGAGGGGCACCCACACGAGGGCCCCTTTCCTGAGTAGCACATCCTTCTGCACAGGAGCAGCTCGTGATCCGCGAACTCACGCTCCGCCGGGTCGGCGGTTCGATCGGCGCCACGATTCCCAAGGACATGGCAGATCGCCTTCACCTCGAGGCGGGTGATCGGGTGTTGGCCATTGAGACCGATCGCGGCATTCTGCTCACCCCATACGATCCTGCCGTCGAGGAAGGCCTTGCCGTCGCAGCGCATGCGGCCCGCAAGTTCCGCAACGCGCTGCGCGAACTGGCCAAGTAGTCCGTGGCGACGTTGCGCTGGGTGCCGCGTCTGGTCGTCGACGCGGCGCACCTCGACCAGCTCCGTGAACACGGCGGGCTGCCGGGCGTGCGGGACGAAAGCGCTCTCGAGGCTGCCCTCGCGCGACCACAGCAGAAATCGCACCACGAGCCAGCGTCGGACCTCGCGACGTTGGCCGCGGCCTACGCGTTCGGTATCGCGCGAGCGCACCCGTTCAATGATGGCAACAAGCGGATTGCGTTCCTCACCGCGGTGATCTTCCTTGGCCTCAACGGGAAGGACTTGAACGCGAGTGAGGCCGAGGTGGTGCAGGTGATGACGGCGCTTGCGGCGGGCTCGCTCGCAGAGGTCGAGCTGGCGGAGTGGATGCGCGAGCGGTTGGAGCCGCTTTCGCTTTGAGGGCGGGCAGCGCTCGTGCAATCCCGCTCCGCTTCCGCGTCGCCGTGTGATCAGGACGTCTCGCGCTTCCCTCGTCGAGCGACCACGTCACCCACCCCCTTCCACGCCAGCAGCACCAACGGCGTGCCGTGCAGCAGCAGATCGAACACATCGATCGGCCGACGCAGCGTGCCGCCGGCCAGCATCTGCAACTTCTCGACCAGATGGGACGGTTCGCCGAGCGGGGCGATCGCCATGAACAGCGCGACGGGGACGAGCAGCAGATAGGGGACGTGGCGCATATTGAATGCGTAGCGACGCGAGCGCCGACTCGCCAGCGTCGTCCACCCGCCCCGGGTTTCCGTCTCCGCCTCGTCCATGGCTGCCCACGTCGTCTACCTGCTGGTGCTGGCGGCATCGCTCTGTCTGCAGGGCGGCCTCGCGCTCTACGGCGGGCGCTTCCGCCATCTGCCCACTGGCCGCGCCTTCCTGGCGGTAACCGCCGGTGGTGCCCTCTGGACATTCCTCGTCGGCGCGATGGCTGTCGCAGAGCCGGCGCAGGCGCGGGTGCTGCTGAGCCTCAAGTACATCGCGCTCAGCACCACGACCGTCGGCACGTTCGTGCTGGTGCTGGCCCTCATCGGTCGCCCGGTGCGGCTTAGGCGTGGTCACCTGCTGGCGCTCAGCGCGATCCCCGTGCTTGGCTGGGTGTGCGCCTGGCGCGATGGATGGGGTATGGTGCGTGCGATCACCTGGGGGCAGTCGGTCAACCTCACGTGGGTGGCCGATATCGCGTTCGGTCCCGTGTACTGGTTGTTCACGGCCTATCTGTATTCGCTGCTGCTGGCCGGATGCGCTATGCTGGGGCTGTCGATCGTGCGAGGGGGGCGACTGGCGCGCTCGCAAAGCCTCGCGTTGCTCGTGGCCATCGTGGTCGTGATGACCAGCAACGTGCTGCTGATCACGGGGCTCGCCGACCGGCGCTTCGATCCGATGCCGGTGGGGTTGGCGATCTCGGCCGTGCTGCTCTGGTGGTCGACGTTTCGCCATCGGTTTCTGGATCTGGTGCCGGTGGCGCGCAGCGTCCTCGTGGACGCGCTCGAGGACGGGGTGCTGGTGCTCGATGCGCAGGGGCGCGTGGTGGACGTCAACGCCACGATGACCGCGTTGCTTGGCGACGGCGCGCGCGCGCTGCTGGGACAGCCGCTGCTCGCTGACGCGTCCCCGGTCAGCGAGCCGTTGCGCAAGGTCGTGCGCGAGGCGCTCGCACGTGTGCGGTCTACGACGGTGGCGCCCACACCGACTGCCGCATTGCTGGTCGATCAGGCGACGGCGACGCCCACCGACGAATCGCCCCGCCTGTCGATGGGTGGACGCACATATGACGTGCGGGCGCTTGCTGTGGGCCCCGACGTGAAGGGCGCAGGCGCGCGCGTGATCCTGCTGCACGACGTTTCGGCGCTGCGGTCACTCGTGGCCGAGCAGGCACGGCTGATCGATCAGTTGCAGGACGCGCTCGGTCAGGTGCGCACGCTCACGGGGCTGCTCCCCATCTGCGCCTCGTGCAAACAGATCCGCGACGATGACGGGTGCTGGCAGCCGATGGAGTCGTACATCCGCGCGCGCACCGACGCCGAGTTCTCGCACGGCATCTGTCCGACGTGCGTCGACCGGCACTATCCGGAGTACGCGGCGGAGCGCTGAGCACGGGCATTCGCCCCGTTCGCGTCCGTGGAGTAGCTTCGCGCATAGGCACGCCGCGCCGACGCTCGGCGCCTCCCTCCTCCACGCGAAGCGCCCATCCCGTGACCGCCTCCCTCAACCGACGCGAGTTCGCGCGTCTCTTCGCCGTCGGCGGCTCGGCCGCCCTGCTCGTGCATCCCGCGCTTCGGTCGCTCCACGCGGCCACACCTGCCGCGTCTCCGCTGCGACGGCTCAGTGCACCCGACTGGGAGGCGATTCGCGCGCGCTTCATCATGCCGCGCGAGCTCTCGGTACTCAACGCCGCCAACCTGTGTCCGTCGCCGCGCCACGTGCTCGACACGGTGCAGTCGGGAACAGAGCGCCTCGATCGCGCGCCGGTCCCCTCGTTTCGCGACGAGAGCTTCGGCGCCAAGGAGTGGGTGCGCGAGCGCGTGGCGGCGTATCTGCGTGCAACTCCGGAAGAGATCCTCATCACGCGCAACACCAGCGAATCGAACAACTGGATCTCGGCCGGCCTCACGCTCGGCCCGGGCGACGAAGTGCTCATTCACGCCGACAACCATCCAAGCAACAACGCCGCGTGGAAGTCCCGCGCCACGCGGTACGGCTTCACCGTGCGCGAGGTGGCACCGATCACGCCGCACCCCGGCGCCGACGCGTTGTTGGAGACATTCCGTCGTGCGATCACGCCGGCCACCCGCGTGCTCGCCTTCACGCACGTCACCAGCACCGTGGGCGATCTCATGCCCGCCGACGCACTGTGTGCGCTGGCGCGCGAACGTGGGGTGCTCTCGGTCGTGGACGGCGCACAGTCGTTCGGGCTGCTCGACGTGGACCTCGGCACCATGCGCCCCGATTTCTACTCGGGCAGCGCGCACAAGTGGGTGTGCGGTCCCAAGGAGGTCGGGGTGCTGTATGTGAATCGCGCCGTGCAGGAGCGCTTCTGGCCATCGGTGATCAGTGCGTACCCGGGGCGCGTGGGGATTTCGCGCACACATGAAAGCATGGGACAGCGCGATGAAGCGGCGATTCGGGCGTTGGGCGAACAGCTCGATGTACTGTCGGAGATCGGGCGCGGTGAGATCGAAGCGCGCAGTCGAGCGCTCACGACCGAGTTGATCGACGGTCTGGCGTCGCTGCGCGATGTGCAGTTATGGACGTCGCGCGATGCGTCGCGACGTGTCGCGGTGGTGTCGTTCCAGCCCGGCACGCTCGATCCGCGCAAGACGCTGGCCGCACTCGAAGCCGATGGCATCGTGGCGGCCATGCGCGGGGGGACCGACCGTCCCGGCATTCGCTTCTCCCCGCACTTCTACAACAACAGTGCGGACGTGCAACGCAGCGTGGCGGCGATCGGTCGGTACATCGGCAGCGGGTTGTAGCGGACGATCGGAGCGACCGTGTTTCAGTGCTGTGCCAGTCGCCGCAGCACCGGCCCCACGCCTTCGCGTTCCAGCAACACCAGCCCGAGCTGGACGTTGGAGACGCCCGGCCGCACGCGATACGTGAAGCGGGGCGCGATGTCGTCGGCCTCCACCTCGAGGCACCAGCAGCTGACCCCTGCATGATCGGCGCGCGACTCGGCCACACTGGCGAGGTGCGACGCGATCACGAACGTCCCGCAGGTGGCGTGGGCGAGGCCGTCCACCAGCAGCATCGTCGCTTGCGTGGCGTCGGAGATGTTCGTGCCGCGAAAGACTTCGTCGAAGATCGCGAGCACGGCATCCCCTCGATCGACGGCCTCCACGATCGTACGCACACGACGGACTTCCGCGAGATACAGACTTTCGCCGCGCAGGATGTTGTCATGCACGGTGATCGACACCAGCAGCTGATCGTGCACCGGCACACGCGCAGCCCGCGCCGATACTGCCATGCCGAGGTGCGCGCTGTACACGGCGATGCCGAACGCGCGCAGCAGCGTGCTCTTGCCCGCCATGTTCGGCCCCGTGAGAAAGAGCACGCGCTCCGACGCCTCGAGATGCACGTCGTTGGTGACCGACGTCGGCAGCAACGGATGCCGCAGCTCCTCGAACGCAATGCCCGGGGTACCGCGGGGAAGCAGCGTGGGGAGTGCGCCGTTGAGGCTGGCCGAGGCGATGGCCAGCGAACAGAGGGCGTCGAGCAGGGGAATGGCCTGGATCAGTGCGACGAGCCCCTCACGCAGCGGTGGGTGTTCGGTGCCGATGTGATGACTGGACGCGTCGCGCACCATGGCGTCGAGGCCGGCCAGACTCGACGCCGCGTCCTGCTGCACCGCCGCGCGCAGCACGGCTCGGTGCGGATCGCCGGCGGCGCGCGCACATGCCTGCATGAGCGGGACGATTGCCGCGTCCTGCGGAACCGTCGAGAGCAGCGTATGCACCGACTCGGACAGCGTGCACAGGGCATCGACCGCGCGCAGGCCTTTGGCGACCTCCGCCACGATGTCACCATAGCGGGCCGAGAATACGATGCGCGCCACGAAGGCTTCGGGCACCGTCACCATGCTCGAGCCAAGGTACCGCTCGACCTGATCGGCCAGCTCGTACAGCGCTCGCCACGCGAGACGCGGGGCGATCGGAGCGAGCGCCAGCAGCAGCGCCTGTCTCGTTTGCAGCGCGTCGATGTCGTGCAGCGGTGTGGCGATGAGTCGCCGCAGCGCATCATGGCCCCGACGCGCGTGCGTGTGGTCGAGCCAGGTGGCCAGCGGCCAGGTCCCCGCCGCATCGGGCAGCAACCCCAGTTCAATCAGCGAGGTCTGGTCGGCGCGCACGAGAGCGGGAGGTGGGAGAGAGTGATCGACTCTCGTGGTACTCACGGGATGATTCGGTGGTTCCGCGAATGCGACTCGCTCGACGGCTTCGATGCCGTGAGTGCGCGAGGTTCGTGCAAGGGCTGCCCTACCCGCGGAGATTTCGCAAATACCGCTCCGGGTTCGCCAGAAAATCGCGCGTGAGCCGCACATGCTCCGTCTCGTCCCACGCCACCGCACGAATCGGCGCCTCATCGAACGAGTAGATGCGCGCGTTCGGAAACGCGAGCAGAATCGGCGAGTGTGTCGCGATCACGAACTGCGCCCCCTCGGCCACGAGATCGAAGATCATGGCGAGCAGCGCCAGCTGTCGTTGCGGCGAGAGCGCCGCCTCGGGTTCGTCGAGCAGGAACAGTCCCTTGGGGACCAGACGCTGCTGAAAGAAGTTGAGGAATGCCTCGCCGTGCGATCGGGCGTCGGGATCCGCGCCGTAGCGCCGGTCCATGTCGGCCATGCTCGCCTTGAGCGGACCCATCGCGAGCGTCTTGGCATACGCGGAACGATCGGCGTAGTCCACTTCCATCTGCTCGAGCGTCTGTTCGAACTCGGCGCGTTCGCGCTTGAGCAGCAGCTGGAAGCCGAAGAAGTCTTCGGCGCGCAGAAAGAGTCCGCGGTTGGTACGCAACCGCCACGCGAGCTTGAGCGCACGCGCGAGCACGCTCTGCTCGTGCAGTGTGGGGTCGCGGCGCGCGAGGTCGACGGAGCCGGCCGACGGCAGGTTCGCCGCAATGGCGATGGCCTCGAGCAGCGTGGACTTGCCCGAGCCGTTCTCGCCCACGAAGCACACCACGGGCGCGTCCATGTCGAGCGCATCGAGATGCTCGATGGCCGGCACCGAGAATGGAAACCGGTGCTGCGCCCAGTCCGGGTGCGTGTGCGTGACGCGGAGCAGCAGGGGCATGAACCGGAACGTGAGCGGTGAATGACATTGTGAGCAGGACCGCGAGCCGCACCGACTAATGTGGGCATCAGCGCATGCGGTCGGCAATTCTCGACAGCGTCCTGCCGCCGTGCTATGATCGGCAGACGATGCGCACCGTGCCTGTAGTGTCCACCTCTCGGCGGTTGGTCGGCGCCGCGACTTCACGCCGGTGGTACCGGCAGATTGCGGGTGCGCTGATGTGTGCGCTGCTCTGCATGGTCGCACCCACGCCTGGGGCTGCGCAGGAGTTTCCGACGCCCGCTGATGTGGAGCGTTTCGTGCGCGAGGCGCACGCGATGGCGGTGGAACACGGCGTCGACCAGCTGCATCCGTTCACGGTGGGACAGATCAACACGTACGCGTCACGTTTCGGACTGGCAGCGCTGCCGACGCCGCGCGACCTCTCGATCGCGCGGCACGATCGCGTCAACGCCATCGCCGACTCGCTGATTGCCGAGTTCGGGCCACACGAGGGCTTTCGACGGGCTGGGCCGCTTGAGCGGCAAGAGTATCTCGCACTGTCGTTCGCCGTGGTGCTGCGGGTCGCCAATACGCAGGGACTGACGGCGTCCCTCGAACTCATGCGCGAACACGACTACTTGGCGGCCGTGTCGTCACTGCTGATGCAGGTCATGCCCGCCGACCCGCCGGCACGGCTACGCGAGGGGCTCGACTGGGCCGCATCCGCGCCCCTTTCGGCAACCGAGCGCACCCGAGTGCGCGCGGCGTTGTATGAGCGTTCGCTCCCCTACGCCGACACACTGGTGATGCGTGTGGCGCGTACGGATGAAGACGCGGCGGTGCGGAGCCTGCTCACCCTTGCGCTGCTGTGGCGGGGGGCGACGCCGAGCGCCACGGATAGCGCGTTCGACAGGGCCTCCTGGCTGCGCCACGGCCTCGAAGCGTTCGCGCAGGTCGCGGATTCCGCGTTGCGTGCCCAACTGTCCCAGCTGTACGGCAGTTACTGTGGAGGCCGCGGACTGACCGACTGTGATGCGTACGGCATCGACACCGGCGACCGCCCGCGGATCTACTTCGGCGAGCAGTTCGTGCTGGCGATCCGACGGGCCCAGTTGTCACGCGCCGACTCGCTTCGCCAGGTATTGGCCGCGCAACAGACGCCGGAAGCGACGATGATGTCGCTGGTCGTGCGAGGGCTCATGGACGGCTGCCTCACCCCCACGCCATGCGCGACCACCGTGCGACACGTTCGCAACGAATGGCTCGATCGACTCGAGGCCTTCGCCGTCACGGAGCACGCCCAGGCCGACACCGTGCGCGCGGCGCTCGCTCAGCTGTTCGCCGGGGAAGACGTCGAGCGGTCGCTGCGCTGGCTGTCGGGGGTGGCCGATTCGGCGCTGCTGCAACGCGCGACCGCCGAAGCGGTGCGACGAGCGTTCCCCGTCGACCTGCCGGGCGCCGTGGCACTGGCGCGCGTCGGCGTGCGTGCAGGGCACGGACTCGCGCTGCCCGGGGGCATGTATGCACGCCTTCACGCGCAGCGCCAACCGGAGGTGGCCGAGCAGTTGCTCCGCGAAGTGACGTCGAGTGGGGCCCGACTCTTTCAGCGACTCGAATGGATACGCATGTTGTTCGACGCCGGACGTGTGGAGGAGGCGCGTGAGCGCGCGCTGTCCGCGCTCGAGGACTGGAACCCCGAAACCGATCCGGTGGTCGGCCAGAACATGTTCCGGGTGTATGACGAGCTCGAACTCTACCCGCAGCTCATTGCATGGGCGTTCTCGCGGCCTGCGGGTCCTGCACGTGCGGGGGCCCTGCTGTCGGTGCTGACGGGACTCGGACCGGTGCCGAACTGAGTGAGCGGCCCCGTCGGCGACGCGCCTACACCAGGGCTTCGTCCTCGTCACCCTTCGCGCCCGGCCCGTTCAGCTTGTTGCGCAGCGTGCGCACGCTCATGCCGAGCAGCTCGGCGGCCTTGGTGCGATTCCCGGCACTCGCGTCGAGCGCGTGGTCGATCAGCACGCGCTCTGCGGCCGCCACATCGAGGCTCTCCAACACCACCGTGCCCGGCCGCCCTGCGCCCGGCGGCGTGGGCACACTGGTGACACCCGCGGTTGGTGTGGCACCGCCACCCAACGCGCCCATCACCGCCGCTTTCGGCCCACGCGGCCCGGGTGCGTTGAGCGAGTGCGCCAGACCGAAGCGCGTGCCCTCGAGGCAATGCGGTTGAATGATCGGGTCGGGCGTGAGAATCACCGCGCGTTCGATCACGTGCTGCAACTCGCGCACGTTGCCCGGCCACTGATACGTCTGCAGCGCCGAGAGCGCGTCGGGGCTGAAGCCTTCGATCTTCTTGCCCAGATCATTCGCCACGCGCATCGCGAAGCGTAGCGCGAGCACCGGCACGTCGTCCAGCCGATCACGCAGCGGCGGGATCTGAATGGGGATCGTGCTCAGCCGATAGTACAGGTCCTGCCGAAAGGTGCCGCCCTCCACTTCGGCCGCGAGGTCGCGGTTGGTGGTGGCAATGATGCGCACATCCACCTTGATGGGGCTCGTGCCACCCACCCGCTCGAACTCCTGCTCCTGCAGCACGCGCAGCAGCTTGGCCTGCAGGTCGAGGCGCATCTCGCTGATTTCATCGAGCAGCAGCGTACCACGATGCGCGCGTTCGAACGCGCCTTCCACGCGCTTGATCGCGCCAGTGAACGCGCCCTTCTCGTGTCCGAACAGCGAGCTTTCGATCAACCCTTCCGGCAGGGCGGCGCAGTTGAGCTGAATGAAGGCCTTCTCGCGTCGGTCGCTCTGATCGTGCAGCGCCCGTGCGAACAGCTCCTTGCCGGTGCCGCTCTCCCCCTGCAGCAGCACCGTGGCGCGCGTGGGGGCCGCCATGGCGACCGTCTGCAGAATGCGTCGAATGGGCGCCGAATCGCCAATGATCGCGCGCTCGTTGCGATACTGCAGCACTTCCTTGCGCAGCGCTTCGTTCTCGCGCCGCAGCCGCACGAACTCCAACGCCTGATCGACCGCCAGCTCGAGTTGCTGCGGGCGCACGGGTTTGGTGATGTAGTCGATCGCGCCGGCCTTGATCGCAGCGACCGCATGCTCGATGCTCGCGTACCCGGTGAGCATGATGAGCGGAATGTCGTAGCCCTCGCGTCCCAGCATGGCGAGGAACTCCAGTCCCGTCAGCCCCGGCATGCGATAGTCGGAGATGATGAGGTCGATGTCGCCACGCGGCAGGATCTGCAGCGCCTCGGGGACGTTGCGTGCA
The DNA here is from genome assembly GCA_011390935.1 of Gemmatimonas sp. Classification (GTDB taxonomy): domain Bacteria; phylum Gemmatimonadota; class Gemmatimonadetes; order Gemmatimonadales; family Gemmatimonadaceae; genus JAABRT01. Next base: position 19,961 of record JAABRL010000053.1, read on the forward strand.
CCGACCGCCACGTGGCCGGCCCGTTCCAGCGTGTCCTGCAGGATCAGGCCGACGCTCGGTTCGTCATCGACATACAGAATCGTGGCCATGCGGGCGGGCTGGGGCGGCACAGACTGCCGGGGCGATTGCCCGGCATGGTTTGCCGGACGCACCACGGCGTGCACCGGCCATTCCTGTAATAGACCGGCCCAGCGCGTGACGTGCAAGGTCACACGCAGCAGTCGGGTCGTCCCCGGTCAGCGCCCTTCGTACTGCCGGGCCACGGCTTGCGCGTGCGACTCCACGAAGCGCCCCACATTGGCGACGACGAAAGAGGACGCGTAGGTCTCCAAAATGCGCGCCTCGGCGCGCCGCCGCGCGTTTCGCTCGGTGTCGTGCCCCTTCGCGCGGTTGGCCGCCTGCCGCTTGCGCACCGCGGCCGCCGCGTACACGTGATTGAGATCGTGAAACCAGCCGGCCAGCGCCGCGTGCACGGCCTGTCGATCGACCACCAGTGGCGCGTTGGCAGGAAAGACACCGCTGCTCCACAGCTGCTGCACGCGGGTCGCGAGCTGCGACTTGAGGCCGGCCAACGGCGACTGGGCGTTGTCCGCCTCCCCCGCACTATCGGCGCGGTTGACGGCGGCGGGCAGCAGCGCCGTTTGCGCGAAGCTCCCTTCGAGCTGCGCGGCCAGCCGCCGCAGTTCCGGCGTGCTGTCGGGCACAATGTCCCACACCGGCCGACCGGCCACCGTGATCGTGCCGGGCAGCAGGTGCGCGGCCTGAAAGCCGTCGCCGCCCGTGCGATCCTGCACGGCCGCCTTCACGCACCGAATCGCGGCGTTGCGGCCATAGGGCGCACTCTGATGCAGGCTGCGCGCCGCGGCGAGTCGGTACATCACGGCACACACGGCCGCCGCGCGCTCGATCGCGACATCCTGCGCCAATGCGACCACGCGACGCATATCGGCGTCCAGGTCAAGGAGTTGCCCGGTGGGGCCAAGCCAGATGCTGCGGGACATGACAGGCGGGGCTGGAGGAGGCACACGGCACTCGGCTCCCCGAACATGCGCTCGCGGGGGCCGCTCGCTCAAGTCCGCCGCCGCAACGCCGACACTTCACGGTGAGGAAGGGTGAGCCCGTGATCCCACGTTGGCCTGCCCTCGTCCCTTCGTCCCCGCACCCCCGCAGCCCATGCGCGTCACCAACCAGATCGTCATGCGCAACTCGATCAACGGCCTTCAGGGCAACCTGAAAGCCGTCGAGCGAGCCCGACAGGACATCGCGTCCGGTCTGCGACTGCGGAAACTCTCGCAGGACCCGACGGCAGGCGCCGAGGTGGTTCGGCTGGGCAGCTCCATGCGCGCCATCGAGCAGTTCCGCCGCAACATTCGCATGGGTGTGGCCAAGGTGGAGACGGAGGATCGGGTGCTCGACAGCCTCACCACGTCGCTCGGTCGCGCGGCCGAACTGGCGATCTCGCAGTCCTCCAGCACTGCGACCGCTGATACGCGCTTGTCGGTGAAGGCCGAGGTGGATGCCATCATCGACTTCGCCGTGGGGCTCGGCAACACCCGGTTCGGCGACGATTACCTCTTCGCCGGTACGCGCGGCGGCGAGGCGCCATTCCGCAATCCACCGGTGGCGGGTGACTTCCGGGCATTGCTCGACGCGGGTGGCAATCCGGTAGACCCGAGTGGCACCATCCCGGTGGAGGTCGGTGACGGACGGTTCGTCACCCCGAATCACAACGGCAAGGACCTGTTCCTCGACACCAACGCACTCGGCGCGCTGCGTCAGCTGTCGGAAGCGCTCGGCGCCGACGATGTGCCGGAGATCCAGGCTTCGATCGATTCCCTGCGGACGGCCGCCTCGAGCGTGCAGACGTACGTAGGGCGGCAGGGCGCCCGCGCCAATGATCTCGACGCCAGCGAAGTCTCGCTCGGCAACCTCGAACTCACCCTCCAGGCCTTCCGCTCCGAACTCCGCGACACGGAGATCGACAAGACGATGGTGGAGTTGGTGGGCAAGCAGACGATGTACCAGGCCGCCATGTCGGCCACCTCGCGAGTGCTTGGATTGAGCCTCGCCAACTACCTATGAGCGCTGCGATCGACGGATCGACCCGCAGCGTCCCGCCCGAGCAGTCCATGTCCGCAGCGCTTTCGCAGGCCCCATCGCCCACGACCGAACGCACGATTTCGTCGGCGGTGCTCGGCGACGTCGTGGTGTCACTCGACACCCTCTTCCAGTTCCCCGAAGGCCTGCACGGCTTCGAACGGCATCACGAGTACGTGCTCGTGCCGGCCAAGCGGGACGGGTTCTTCTGGCTGCAGAGCGCCGAAGAGCCGGGGCTCGCGTTTCTCCTGGTGGACCCGTTCCACGTGCACGCCGGCTACGAGGTCGATCTGGGTGCTGGAGATCAGGTGTATCTCGAGCTGGAGCAGCCGGACGACGCGCTCGTGCTCACGGTGGTGACGCTGCCGAGCAGCAAGGACGGCGCAATGACCACGAACTTGCGCGGTCCGTTGGTGATGAACGTACGGACGAAGAAGGGGCGACAGGTGGTGCGGGGGGATGAGCGGTACGGACTGCAGGAGCCGGTGGTCTTGACCGCGTAACGCGCGATCGGCATATCCCATCGGTAGCTCGGCCATTTCTGCCTCGGCACTTTTTGCCGATCGCAGCGGCTCCCGGTTCGGTGCTAGTCGCATAAGTTGTTTTAAAACAAGCGCTTATGCGTGGCACGGCTCGTGCAATAGGGGACGACGGACACTCAGGATTCCTCCGGCCCCATCGCGCATGTCGTTCGTCGCTTCGATTTCTCCCGTTGGCACGTCTCCGGTCTCAAGCGCTCAGACCACCGAAGCGGGCACCCCGCGGTTCGTGCTCGCCGGCCCGACCCTCGAGTCGGACTGGCTCCAAGCCGTCGAGGCCGAAGGCAATGGCGGGGTGGACCCTGAGCACCGCACATTTCTCGACGCGCAGCTGGAGATGGGCGACCTCGTGGTGGATCTCGCCCCGGGCTTTGGATTTCTGGCCCTCGGCGTGGTGACGCATTCCGCTGGCGCCTCTGCCGCAGTGGTGTTGCCGACGCGTGAGGATGCCGAGTACATCCGGCTGTCGCTGGCGGTTGCCGCCGACACGTTGCAGGACGCCAGGGCGACCGACCGGCTCCACATCTCCACGGCGCCGGACGGCCTGACGGCCGACGTCATCGCGCACATCGCGGATCTGATCGAGGGGAGTTCGGGCCGCATCTTTGCCCGGATGGCTCCCGATCAGTGCCTGCGTTTCACGCAGACGTTCGCGCCGGCGTTGCGCGCTGATCGTCTCGTGGCCGTGCTGCTCGACGCACCGCCCACGGACGAGGGCTCCTGGCAGACTGCCCTGTCGACACTGCGCAGCGCGGGCTTTGCGCCCCATGCGCTGGCCGAGCAGGATGGGGAGCTGGGCTTGTTCGCGGTGGACGCGCCGCCGGCGGGCACGCCGCTCGTGGCGCTGCACCAGCTTGCGCTCGAGGATTCGGCACCGGAAGTGGGCGAGCCGGAATCCTCGCTCGCGCCGCCGGCGCCGTGGGCCGCGGTCGCACCGGTTGCGCCACGCCATGCGTCGGCCGTGGAAACGCTCAACTTCATCGCGCCCGCGCAGCGCACGGGCTATGGGGTGGTGGGAAGCAATCTGCTGCGCGCGCTGCTCGAAGAGGGCGCGGCGATCAGCTATTTCCCGATCGGGGCCGTTGACCGAAGTATGGTGGACGGGCCCACCCTCGACGCCGTGCTCGACGCGCAGGCGCTCTTCGATGCCGCAGCGCCGAGCGTACGCCTCGCCCAGCAGTTCGATCTGGCCATGCACGTGGGGCGCGGGCCGCGCATCGGCTTTCCGATCTTCGAGTGCACCCGGTTCACCACGCGCGCTCGCCACCATCTGAAGCAGCAGGACGCGCTGCTGGTGTGCACGGAATGGGCACGCGGCGTGCTGCTCGCCAACGGACTCGCGCACATTCCGGCGCATGTCGTGCCGCTTGGCGTCGATCGTCACGTCTTCCATGAAGGCGTGACGCCGGGTGCGCGCGCGCACGCCGACGAGACCGTGTTTCTGCACGTGGGCAAGCTGGAAGACCGAAAAGGACAGCTGGAGCTGCTGCGCGCTTTCGAGGCGGCCTTCACGCCGCGCGACGCTGTACGCCTCGAGCTGCTCTGCCACAATCCGTTTCTCGGGGCTGAAGCGCTCACGAATGCGCTGGCACCGTTCCGTCGATCCCCAATGGCCGCTCGTATCACCCTTCGGACGGAGCCGTTGCCGACGCAAGCGGATGTGGCCGCACGCATGGCCGCCGCCGA
>JAABRL010000054.1 GCA_011390935.1 Gemmatimonas sp.
TTGGGGTCGCCGCCCACGGGCACGCCAAAGTCCACCCGAAAAATGCGGCGCGATCGGCGCGGCACCGCCGCCAGAACGCCGACCCCCACGGTGCCGCGTATCCCCGACGTTCGCCCGAAGGGCACGTCACCGGCCCAGATGCGCCCGACATCTGCAAAAAACGCCAGCCCCAGATCACCCACGGTCGTGCGCGGGGTGGGCAACCAGCGCTGCTCCACGCGCAGCACGGCGCGATGGGCGCCGCCGATGCGCGAGTCGCGATAGCCGAGCACACCGCCCTCGCGCTCCGCGAAGGACAGTTGATACGGCACGCGCACATTGAAACCGGCGCCCCAATCCAGCGCGGTCAACGTGAGCTGATTGCGCCACGGCTTGAAATACCACGCGAGACGTCCGTTCGAAACGATGCCGTCCCATTCGCCCGTATCGCCGCGACGTGCCTCGGTGGTGGTCTCCACGCCCACGAAGGAACGCGGTGAACCGCCCCCGAGATACAGTCCGTGGCGTACGAACCAGTCCTGATCGGTGGCGCCAAGCACGGGCAATGAACGCGCCAGCATGAAGGCGGACTGCACGCCCACGGGCATATCCTGCACACCGGTGAGTGCGTCGAACCCTTCCACGCGGCGGAACGAGAGGCGACGCAAGCCGACCAGCGCGTTCAAACGCGCCACGTTCGCGGTGCGATACTCGCGGGGAAAGCCGTCAGCGAGCGGATCGTCCACAAAGCCCTCTGGCGTGATGATGACCGGACGCGAGTCCACCACATCACGCTCACGCGTGATCGACGCGCCGATCAGACGCAGGCGACCGGGTTCACCCACGCGAAATACGGCCCCCACGTCGCCGAACGTGCGTCGCAGTGCGATGCCGGCACCCGCATCCTCGGGGCGCAAAATGCGGATGTACTCGCGTGTGCCTCCGTAACCACCACGCCACGCGAACTGCTGCAGGTCGGTGTAGTACGGTCGCAGCACTTCCGCCCCGAACTCGTGCCCCCGCTGCATGCGCGTCCCGAAGAGTCGGCCGATGTTCCGCTGCCCGAACAGCTGGTAGTCCACGAGACGGAAGCCTACGAGGTCGTCGTACGCGACGCCCTCGCGCCACTGCATCGCCGCATACACGCCCTGCCCCATGAGATTGCTCTCGCCGAGGGCGAGTCCGCGAAAGCGTGGCGCCTCACCCACGATACGCGCCCCCGCCACCACGGAGAACTCGTCGCGCGTCTCGACCTCCAGCTCCACGCCACCCGCCCCGTCGTCGAACGCGCGAATGTTCGCGTCTACCAGAAACGGCTGCACGCGCAGAATGCGCTCAGACTCTGTTCGCACGATGGTCGTGCACACATCACCCACGTCGAACAGCAGGAAGCGCCGAATGACGTCATCATCCGTGTTCTTGTGCAGCACGACCATGCCGCGACGCACGAAATCGAGCGACTTGGGCAGTCGATCGGTGTACGGCGGCTGTGTGCGCACCACAATGTTCGTGATGCGCTGGCCGTCGCATGCCACAGCGGTACGGGGCGCAAGGCTGTCCGGTGGCGGGACCGGACGCGGCGGCAGCGAGTCTTGCGCCGCGAGCAACCGCGCCTGCCCTGCCAGCACGCCGAGCAGACAGACGGCAATCGCGACGAGTCGCCGACCCATCCGGACACGCTCAACGCTCACGTGTCCTCCGTGGCTCACGACTCCTTGCCGAGCTGTCGCTTGAGCGCCGCCAATCGTTCTGCGGCGTCGGCTTCGCGGGCCTCCCGAGTGCGGGCGCGCGCCATCGCATCGAGCGCCGCCTCATCGGCCGTGGCCTGACGCTCGCCGAGCGCCTCTTCCACCTCGCGCATCGCTGCGGCTTCATGCGAACCCGGGCCCCCCGCGGCGCCCAGCGGAATGCCCGCCATGGCCCGTTTGAGTTCACGCGACATGGCGTCGTATTCGCGTTCCGCCAAGGCCAGCTCGTCGAGCTGCGCGGCACGTTTCTGCTCGAGCACACGCACACGCTCGGCATGCTGCGCCACGAAGCGTTCGGCGATTTCCACCGTTTCCGCGTCGTTGATCTGTTCAGCAAGGCCTCGACGCCGCGTCACGGTATCGAGCTCGGCGCGTTCTCCGGTCAAGCGACGTTCGGTGACGGTCACGCCCTCGCGCAAATCGTGCAACGCCATGCGTGCGTGCACGAGGGCGTCTTTCATGCCAGCGAGGGCGGCACGTCGATCGGTGGGTCCCGCGTCACGACCGAGGCCGCGCAGCGCGTCACGAAGCTGTTCGAACATGCGAATCTGGGAGGGCGGTCGGGAGAGGTCGGCGCGGATACCAGCACCCGACCGACGCGCAGGTTAGCGCGGACGCGGGGGGTACCGCAACACGCCGCGCCCACCTTTGCTGCTACCCCGCGTCAGGCCACTCGGTCATGGGCGAAGGCATCCCGAACTTGCCGCATCAGCCGCTCCGGGGTGTGCACATGCGGAAAGAGCAGCGCGTCGCTCACGCTGTTGAGCGCCATGCGCAGCTGCGGGAACGCCTCCGCCGCCGCGCCATAAAGTGGCGCGAGCCCGTGCTGGTTGGCCAGACGATGGCCAGCGGCGAGCTGGAAGCCGCGTCGCCCCATGGTCTCGTAGTAGGCGAGGTCGGGGCCACCGCGCCGAAAGCGGCGGTGTTCGATGTGATCCGGAAACAGGCCGCTCAGCCACAGCGCGTAGTTGCCGAGATGGGCGCGCGCCAGGAACGCCCGCTGCGGATCCACACTCTCCACGTCTTCCGCAATCCGGGCGACGGTGTCGTAGACCTCATCGTCGCTGTCGGCAAGGCGGCGCGCACGTTCGCGCAGCCCGAAGTGCAGGAGTACGCTGGCCACGTAGTCGGCCAGTCGCCGATCGTCCGCCCCCAGACGAGTGAGCGCGTGCCGCACCACCACGTAGCAGAACAGCGGCAGCGACGCGTGGGCCGATTGGCGAGCCTCGATGAGCGCTCGGAGCAGCGCCGGCTCGTCGAGCAGCGGGTCGAGTCCGTGGTCGGCGAGCGTGGACTCGACGTCACGCGCCGACTCCGGCTGCCCGCCTGTGAGCAAGCGCAGCACGAGCTGCGCGTCCTCCCGGCCCAATCGGGCCCGAACATTGGCCAACATCATGGGACACCTCCGTACGCGGTGAAGGACCCTTGGGACGGTATCAGAACCCGCGACCGCCCGCGACCTGTTATTATCGGACGCGTGGGAACGCGCCGCGTCAACCCGTCCGTCCCGATACCCCGTACTGCGTGCTTTTCATCGGCATCCCCACGTACAACGAAGCCACAACGATCGGCGTCCTGCTGTGGCGTCTGCGCACCGTGCTGTCTGACGTGTCGCGCGAGTACGAAGTCGTTGTGTACGACGACGCCAGCACCGACGATACCGCCGATGTGCTGGCGCCCTACGCGCGCGTGCTGCCGCTGACGCTGCTGCGCGGCACCAAGCGCCTCGGCACCGGCGGCGCGGTGGACGCGATCGTGCGCCACGTGGCGCGCACCACGCGATATCCGCGACGGGACGGCCTGCTGCTCATGCAGGCCGACTTCACCGACTCCCCCGCGCTGGTCCCCGAGTTCCTTCGCCGATTCGAAGGCGGGGCCGACCTCATTATCGGAGAGCGCGCGTCGGCCGGCGATGCCCCGGTGCCGGTCCGTCGTCTGTTCGCCGCCTCACGCTGGGTGCTGCGCCCCTTCGTGGGCATCAGCGACGTGCGCGATCTCACGTCGTCGTTCCGGCTCGCCCGCATCGCCGTCTTGCGCGACCTGCTCAAAGCCGCCGGCGACGCGCCCGTCGCGTCGGGCGACGGATGGATGGCCCAGGCGGACTTCCTGCTCCGCGCCGCGCCCCACGCGCGCCGGGTGGAGACAATTCCGGTCACGCCCACCTTCGGCGTGCGGACCCGTGAGACGCGCCGCACCGCCTGGCCGGACACCCTCGCCCTTGCGAAGTGGGGCTGGAGCCATCGCGGTCAGCGCATCGCGGCGAAGGTCATTGCGCGCACCGTCGACGTGGCGCCGGCCGAGATCGTCGAGCCGGTGGAGGTCGTCGAAACGGAGCGCCCGGAACGCTCGGAACGCTCGGAGCGTCCCGCGCGTCCGGAGCGGCGGGAGCGCGCCAGCGAGCCCACGGAGAAGCGTGGGCGACGTGAACGCAGCAGTGAGCGGCCCGAGCGGGACAACCGCGGGGAGGCAGCCGAGGCATCGCCGGCCGAATCGCGTGAGCGTCCACCGCGCCCACCGCGCCCACCGCGCACCAAGCGGCCTACCTCGGACGCGCCAGTCGAGGCGGTCGACGAGGTCACCATCGAGGCGGAGCGCCTGGAGGAGGGGGCGGTGCGCACCGAGGGTGTCGAGTCGGAGCGCAGCACCCGGAAGCGTCGGCGCGGCAAGCGGGGCGCCAAACGCAATGGTGAGGCGCCCGAGGGTGCATCAGGTGACGCCGAGTCCGTAGCGCAGGAGTCGGATGCGCCGGCGCGCCAAGCCTCCCCGTCCGACTCCGGCGGCGCGGATGGGGACGGGGCGGCTGTTGAATCGGAAGGCGTCGACGGCGAGGCGCGAGAGCCAAAACGCCGCCGTGCTCGTCGCGGTCGTCGCCGTCGTGGCGAGGGGCGCAGCGGCGAGGGGCGCGAGGAGGGAGCGTCCGATGTCTCACCCGACGCCGAGGGGAGTGCGTTCGAGGGCAGCACGGCGGAGGCGGACGAGCCGCGCCGACATCGCGCCCCCCGCCGAGAGGAGCCGGGAGAACGGGACGATTCTACTGGTGGAGGCGAGTCGGCAGCGTCGCGCGCCGCCCCTGACGACGCGGCCGGTGGCGGCGACCGTGACGCGGAGGACGAGGGCGGCTCCGCGCAGCGGCGCCGGAATCGGCGCGGTCGGCGCGGCGGTCGACGTCGCTCCGGTGGCGGGAATGGCGGTGCGAGCGATACCGCTGGCGACAGCACCGCCGGCGGCTCGGCGCCAGCGGATCACGGGCCCGTCGTCGAGTAGGCGTGGGGCGAGCGCCTCACGCCACCTCCCGCACGCGCCCTAGTAGCTGCGGCCGCCCCAGCGTTCCTTGAGACGCTGCGCCGTGCCGGGGCTGACCAGTCGGATCACCACATAGCCCACCAGCCCGAGCGCCGCCACCTTGAGGGCGAGGCCCACAAGCCAGAAGAGCAATGCCACCAGCGGGCCCATGAGGCCAAAGACGAACTTCAGTGCCACGAGCCCCAGCAGTGCCAGGGCGCCGACCACGAAGATGGTGCGCAACATGTGTCCGGTGTCTCAGGTGAACGCGCCCCGCAGATCGAGGCAGTTATCATCCTTACGCGAACGCCGCGATCCTGGTTTCGTGACACGCGCCCGTCGGCCGAACCCCCATGGACGGTTTTGTCGGTTACCCCGTCTGGCTGCCCGCTGTACCCACTACTAGCTTGCCCTGTCACCCCCAGAAGTGCGCCCACTGCCTGACCCGTTGCCACTCGATTCGCATGGCTGAGACGCTGTACCAGATCATGGGACGCCACCGCCGCGACCCGCTGCCCGAGCGCAAGCCGTCCTGGCTCAAGGTCAAGGCGCCCGGCGGGCCCACGTACCTGCGGCTCACGCAGATGATGAAGGAGCTCAACCTCCACACCGTCTGCCAGGAAGCGCATTGCCCCAATATCGGCGAGTGCTGGGAGCATGGCACGGCCACGTTCATGATTCTCGGCGATGTGTGTACGCGCAATTGCGCCTATTGCGCGGTGTCGCATGGTCGTCCGCCGGCGTACGACATCGAAGAGCCGGCGCGCGTCGGCGAGGCCGTAGCCAAGCTGGGACTGCAGCATGCGGTCATCACCTCGGTGGATCGGGACGATCTCCCGGACTTCGGGGCGTACATCTTCGCCGAAACCATTCGGCAGATTCACCAGCGGTTGCCCGGATGCTCCGTCGAAGTGCTGGTGCCCGATTTCCAGGGCAATGAAGACTCCATTCGCGCCGTACTCGAGGCGCGCCCGGAGATCTACAATCACAACACCGAAACCGTACCGCGGTTGTACAAGAAGGCCCGTCCCGGCGGCAAGTACCACCGCGTGATGGAAATCTTTCGCGTGGCCAAGCGCATCGCGCCGGACATCCCCACCAAGACGGGGATCATTCTCGGCATGGGCGAAACGAACGAGGAAGTCGTCGAAGTCATGAAGGACCTGCGCGCTGTGGACGTCGACATCCTCACATTGGGCCAGTACCTGCGGCCGTCGGACGGGCACATCGCGCTCGACCGTTTCGTCACCCCCGACGAGTTCCGGTGGTTCCGCACAGTTGGCATGGACATGGGATTCAAGCACGTGGAAAGCGGGCCGCTGGTGCGGTCGAGCTACCACGCGTGGGAACAGGTCCAGGCCGCCGGCGTCTGACGCGATCCCGCCACGCGCGCGCCTCCGACCGCGACGTCGCGATCGCCACTCCCCCTTCGTCATGAGCACCACCAAATCATCCAAGCGCCGCGCCGCCGCGAGCGCCACGGCGGCCGACGCGGACGCGAAAGCCGTCGCGTCGGACAACGCCGCGTCCTCTCCGGAGGAACGGCGTGCGCTGCATCGTGAGCTGCTGCATTCCATGCTGCTGCAGCGCCGGTTCGAAGAGCGCACGGCCGAGATGTACGCCATCGGTCGCATCGGCGGCTTCTGCCACCTCTACATCGGGCAGGAAGCGGTCAGCACCGGGTTCATCTCGCTGCTGCGCCCCGACGACTACGTCATCACCACCTACCGAGATCACGGACAGGCGCTCGCACGTGGCATGACGCCGCGCGCCATCATGGCCGAGCTGTTCGGACGGGTGGACGGATGCGTGGGCGGCAAGGGCGGCTCCATGCACCTCTTCGACAAGTCGCTCGGCTTCCTCGGTGGCCACGGCATCGTCGGCGGACACATTCCGATCGCGGCCGGCGTCGGTTTCGCGATCAAGTATCGCGGTGGCGATCAGGTGATTGTCTGCTTCATGGGCGAAGCGGCCGTGAACAACGGCGCGTTCCACGAAGCGCTCAACATGGCCGCCCTCTGGAAGCTGCCCTGTCTGTTCGTCATCGAAAACAATCGCTACGGCATGGGCACCGCCGTCGAGCGCGCGTCGGCCATCAACGACATCTACAAACGCGGGGCTAGCTACGACATGCCGCGCGAAATGGTGGACGGACAGGACGTGTTCGCGGTGCGCGACGCCGCCGAACGCGCCATCGCCCGTGCGCGCACCGAATCCACGCCGACGTTGCTCGAGATTCGCACGTATCGCTTCATGGGCCATTCCATGTCCGATGCGGTCAGCGGCACCTATCGCACGAAGGAAGAGCTGGAGCAGTACCTCAAGCGCGATCCCATCTCGTTGCTGCGGGCACGCATGGAAGCCGACGGCGACCTCACCGAGGACGACTGGAACGCGATGGATGACGAGATCAAGGCCGTCGTGCAGGACTCGATCGACTTCGCCGAGAACAGCCCGGAGCCGCCACTCGAGGCGCTCATGCAGGATGTGCTCGTAGACACCACCTCGGACTGATTCCCCATGCCCGTCATTACGTATCGTGAAGCGCTCAACCAGGCGCTGCGGGAAGAGATGGCACGCGACGATCGCGTGTTCCTCATGGGCGAAGAAGTCGCCGTCTATCAGGGCGCCTACAAGGTGTCCAAGGGTTTGCTGCAGGAGTTCGGTGAAATGCGCGTGGTCGACACGCCCATCACCGAACTCGGCTTCGCCGGCGTGGGTGTCGGCGCCGCGATGGTGGGGCTGCGCCCGATCATCGAGTTCATGACGTGGAACTTTGCGCTGCTCGCGCTCGACCAGGTGGTGAACGCCGCCGCGAAGATGCTGTACATGACGAGCGGCCAGTTCAACATGCCCATGGTGTTCCGCGGTCCCAACGGTGCGGCGCTGCAGCTCGCGGCGCAGCATTCGCAGGCGTGGGAGTCGTGGCTCGCGCACATTCCCGGCCTCAAGGTCGTCGTGCCCGCCACGCCGTACGACGCGAAGGGGCTGCTCAAGGCCGCCATTCGGGACGACAACCCGGTGTGTTTTCTCGAAGGCGAGATGCTGTACAACACCAAGGGCGAAGTGCCCGAGGAAGAGTACGTCATTCCCATCGGCAAGGCCGAAGTGAAGCGCGAAGGCGACCACGTCACGCTCATCTCGCATGGCAAGATGGTGCTCACCGCACTGCAGGCCGCCGACACGCTCGCCAAGGAAGGCATTCGCTGTGAAGTGCTCGACCTGCGCACCGTACGTCCCATGGATGTCGAGGCGATCACCGCCTCGGTGCGCAAGACGAATCGTGCGGTCGTGGTGGAAGAAGGGTGGGAAGTGTGCGGCGTGGGTGCCCAGGTGGTGGACTATGTGCAGCGCACCTGCTTCGACTATCTCGACGCCCCCGTGCTGCGCGTGCATCAGGTCGACGCGCCGATGCCGTATGCCAAGAATCTCGAGAAGGCCGCGAAGCCCGACGTCCCCAAGACGATCGCGGCCGTCAAGCAGGTCCTCTACCTCGACTGACCCGGACCACACGCATGGCAACCAAGGTGATGATGGAGGCGCTCTCTCCCACGATGGAAGAGGGGCGCCTGGCGAAGTGGCTCAAGGCCGAAGGCGACACGATCGCCAACGGCGACGTGCTGGCCGAAGTCGAGACCGACAAGGCCATCATGGAGCTCGTGGCGCGTGGCGCCGGTGTGCTGCGCAAGCGGCTCATCGGTGACGACAGTACCGCGCCCGTGGGCCAGCTCATCGGCGTAATCGCCGAGGCCGACGAAGATATCTCCGCGCTGCTCGGCGGGGCCGCCCCCGAGGCCACGCCCGACGCGAAGGCCGACGCCGCCTCGGAGGCATCGGCACCGGTCGAAGCAGCCGCGGCGGCACCGACGGCCGCGCCCGCGGCGCCTGCAGCCGCGCCGGCCGAGGACAGCGGACGCGTGAAGGCATCGCCGTTGGCCCGTCGCATGGCGACCGAGCAGGGGCTGTCGCTCTCGCAGGTGCAGGGGACGGGCCCAGGCGGACGCGTAGTCCGGCGTGATGTGGAGGCGGCGGCGAGCAACCCACCAGCGGCGCCTGCCCCGCGCCCGGCGGCCTCGACCGCGCCCACCGCGGCCCCGGCGTCTGCGCCACGCGCCACCGGAAAACCCGCCGCGATCCCGGTGGCACCGGCCATGGAGATCGACGGCGACGCGCGCGACGTGCCGCTCACGCAGATGCGCAAGACGATCGCACGCCGTCTCGCCGAGTCGATCGGGCCGGTGCCCACGTTCTACCTCACGGCCGAGATCGACATGACCGCCGTGGTCGCCTTGCGCGAGCAGATGGCGGCCAGTGGCGACGCATTCAAGGTGTCGGTGAACGACGTGATCATGAAGGCGGTCGCCATGGCGCTCGCCAAGCACCCGGAGTGCAACGCGCACTGGCTCGGCGACACGATTCGCTACCATGCACGCGTGCACCTCGGCATGGCCGTGGCCACCGACGACGGCCTCATCGTGCCGGTGATTCGGGACGCCGACCGCAAGGGCCTCGGCGCGATCGGACGCGAAGGCAAGGAGCTGGCGGGGCGCGCGCGCGAGCGCAAGCTCAAGCCCGAGGAGTACACGGGTTCCACCTTCTCGGTGAGCAACCTCGGCATGTTCGGCATCGACCAGTTCACCGCGATCATCAACCCGCCCGAGGCAGCCATCCTCGCGGTTGGTGCCACGGAAACCAGGCCGGTGTGGGAGAATGGCGCGTTCGTGCCCAAGCCCCGCATGCGGGTCACGCTCAGCTGCGACCATCGGGTGATCGATGGGGCGGTGGGCGCCCGGTTCCTGCAAACGGTGCGGCATTTGCTGGAGCACCCCTACCTGATGCTGTATTGACGGAACTCCCATTGGCCGGTCAGGTTATGCTACTGAGGGAGTAGCTTCACTTCGTCGATCCTGACCGGCGCTCGCAGAGCGGGAACGACCTTCCTTCGGGAGTGTCCGCACGATGTCCTGGTCGTTCCGAGCTCGCGCGCGTCGCGTGACTGCCGCTGTTGTCCTCGCCGGTAGTGCGGCCGCATGCGGCGGCGGTGACGGCGGTACTGCGCCCAACATCCCGCCGACCACGGGTTCGCTGGTCGTACAGATCAGCGGTCTGCCCACGTCGCTCACGCCGAGCTTGGCGCTGGTTGCAGCCGACGGGTCCACCCGCGCCATCACAGTCGGCGACACCATTCGCAACATCCCGGCCGGCACGTCCACCATCCGCCCCAACAGGCCAAGTTCCCCCGGGATCGGACGGTGGGTGCCGTTCCGCGAGACCTACGATGTGTCGATCGTGGCGGGTACCACCGTGTCGGAAACGGTGCAGTTCGCAGCGGCGCAGATCATCGTGCTCGGGGCTGCGACCGGATTGCCGACCACAGCGATCCCCACGCTGCGGCTCACCGCACCCGATGGCAGCGTCTTTCAGACGACAGCGGGCGCTCCGTTTGTGACGTCAGCGGTTGGCACCTGGACCGTGACGGGCTTGCCCGTGAGCGCGAGCGACTACGTCTGGATCGCGCCTGGTGCGCCGGAGACGCGTTCGGTACTGCCCGGCGATACCGCGGCCATCAGCATTCCCTACACGGTGGCCAGCGGTGCGATCGCCGTCGCCGCGCCTGGCCTCGACAGCACCCTGCGTCCGGTCTTCACCGTACGTCAGGGCAGCGTGTCGTTTTCGCGTCAGGGGCCCGGTGTCTTCCCGGATCTCTCACCGGGGGCGTGGCAGGTCACGGCCACCGGAATTTCGGTCCCCGGTACCCGCTGGAATCCGGGATCGGTGTCGCAGACGGTCAATGTCACCATCGGTGCGACCAACACGGTGGAAGTGCCCTACACGGCCACCCCGATCGTGTCGAACCTCGTGCTCGAGGGCGCCCATTTCACGCAGGCGATTCAGCGCCTCGACGGCTCGGTCCCGCTGGTGGCGGGGCGCGATGCACTGCTGCGCGTGTTCATGACGGCGACCGATGTGAACAGCTGGCGTCCCCCGGTTCGCGTCTCGCTCTTTCAGGAGAGCACGCTGCTGGAGACGTTCGACGTTCCCGCGGCGTCGAGCGGCGTGGTCATGGAGTTGAACGAGGGCAACTTGCAGCGCAGCTGGAACGTGCGCGTGAACGGCAACCGTATCGTGCCTGGGTTGCGCATTCTGGTGGAGGCTGATCCGGAGCGCACGCTTGAGGGCGATGCCGATCTGTCTGACAACGTCTGGCCGCGCAGCGGCACCCCGCACGCTGTGCCCGTCGTGGCGGTCGGCACGTGGCACGCCGTGCTGGTTCCGGTCGTCAGTACGGCCAGTGGGCTCACGGGCGACGTCAGCGACGCCAACAAGGGGCAGTTCACGAATCTCGTGCAGCGTCTCCTGCCGATCCACGACATGAACGTCGTGGTGCGTCAGCCGTACACCACGAGCGTGCCAGCGCTGCAGTCGGGCGACGCGAACGGAGCGTGGCTCAGCCTGCTCTCGGAGATGAACGCACTGCAAGCGGTGGAGCGCACGCTCGGACGCCCTGAATACTTCTACGGCGTCGTGAAGGTGAGTTACACCAGCGGCATTGCGGGCTATGGCTATGTGCCCGGACGCGCCGCCCTCGGATGGGACTACCTGCCAAGCGGCGACGGCGTGGCGGCGCACGAGTGGGGGCACAACTTCGGTCGTCGACA
This sequence comes from Gemmatimonas sp., assembly GCA_011390935.1. GTDB lineage: Bacteria > Gemmatimonadota > Gemmatimonadetes > Gemmatimonadales > Gemmatimonadaceae > JAABRT01. The sequence continues at coordinate 11,669 of JAABRL010000054.1, forward strand.
CGCGCCCTGTGGCAACGTGGCCGGCGCAGACCCCGGCTTCCCTACCCCGGGCGGTTTCATCGGCAACTGGGGATGGAACCCGGCCACGAACCTGCTCGTGTCGCCGAGTGCCACCGACCTCATGGGCTACTGCGGCAACCAGTGGATCAGCGCGCACAACTGGACGGGCGCGTTGAATCGTCGGGCGAGCGTGCCCGGTGCGATCACGGTGGGTGCCGCTGAGCGCGCCGCATCACACCGCGACGCGCTGCTGGTGTGGGGCACGGTGGACGGCAACGGCCGAGTCGCCCTCGAGCCCAGCTTTTTCGTGACCGGCGGCGCGGCGGGAGAAGAGCCGCCGACAGACGCCGATGTGCTGCTTCGCGTCGAAGCACTCGACGCGAGCGGCCGGGTGCTGGCCTCGCGCATCGCCCCCGCCCCTCGAGCCGACCACGACGCCGAGGGCTCGCGCGCCTTCGCCGTGATGTTGCCCCTGTCGGCCGCCCAGCACGAGCAGCTGGCCTCGGTGCGCGCGTCAGACGTGCGTGCTCCGATCGGGGGCGCCGTGCGCCGACGTGACCGCGTGAGTGCTGCGGCCGAGGCCGCCCGCCCGCTCGGTGACGATGTACGTGCCTCGCGCAGCGGCGGCACTCGGGCGCGGGTGTCCTGGAGCGATGCGCGCGTCGCTGGGGCGATCGTTCGCGATCCGGTCACGCGCCGCGTGCTGTCGATCATGCGAAACGGCGGCGGCGACGTCACAAATGCCCCGGGCGACCTCGAAGTCGTTTTGAGCGACGGCGTGCGCTCGCGAATCACAAAGATTTCGGTACCATAGCGGCCCGATTTCTCGGAGCGCATACGCTCCGACGCACGTCAAACCCCTATGGGACAACACAGGCGGCGCATCGTTCATCTGAACGGTGCGCCGTATCACGTTTGTGACTCCGCACCAATCACAGCGGGGGCTGTGGACCGACGTGAGCTTGCCTGCAGACACGGTCACGTGTCACAGTCTCGGCACCTGCTCTCACTACCTGCGTGAAAGGCCGATCCTGCACGTTCCTCCCCTCTGGATTGGTCGTCGTTCACGCGTATGTCACGCGCACTCACGTACTCGCGCCTGCACAACACCGATTCTGGTGTTGCGTCAACCACCCGGCACTGGGCATGCCGCGTCATCCGTCACACGTTCGCGCTGAGCGCGCTGGTCGCACTTGCGGCTTGCGCCGGCGATGGACCGACAGAACCGACCGCACCGCCGGCGCCGCCCGTCACACCGACGCCGTCGCCCGAACCCACGCCGCCAGCGCCGACACCGACCACAGGCGCGATCGCCGTGACCATCGATGGCGTGCCTACCGGTGGTCAACCCACCATCATCCTCCGCTCCGGTGCCTTCGAGCGCGTGGTGAGGGAAGGTCGCATTGTCGATTCGCTGCCCCCCGGCGACTACGAAGTGCGCGCTGAACCGTTCGACATCGCCGGCGCGATGTGGGATGCGGAGCCGGCCACGCAGGTCGTGAACGTGCGGGCCAACCAGGCGGCGCCGCGCGTGAGCATCAACTTCCGCCGTCGCGGCGCGACGCTGGTGCTGGCCGCCAGCGGCCTGCCGTCGTATGCCCGCGGCACGATTCGCATCACGGACCCGCAGGGTGGACAGCGGACCGCGCTTACGGGCGATACCATCCGCGGACTTTCGGCAGGCCCGTACACGATGACGGCCGATGGCATCGAGACCACCGACGGCCGCTTCGAAGCGGTGCCCTCCTCGCGTTCCGCGACGCTCAGCGCCAGCGCGACGCAGCTGGTCACGTTCACCTACGGGCCGGCCAAAGCGTCGCTCACCGTATCCGTCAACGGACTCCCCGGTGGGGCCCTCGCTGGTATCGCCGTCACGGGTCCGTCCGGCTTCAGCGAACGGGTCGACGCGACGCGGACGCTCGGTGGACTCAACCCCGGCTTGTACGTGGCACGCGCCGCGCGTGTCGCAAGCGGCGGCTTTTCGTACGACCCCGATGTCACCAATCGCGACGCGTCCATGAGCGGCACGCAGCAGCGCACGCTCGCGTTCGCGTACGAGCTGGCCACGGGTGCCGTTGCCCTCTCGGTGAGCGGCCTGCCCACCGGGGTGGATGCCAACGTTGTCGTCTCCGGACCCGCGGGCTTCTCCCGTACCGTGACCGGCACGCAGACGCTCACGGACCTCGCGCCGGGCGCGTATCGGATCACCGCGAACGCCGTCTCGTCGCAGGGCATTGCCTACAGCGCGCAGACGGCCGTCACCGACGTGGAAGTCACCCCTTCCCTGATGGCCGTACCCGCTGAGGTGGTCTACGGTGGAAGTGTTGGTGAGCTGGCCGTCAACGTGACCGGCTTGCCGCCGACCGCAACCGCCCTCGTGAAGCTCACGAAGCCCAGCGGTCAGGTGACGTGGATCCCCGAGACGCAGACGCTCGAAGGGCTCGCGCCCGGCCAGTATCTGCTCGAAGCACAGACCGTGAGCGGCACGAGCGAGAGCTGGGACCCCGATATCACATCGCGGCAAGTGCAGGTACGCGCCAATCAGCGTACCGAAACCGGCATTCGCTACACCGCACGCTCGGGCTCGCTCACCGTCTCCATTCTCGGGCTGCCGAGCGGTGTCCCCGCGGCGGTTCGCGTGACGGGCCCCGGTCTCTCGGAACGCCTCGTCACGACCACCACCACGCTCGCTGGCCTGCAGCCTGGCACCTTCACGGTGACCGCACAGAGCGTCACCAGTGGCGGCACGCAGTACACCGCGTCGCCGACATCGTCGACCATCACGGTCACGCGCGGCACCACCGTCACCCGCACCGTCTCGTACGGCGGGCAGAGCACCGCGCTCACCGTCGATTTCAGCGGCCTGCCCGCGGGGCTGTCGCCGAACGCCACCGTGACCGGCCCCAGCGGATTTTCCCGTGCACTGACCGCTTCCACGGTGCTCGAGAACCTCGCGCCCGGCACGTATCGCGTCACCTCGACGCGTGTGTCGAACAGCAGCGCCTCCTATGACGCGGCACCGGCAGTGGTCGATGTCACGCTCTCCGCCGGCAATCGCAACACGCAGCAGGTCACCTACGCGCTCGCGACGGGTTCACTCGCCGTGAGCGTGGCCGGATTGCCCGCGGGCACCCCCGCCGCCGTTACCGTGGCGGGCCCCAGCGGGTTCACGGCGACCGTCACCGGCACCCAGACCTTCACCAAGCTGGTGCCCGGCAGCTACACCGTAACCGCCGCCAGCGTTTCGGCGAACGGTTCCACCTTTGCGCCCACTCCGACAACGCGCACCGTGACCGTGAGCGCCTCGCTCGTGGCAGCGGCCGCGCCCGTGACGTACGGCGCCGCGGTCGGCGCGGTGCGCGTCACCATGAGCGGTTTGCCTGCCGCCACCACCGGAGCGGCGACGTTGCTCGGACCGGCCGGCGCCACACGCTCGCTGTCGCAGACCATGGTCTCCACCGGCCTCGCCGCTGGCGCCTGGGAGGTGCGGGGCAACACGGTCACCGTGTCGGGTGACCGCTACGCGGCCACCCCTGCGTCGCGCGCCGTCACGGTGCTCGCCAACGACACGATCGACGCGCCCCTCGCCTTTGCGCGGGTCACCGGGCGGCTCACGCTCACCGTGGGCGGCCTGCCCAGCGGCACCGCCGCCGATATCACGGTGACGGGGCCGAGCGGCTTCTCGCGCACGGTCAACGGCACACAGACGATCGTGGGACTCGAGGTCGGCACGTACACCATCACGTCGGCCGGCGTGAGCGTCGGCTCAACGGCGTACACCCCATCGGCCGCCACGCAGACCGTATCGGTGACTGCGGGCAGCACGCTCAGCCGCAGCGTCACGTACACGGGACAGACCACGGCGCTCACGGTAAACGTGGCCGGTGTGCCGTCTGGCGCATCACCGTCGGTCACGGTGAATGGCCCCTCCGGCTTTTCGCAGTCACTCAGCGCGACCACCACGCTCCCAGGGCTGGCCGCTGGCACATACAGCGTCGCCGCGGCGCGCCTGCTGCACGGCAACTACGGCTACACGGCGACCCCCGCGTCGCAGTCGGTCGCCATCGCGACTGGCGAGACGAAGAGCGCCTCGGTCACGTACGCCGTGAGCACGGGTGCCCTCACCGTCTCGGTGAGTGGTCTCCCTGCAGGCGTCAGTGCACCCGTGACCGTGACAGGCCCCTCGAGCTTCTCGCGCGCGGTGCCGAGTTCGCAGACGATCGCGGACCTGGCGCCCGGCACGTACACCATCACGGCGGCCTCCACCACGAGTGGCAGCACGAGCTTCACCCCGTCGAGCCCGTCACAGACGGTCACCGTGAGCGCCGGTGCCACGGCCTCGCGGGCCGTCACCTACACCGGCAACACCACCGCACTCACCGTCACGATCAATGGTGTGCCAAGCGGTGCGAACGCCGCGGTGACCGTGACTGGCCCGTCGAGCTTCTCCCGCACGCTCACCGCGAGCGAGACGTTGACGCCGCTCGCGGCTGGCAGCTACTCCGTCGCAGCGGCGGCGATCAGCAGCGGCGGCTATACCTGGACCGCGACGCCGGCCACCGCCAGCGTGTCGCTGGCGACGGGTGAGAACAAGACGCAGACCGTGACCTACGCCGCCTCGACCGGGCGCCTCACGGTAACCGTGAGCGGATTGCCCACGGGCACCAACGCACCCATCACCGTCACCGGCCCGTCGGGGTACTCGCAGGCCGTCACCGCCACGACCACGCTCACCGGGCTCGTGCCGGGCGCGTACACCGTGGCCTCCACCACGGTAACGGCCAGCAGCACGCTGTACTCGCCGTCGAGTGCGTCGCAGGCTGTGACCGTGGCTGCGGGCGCCACCGCGTCGCGCACCGTCACGTACAGCGGCAGCGGCACGTCGCTCGCGCTCACGATCAACGGTGTCCCCTCGGGCGCCTCGGGGAACGTCGCGATCACCGGACCTGGCGGATACTCGCAGTCGCGTTCGGCCACGAGCACACTGTCCGGCCTCGCCGCGGGTAGCTACACACTCACGGCCAACGCCATCACGAGCGGCGGCTACAGCTACGGCGGCACACCGGCCACGCAGACGGTCACCCTGGCCACCGGCGAGTCGAAGAGCGCCACCGTCACGTATGCGGCCACGACCGGCCGCCTTACGGTGAACATCAGCGGTCTCCCGGCCGGGACGAACGCTGCCGTGACCGTCACCGGACCCGGGAGCTACACACAGGCCGTCACCGCCGGCACGACGCTCGCGTCGCTGATGCCGGGCACGTACACGGTTGCGGCGGCCAACGTGACCGCCGGCGCCACGCTCTACACGCCGTCGGCCACGTCGCAGACCATTGCCGTCACCGCGGGTGCAACCGCTTCGCGCAGCGTGAGCTACACCGGCACGAGCACGTCCCTCGCCCTCACCATCGGCGGCCTCCCGTCGGGCGTGAACGGCAGCGTGCTCGTCACGGGACCGAGCGGCTTTTCGCAGACGCGCACAGCCACCGGCACCATGACGGGGTTGGGGGCGGGCACGTACACCATCGCGGCGAGCAACGTAGCGAACGGTGGCTTCACCTACGGCGGCACGCCTGCGTCGCAGACGGTCACGCTTGCGACAGGTGAAGCCAAGTCGGCCACCGTCACCTACGCCGCCACGACCGGACGTCTCACCGTGAACAGCAGCGGCTTGCCCTCGGGCACCAGCGCGGCGATCACGGTCACGGGCCCGGGCAGCTACTCGCAGGCGGTCACCGCAACCACCACGCTCAACAACCTCGCGACCGGCACGTACACGGTCGCCGCGAGCACGGTCAGCGCCAGTGGCAGCACGTACACACCATCCGCCGCCTCGCAGACCGTCAGCGTGACCGCGGGTGCAACGGCCTCACGCTCGGTGAGCTACACCGTGAGCGGTGGGGGCGGTGGCGGGGGCGGCACCACCGGCCCGAACCTCGTGCTCGAAGGGGCGCACGTCACGCAGGCCATCCAGAACTTCGCCGGCACCGTGCCGCTCGTGGCCGGCCGCGAGGCGCTGCTCCGTGTCTTTGTGACCACGCCGTCCACCAACTCGCTGCAGCCCGCCGTGCGCGTGCGGCTGTACGATGGCACGTCGCTCTTCCGCACCTTCACCATCAACGCGCCCACCGGGAGCGTCCCCACGAGTGTGGTGGAAGGCACGCTGAACAACAGCTGGAACGCGACGCTCACCGCCAGCGACATGCGCGTGAACCTGCGCATTCAGGTGGACGTGGACCCGACCGATCTCATCAGCGAACCTGACGAGACCGACAACGTGTGGCCGCGCTCCGGCACGGCCGATCTCGACGTGCGCACGGTCGCGCCCTTCAACCTGGTGTTCGTGCCGGTGCGTCAGTCGGTGAACAACCTCACCGGCAACATCACCAGCTCCAACATGGAGAGCGCGTTCCTCTCGATGACGCGGCGCATGTTCCCGCTCAACCAGATCAACGCCTCCGTGCGCGCGACATACACCACCAACGCCCCCGCCCTGCAGTCGGGCGACAGCAACGGCGCGTGGCTCACGATTCTGAGCGAGATGAATTCGCTGCGAGTGGCGGACGGCAGCTCGGCGAACTACTACGGTGTCGTGAACGTCTCGTATGGCGGTGGCATCGCCGGCTACGCCTACGTGCCCGGTCGCGCCGGCGTGGGCTGGGACAAGTCGGGCTCGGCGCTGCGTGTGACGGCCCACGAACTCGGCCACAACTTCGGACGCCGTCATGTGGCCGCCTGCGGCTCCGGCAACACGGATGCGAACTACCCGTACAGCGGCGGCGTGATCGGCAACGTGGGCTTCAATCAGGGTACGGGCGCCCTCGTCGCCGCCACGACCACCGACATCATGGGCTACTGCAGCACGCAGTGGATCAGCGACTACACCTGGTCGAACGTGATGAACTTCCGCGGACCGGCACCGGCCGTCGCGGGACTGATGACCGGCCCGCAGCCCGTACTCATGGTATGGGGGCGCGTGCTCAATGGCGTCGTCACGCTCGAGCCCGCCGTGCGCATGGTGACGCGTCCGGTCGTGGCCGATCGCCCGGGGCGCTACCGCCTCGAGCTGCGCGACAAGCTGGGCCGCACCATGACCGGCTTCACCTTCACCCCCGATGACATCGATCACAACGGGGACGCGCAGGCCTTCGCGTTCGCCGTGCCGCTCGATGCCGCCACCGAGGCACGCCTCGTATCCGTGGCCATCGTTGGTGGATCCAACGGCCCGGTGGAGCAGACCGCCAGCCCTGTCATGGCCGCCATGATGGCCGGTGGCGAGCCGACGCCCATGATCACCTCGGACGACGGCGCCAGCCAGGTGACCGATCCGTCCGCCACGATCGTGCGCAGCGGCTCGGCCAATCGCGTCACGTGGGACAACGCCGCCTGGTCCGCGGCCATGGTGCGGGACGCCGCCAGCGGACAGGTGCTCGCGTACCTGCGCCAGAGCGGCGACGAGTTCGTGCCACGCTCCGGCGCGGTGCGCATCACCTTCACCAATGGCATCCGGTCCGCCACGCGGGAGTACACGGTGCGGTAACTCGCGTGGTGACGCCATGCGATGCCTCACGTGAGGCGGCCTGCCGAGACATCGCGTGGTGGCGCCATGCGCAGGCGGCTAGTTTTCAGGGATATCCTTCACTCCCTGACCCGTACTTCGCATGGCTGCTTACGACGTCATCGTGCTCGGCGGTGGACCCGCCGGCTATGTCTGCGCGATTCGATGCGCGCAACTCGGACTGACTGCGGCTGTCGTCGAGCGTGAAGCGCTCGGCGGCACCTGCGTCATCTGGGGGTGCATCCCCGCCAAGGCGCTGCTCGAAAGCGCCCACATGGCCACCAAAGTCCGCAAGGCCGCCGAGCACGGCATCACCACCGGCGATCTCGCCTTTGACTACGCGCCGGCCATGAAGCGCTCACGCGCCGTGAGCCAGCAGAACAGCAAGGGCGTGGAGTTCCTGCTCAAGAAGAACAAGGTCGCCTGGATTCGCGGCACCGGCACGCTCAAGGCCGGCAAGCGGATCGAAGTGAAAACCGAAGATGGCAAGGTAGAGACGCACGAGGCGAAGAAGGCCATGGTCATCGCCACCGGCTCGCGCGTGAAGGGGCTTCCGCAGGCCGGCCTCACGCTCGACGGCAAGCGCATCCTCTCCAGCGACGACGTGCTCGTGCTCGAGAAGACGCCCAAGACGCTCGCCATCGTGGGCGCGGGTGCCGTTGGGTGCGAGTTCGCCGATGTGTTCAACGCCTTCGGGACCGAGGTCACGCTCATTGAAGTGGCGCCGCGCATCCTCCCCATCGAGGATGAAGACGTGAGCAAGGAGCTCCACCGGGCCTTCAAGAAGCGCAAGATCGACGTGCGCGTGTCGGCGAAGCTGCAGGGCGTGAAGGTGGGCAAGAACGGTGTGTCGCTCACCGTGGAAGAGAACGGCAAGGCCGAGACGCTCGAGGTGGAGCACGTGCTCGTGGCCGCGGGCCGCGCGCCGAACATCGAAAGCATCGGACTGGAGACGCTCGGCATCAAGACCACCGAACGCGGCTTCGTGAAGATCAACGAGAAGTTCGAGACGAGCGTGCCGGGCTACTATGCCATCGGCGACGTGGCCGGCAATCAGATGCTCGCGCACAAGGGCTCGCGCGAAGGACATGTACTCGCCGACATGCTCGGTGGAGAACATGCGCACCCCATGGACTACGGCAACATTCCCAGCTGCACCTACTGCTCCCCCGAAGTGGCGTCCATCGGTCTCACCGAGCAGGCGTGCAAGGAGCAGAAGCTCGAGTACACCGTGGGCAAGTTCCCCTTCTCGGCCAACGGTCGCGCCCGCACGAGCGGAGAGACGGACGGCTTCGTGAAGATCATTCGCGGGAAGCAGTACGGGGAAATCCTGGGCGCGCACATCATCGGCGCGAACGCCACGGAACTCATTCATGAGCTCGTCGTGGCACGCGTGAACGAGTTCACCGTGGAAGAGATCGATCTGGCCGTGCACGCGCACCCCACACTCAGCGAAGCGGTGGCGGAAGCCGTGCTCGACAGCATGGGCAAGATGCTACATGCGTAGCGTTTCGTGCGTCGGCCGCGTTTGCGGTCGGCGTGGTATGCCGGGGGCGTACTCCCTCGGCATGCCCGGATGAGCGCACCGCAGCTGCAGGTGCTCGATCTGGGCGTCTTGCCCTTCACGGCCGCCTTGGCGCTTCAGCGCCGGGCGGCCGTGCTGCGCATCAGCGGTGAGCTGCCGGAGGATCTGCTGTTGCACGTGCAACATCCACCGGTAGTCACGCTTGGCCGAGGCTTCAAGGCAGCGCACCTGCTGTCATCGCCGGAGGTGCTGGCAGCACACGGTGTGGAGCTGCACGAGGTGGAGCGCGGCGGTGACATCACGGTGCACGAGCCGGGGCAGCTGGTGGGGTACCTCGTGCTCGATCTCAAGCGGCATCGCAAGGACCTGCACTGGTTTCTGCGGCAGGTGGAGCAGGCGATCATCGATGGCGTGGCCCCGTTTGGCGTGGTCGCATCGCGCCGCGCCGGCCTCACCGGGGTCTGGGTGGACGATCGCAAGCTGGCCAGCATTGGCGTGCACGCGCGAGACTGGGTCACCTGGCATGGCTTTGCACTGAACGTCACCAATGATCTGACCACCTTCGCACACACGGTGCCGTGTGGAATCGCCGGGGTCACGATGACCTCTGTGGCGCGGGAGTCTGCGCAGAGCGGACGAGACGTGCCGGTGCGTCTGTCGGAAGTTGCGGCGTCAGTGGCAGAGTCGGTGGCGGCGGTGTTTGCGCTGGATGTGGTGCGGGCGCCAGAGAGCGTGCTTGCCAGTTTGACAGCCGAAACGCCGTAGGCGCCCTACGGCATCGCGCCGATGATTCCGCGGGTGAGCCTTGGCGCGTTCCCGTTGTGTGCGGTTCTCATTGGCCACTCCACGTTCGGCAATACCAAGAGCGGCCGCACCCCAATCGGGTGCGGCCGCTCTTCTGTGAAACGCGCGTGATGCCAGGACTCAGGACGCCTTTTGTGCGGCCTTGTTCACGGAATCCTGCCAGCGACGATCCCGCTCGGGGTCGGGCAGATTGTGATCAGACGCGTACTGCGGATAGAACTTCCAGCCCCAGCCGACGAGCGTGTCCGCCTCAATCACGACAGGCGTTTCATTCTCGCGCAGAATCGGATCGTTGAGTGAGCCAGGGGCCTCGCGGTACCAGAGCACCTCGACCATGCGCCCTTCGCTGACAAACGCTTGGCGACGGAAGCCATTGACCAGACGCGGCCCGTCAGTGGCCACGTTTGAGGCGAGCGGTCCAGCGCCCATGCTTGCGACGACCACGCTGCGGTCGGTGCCGGGCTTGAGCGACTTCAGGCGAGAGGCGCCGACATCGGACGGCCCGCACGCGGCGACGAACAGGGTGGTACCGAGCAGAGACAACGTGACGGCGGCCGAGCGAAAGCGGCGCACCGGAGCGAACGACATAGCGTGCATGGATGGTGTGTGACGGTGTTGAACAGGATGCGCTCCGAGTGTGTCACGGGCGCGGTACCGCATGGTTTCCTGTGTCGCTGAAAGATAGCGGGTCGGAGAGATGCGGCTAGCGGTGCCGACTGATACACCAATGGTGAAAAAACGAACGGCCCCGCCTCGAAAGGCGGGGCCGTCGTTCTTCACCCCGGGCCGAAGCCCGGGGGAAGAGTCACGTGATCAAGGAATCGCCGGAGCGTCGAAGATCGCCGTGATGTGACGCGAGCCGAAGCCAGCGTTCACCGTGCAGGTGACCGTCGCAGCGGTCGGATACGCAACTGCCGGAGCAACGCTCGTGCAGCCGGCCGGAGCCGTCTGGAGGGTCGAACCAGCGGCCGGCGTGATCTCGAACTCCTGAACCAGCGTCTGATCGAGGTTGGCCGAGAGACGGACAACTCCGTTCGCCGGCGCAGTCTTGGTCAGCGTGCCCATGACCGGGCCGCCGTTCACGTGCTCGATCGTGCCAGCACCCGGGCCATAGGCACGGAGCGTGACCGTCGCGTTGGCCGTACCGGCAACCGCCACACGAGCCGGGCAATCGGTGCCGAACGGCTGGGACGCGATGCCGTCGCCGCTGGCGTCAACACCGATGGCGCGGAAGCAGCCGGCGGCGTTCGTGCCGTTCTGAACGATACGACCGTTCGTCACGGCGCCAACATTGAACGTGTACTGCCACGTGCGGGTCGAACCCTGATCGAAGAGCACCGGGTTCGTCGGCGCGTTCGACTGGATCGCACCAACATAGACCCACTGACCGATCGTGGAGTCGTTGTTGACCAGATCCGACGCAGCGTAGGCGCTGCCCGTGACCTGCGCGTCTGCTTCCCAGCGCACGAGGTAGACCGTCGGGAAGATCGGCTGCGTCGACACCGAGTTGGTGTTGGCGCGGAACGTCACCGAGCTCGCCGTCTGCGTCCAGCCTGCAAACGTCACCAGACCCTGGAACGAGCCGGGGAAGCCGAAGTCCTTGGCGCCCCAACGCGTGCCGTTCGACACGATACCGGCGAACAGGTTTTCCGTGTAAGCGGCTTCACCGTCACCGACACCCGGGCGGTCCACCGTGCTCGGGAACATGTTCGTCATGCCGTGGTTCGCGTACGACGGATCACCCGCGTACGGAGCCGGCCACGCACCAACCTTGGTCGCGCGCACGTCGAAGGCGTACAGGCCGAGCAGATTCGGCTTGAAGCCCACGAAGTTGCGAGTCACACCAGC
>JAABRL010000055.1 GCA_011390935.1 Gemmatimonas sp.
CCCGACCCGCCGGCGACAACACCCTCGTCTCCGACCGCGTGAGCTTCTTGATGTACTCCACGCGCCGGAACCGTAACGCTGACCAGTCCTCGTCGATCGCGACCTGCCGCACCGGTTCGAATCCCGCCGCACCCACAGCCCCCCACCCCGTGTCGCGGTTGAAGTCGCAGCGGTACCGCTTGCTCGATTGCTTCGGATACGCGAACCAGAGCAGCGCATCACCCGGCATGCGCGCCGAGAGCCGCGCCGCGAGATCGTTCACCTGCGCCTGTGTGGTCACGAACGCCAGCGCGAACTCGATCGGCGCCTCACCGCGCAGCGACGTGCGCACCGTAACACCATCGAGCGTCGCGAGCACCGCGTCGAACGTTGCCGACGCGCCCAGCACGGTGAGGTTTGTGCGCGATCGCAGATTGAGCTTCGAGAACACCGACGCCATCCCGCTACCCTCCGCTGAGTGCCCGCAGCAGCGACGCCCCCACGCACCACGCCACCACCCACAACGGTGATCGGCGCGTGACGAGCAGGAACACGAACCCCGTCGCCGCGATGATCGCATCGAACCCGCTAAGCACACCAGCGACCACGATCGGATCGTACAGCGCCGCCGCCAACAGCCCCACCACCGACGCGTTCACGCCCGCCATCACCGCCGACGCATGCGGCAGCGCCCGCACGCGCGACCACGCCGGCAATACCGCCACGAGCAGCAGGAAACCCGGCGCAAACACCGCCACCGTCGCCACACCCGCACCCACTACCCACGGCCATGTCGTGGGCACCACGGCCCCCAGATACGCCGCCACGGAAAACAGCGGGCCCGGCACCGCCTGCGCCGCGCCGTAGCCGGTGAGGAACTGGTCGGCGGTCATCCACCCCGGTTCCACCAGCGAGGCATCGAGCAGCGGCAGCACCACATGACCACCACCGAACACCAGCGCGCCCGCACGCGCGAACGCGGCGCCGAGCGCGGCGAGCGACACCACGGCGTCGGTCGACGCGGGCCACACGAGCGCGCCCAGCAGCAGCACACCAAACGCACCCACTGCCACCGCGCCGCCTCGCGCGCCGTACGGCACGTGCAACGTCACCGCGCCCTGCAGCGCTGTCGTTCGGCACAGCACCGCTCCAAGCACCGCACCGCCGGCAATCACCAAGAGCTGCGACAGCGGGGACGACAGCAGCAGCATCGCCACCAGCGCGACCAATGCGATCAGCGCGCGGCGAACGTCGGGCGCGAACGACTGCGCCATGCGCACCACGCCGTGGGCCACCACCGCCACGGCCACCAGCTTGAGTCCGTGCACCACGGCGGGCCACCAGGTGGCCTGCGTCGAGGCGGCGAGCTGCACGAACAGCAGCAACAGCAGCACCGACGGCAGCGTGAACCCGGCAAACGCCACCAGCGCCCCACGCCAACCGCCGCGCAACAGGCCGATGCCAAACCCCAGCTGGCTGCTCGCGGGCCCCGGTAGCAACTGACACACGGCCAGCAGCTGTCCAAAGTGCGCCGAGTCGATCCACCCACGACGCTCCACGAACTCTCGGCGCAGGTACTCCAGATGCGCCACCGGCCCGCCGAACGACGTCGCCCCCAACCGAAGGAACGCCGTGAAGATCTCAGCGCTCGATGAGGGAGGCGGTGACGTCATGCCGTATGCTACTCGCCGCGCACCACAATGCGAATCCGCGATTGTGCACCCGCTGCCGATGCGAACCGCGCACCTCGTTGCGCGACCGGGGTACCCACGCGATACACTTCCCGCTGCACCTGCCGTGGCCTCGCTGCCGTCGCCCCCCTTTGCCCACGCCATGACCCGCCGCAACCTCGTCGCCGTGCTGCTCACCGTGATTTCGCTCGGCCTGCTTGTGCCCGGCCTCACGAAACCGATCCTTACGATTACAGCCAACATTTCGCTCATGGGTCTCTCGCGCGAAATCTTTCGCGAGACGCAGAGCATCGTGGAGAGCGTGCAACGCCTCAACGACTCGGGCAATCAGTTCGTGGCCGCCCTGATCCTGCTCTTCAGCATCATGGTGCCGCTCATCAAGGCCGTGCTCGCTTTCATCGTACTGCGCACGCAGAAGCCCGAAACGCAGTACGCGCTCTACCGCTTCGTGCGCTCCATCAGCAAGTGGTCCATGGCCGACGTGTTCGTGGTCGGCATCTTCATCGCGTTCATGGCCGCCGATGCGCTCGACAACCTGTCCGCGGTGGCCGGCGAGGGACTGTACTGGTTTGCCGCCTACTGTCTTGTGTCCAACCTGGCGTTTCAGGTGCTGCACATCCCCGACCCCGCGCGCATTCGGCGCTGAGACACGATCGGGGCAGCGCCGCGCTGCCCCGATCGGTGGTGCCTACTTGAAACGCATGCCGTTGGGCGCCACCGTGCCCTTGGTCGGCACCACCGGCGCGGCAGGCGCCTTGCCGCGCCCCGCCGCCCCACGATCGCGCGGGGCGTCCTTCGCCGAACCAGCGCCACGCGCCGCCGGTGCACTGCGGTCACCACCACCGGCGTTCGCCGACCGCGCGCCGCCGCCATCCTTGCGCATGCTCAGCGCGATGCGGCCGCGTGCCAGGTCCACCCCCTGCACCGTCACCTGCACCTTCTGTCCCACCTTCACCGCATCGTTCGGGTCGCGAATGTAGCGGTCAGCGAGTTGGCTCACATGCACCAGCCCGTCCTGATGCACACCGATGTCCACGAACGCGCCGAAGGCCACGATGTTGGTGACCACGCCCTCGAGCACCATGCCGGCCACGAGATCTTCCGGCTTCTGGATGTCGTCGCGGAACGCGGGCGGTTCGAACGCCTCACGTGGATCGCGCCCCGGCTTCTGCAGCTCCTCCACGATGTCGCGCAGCGTGAGCATGCCCACCTCGGCCGACACGTAGCGTGACAGCTCGAGCTTGCCGGCCAGCGCTTCGTTCCCCACGAGCTCCGCCACCGGCACGCCCAGATCCGACGCCATGCGCTCCACCAGCGCATAGCGCTCCGGGTGCACGCCACTCGCATCGAGCGGGTGCGACCCGCCGCGCACGCGCAAGAAACCAGCCGCCTGCTCGAACGCCTTCGCGCCCAACCGCGGCACCTCTCTGAGCTCGGCACGCGAGCGCAGCCCACCACGCGAATCACGCAGCGTGACGATGCTCTGCGCCAGCGACGGCCCGATGCCGGCCACATACGCGAGCAGATGTGCGGACGCGGTATTCACCTCCACGCCCACGCGGTTCACGCAGCTCATGACGGTATCGTCGAGCCGCGACTTGAGGCGCGTCTGGTTCACGTCGTGCTGGTACTGCCCCACGCCGATGCTCTTGGGGTCGATCTTCACCAGTTCGGCGAGCGGGTCCTGCAATCGACGCGCAATCGACACGGCACCGCGCAGCGACACGTCGAGCTCGGGGAACTCCGCGCGCGCCACATCGCTCGCGCTGTACACGCTGGCGCCCGCTTCGCTCACCACCACCACCTGCGGCGCTGGCGGATCGAGTTCACGCAGCGCCGCCTTCACGAGATTCTCCGTTTCGCGGCTGGCCGTCCCGTTGCCCACCGCAATCAGCTCCGGCGTGAAGCGCTGCACCATCGCGCGCACCGCGCCCGCGAAGCGATCCTCCTGATGCAGATACAGCGTATCGGTGTGCACCAGCGCCCCGGTGCCGTTCACCACTGCCACCTTCACGCCGGTCCGAAAGCCCGGGTCGAAGCCGATCACGCGCTTCTCACCCGCGGGCGATGACAGCAGCAGCTGCTCCAGATTGCGCCCGAAGATCGTGATCGCGTCATCATCGGCGCGCGTCTTGAGCTCCACGCGCAGCTCCACTTCGATCGCCGTGGCGAGCAGCCGCTTGTACGCATCGGCAGCCACGAGGCCAAGCTGCAGCGTCGCGCGACGCCCCTCGCTCACTTCGCGCGTGAGCCGCCCCACGATCTGCTCAACGGGCGCTACAATCTGCCACTGCAGCTCTCCTTCAGCTTCACCGCGACGAATCGCCAGCGTGCGATGGCTCGGAATGGTGCCGAGTGCTTCCTCGAAATCGAAGTAATCCTTGAAGCGCGAGGCGTCGCTGGCCTTGCCCGTCATGACCACGCTCTTCACGCGACCCTCGGCGCGCGTCACTTCGCGCACCCAGCCACGCACCGTCGCGTCTTCCGCCACCTGCTCGGCCAGGATGTCGCGCATGCCCTGCAGCGCGGCGGCCGCATCAGGCACCTCCTCGCTCACGTAGCCGGCAGCAGCAGTCAGCAGCGCGTCGTCGTCGGTCGCCCCGGTCCACGCCAGCTCGGCGAGCGGCGCCAACCCACGCTCGCGCGCGATCATGGCGCGCGTGCGCCGCTTGGGCTTGAAGGGGAGATACAGATCTTCGAGCGCCTGCTTGGTGTCGGCCTTGAGCAGGGCGCCCTTGAGCGCGTCGTCGAGCTTGCCCTGTTCATGCACGCTGCGCAGGATCGCCGCGCGCCGGTCCTCGAGTTCGCGCAAGTACGCCGCCCGCTCCTGCACGTCACGCAGCTGCACCTCGTCGAGCCCGTTGGTGGCTTCCTTGCGGTAGCGCGCGATGAACGGGAGGGTGTTCCCCTCGTCGAACAGCGCCAGCGTCTTTTCCACCTGCGAGACGGTGAGCGTGAGTTCACGCGCCACGCGGGCGACGATATCGGGGGTCGGGAGCACGAGATCAACGACAGACATGCGGATCGGGGCGAGGACGGGGACGGACAGAGGGTCGGCGCGACGCTTCAGGCGGCGGGCGCGACTCGGCGCGATCGGCAGCGCGACGCGCTGCGTGACGAGGGCGCATATTGTGCGAGGTCTCGGGTCCGGGCAACGGCTTGACTTCGCCTGCGCGCCTCCCATCGCTCCCCTTTCTGCTCCCGGAGAACTCCCGGCATGTCGTGTTTCCGATCCCGCGCGCTGTTCGGCAGCGCGCTGCTCGCCCTGACTGCGCCCGCCGCATACGCCCAGCAACCGCCCGTGCCGCAGGTGGAAATGCAGCCCGTGCGTGTGAATCGTGCCAACTGGGCGCTCGCCGAACGCTTCAATACGGCGAACATGCGTAACCTCACCTTCAGCACGTCGGTATCGCCGCGCTGGGTCGGGGAGACCGACTCCATGTTCTACAACTGGCGGGACCGCAATGGAGCCACGTTCTACCTGGTGGTGCCGCAGCAGCGACTCAAGCGACCGCTGTTTGATCATGTGAAGCTCGCCGAAGCGCTCTCACAGATGCATCGCAAGCCCTACGAGCCCGGCAAACTACCGTTCACCGAGGTGAACTTCACCAAGGATCACAAGCGTCTGCGTTTTCAGGTGGACTCCACGCGCTACGAGTGGAATCTCGCCGCACAGACGCTCGCCAGCCTCGGCATCTGGAAGCGCGACTCGATTGCGGTGGACGAAGAACGCGAAGACCGTGGGCAGGGCGGTGGTGGCGGTCCGGGACGCACACCAGACTTCCGCAACTTCTCCCCCGACAGTACCGCGTTCGCCTTTGCGCGCGATCACCAGCTCTTCGTGGTGGACGTCGCCCGCGGCGACACCGTGCAGGTGAGCACAGATGGTGAGAAGGACTACAGCTTCGGCTTCCGTGACACGCTCGCGCAGCAGCAACAGCAGGAGCAGCAGCAACAGCAGCAGATCACCGACGAAGAGCGCGCCCGTCGCCGCGATCCGCGCGTGCGCGCGAACGTGAGCTGGTCGCCCGATTCGAAGGCGTTCACCGTGCAGCGCAACGATTCGCGCCAGGTGAAGGATCTGTATCTGGTGAACGTGCTTTCCAACCCACGCCCCACGCTGCGCAGCTACAAGTACGCCATGCCCGGCGAGGACACCGTCAGCCAGCAGGAGCTGTTCGTGTTCGCCCGTGGTGAACGTGCGCTGCGCAAGGTGCCGCTCGACAAGTGGAAGGACCAGCGCGTGCTCAACGTGCACTGGCCGGTGAACAGCAGCGCGTTCCGCCTCGTGCGCCGCGACCGCCTGCAGCGCAACCTCGAGCTGCTCGAGGTGAACGCGACCACGTTCGCCACGCGCACGTTGCTCACCGAATCGGTGGAGAACGCATTCCTTGAAACGCAGCCGGTGCGCTACGTCACACGCGGCGGTGACTTTGTGTGGTTCTCGGAGCGCACCGGCTGGGGCCATTTCTATTTGTACAGCCACGATGGCACGTTCAAGCGTGCACTCACCAGCGGGCCGTGGCGCGCCGATGGCCTGGTGGATCAGGACACCATTCGCGGCACGCTGTTCGTCAATGCGGTAGGACGTGAACCCGGCCCCAGCCCGTACCTGCGCCATGTGTACCGCATGAACGGCGACGGATCGGGGAGCGTGCATCTCACCCCGAGCACGCACGATCACGCCACCACGTTCTCGCCCACCAAGCGTTACTTCGTGGACACGTACTCGCGCGCCGATACCATTCCCGTCTCGGTCGTGCGTGATGCCGCCACCGGTCGACTGGTCATGCCGCTCGAAGTCGCCGATGACATGCGCTTGCGCGAGATGGGGTGGACACCACCCACGCCATTCGTCACCAAGGCCGCCGACGGTGTGACCGACATCTACGGCAACATGTGGAAGCCGGCCGACTTCGACTCCACGAAGAAGTATCCGATCGTGGCCTACGTGTATCCCGGTCCACAGACCGAGCAGGTGACCAGCGCGTTCAGCACCGGCGGGGTGATGCAGCAGCTCGCGCAACTGGGCTTCGTGGTGATCCAGATCGGCAACCGTGGCGGCACGCCCCAGCGCTCCAACGCCTATCACAGCTTCGGCTACTACAACCTCCGCGACTACGCGCTCGCCGACAAGAAGACGGGCATCGAGCAGCTCGCGGCGCGGCACCGCTTCATCGATCTCGATCGCGTGGGCATCTACGGCCACTCGGGCGGCGGATTCCTCACCGCCGCGGCGCTGATGCTGCCGCCCTACAACGACTTCTTCAAGGTGGGTGTGTCGTCGGCGGGCAACCACGACAACAACATCTACAACCAGAACTGGAGCGAGCAGCACCACGGCCTGCGCGTGATCACCGAGCGGCGTGACAGCACGCAGCGCGGCACCAACGGCGCCACACGCACGCAACAGCAGGGACGCAATGGTGCGCGCACGGTGGTGGCCGACGACAGCACGCGCTACGAGATCCGCGTGCCCACCAACGCCGAGCTCGCCGCCAATCTCAAGGGCAAGCTGCTGCTCGCGCACGGCGACATGGACAACAACGTGCACCCCGGCAACACCATTCGCCTGGTGGATGCGCTGATCAAGGCCAACAAGCGCTTCGATCTCATGATCCTGCCGGGTCAGGCGCACGGCTTCGGCCCCATGCAGAACTACTTCAATCGCGCACTCATGGAGTACTTCGCCGAACACCTGCTCGGGGATTACTACCGGCACACGGCGGAGATTCGCTAAGGCCCGTCGCGACAGAGGCGGCCGGTTGCCCGAGTCGGGCGACCGGCCGCCTCTTGCGTTCCGCGAGCGCGTGCGCAGCGCCGCATCACGACGACACGATGGCCTGCTACTGAACCGCCTGCACCCGGAAGTTCAGCGGTGGCGCCTCATACAGCGTCGTCGTGCCGCGCCGCACCACCACCGAGAGCCGCGACGCTCCCTCACGCAATCCGTGCAGCGTGCCGCTGACCCGATCCCCGGTCCAGCGCGCGATCGTGGTGTCCTCTACCACGACGCGCACGTTGTATTCGGCCGGGGCGTCCGCCAGCGAAAACCACGTCTCCACCGCCGGCGCGTCGTGATCATCGGGCGCCGGTCGGATGGCGGTGAAGAGCAGACTGATCCCCACCGTGCCGTTGGCGCGCACCACGGGCGACCCGTGCCAGTGATCGATGTGCGAGAACGCCACGCTTCCATCGCTGCTGCGCAGGATGATTTCGCGAACGGTGACGCCGTCCACCTCGGGGGCGGTCGCGCCTTCCTTGTCGCCACACGCTGTCACGATGGCGGCGAGCACTCCCAGCTGCACGAGCCGCGTCAACGTGCGCGCTACCCGGCGTCCCAATCCGGTATTCGTCATGCGTCGAGCTCCTTCAAGGTGAGTCAATGATCACGCGCAACCACGGCGTGACGAAATCGGTGTGGTCACCGTGCCAGATCAGAAAGCGAATGCGTGTCTCGCCTCGACCGAACGGACGAATCCAGCCGAAGCCCCGCTGCGGCTCCCACTGCACCAGCGCGGCGTGCTCCGCCTCCATGCGAAACGACAGATCGCTGCGTTCGCTCAGGTCGAGCGCATCACCGCGAAAATCGAGTGCCGTGAGCACCACGCGAAGCGGGACATCGTCGCGCAGGTGCAGAGAATCCACACGCCACGTGCGATTGAGTTCGGTGCGGGTGAGCACGCCGCCGAGAGAATCCGCCACCACGAGGTCGGCCGCCTCCACATGCGACGACACCAAGCCAAGCGGGTGCTCGCACGCCGTCAGCATGGGCAACAACAGCAGCATGATTGCGCGTCGCCATCGCATCATCGCACCACCTGCAGCATGAGCCGCACGTTACGGCCCGGTTGCGGCGCCACCTGCTTGGCGCGCCACATCGGATCGCGCCACGTGCGATCGAAGAGATTGTCCACCGTGAGCGTGAGCGTGGTGGGCCAGCGCAATCGTGCCGCATTGGGTACGCGCCACGTCACCATCGCGTGCATGAGCAGCGCGCCTGGAGTGGCACAGAACTCGGCGGGCAGCGCCTGCGCTTCGCCATCCCGCACCACAACGTCGCACGTGACGGATTCTTGCACGGGTGCGACGGGCACCCGGTTCTGGGCATAGCGTGCGTCTGCCACGAACCCCAGCGTGAGCGCACGACGCACATAACGCACATCGAGTCGCGTACTCGCGGACGGCATCGCCGGCAGCGGCGTGCCATCACGCTGCGCACCGCGCGGCAGGTCGGCGCCGAGATCAATCAGCCAGCGCGGTGAGGGCGCAACGACGGCGCGCAACTCCGCGCCGGCAAGCTGCGCGTCCACCTGGGTGGGGCGATACACCACGTATCGGCGCAACCGCGGATCGCGCAGCGGGAGCCCTGTGCTCGAGTCCACCTGGGGTGCGAACGCCACGTAGTCCTGCACCTGCATGGTGTACGCCGCCAGCTCTACCCGCCCGCGTGCGCCCTCCCACCGCAGCACGGCATCGGTGCCCGTGCCGCGTTCCGCTTCGAGACCGGGGTCGCCGATCTCATACGCATAACTCGCGAGGTGCGGACCGGCCGAATAGAGCTCCTCGATGCTCGGCGGCCGAAACGCACGTGCAGCCTGCACCGTGGCACTCAATGCCGTCGTGAGCTGCACACGCGCACCCACGGCGCCCGTCACTGCCGAGAACGCGCGCGAACGCACATTGCGCAGCAGCAGCGACTCCGTGCTGTCGAGCGGGCGCGTGGTGATGCGATCCATGCGCGCGCCCGCCAGCAGCGTCACTCGGCCACGCGTGTACTCGTCCACCGCGAAGACAGCGTTCGTGCGCTGCACCGCCGGACGCGTGCCGGTGAACGACCCCTGCGCGCGCAGGTCACGCCACTGCGAGTACGCGCCGATCGCACCACGATGTCCACCAGCCCGCAGACGCACCACCGCTTCACCCGACGCCGCCAGCTGTCCAAAGCGTGTGCCGACGAAGCCACCCTGCTCGAACTCCGACTGCTCGAAGCGCACGCCGTTGCCGCCTACGCTCACCGCCTCAACCATGCCGTGCTCAGGGCGCCACTCCGCGTCCGCGCGTGCCGCGCTGCGCCGAATGTCCACGTACACGCCACCGTCGTGTGCACCGGGCAGCGTGACGCCCGCGAACGAGCTCGGCACGCCGTAGTAGCTGCGATATTCGCGCGCCGACACCCCGGCGTGCCCCTGCGCTCCCACGACGGCCAGCCCCGCGCCGGCGTCGAATCCTTCGAGATCGGTGAATGGCAGCGCACGATTGTTCGGACCGCGCGTGTCGGCTGCCTGTCGTCCGGTACCATCGACGGACCACGCAAGCGAACCAACGCCGCCATGCAGGCGCGCCGATCCGCCAACACCGCGGTTCACCTGCTCACCGAATGTGCTCACATCCCACTGCACCGCCTCGGCGCGCGTGCGCGGAATGTCATCGCGGACCACATTCACCACGCCACCGAGCGTATTCGAGCCATACAGCAGCCCCGCCGGTCCGCGAATCACTTCGATGCGCCGCGCCGTTGCCGGATCGACCGTGACGGCGTGGTCTGGGGCCGTGGTGGCAATGTCGCCGGTGCGCATGCCGTCCTCGAGCACGAGCACGCGATCACCCGTGAGCCCACGAATCACCGGCTGGCTTGCCATCGGCCCATTGGTGCGCACGTTCACACCCGGTTCAGCGGCAATCACCGCCGCAATGCTCGGTGCCATGCGTTCCGCCAGCTGCTCGCTGCCAATCACGGCGGCCGATTGAAACGCGCTGCCGGTGCCGAGGGCTCGGCTTCGCACTTCAACCGTCTGCAGCAGGGTCGCCGCCGGTTCGAGTGACAGTCGAATCCGCGCGTCTGCAGTGGATCGGTAGCCCTGCCATCGCATGTAGCCGAGCGCGCGCACGTCGAGCCACACGCTGTCAGTTCGCGCAGGAAACGTAGCGATTCCGACGCTGTCGGTGCGCAGCGATTCGCCGCGCTCGACGACGATGAGCGCGCCACTGATTGGCGCGCTGGTGCGGAGATCGTGCAACGTCACGGACACAAGCCGCTGGGGTCCCTGCCCGAAGGCAGGGACCGCAACGGTGCACAGCAGCGTCACGAGTACGAGAGGACGGGGCACCAGGGTTACTGCGCGAGCGTGAACTGGCCGTTCTGCTTGGCGCCCGTGATGGTCAAGCGCGACGGCGCGCCACCCACGTTGATGCGACGGATGATTGTCCCGTTCGCGATGTTGACGAGCACGACCTCACCGGTCGTGGGACTCGCAACGGCAGCCAGGTCTTCTGCCACGTCGACCTGATGGGTCATGGCGCCCGAGGCCGGAAGGGCGGGCACCACGTTCGCCACACTGTGCTGCAGCGTGCGCGTCGCCGCGTTGAAGACGTAGAGCGTGCCGTTGTTCGCGATCATCGCGATCTGCCCCTTGGTGGTCTCGATCGCGCGCCAGTGGTCCACGACACCGGCAGGCAGCGCCGGCAGCGGGTTGATCGCGCCCGTGACCGGATCGATCGTGGCCAATACGCGTCGCGTGGGCTGACCGGGCAGCGCCGAGAACTGGCCGAGAATCACGCCACTCCCGGACTTCGACGCCCACGCGTTGCGCAGGCCGAGGCCGGCCATCTCGCCGGTCGTGGTGACCTTCTCGGCGGTGACGCCGGTGACGCCCTGTCGGATGATCACGAGGCCATCGGCACAGCCGTACACGGCACCGTTGAGGATGGACGCGTTGCCGTGCATGACGGGGCAGTTCGGCACGCTGGCCACCACCTGGTTGGCCTGATTGCGCACTTCCACGGCGGTCGGCAGACCACCAGCCGGGTTGAGTGGCGCGACGGTGAAGTAGGGTGTGCCGTTGATGACGATGGTGTTCGAGCCACTGTGGTGCGCGCCGCCGGTCTGAATCTCGAAGGCCACCCGCGGCGAACCCGACACGAGGTCCGCTTCGTTCATCCAGACGGCTCGTCCGTTTCCGTCCATGAAGATCGAGATCCAAGGACCGGTGACCACGGCGTGCGTGGGCAGGCCATCGGTGAGCTGGAAGCCGAGCTGGGACGGCGCACGGCGGAAGCCCGTGGTGCCGTCCACCCAGACGCCAGCGTCGTAGAAGTTCACACGATCCGCGGTGCGCTGCTGCACGGCCGCGAACCGGCCGGACGACGTGGCGTAGACGTAGCTCGCGGGCGCGGCCAACGTGAAGTTCTGCACGGTCGAATCATTGTGCAGGGCAATCAGCCGGGCGGTCGGTGCACTGCCGTCGGTGACCATGAGCCGCTGAAAGTTCGCGGCCGAGAGCGGCGCCGGCGTGGGGTCGGGCGAGATACCGTTGTCGGAGCAGGCGGTGAGCACCGTCGCGAGCAGCGCCAGCGCAAGCGTGGGTGTGGCAGATCGGCGTCGATGGTCGAACATGGGGGGCTCCTGAGTAATTGATACATCGTTATGGGAACGCAGTATCAATTAACACCATCGTCAACCCCGAGCCGCCTCCAGCCGTAGTTTGGAGTCGATCCTGCGGCCGTTGTATCATCTGCCGTACGAATGACTTGCGATCACTATCCCGCCAGTGACGCGCTTGCGCGAGCCATTCCCGCCACTCCTTCGGAGACCGCTGTGCACGCTTCCCCGATCGCCTCGACATCGAACGCCACCCTGCGCAGGTCGCGCATCGCCAGCGCTGGCTGGCACTCGGCGTTCGCGCTCCTGCTGCTCGCCCCGATCGCCGTCCTCCCCGCGCAGGGGCGCATCGCGAGCATGCCGGGGCATGCACAGTTCCTCAAACTGCGCGGCGAGATCCCTGCCGCCGTGCGCTCCGGGAGCATCACCGCCGAGTGGAGCGACGACAGCCGGTCGTTCTCGTACCTGCACGAGGGCAAGCGCTGGCGCTACGATCTGGCCGCGAAGCGCGCCGTGGAGGCCCCCGCGTCATCCGCTGTCTCGCAAGCCGGTCGCTTCGGCGGCCCGCGCGTGGAACGCGGGCGCCAGGCCGAGGTGGCGTTCACCGCCGATAGCACGCGTCGCGCCGTGCACCGCGATCGCAACCTGTATGTGAGTCGCGTCGATGGCAGCGATGAGCGCGCCGTCACCACCGATGGCAGCGTCGAACGACGCATCAAGTACGGCACCGCCAGCTGGGTGTACGGCGAAGAGCTCGCGCAGACCACCGCCATGTGGTGGTCCCCCGATGGCAGCAAGCTCGCGTACTACCGCTTCGACGAGTCGCCCGTGCAGGACTACTACCTGCAGCTCGATCAGACGAAGATCCAGAGCACCATGGACATCGAGGCCTACCCCAAGGCCGGCTCGGCGAACCCTGTCGTCGATCTGTTCGTGTACGACGTGGCGACCAACACGAGCGTGCGCGTGGATGTGCGCAGCGGTGCGCCGTTCGTGGACAGCACGGTGGGGCACTACGTGTATCGCGTGGGATGGACTCCCGATGGCAGCGCCATCACGTTCAACCGCACCAATCGGCGGCAGAACGTCATGGAGTTCACCAGCTGCAACCCGAGCAGCGGCGCATGCCGCGTGATCGTGCGCGAAGAGTGGCCGGCGAGCTGGACCGACAATCGTCCCGAGATCCGCTGGCTGGCCGACAATCAGCGCTTCATCTGGGCCTCCGAGCGCACCGGCTTTCGCAACTACTACCTGTACCACATTGACGGACGGCTGCTCGCCACGCTGTCGTCGCATCCGTACGAAGTGGGCGGCATCGTGCGCGTGGATGAACCCACGAATACGCTCTGGTACATGGCGCGCAGCGGCGACAATCACATGACGATGCAGCTGCACCGCGTCTCGCTCGCCGGTCGCAATCACAAGCGCCTCACCGATCCGACGCTGCATCACACCGTGAGCATTGCTCCAAACGGGCAGCATGTGGTGGACGTGGCCCAGTCGCACCGCGAACCGCCCGTCACACGCCTGCTCGATGCCAACGGGCAGGTGCTCTCCACGCTCGTGGAAAGCGACGACAGCAAGTTCAAGGCGCTCGGTCTGCAGCCGGTGGAGCTGTTCACCTTCAAGGCCGCCGATGGGGTGACCGAGCTGCACGGCATGCTGCACAAGCCGTCCACCTTCGATCCGTCGCGTCGCTATCCGGTGCTCGTGAGCGTGTACGGTGGCCCCGCCACCAACGGCGCGCGCGAAACGTTCACGCCGCCCAACGCGCTCGCCGAATACGGCTTTCTCGTGGTCACGCTCGACGCACGCAGCGCCGCCGGTCGTGGCAAGCGCTTCCTCGATGCGATCTACGAGAAGCTCGGCCAGGTGGAGATCGACGACTTCGCCGCCGGCGTGCGCGCGCTCGCCGAACGCCCGTATGTGGATGCGTCGCGCGTGGGCGTATTCGGCACCTCGTACGGTGGTTACGCCTCGGTGATGACGCTGCTGCGCCACCCCGACGTGTTTCATGCCGCCGCGGCCTCGAGCTCCGTGACCGACTGGCGGCACTACGACACGATCTACACCGAGCGGTACATGTACACGCCGCAGGACAACACCGCCGGCTACGACGCGGGCTCGGCGATGAAGTACGCCGATCGGCTCAAGGGGCGGCTCATGCTGTTCTATGGCACGGCCGACAACAACGTGCACCCGGCCAACTCGCTGCAGCTCATTCGCGCGCTGCAGCAGGCGGGCAAGAGCTTCGACGTGCAGGTGGGGCCAGATGTGGGGCACGCGGGGCTGTCGCAGCCGCGCATGATGGAGTTCTTCATCGAGCATCTGGTGCTGGCGCCGCGCGCGGCGGTGAATAACTGACCGGTATGCGGTCCGGCGCGTTGGGCTGGGCGAAGGGGTCGGCACCCAAATCGTGAGGGGTGAGATGAGCGGTCGGCCGGATCGCGACCGGTGCCGGCCCCCGTTGGGATCCACTCGGCGATACTCTCACCCCTCATGAATTCGTTGCTGATTCCTTCGCCCAGCCCAGCGAGCTCCGAACGTCCGGCTCGCTGGGCTGGGCGAAGGGGTCGGCAACCAAATCGTGAGGGATGAGATGAGCGGTCGGCCAGATCGCGACCGGTGCCGGCCCCCGTTGGGATCCACTCGGCGAGACCCTCACCCCTCACGAGTTCGTTGCGGTCCCCTTCGCCCAGCCCAGCGAGCACCGAAGCTTCCGGTGACCGTTCCCCCGCCTCGCGGGTTCTTATCCCCATGATCCCTTCCGATGCCCTCATCGTGCGCCGCGTACTGGCCGGCGACGTGGAGGCCTTCCGCACCCTCGTGGACCGTTACCACGACGACGCCCTCCGCTTCGCGACCCGCCTGCTCGGCGACGCCAGCGACGCCGAGGACGCGGTGCAGGACACCTTTCTGCGGGCCTACCGGTACCTCGGCAGCTAC
The DNA here is from genome assembly GCA_011390935.1 of Gemmatimonas sp. Classification (GTDB taxonomy): domain Bacteria; phylum Gemmatimonadota; class Gemmatimonadetes; order Gemmatimonadales; family Gemmatimonadaceae; genus JAABRT01. The sequence goes on from JAABRL010000055.1 coordinate 14,998, forward strand.
CGCGAGCAGGACCGCTTCCGGGGCTGGCTCTGGCGCATTCTGGTGAACCGATGCCGTACCCATGCCGGCGACCGGGCGCGCCGCCCGCAGCCGATGGATAGCGACACCATCGATTCGCACGCAGAGCATACAAGCGCCACTCAGGAAGATCTCCTCGATCGCGCCTTTCTTCGTGAAGAGCTCGCCCGCGCCCTCGCCGAGCTCCCCGCGGAGCAGCGCGAGGCCGTCGTGCTGCACTTCACCGAAGGGCTGTCCTACCCCGAAATGGCCCAGCTCACCGGGCTCGGCGTGTCGGCGCTCAAGATGCGCGTCTCCCGCGCCTGCCAGCGCCTGCGCACCCTGCTGGCCCCCACGCACCATCCCGCGGCCGCGGCCGCGTCCCTGCCGGAGACCCGTCGTGGCTGATCATTCCTCCACCCAGCTGCCGCCCGCGCTCGTCGACGCGCTGCGCGAACCCGCGCCGGTGTCCGACCGCGCCCGCCGGCTCGACACCATCATGACCGCCGTGCACGGCGCGCCGGCCCCGTCGCGCGCGCTGCGCCATCCGCCCACCCGCTCCCGGTGGCGCCGAGGGCTGCTCGCGCCCGCCGGCGCGCTCATGGTCGCGCTCATGGTCACCCTCTGGGGCGGCCTGGCCAGCTTCACCACTGTGCTCGAGCGCGGGGCCACCACCGTGCTGGCCCGCGCCGATGTGGTCGGCGACACCGTGGTGGAACGGCTCGCCGCCCCCCGGCGCGACACCGTCTTCGCTACTTTGTACGACACATTGCGCATCGTCCGGTTCGCCCTGCGCGCACCGGCGGCCTCGCAGGTCTCGCTGATCGAAGTCGCCGCCTCCGCGCGCGCGGCCTCGAGCAGCTCCGGCACCCTGATCGCCGCCGCGCGGCAGGTCGCCGACGGGCTCTGGGAGTTGCGCACCGTCGTTCCACGTGATGCCGTGGCACGGGCCTATGCGTTCGTCATCGACGAATCGCAGCAGGTCCCCGTCCCCATGGGCCGCACGGGGTGGTCATCGGTTGGCGTGCATCCGGGGTCGCCACACACCGCCACCCCTGTGTACCCGGTCCGGTCCGACTCGGCGCTCTGACCGATCGTTCTTCGTCTCCTCTCGCTTCACCACATGTCTGCACTTGCTTCGTCCGGGCGTGGACGCTCGGCGCTCCTTGCTGCGCTCAGCGCCGTCACGCTGCTCATCGGCTACGGCGATCTCTGGCGCGGCGGCACCACCATCTCTGCGCTCTGCCTCGCCATCGCCTACGCCGGCCTCATTCCCGCCACGCTCCTCTCATGGGGACGGGACGAATGGAACGCCGATACGCCCGGCAAGGATGAACGCTTCGGCAACGCGCCCTGGCTGATCGCCGGCGGCGTATCGCTCGTACTCTTCGCGCTCTACGTGTTCACGCTCGGCCCCACCACGGCCATGTGGGACACCAGTGAGTACATCACGGCGGCGAAGGTGTTCGGCATTCCGCATCCGCCGGGCAACCCGGTGTTCGTGATCTTCGCGCATGCGTTCGGACTGCTGCCGCTCCCCATCGAGTACGGCGCGCGCATCAACCTGCTCGCCGCGGTCACGAGTGCGCTGTCGTCGGGCCTGTGGTTCCTCGTCGTGGAAGGCGTATTGCGCACCTGGATTCCGGTGAAGTGGGGGCGCTACATGGGCGCCGCCGCGGCGGTCATCATTGGCGGCACCGCGTTCACCGTGTGGAATCAGAGCGTGGTGAACGAGAAGGTGTACACCGTCGCGCTGCTCGGTCTCGCCGCGGTGAGCTGGCTCATGCTTCGCTGGAGCGACGCGCCCAACCGCGCTGGCTCCGATCGGTACCTGCTTGCGGCTGCATATCTCGTAGGGCTCGGTTACGCCAATCACCCGGCCGGCTTTCTGCCGCTCCCGGCGATCGGTCTGATCGTGCTCATGCGGCAGCCCATGGCGCTCCTACGCTGGCGCCTGCTGCTCGGCACGCTCGCGGTCGCCATCGTGGGACTCACGCCGTTCGTGGCCATGCCCATTCGCGCGGCGCATGAACCGTATCTGAACAGTGGCGGCGTGTCGGCGTGCACCGAGGGGATCGCGGTGAGCTGCACCTTCAGCGCCGAGACGTGGCGCAAGGTGAAGTCGCACATCGATCGCGAGCAGTACTCGGGACACAACGTGGCCGAGCGCAAGGCGCCGCTGGTGGCGCAGTACGGCATGTTCTGGCTGTACTTCAAGTGGCAGTGGTTCCGCGACGCGTACAACCAGGCGCCGGCCATGCAGACGGCGCTCGCGCTGCTCTTCTTCGCGCTCGGCATTGCGGGTGGGATCACGCACTTCACGCGTGATCGACGCACGTTCTGGTACATCGGCGGACTCGTCTTCACGCTCACGATCGCGCTCGTGGTGTACCTCAACTTCAAGTACGGCCATTCGCAGGCGCCGGAGCTCGGCAACAGCGTGGACCGCGAGGTGCGCGATCGCGACTACTTCTATCTGTGGACGTTCTCGCTGTGGGGCGCGTGGGCCGGTCTCGGTCTCGTGTCGTTGTGGACGTGGATGGCGAAGGCGCTGTCACGCAGCACGGAGGTGACCGATCGCGGCTTGCGTCTTGCGGCACCGGTGCTGGGACTCGCACTCATTCCGCTGGTCACCAACGCCATGGACGCGCCGCGCCACCGGCACACGTTCACGCGCGAGTGGGCGCGCGACCTGCTCAACTCGGTGGAGCCATACGGCATCATCATCACCAACGGCGACAACGACTCGTTCCCGCTCTGGTACGCGCAGGCCGTGGAAGGAGTGCGACGCGATGTGCTCGTGGCGGTCGTACCGTACCTCGGCACCGACTGGTACGCGCGACAGCTGCAGAATCGCAAGCTCGAGCCATACGACAAGGAAAACGGCCCGGCACTGTTCCGTGATCGTGAGTGGACGATGCCGACGAAGCCGCTCTTCCCGCTCACCACCGCCGAGCTTGACGCGGTGCCGCCAATCGTGGCGCTGCCGCAGCAGCAGCGTTTCGTGCACGACGGTATGGACGTGGCCATTCGCGGTGAGTATCTCACGCGCGATCAGCAGCTCGTGCTGTACATGATCAAGCAGGGCTATCCCGAGCGCGGCCTGTTCTTCTCGTACGGTGGCTACGCGCAGAACCTCGGCTTCAGTCAGCACATCACCAACCACGGTCTCGCGCAGAAGCTGGTGAGCAATCGCCCCGACCCGTCGCTCGACTTCATCCCGCTGCGCGGCGACGAAGTGCTCGACGTGGCGGCCACGCGCTCGCTCTGGCGGGAGTACCGCGGCATGGATGCGCTCATCAACGAAGACGGCTGGGTGGACGACGCGTCAGCCGGCATCCCGATCATGTACGTAATCACGGGGCAGTACCTCGCCGGTTCGCTTGGTGCCGCTGGTGACTCCGTGCGCGCGGATTCCGTGATGGTGCAGGTGGAACAGATGGTGCAGAAGGCGCGGTTGCGGTAACTGCAACTGAGCTTCGCAAGGAGGGAAGAAGAGATCAAGCGATTACAAGGCGTCGTAGCTCAAATGCCTTCTCCCCGCTTGATCCATTCTTCCCTCCCTTCCCAACGCTGTTGCCGTTGCCGTTCGCGGAGTAACGTTGCGGCTCACACACTCCCCTCCCGCCATGACACGGCCTCCTGCCCCTCGCGCGCTCGCCGTCGCGGCCGCGCTGCTGATCAGCCTCGCCGCCACGCTCCCCGCCCAGCCGCGCACCGCCGACCCCGCCGTGCGCGGGGTCCCGCTCACGGCCTTCCCGCGACTCGTACCGCTCGGGGATGGCGTGTATGGCTACGAGGAGATCAGACAGCCCGGCTTCACCACCGTGAGCCTTATCGTGGTGGGGCGCGACGGGGTGCTCATTGCCGATGGCCAGGGAAGTCCCGCCGCCACGCAGACCATGGTCGATCGCATTCGCGCGCTCACGCCGCTGCCGATCAAGTGGTACGTGGTGGGCAGCGACCATGGTGATCACACGGCCGGCAACAGCGTGCTGCCCGTCGGGATCACCTACGTGGTGCACCCCACGTCGCGCGCGCAGTTGCTGCGCGATTCCGCCGCCGCACCGGCTACGCGCCGCGTGATCGTGCCGCCGGTCGCCATGGCGAGCGATCGCGAGGTCATCGACCTCGGCAATCGCACGGTGGAAGTGCTGTTCCTGGGGCGCGCACACACTGGCGGTGATCTGCACCTGCACATCCCCGACAAGAAGCTGCTCTTCATGAGCGAGGCCTACCTCAACCGCGTCTTCCCCGCCATGCGCTCGGCCTATCCGCGTGAGTGGATGGCCACCGTCGACCGCGCGCTCGCTTTGAATGTGGACCACTTCATTCCGGGCCACGGCTTCATCGAAACACCGGCCGTCTCGCGCGAAGAGCTGGTGACGTTCCGCGAATCGCTGCGCGCCGTGATCGCCGAGGTCGAGCGACTGCATGCCGCCGGCGTGCCGGTGGAGGAAGCGGTGAAGCAGGCCAACTGGGGCGAGTACGCCGGCTGGTTTCTCGCCGAGCAGCAGGGGCCGATCGCAGTGCGGCGGGTGTATCTGGAGCGGGATGGGAAGCTGCCGTGAGGTGCGGGTTCACCATGCGACGCTCAACGCCACGCAGCATGGTGGACAGACCGATTACCGCAACAGCAACGTCGGCACCGTACTCGCCCGCAGCAGGTCCGCCGTGCGACTGCCCATGAACAGTCGCCGCAGCACCGAGTGACTGTACGCGCCCATCACGAGCAGGTCGGCACCACGCGTGCGCACGGCTTGTGCGATCTCACGCTCCGGATCACCTGACAGCAGCACGGCTTCCACCGAGATCCCTGCCTTTGCCAGACGATCACGGGCCTTCTCCAACAGGTCCGGCGCACGATGTCCCGCTTCGCCTGACATCACCAGATCACAGTGCATCGTGCGGAACAACGGACTCGCCGCGATCATCTCCACGCCGCGACGTGTAACCGTGCCACCGTCGAAGGCAATGAGCGCGCGCTGCGGTTCACGGAACGCCTCGGTCACCGCGAGGATCGGTTTCTTGAGCGCGCGCACCACCCGCTCGAGGTTGCGCCCCAGATCGCGGCCGGTCTGCTCCGCATTTTCACCACGACGCCCCAGCACGAACAGCTCCACGCGCGACTGCTGCTCCACCAGCGTTTCCTCGAGCTCACCGTAGCGCTGTCGAATGCTCGGATTCGTCATGCCGCGCGCCATCGCCCGTGCGCGCAGTCCCGACAGAAACAGGCGTCCGCGCTCACGCGCATCGCGATTGCGCGTGGCCTCTTCGGCCACGAGCTGCTCCATCAGCGCGTCCTGCGGTTCCACGCCAAGCGCACCGGAGCGATCGCTCACCGCGCCCTGCTCGGGGTGGCGATCGAGAATGTGCAGGAACTCCAGCGGCAACTCGAGTCCCTGCGCCGCCCACACGGCGTAGTCCGCCACAAACTCCGCAAAGCGCGACGCATCGACGCACGCCATCACGCGCGGATCGGTCGGGGTCAGGTCGGCCATGTCAGTGCGCCCCCATGAGCTCGGTGCCGTCCACCTTGTCGTGCAGCGCGAACCGATCCACCATGGTCGCACTCGCTTCGTTCATGCCCACGAGCTCCACCTCCGTCCCCTCTCGGCGGAACTTCACCACCGCACGATCGAGCGCGTTGACCGCCGTGATGTCCCAGAAGTGCGCGCGCGACACATCAATGCGCACGCGTTCGATCACTTCCTTGAAGTCGAACGATGCGAGGAACGTATCGGCCGACGCGAAGAACACCTGGCCCACCACCTGATACGAACGCGCGCGCCCGTCATCGGCCGTGGACGACGACACCGTGAGCAGGCGCCCCACCTTGCTCGCGAAGAAGAAGCCGCTAAGCAGCACACCCACCAGTACCCCCTTCGCCAGGTCGTGGGTGGCCACGACGACGGCCACCGTCGCCACCATCACGATGCTCGAGCTCGGTGGATGCCGGCGCAGGTCGCGTATCGACGACCAGCTGAACGTGCCGATCGATACCATGATCATCACGGCCACGAGCGCGCCCATGGGAATGCGCGCCACCCATTCGCCGAGCAGCAGAATCATCGTGAGCAGAAACACACCGGCGGAGAGCGTGGACAACCGTCCGCGTCCGCCCGACTTCACGTTGATCACCGACTGTCCGATCATGGCGCACCCCGCCATGCCGCCGAGCAGGCCGGCGGCGATGTTGGCCACACCCTGACCCGCGCACTCGCGGTTCTTGTTGCTCGACGTATCGGTGAGATCGTCCACGATCGTGGCCGTCATCATCGACTCGAGCAGTCCTACCGCGGTAAGCGTAAGCGACACCGGCAGAATGATCTGCAGCGTTTCGAACGTGAACGGAATGTCGGGCCACGCAAAGATGGGGAGCGTATCCGGCAGAATGCCCATGTCACCCACCGTGCGCACATCGAGCCCCATGCCGATCGAGACCGCGGTCATGGCCAGAATCGCCACGAGCGGCGACGGCACGGCCTTGGTGATGTACGGAAACAGGTAGATGATGCCGAGCGCACCGGCGATGAGCGCGTAGCCGGTGGTGGAGGCGAGCGCGATCTCCGGGACCTGCGCCAGAAAGATCAGGATCGCGAGCGCGTTCACGAAGCCCGTGATCACGGAGCGCGACACGAAGCGCATGAGCGAGCCCAGGCGCAGCGCACCCGCCACGATCTGCAGCAGGCCGGTGAGCACCGTGGCGGCGAGCAGGTATTCGAGGCCGTGGTCGCGCACCAGGGTGACCATCACCAGCGCCATCGCGCCGGTTGCCGCGGAGATCATGCCGGGGCGACCGCCAACGAACGCAATCACGGCGGCAATCGCAAAGGAGGCGTAGAGCCCCACCTTGGGATCCACGCCGGCAATGATGGAGAACGCGATCGCTTCGGGGATCAGCGCGAGCGCCACCACCAGGCCGGCGAGCAGGTCGTTGCGCACGTTCGAGAACCACTCGAGGCGCAGGGTCTTTGTGGACATGAAGACGGGAACAGGACAAAGGAACGGCACGCCACGGCTCCCACGATCGGGGCGCGGCGAAGCAGATGGACGGGCAATGAGCAGCGCGCGATCGGGCACGATGGCCAGCGATCGGGGCGTGGGTGGAGCAGCGGCTCAGCGGTGCGACGTCTGTCGGTGCATTACGCACCGACCGTCGCGAAGCCGCAGCGCGCGATCAGGGCGGCGTGAGCGGAACGCGGTGATTCGGCGTGATGATCGTACGCATGACAGCTCCCGTCGAAGGCAAAGAAGAACGGCGGCAAGCAAGCAGCGACATCACGCAGCGGCGGCAGCCCATCGGGTCGGCACAAACCTCCAGCGGGACAGACCGTCCGTCGCAACCGCTGGTGCCGACACTCATCCGCCAAGCAGGCGGTGCACCGTGAGAATATCAGCAGGCGGGGCGGATTGTTCAAGGCATCGGGAAGCGCCGGTCCCTCGGTCTCGAGTCCACCCCTAGATTCCGCGAAGAGTCCACAGGCAGCGTTTCCCCGGCGTTTCGGCATGTCATCAAGCGACGTCTCTGCAGCATTCAATCTCTACAGTCTCTCCCGGACCGAGCTTCAACAGCAGCTCGTGCACTGGGGCATCAAGCCGGTGCACGCCGAGCGGCTGTGGCAGTATCTGTATCGCGAACTCGTGTCGGCGCTCGATAAGATGCCCGAGCTGTTGCCGACGCTCGCCGAGCGATTGCACGCCAACGCCACACTGGGGGTGCTGCCCACCGCCCTCGACACCGCGTCCAGCGATGGGTTCACACGCAAGTATCTGCTCTCGCTTCCCGACACGCGCCGCATCGAGACGGTGCTGATGCGTTT
>JAABRL010000056.1 GCA_011390935.1 Gemmatimonas sp.
CACCGTCAATCCGATCGGTGGGGCTACGATTCCGGGGTCGGTGATCACGGCGGTGGCGTTCCCCGCGTCGGTGGCGGATTCGCCGGCGGCGGCGGCGGCCAATCCGTCGGTGCTGTTCTTCGTGGATCGCCAGCCACCCCGTACGGCGCCGTAACGCGACCTGGTCGCAAGACCGGACGGCCCACGACCGCGGCGTGCTGCTGCACGTCCGCGGTCGTGGTGTGTGCGGCACTGTCGCGACATGGCGCGTTTGTGATCTACATCCGGCTGGCGTGCAATCCGCGCCAACGTTGAATCCTGACGCCCCTCCCTGCGTACATTACAGGGAGATGATCATCGTACTGCGTCACCAGAGTTCAGCACGTGTTCACGGTGCGTCGCGCCCTGCCGCGTTCCGAGGGCGAGTCTGGCGAGCGACGGCTCGCGTCGTCCGTCGCGCTGCCGTCCTGTCGGCTGTTCTGGTCACGGTGCCGCTCCACGCCCAGCCAGCCCCGCTACCGGCGCCACGGGGCTTCGTGAACGATTTCGCGGGCGTCGTACGCCCCGATGTGCAACAACAGCTCGAATCGATTGCACGCATCGTGCAGCAGCGCTCCGGCGGCGAAATCGCGATCGTCACGCTCGCCGACCTCGATGGCCGGCCGGTCGAGGAAACGGCGCTGCGTATCGGCCGCGAGTGGGGGGTCGGTGCGCGCGCCGAGATCGGTGATCAGCGACGAAACGCCGGCGCGGTCATTCTGCTCGTGCCCAAGGAAACCAGCAGCGACAATCGCGGGTACTGCCGAATCGAGACCGGCATGGGCGCTGAGGGGTTCATTACGGATGCGGAGGCCGGCAGCATCTGTCGAGAGGCGACCGATCGGTTTCGCGTAGCGGACTACTCGGCGGGGTTGCTCATCGTGACCTCGCGTGTGGCGCAAGCGTACGCGAGCGAGTTCGGATTCCGGATCGAAGATGGCGAGCTCCCGATCGCTCGAACGCGACCGGCACCGCAAGGGCAGGGATCCCCGATCGGCTTCATCATCGGGCTGCTGATTCTGATGTTCCTGATGTCGCGCGGACGCGGCAGCGGCTGCCTGCCGCTGTTCATCGCCTCCACGATGTCGTCGGGTTCACGACGGTACGGCGGCGGCCACCACGGTGGATTCGGTGGTGGTTTTGGTGGCGGCGGCTTTGGCGGCGGCGGCTTTGGCGGCTTCGGCGGCGGTGGTGGTTTTGGCGGCGGCGGCGGTGGCTCGAGTTGGTGATTGCGCGTCTGTGCGCGGTCAGCGCTGATCGCGTCGCGATCTGGCCACCCGTCGCTTCACACTGGGCAGGGACTTGTACATGGCACGCATGACACTTGAACAGCTCGTGGATCAGCTGCGCCAGATGCACGGCGAGAAGCTGCGTTGCGTGCTGCTCTACGGCTCGGCCGCGGCAAGCGAAGCCGCGTCGCGAGGCGCTGATCAGAACGTGCTCGTGTTGGTGGACGCGATCAATCCGGTGCAGCTCGAAGCGCTGGGCGCCACGACGAGAGCTTGGCTCGACGCGGGCAATCCGCCGCCGCTGGAGCTCACCGTGACCGAGTGGCAGCGTTCATCGGACATCTTCCCCATGGAGTACGCGGACATTCTCGAGCGGCATCGCGTGCTGTATGGCGCGCTGCCACCCGGTGTTGCCTTCTCGCGGCACGATCTGCGGCGCCAGGCCGAGTTCGAGGCGATGGGCAAGGTGCTGCGGCTGCGGCAGGGGATCATGCACGCCGGTACCGATGTCAAGCGACAGTCGGAGCTGCTGCGAGCGAGTCACAGTACCCTCATGGTGATCTTCCGCGCCACGGTACGATGCTGTGGCGAACAGGCGCCCTCGCAGCGCGAGGCGCTGATCGCCCGTGTGGGTGACATCGTGGGGCTCGATCCCACGCCATTCGCTCGTGTGCTGGCGCTTGTGCGTGACGGCAGCACCCCATCGTCGAAGGAAGCGGAATCCCTGTTGTTCGGCACGCTCGACGGCATGCAGCAGCTCGCGACCTGGCTCGATACGTACGATCCCGATGGTACCACACCGGCGTCGGCCCACCAGCCGACGACGTCGTAATGCAGATCTCGTCACCTCACCGATCCTTTCAGGAGCGCATGATGCTTCGGTTCACGACTCGCGATTCCTTCGTCACCCGCCGTCCGCGCGCTGGTCGCCTGTCGCGTGTGGCCATGCTACTCGCGCTGCCGTTCGCACTGGGTGCGTGCGGCTACAACCAGATTCAGACATACGACGAACAGGCCGCGTCGGCGCAGCGCAACATCGAGGTCCAGCTGCAGCGCCGAGCCGACCTCATTCCGAACCTTGTCGAGACCGTGAAGGGCTTCGCGGCGCAGGAGAGTGAGGTGCTCACGCAAGTGACGCAAGCGCGTGCCGGACTCTCTGGCGCGCTCGCACGCACCGGCGGTGCCGATATGGGTGAACTCGCGGCCGCCAACGCCGGCCTCACGTCGGCCCTCGGCCGTCTGAACGTGGTCGTGGAAGCGTATCCGGAGCTCAGGTCCAACGAGAACTTTCTGCGGTTGCAGGACGAACTCACGGGCACCGAGAACCGCGTCGCGGTTTCTCGCACCGACTACAACGCCGCGGTGGAACGCTACAACGCCTACATTCGTCGTTTTCCGGCGGTGGTGACGGCGAAGGTCACGGGAGCGAAGGCTCGCGAGTACTTCGAGGCCGACGCGAGTGCGCGTGAAGTCCCGAAGGTTGATTTCAACGGCTGACCCAGCGGGCAGCACGACAACGCGGCGCCGAACGAGCCTTCCTCGTCCGGCGCCGCGCGTGTTTTGTCCCCCTGTTACAACCGGTTCTTTTCGTACAGCAGATTGCGAGGCGCCACACGCCATTCGTACCAGCGGTAGACCGGATTGCCGTTGTTGACCGCTGCGTCCACGCGAGGCGCCATGACCTTTGCCCGCACCTTCACGGCCATGACCTGGTGACCGTCATTGGTGGAATCTTCGTCGGCGCCATCGTAGTACCGATGCTCGAACTCACCGGTGAACAGGAGCGACGCTTCCCATTCATGGACGCCATCCGCAAGCAGCTCTCCAATCGGTGCTCCGGATGTTGGTGAGAACCGTTCGGAGCGCATGACGGCCTTCTTGCTCGGATCGTACCAGTAGGCAACGGCCTTCAGCTTCTGAATGGCGGTGCCGAATCGATCGATGCGCGTGGAATCGTCGAGACCGGCAGGGCGACTGAGGATGAAGTCGACGGGAAGGAACTCGATGGAGAAGTTGTCGCCGCCAAGATCATTCGCCGCCGTGATGAGCAGCAATCGACGCTCGCCACCGATCTGCAGCCGTGCCAGATCGCCAGCTTGCAGATCGAATTCACCGTCTTCCTTCAAAAAGCTCAGGCAGGTTGCGCCACAGTTTCCGCCTGGTGGCAACGGGTTGATGGTATCCCCGTCCATGGCATCGAAACGATACGTGGGGGCGACCAGCGGGTCGTACGGCACGGAGAGAATCGAGACGGTGTCGCCGAACGTGCCGAGCGTGCCGAACACGGGCGTGCTTTCGATCTCGATCCCAGCCTCGGACGCGTCGCGGCTGATGGCCATGCCGATGAACCGCGCGCTGCGGTCGACGCCTTCACGCAGTGTCCAGCCTCGGCGTCCTTCCCACGAGGTGACCGCAAAGGCGGTCGCGGCGCTGAGAATGACGAGTGACATCGTGAGCGAGATCAGCAGCTCCACGATCGTGAAACCGCGTCGGGCACGGCGTGCGCCCGACTGATGCTGCAGCGAATGAGTAGGCATGGGCATCATGGCGCGGACGAGAGGCCGCTTCCTCGATATTGGTACGTGGTGAGGCGCACCGGTTGCGTGGAGCGCGGGAAGTCCACAAACAGCTCGACGAGCAGCAGGTTGGCACGCTCCTCGGTCACTTCCATGCGACGTTGATACGGTCCGTCCGACATTTCGACGCCATCCGGTCCGACGCGCACCGCCGCCTCCGATGCGAGCGTCCAGGGGTCACGGACACGCACCTCTTCGAGATACGCGCGTCCGATCGCCACAGCGTTCGTTCGATTCTGTGCCAGTACCTGACTCTTGATGGTGGTGGTGTTGGCGTTGCCCAAGGCGAGGATGCCAACGGTCAGCAGCACGATGGCTACGATCATGCTGACGATGGTAAACCCGCTTCGTGCGCGTGCAGGCTTCTCGACGTGCGACCGGCCTGCACCAACACGCGGATGCATTGTCATTCCCATGCGCCGTTCCTCCAGGTCCAGAGTCGCATGCCGCCACTGCCGGAGACCGCGACGGCGGACACCCTGCTCTCGTCCGTGGTGCTCTTCAGGTAGACGACGCCACTCGTTCCCATCGGCTCGGTGATGCCGCGCGTGTCGAACCACACCTCGTTGTCGGCAAACGTCACGCTGACCCCACTGCCGTCGAACGGGAGCGGATCGGCGGCGCCACGCCCGTATTCGATGCGCGCCGGCAACTCGCGACGTCCGAAGCCGCGCAACGCGAGCCGCTCGGTGCTGGTTTTGCCGATCGCGCCGTTCTGATCGTGATCGAGGTATCCGACGTACGCGCCTGGTTCACCCTCGGTCTCGAAGACGAAGCGTACGTCACTTCGCGTCGCCAGCGCTCGCGTGCGTGCGAGTTCGAGGTCCTGAACGAGCTGCATGCCGGCAAGCTGCACCTCCACGCCTTCGTTGATGCGGAACTTGGGACCGACGACGGCGACCATGACGCCGATCATGGCGACCACGAGCAGGAGTTCGATCATGGTGAAACCGCGGCGGATCCGAGCGAGAGACGGGCGCATGGCGTGCTCAGTAGATGGGACGGAACGCGGTCTGGATCACCGTGCCGACGCGCGGGGTTCCAGGGGGCAGCATGCGCGGGTCGCGGAAGCGGATGTCGAAACTCCACTGACGCGTGGGGGCGCTGTAGTAGGCGCCCTGTGCGCCACCGGTGCGCGTCGTGTTGTTGCCCCAGGGGCGCGTGGAGTGCCGGCTTTCGAAGAGCGACACCAGCGATCCGGTGTACCGATAGACACGACCGCCGCTGAAGTTCTCGAGGAAGCGCGGGAAGTTCTCCAGTCCACCGCCGTAGATGGGCGTGGCACAGCCGGCGCGCTGCCAGTCGCACGTCGTCGCCGAGTGACCGGCGGCAATGGCGACGTTGGCCGTGGTGAGGTTTGCAGCGTTGCGCAGCGCGTAGTTGGCTTGCATGCCGTCGTTCCAGCTGTTGCTCTGGAAGGTGATCGCGTCGGCGTAGAACGCAGCGGGCTTCCAGTTCACCGTGTTGTAGTCGCCACGCACGTACAGCGGGTGGCTGGTGGCGATCGAGAGGCCGCCCGGCTCGAGCAGCGACCAGCTCGGCGGCAGTTCGGCGCCGTTCACGAGGCGCAGCGCCGGGTAGTCGCGAGCGGGGGTAGCAGGGTTGGTGCCCGTGAAATGCACATAGATGATATCGACGCGACGGCCGGCGGGGTCACCCGCGATCCACGTGCGCAGCTGCGCCATGTCGATCTCGAGGACGTCCGGGCGCAGATCCTCGCGCCCATCGAAGAATGCGTCGGGGCGTCCGATGAAGATGGCTGCACACTGCGCAGCGGTGGGTACCACTCGACCGCCGCGATCCTGCACCATGTTCGCGCACGGATCGCTCAGCCCCGCCACGTCGAGCGTGATGTACCAGTCGGACTTCCATGCCAGCTTCACATCCTGCACCATGACGCCGTCGCTCCCATTGCGCGGCTCGATGAGTGTGTAGGAATCCATGCCGGTTGGTAGCGGCAGCTTGAGCGGACGGACGCCGCTCACGCCGGTCATGAGTCGGTTGTTGAAGCGCGTGGTGCTGCGCGTGACGAACGCGGCGCCCGCGTGGCTGCGCGAGTCGAAGTCGAGCTGCACGGCCGTGCCCGCGGCGTTGTGGATGCGTACGCCATTCAGTCGCTCACTGGCATTCTTGCGGTTCCAGAATACGCTATCCGGCGTGGTGATCTGGCTCTGGAAGGTGACGCTGTTCGAGCTGATGTACATGCTGGCGTTCGAGTGCACCCACCCTGCGAAGGTCATCGGCTGACCGGGCAGAATTTCCAGATCCTCTTCGTAGAACACGCCGAACTGGAAGAGCGGAATGGACTGCGCGTTCACCGACAACACGACTTCGCCGCGATTCTGCAGCGAATCGATTGCGGTCACCCGGATGTCCATCGGCTGGTTCAGCGAGATCAGGCCGGCGAAGGGCCCGGAGGTGATCGTCTTGGCGATCGGCTCCCCGGTCGTCTCCGTCACCGTTTCGAACCGGAAGCCGGGAAGCGTCGGACTCTCAATGCCGGCCACGTCCTCCGCACTGATGACGCCATCCGACATCGCCGCGTCGAGCTGCGACATGATGTCATCGGCGCCACCTTCGGCGGCGTACGTGGTCTGGCTGCTGCGGTAGTCCACCGTGGACGTGCGCGAGAGTGCGTTCACGGCCGAAAGACCGGCGGTGATGATGATGCCGAACAGCAGCATCAGCAGCAGCACGGCCTCGAGCGCGAAACCCCGTCGCGGGGTCTGGCGAGCGTGCGTGGATTGTCGGGTGGGTCGTGCGGCTCGCATGCGGATGCTCCGGAGAGAGGATGACACTTGCTCCCCGAAAGAACGACGCAACGCGCGAAACGTCCGTAAGCACACGGGACCAACAGGGCAGAACAAAACACCCTGGGCCCGCAGTGAAACACTTGTCGCGGTGGGCGCTGGACGTCAGCGTCGGGAAGGCAGCGAAAGGACGAGCCGCCTTCCCTGACGTTTCAGGTCAGGCCGGTCGCGGGAAGAGTGGTGTCCCCTTCGCGACCGTCCAGCCATTGGCCGAAAGCGTCGCAAGCTCGGCGAATCCACGCGTGTGCACACTGCCCGTGCCACCGATCATCTGCCACAAGTCACCGCTGCGCGACGGCATGAACGGGGCGAGCTGTACGGTGATGCGCGCAAGGCGTCGAATCAGGGAAGCGAGCACCACGTCGAGCGTGTTCGAGGACTCGGGGTCCTTCGCCAACTGCCACGGGGCCATGGCCGCCGTGTATTCGTTGGCGCGCGAGACCTGCCTTGCAATCGCAGCGAGTCCGTCGTGCAGGAGCCAACCGCGCGTGCCGTCGAGTGCGGCGTGATAGGCCGCAATATCCGCGTGGTCATCGGCTTCCTGTGCATCGGGCGCCACATCAGGGACCACGCCGTTCCGATACTTCTCCACCATCGCGACCGCTCGACTGGCCAGGTTGCCAAGCGCATTGGCGAGGTCGGCGGTGTAGCGCTCTTCAAAGCGCTCCCATGAGAAGTTGCCGTCGCCATCGAAGGGGACTTCGCGCAAGAGCACATACCGGAACGCATCGGGGCCGTATCGGTCGATCGCTTCGTGCAGATCGAGCTTCACGCCGGCGCTCTTGGAGAAGCGCTCACCGCCGAGCTGCACGAAGCCGTGGGCCCACACCTGCTCGGGAAGCGGCAACCCCGCGGCCAACAGCATCGCGGGCCAGATCACCACATGGAACCGCGTGATGTCCTTGCCGATGACATGCAGCTGTGCAGGCCAGCGTGCCGCCCAATCACCGTCCGGGAATCCGGTGCCGGTGAGATAGTTGGGCAGGGCATCGAACCAGACATACGTGCCTTGCGTCTCGCCCGTGGAGAGCGGCAGCGGAAAGGGCACCGCCCACGACAGGCGTGCTCGACTGGCGGAGACATCTTCGAGCCCCTGATCGAGCAGACCGAGGATTTCGTTGCGCCGGCTCGAGGGCTGCACGAACGCCGGATTGGCCATGATGTGCGCCCGGATGGCATCGGCGTAGCGCGAGAGCCGGAAAAACCAGTTGCGCTCCTCCACCTCTTCGAGGGTCCGCGTGGGGTGCAGCGCGCAGCGCTCGTCCAACACGTCGGCCGGCTGTTTGAACGCCTCGCAGCCCACGCAATACAGCCCGCGATAACTCTGCTCGTAGAAATCGTCCGGGTTGCGCTCGGCGATGCGACGAATGAGCGCCTGCACACCAGCCTTGTGGTGTGACGTGGTGGTGCGAATGAACTGATCGTGGCTGATGCCCAGCTTCGCCCAGGTGGCGAGAAAGCGTTCCGCAATGCGATCGGTGAACGCCAGCGCATCCTCGCCTTCGGCCGCCGCGGTCTGTGCCACCTTCTGCCCGTGCTCATCCATGCCGATCATGAAGTGCACATCGTGTCCGGCCGCACGCTTGTAACGCGCGATGACGTCCGCGCCAATCTTCTCGAGGGCGTGGCCGATGTGCGGATCGCCATTGGCGTAGTCGATCGCGGTGGTCAGGTAAAAGCGGGACACGAGGGTCAGGATTCGGTAGGAGGAGGAGTGGGAGGCGTACCGCGCTCGCCACGTACACGACGGCCGCCTCGACGGCCGCGGCGACGTTTGCGACGCGCAGCGCCGTCGTCGTCCGTTGTGCTGCCGGCGGAATCGTCATCGGTGCTGCTGTCGTCCATGTCGGTGCTGTCGGCGCGGTTGCTCTCCGCGCCGTCGTCACTCTCGTCGCGCACGCGGTCGACGGCATCCGCCGTCTCGATGTTGGCGTCGGGTGCGTCGAGCGCATCGTCGGCGGATTCGTCGAGCACTTCGAGTCGTGCCACCGGCGCGTCGGCGCGGCTGCTCCCGGGTCGCGCCGCGCGCGCGTCGATCTCAGGCGGCACGTCGCCCCCGGTCACTTCCTCGCGCAGCGCGGCGAGCGGCACGACGCGCGTGTCTCCCTCAACGGTGCGCAGCGTGACGGTTTCGCGAAAAATGTCAGACGAGATGACTTTCTCCTCACCCAGGTGCGTGCGGAGAATCTTGCCTTCTTTCGGAAAACGTCGACGACTCTGCACGTAGAACTCGTGCTCGTAGCGCAGGCAGCACATGAGCCGTCCGCAGGCACCAGAAATCTGCGTGGGGTTGAGCGACAGGCGCTGATCCTTTGCCACGCCGAGATTGACGGGCCGCAAATCGGGGAGCCAGCTCGACGAGCAGTACTCACGACCACAGCGCCCGATACCGGAGAGCCGTTTGGCCTCGTCTCGCACGCCGATCTGCTTGAGCTCGATGCGCGTGCGAAAGACGCCGGCGAGTTCGCGCACGAGATTGCGAAAGTCCACGCGCTTTTCGGCCGTGAAGTACAGCGTGAGCTTGCGACGGTCCCACTGCCATTCGGCGTCCGTGATCTTCATGATCAAACCGGCCGCGCGCGCGCGTTCATGGGTGGTGCGTCGCGCGGCTTCGTTCTCATCGCGAAGCGTGGCGGCACGCGCGAGTTCCGCGTCCGACGCCACGCGCAGCGCGCGATCGGTCGGACGCGTTGCGGTACCGCAGCCGTGACTGCACCCGTTACACCGCGTCTCGGCGAGCTCGCCGGTTGCATGCACGTGGCCAAGGTCTTCGCCGCGATCGGCTTCCACGATGACGGGTGCGCGCACCGGGGGCGGAGCGTCGCCCTCCCACAGGAAAAACGCCTTGCGGTTGCCGGTGAATGCCACCTCGATGAGGTGCGTCATGCGCCCATCACTCGATGAACTGCCCCATGCGCATGAACTTTTCGCGGCGCTTCCGAATCAGGCGTTCCGGCTTGAGCTTGCGCAGCTCATCGAGGTGACGCACGAGCGTTTCACGCAGCGCCGCGGCGGTGGCCTCATGATTGGAGTGCGCGGCACCGGCCGGCTCGGCGATGATCTCGTCAATCACGCGCAGATCGAAGAGATCCTGCGCGGTGATCTTGAGGGCACTGGCCGCCTTTTCACGCATCTCGGGGCTCTTGCCATCCTTCCAGAGAATGGCAGCACACCCCTCCACCGTGATGACCGAGTACACGGCGTTCTCGAACATGAAGACGCGATCCGCTACGCCGAGCGCGAGCGCTCCACCAGAGCCGCCCTCGCCGATCACGGTCGCGAGAATCGGGACCTGCAGTTGACTCATCTCGAACAGGTTGCGGGCGATGGCTTCGCTCTGGCCGCGCTCCTCGGCGCCCAGACCGGCCCAGGCGCCCGGTGTATCGATGAGCGTGATCACCGGCACCTGGAACTTCTCGGCCAGCTTCATCAGACGCAGCGCCTTGCGGTACCCCTCGGGGTGCGGCATGCCGAAGTTGCGCCGGATGTTCTCCTTGGTGTCGCGGCCGCGCTGATGGCCGATCACCATCACCGTCTCGCCGTCGAGTCGCGCCCACCCGCCGACGATGGCGGCGTCTTCACGGAAGGCGCGATCGCCGTGTAGCTCCACGAAGTCGGTGAAGGCGAGGCGAATGTAGTCGAGCGTGAACGGACGCTTGGCGTTGCGCGCCACCTGCACACGCTGCAGCGGCGTGAGGTCGCGATACACCGCGACACGCAGCGAGTGCAGCTTCTGTTCGAGCGGCGCAAGCTCGGCGGCGACGTCGAGATCCTGATCACCGGCCAGCCGTCGCAACTCCTCGATCTGGCGTTCCAGGTCGACGATGGGCCGTTCGAAATCGAGCGTAGGAGCAGCCATGGGACTCCGAAGGTTCAGCGCGCCGGCGAACCGGTCGCGCGGGAAGACAACAAGGGGGGTGATCAGGCGCGTACGAGGCGCACCTGATCGGGGCCGAGCAGCGCGCGCAGATCGGACAGCGCGAGCGGAGTTGCCGCAATTGTCAGCGACCGGGATCGGAACCGCACCGCCGTGCCGCGCTCATCACGCCACCGCAACTCGAGCGGTGCCGAACCAATATGATGATCCAGCGTTCGGCGCACATCCTCCATGATGGCCGGCGGCAGGTCGAGTCCCCGCACGAGATCGATCGTGATGGCGACCTCGCCGTTGGCCCGCAGCTCTGCAAATCGAGTGACACCATCCACGATGAACGTCGGGTTCTCGACATCCGCGTCCCGTTTGGAGTACCCGCCCTTGATGAGCAGCGGAATATCCGGTCGGAACCGATCGCCGATGGCCGCCCACGCTTCCGGAAACACCAGCACTTCGGAAGATCCGGAAAAATCCTCCACTGTCAACCGGGCGAACTCCTGACCGGATCGCTTGCTGACCTGGCGCTTGATCGCGGTGACCACCACGCCGATGGTCACAGGCTGCTCCGTCCACGCACCAAGCTGGGCAATGGTGTGCGACGCGAACAGTTCGCATTCTGTTCGGTACGGTTCGAGCGGATGCCCTGAAATGTAGAAGCCGAGCAGGTCCTTTTCGCGCTGCAGCCGCTCCGATTCAGGCCACTCGGGCGTGTTGGGCAGCTGAGCGTGCGATGGTGTGTCGATTGGTGCGGCCGCGTCGGCAAGCAGGTCGCCGAACAGGGATACCTGACCAGCGGCGGCTTCGTCCTGCCGGAGCGAGGCTTCGTTGAGTGCGCCATCCAGGCCGGCCATGAGCTGCGCGCGATGGCCGCCCAGGCTGTCGCCGGCGCCCGCATTGATCAGCGCCTCGAAGAAGCGCCGATTGCACAGCCGCAGGTCCACGCGGGCGCACAGGTCATGCAGCGACGTGAAGGGGCCGTCGGCGCGCGCGGTCATGAGCGAATCGATCGCGCCGCGCCCCACATTGCGAATGGCGCCGAGCCCGAACCGCACGCGCTTGTCGCCCACCACCGTGAAACGCCATCCCGACTCGTTCACATCGGGTGCGAGCACCTCGAGCCCCATCTCGCGGGCTTCCGCGATGTACTTGATGACCTCTTCCGTCTTGCCGATCTGCGACGACAGCAGCGCCGCCATGAACTCGGCGGGGTAGTGCGTCTTGAGCCAGGCCGTGTGGTAGGAGAGAACGGAGTAGGCGACGGAGTGGCTGTTGTGGACGATGATGTCGTTGGCGACGAAGTTGTGCGTCCCCTCGACCTCCAGATCGTACGTGCGTGCCTCGCCAGCTGGCTCGATGGATACCACGCGGTCCCACAGCACGTCGCTATCGGAGAGGCGGGTGAGGGCGGGATCGTTGAAGTAGCGCGCCAGTCGCCGGACCGTCGGCCGTGTGAAGCCAACCTTTTTCGGGTTGGTGCCAACTGGATAGAGGTCGCGACTCGACACATCGGCTCCCGCTTCAACCTCGTGCCAGGTAATGCCAGCACGTGCCTTCGCGGCTCGTGCCAGTGCGCGAACCGGGCCAACCGGGACAAGATCCTTGGACGCGCCATGCGTGACGTCCGCCGCGATTGCTTCCACCGCGATCCGCTTCGGAGCGGCTACCAGATGGGGGCCGATCAGTCGGGCAAACGGTTGCAGGTTGTCTGCTCCGGTGACGAACACCTGATACCCCGTACGACCGTCAGCACCGTAGGGGAACCGCACCGTACGCACTCGCGCGATGATCCCGATGCGGCACAAGAGATGGCGGACCTGTTGCGCCAACCGTTCCGATGCCGTGGCGTAGAAAGCCGATCGGTCCTTGGCGTTGAGATGCCCGTCGCCATCCCAGAGTCGCCCCAACAGGAGGGCGAGCTGTGCATCGGTCAACGTGAACGCCTCGGCCGGCACGCACTTGGTCGTCGCGGTCTTCCCGAGGAGGGAGAGCCGACGCGCCCACTCCATGATGCCATTTGGTTCACTGCGCTTCTGACGCGCCGTGTAGATCGACGCCGTACCTTTGTGCAGAGAACGGGTGCAACGCACGTTCGGGAAGCATTCAGCGGCCGCGACGAAATCCGCGATCGACGCTTCGTCCTGATTGTAGTAGTAGACGCCTGCTGGATGACACAGATTGCCTTCGGCCAGCAGGTGGCCCAAGGCAACTACTTCGTGCTGAGGCCATTCGATCGTGCCGGTGCCTGAAAGCGCGCGCGGCACCGCGACGTGTTCGCCAACCGCAATCTGCGACAGCTCCTTCCAGCCATCGTGCACGAGAAACGGATGGTTGCCCGTCGCCGTGATGGTGCGTCCGGAGGCGGTGCGCAGCGTGAACACCGGACGGACGCCGTTGTCCATCACATCGAGCACGCGTCCCGACTGCAGGCGCAGTGTGTCGACGTCGCACGTTGCCACCGCACCAAGCGAATCACGGCGTTCGTAGAGATCCGCGATGCGCACCATTCGACCGGTGGTCGCATCGAATACCTCGGTATCCCCGACCAGGCACTTGTTGAACCCGTACCGCCCGAACGTCTCGATCTGCCCCGCCAACTCCTTGATGATCGCGGGATCGTGCCCCTTCGCCACGGCCTTCGTTTCGAACTTGCCGAGCTCCTTCTTGATGAGCTCGGCGTCCTTCTTGCCCACGGCCTTTCGCAGCACGTCGGCTTCGGCGAGCGAGATGCCCGCGAGCACCTGCGCGATACGCATCACCTGTTCCTGATAGGTGATGACGCCGTACGTGTTGGAGAGAATCGTTTCGAGTTCGGGCAGCGCATACGCCACCGGCTCATCGCCGCGCTTGCGCTTGATGTACACGTTGTGCATGCCCGCATCGAGCGGGCCCGGGCGCAACAGCGCGTTCGACGCCACGAGGTCGTCGAACCGGTCGCAGCGCATGCGCTTGAGCACGTCGGTGGCCAGCGCCGATTCGAACTGGAACACGCCGCCGGTGCGGCCGGCCCGCAACACGCGATACGTGTCGGCGTCGGTGAAGCCACGCGTCTCGAGCACCACGTCCTCGCGGCGCGTCTCCTTCACGAGCTTGATCGTGTCGGTGATGACGGTGAGCGTGGTCAGCCCGAGAAAGTCCATCTTGAGCATGCCGGCCTTCTCGAGGCACGTCATGTCGTACTGCGTCACGATCACGCGCTCATCGTCGCCGGCACCCGATCCCTTCGACGCCTGCGTGCAGATCGGCACGAACTCGTCGAGCGGGCCCGGCGCGATCACCACGCCGGCGGCATGCACGCCCGTGTGCCGCGACAGCCCTTCGAGCTTGATCGCGTAGTCGAGCAGCTGCCGGTAACGCGCGTCGCCGTCGTACAGCTTCTTCACATCCGGCACCTGCTCCACGGCCTCCTTCACCGTGAGCGAGTTGTTCGGCGCGTTCGGTACCAGCTTCGCGAGCGCATCGGTCTCGGCCGGCGTGAAGCCGAGCGTGCGCCCCACATCCTTGATGGCGGCGCGCGACTTCATGGTCCCGAACGTGACGATCTGCCCCACCGAATCCTTGCCGTACTTCTGCCGCACGTACTCGATCACCTCACCGCGTCGCTCGAAGCAGAAGTCCACGTCCACGTCGGGCATGGACACGCGTTCGGGATTCAGGAAGCGTTCGAACAGCAGGTCGAACTCGAGTGGACACACATCGGTGATGCCGAGTGAATACGCCACGAGCGAGCCGGCAGCCGAGCCGCGCCCCGGGCCCACCGGAATGTCGCGATCACGCGCCGCCTGAATGAAATCGGCGGTGATGAGGAAGTAGCCGGCGTATCCGGTGCGCGTGATGACGTCGAGTTCGTACTCGAGGCGCTGGCGCACTTCGTCGCTGAACGGATCCCCGTAGCGTTTCTTCGCCCCCTCGGTGGCCAACGTCACGAGATATTCGTTTTCCGTGGCCATGCCCTCGGGCAACGGAAACGCGGGCACATGGTACTTCTTGGCGAACTGCACATCCACCGAGTCGGCGATCGCCAGCGTGTGCTCGAGCACATCGGGGCGGCCGGGGAAGTGCGACGCGATCTCCGGGGCGCTCTTGAAGTACAGGCCATCGTCGTACTTCATGCGATCGCGATCGCTGCGATCCTTGCCGAGCCCGATGCACAGCAGCACGTCGTGGGCGTCGTGGTCTTCGTGCGCGAGGAAGTGCGCGTCGTTGGTGGCCACCACGGGCAGTCCGAGCTTGTCGGCCAGCGCGAACACCTTGCGGTTCAGTCGGTCCTGACCGTCGCTGCCGTGCGCCTGCACTTCGAGGTAGTAGCGGCCCTTGAACAGTTCCGCGTACCAGGCGGCCACTTCGGCGGCCTGCTCATCGCGGTCCTCGAGCAGGTGCGAGGCCACCTCGCCGGCCATGCAGGCGGAGGAGACGATGAGCCCCTCGTGGTGCTTGGCGAGCAGCTCGCGGTCCACGCGCGGCTTGCCGTAGAACCCCTCGGTATAGGCCAGCGACGAGAGCTTGACCAGATTGCGGTAGCCCACAATGTCGCGAGCCAGCAGCACGAGGTGATAGTTGGACTTCTGACCCGGCGCGGCCTTGGCTCGCACGCGCCGATCACCGGGGGCGACGTACGCCTCCATGCCCAGAATGGGCTTCACACCGGCTTTGCGCGCCTGCTCCTGGAACTCCCAGGCGGCGTGCATGTTACCGTGATCGGTAATCGCGAGCGCCGGCTGTTCGAAGGCCTGGGCGCGCTTGATCAGGTCCCCGATCCGGTTCGCCCCGTCGAGGAGCGAGAACTCAGAATGACAGTGCAGATGGACGAAGGACATGGGATTCGAAGTGTAGTCGGAGACCGTCCGTCGGGCCACGGGCGCGTATCGCGGTGGCGCCGGTTGCGGCGCTACGGTTCGCTCGGCGTGCTCGCCGCGCTCGGGCTCTTCGTGGTCTCGCCCATGGGCTGCTACCTGTCGCGCGCCGCCTACGAGGAGGCGCGCATTCTTGCCCGCCGCACCCCGATCGACCGGCTCGTGGCCGACTCCACCACGCCCGCGGGCGAGCGCGCCAAGCTGCAGCTCGTGCTCAATGCCCGGCAGTTCGCCGCCGATTCGGTCGGCCTGCGGCCTGAGCAGAGCTTCACCCGGTTCTCTCGGCTGGACCGCGACACGCTCGTGCTCGTGGTGTCCGCCGCGTATCCGGACCGCCTCGCTCGGCGCACATGGTGGTTCCCGGTGGTGGGGCGATTCCCGTACAAAGGCTTCTTCGACTTCGCCGCCGCGCACCGTACGGCGGACGACCTGCGACGCGAGGGCTTCGATGTGTCGATCGGGGCCTCGAGTGCCTTCAGTACACTCGGTTGGTTCAACGATCCCGTGGTGAGCACCACGTTGCGCATGGACTCCGTCTCGCTCGTGAATACGGTGATCCACGAGATCACGCACACCACGTTCTTCGCGAAGGGGCAGGTGGTGTTCAATGAGTCGTTCGCGTCGTTCGTGGGTGGGCGAGGGGCCATCTCGTTCTACCGTGCGCTTGGTGACTCCGCACTGGCGGCACGCGCTGAGAACGAGTGGGCCGACGACCTCGTGCTGGGCGCCTTCTGGGCCGCACTCTACGCACGGCTCGATTCCGCCTTCGCGGCGCATCCGGACACCATGAAGGACGAGATGGCGCGCCGTGTGTCGCGTGAACGGCGGCTTGGCGCGCGCGAACGCATCTATCGGGACGCGCGCAGCCAGCTGGTCGATTCCGTCGGGCCGCTCCTGCGCACGTTTCCCGTGGGATGGGGGGAGCGCGTGGTGCTCGACAACGCCGTTGTGATGGCGCGCCGCGTGTATGCCACCGAACTCGACCTGTTCGACGCGGTCTACGAACGCGAAGGGCGCGACCTCACGCGCGCCGTGCAGCGCGTGATCACGCTGGCGCGCGAACGGCCGGCTGACCCGTTTGCCGCGGTTCGGGAGTTCGTGAACACGCCGTAGGCCCCTGTCGTTGGGCCACACGCACTCCTGCGGAGCGTGTGGCCCAACGACACAACACTACGGCTGCGCGGGCAGCAGTACCACGCGTACGAACTGCGCCGGATCCACCAGCGTGCTCGCGGCCTCGCGCACGGCGTCTACGGTGGTGGCCGCGATGATCTGCGGCGCTTCCAGCAGCTGGCGCGGATCGGTGCCCATGCGCAGGCGCGCGATCACGCCGCTCATCCAGTACCCGTTCTCGCGCACCGAGACTTCCTGCTGCCGACGCTGCTTCTCGAGTGCGCTGGACAGCTCCTCCGCCGTCGGTCCCGTGGTGCGCAGCGCATCGAGGTTGCGCTGCACGGCCGCGAACAACGTGTCGGCGTTCTCCGGCGAGGAGCCGAACTGAATGACCAACTGCTGCGCGTCGCGCGGCAGTGTGGACGCGGAGGCGGACACATTCACCGAGTACGTCCCGCCCAGTGCTTCGCGCAGCTCTTCCGTGAGCCGCGTTTCGAGAATGTCGCCGAAGGTGCGGAAGGCCTGTCGCGAGGCGACGGTGGTCGCGCGCTCGCCGTGATACGCCACGACCGTTGACGACTTGGGCTCCACACCGGCGCGCACCACCTTCTGCACCGTGCCCGGGGGCGGACGAATGCCGAGGTCGCGCGGCTGTTCCGTGCGGCCCGTCGTCGGCAACGCCGCGAGCCAGCGCACCAGCAACGGCTCGAGCTGCTCAGCCGTCACATTGCCCACAAAGACGAAGGTGAAGCCGCTCGCATCGCCGAAGCGCTCCCGATACACCGCCAGTGCGTCGTCGAGCGACACACTGTTGAACAGAGCTGCTGTGGGCAGCTGCACACGCGGGTGATAGTTCGCGAGCGTGAGCGAGATGGTATCGCTGAATGCGGCCTCCGGCGCACGACTGCGATTGGTGAGCACCGCGCCGATCTGCTGGCGGAACGCCTGCACCGCCGCCGAATCGACGCGCGGCGCGGTGAAACGCAGCCAGAGCAGCTCGAACAACGTGTCCAGATCCTTGGGTGACGCTCGTCCACTCACATCCTGCGAGCGTTCACCGAGTGACGTGCCCACCGCCGCCACCTTGCCGGACAGCTTCTTCTGCAGGTCGATGACGGAGAGCGAACCGGCACCGCCGCGTTCAATGAACGTGGTGGCGAGCTCGGCAACCGTGGCGAGCGAGTCCGGATAGAGACTCGCGCCACCGGGCGCGAAGCCGGAGAGCAGCACTTCGTCGGCCTTGAAGTCCGTGGTCTTGAGCAACACGCGCACCCCGTTGCCCAGTGTCCACTCCGACATGTCGAGTTCTTCGATGCGACCGCGCGCCGTCACGCGTCCGGGCGCTGGGGGCGAAGCCACCAGTCCGCCATCGGCGAGCGTCTCGGTCCATGGCGTGATCGGGGCCGCGGCGGCGCGCGTGAGCGCCGCAAGCAGCGCTTCACGCGTGGGTTGTGCCACGCCCTCCTTTTCCGTGAGCGAGGCCATGATCACGCGATTGCTGTCGCTGATCCAGGCGCGACCGACCGCATTCACTTCGTCCAGCGTGATCGACGCAACCGCCGCCGGCGCGTGCTCGTTGTAGAACGCGATGCCGGGAATCGGCGCCTGATCGAGAAAGTGCGCCACGTACGCTCCGGCGAAACTCCCGGATTCCGATTTGTCACGCTCGGCATATGCGCGTTCGTAGCTGCGCAGCAGGTCGGTCTTCACGCGCGCGATCTCGCTCTCGAGAAATCCGTGCGCATCGACGCGACGTGCTTCGATTACGATCGCTTCGAGTGCGCGCTCGATCTTGCCGTCCTCAGCCGCCACACGAAGGCCGTAGGCCGATGAACTGCGCGTGTACGAATCGAGCCCCGAGGCTGCACCCACCCACGCCGCGTCGGGGCGCTGGGTGAGTTCGCCAAGTCGGCGATTGAACGCCGCGTTGTAAATGTCTTCCACCAGTCGCTGCCGCCAATCGCCGACGGTGCGCGTGGTGCGGGGCGGCAACTGCCACAACACTTCGAGCGACGACACCGTGAGTTCACGATCGCTGGCGATCGAGACGCGCGTGTTTGCGTCACCCGGAACCGCGTGTGCCTCGCGTGTGCGCGGCGACGGCGGATTCGTGAGCGACCCAAAGCGCGCTACGATCATGGCCTGCACGCTGTCCGGATCGAAATCGCCGACGGCCACCACGGCCATGTTGTTCGGACGATACCAGTCACGATAGAAGCGTCGCAGCGGCGCGGGCGTGGCGCTGCGAATGATGCCCGTGTCCCCGATCGGCAGTCGCTCGGCGTAGCGCGATCCCTGGAAGAGCACGGGGAAGTGTTTGTCGAGCACGCGCGACTGCGCGCCGCGCCCACTGCGCCACTCCTCGAGCACCACGCCGCGTTCGGCCACCACTTCGCTGCTGTCCATCAATACGGCGGAGGCCCAGTCCTCGAGAATGTCGAAGCTGCGCGACAGCAGGCCAGCCGAATCGGTGGGCACGGGCAGGATGTACACGGTTTCGTCGAAGCCCGTATACGCGTTCAGGTCGGCGCCGAAGCGCACGCCGATCGACTCGAGGTACTTCACGATGTCGTTCTTCGCGAAGCGCCGCGTGCCGTTGAAGGCCATGTGTTCGAGGAAATGCGCCAGGCCGCGCTGATCGTCATCTTCGAGGACGGAACCGGCGTTCACCACGAGGCGGAGCTCGGCGCGCTGCTCCGGGCGTGCGTTGGTGCGAATGAACCAGCGCAATCCGTTGTCGAGCGTGCCCGTGCGGAGCGCCGGATCGATGGGCAGCGGCGCGTCGCGCGGCGGCAGCGGCGACTGGGCATCCGCGATGCCGACAGCGCACAGCAGCAGGAGAAGGAGGCGTGCGAGCATCAGGGGTCCTCGGGAGCGGGAAGGCCGACACGACCTCGGAGCAGGGCGCGCAGGTCGACGTGCGGGCGGGGCGGAAGCGGTGCGAGCTGATGCGTGGAGGCGGTGCCATCGGGGCCGAGCGTGACGCGCTGCATGGTGCGGCGCACGCCTTCGTCCAGAAAGCGGGAGAGCTGTCCGTACGAATAGTCCGCGGCCATGCGACTCGGATACGATTGCAACGGATAGACCAGGCACAGATGATCCCGCGCGCGCGTCATCGCGACGTAGAGCAGGCGTCGCTCTTCCTCCACGGCGTCGTCGTTGCCGGCGCTGCGGGCCATGGGGTAGATGCCGTCCACCGTCCAGGGCACGAACACCGCATCCCATTCGCGCCCCTTGGCGCTGTGCACCGTACTGATGATGAGCGCGTCGGTTTCGTCGTCGCCGCCCACGGCCAGATCCTGCGTGGCCGCCGGTGGTTCGAGGGCGAGCGCCGCGAGCAGGTCTGTACGTGTGCCGTACCCGGCGGCGATGATCGCGAGCTGGTCGAGATCGGCGAGCCGCGGCTGCGGGTCGTCGTAGGTTTCCACGAGCAATCGATCGTACAAGCGTCGCACGCCCATGATCTCTTCACCTGGCGGCGAGGGGGGCGGGGCGGTGCGCAGCCCTTCGAGCAGGGCGCCCAGTGCGGCGAGACCCGGCGCGGCGCGGCTGGAGGCGCGCACGCTGCCGAGCGCGAGTGGTTGCCAGCCATGGCGCGCCAGTGTTTCCACGGCGGTGCGGGCGGTGGTGTCGCCCACCCCCGGCAGGAGGCGCAGCAGTCTGTACCAGCTGACCTCGTCCTGCGGGTTGTCGAGCAGACGCAGGAAGGCGAGTACGTCCTTGATGTGCGCGGCTTCGAGGAACTTGAGACCGCCCCACTTCTCGTACGGGATGCGCCGATTGGCGAGCTCGACTTCGAGGTCGGCCGAGAGGTAGCCGGCGCGCACCAGCACGGCGATGTCGCGCAGCGGCGTGCCTTCTTCGTGCAGTTCCAGCAGCCGGTCCACGATGAAGCGCGTCTGCTCCCGTTCGTCACGCACGGTCACGAGCCACGGCAGTTCACCGCCGTCACGATCGGTCCACAGCTGCTTGGTGTAGCGCGTGGTGGCGCGCGAAATCACCGTGTTGCTGGCGTGCAGAATGGGGGCCGTGGAGCGGTAGTTCTGCTCGAGCGTGATGATGGTGGTGCCGGCGAACTGCGCCGGGAACGCCATGATGTTGTCGATGGTGGCGCCGCGAAACGCGTAGATGGATTGCGCGTCGTCGCCCACGGCGGTAATGCGTCCGTGCGGGCACATCCCCCGCAGAATGCGCGCCTGCAGCGGGTTGGTGTCCTGGTATTCGTCCACCAGCACGTGGTCGTAGTCGCCGCGAATGCGATCCCCCACGTCGCCGCCGTGCTCGAGCAGCAGGGCGAGGGAGAGCAGGAGGTCGTCGTAGTCCAGCAGGTTGGCGTCGGTCTTTCGGCGCACGTAGTCGGCGAAGATGCGCTCGAGGTCGCCCGCCCAGGCCAGAAAGTGCGGCCACCCCTCCTCGAGCAGGTCGGCGACGGGCCGATCGGTGTTCACCTGCCGCGAATAGAGCGTGACGCAGGTTTCGGCGCGGGGGAAGCGTCGGGCGGGCCCATCGAGCGGGCCGGCGTGCTGCTTGCCGCGGGGTTCGCCATAGCCGAGGGCGGTGCGCGCGATGCTCATCAGATCGCTGGCGTCGGCCGAATCCATGATGGAGAAGTCGCGGGGCAGACCGGCGGCCGGGCCGTAGCGCCGGAGGACACGGTGCGCGGTGCCGTGAAAGGTGCCGCCTTGCACCCGTCGCGCGGCGCCGCCGGCGAGGCGTTCGGCGCGATCGAGCATCTCTTGCGCGGCGCGACGGGTGAAGGTGAGGAGCAGAATGCGCTCGGGGGGGACGCCGCGATCGACGAGGGCGGCCACGCGGTGCACGAGGGTGCGGGTTTTCCCGGAGCCGGCGCCCGCGACGATGAGCAGGGGACCATCGCCGTGGGCGGCCGCGGCGGCTTGAGCGGCGTTGAGGGCGGGGCCTTCGGCGCCGGGGCGGTGGCTCGGCTCGAGCTCGCGGGGACGATTTGCTCGCAGTTGGAGCGGCTCGGGCTCTCGGTTGGGGACCATGAATAAAGAATGGCGGGAGCCGTGGCGGGGCGGCAGGGGCGCGTTCGGTCGGACTTTCTGCCGGCGCGGCGGCGCGGCGCTGTGAGTGCCGTGCCGACGCCGTGACGCTCGACGTGCTGGCGCGTCTGGCAGAGTGGTAGCTGGGTGGGGAGCGGCCGGGTCCGGGGGTGTGGACAATTCGGCTGTTACCCCGGATCTTTCGAATTGTGACACCTCAAGTGCCGTGGGCGCCGTGATTGCTTCTTGACCGGAGCGTCTGGCGTCCCTACATTCGCCGTCTGGTATCGTTGCCACCACTACGTCCCCGTAGTGTGGGCGCGTTGCGTTGTGGTGGTAGGGGCATGCTGGCGTGTAGGGTGGCTGGTATGTCGAGCAGTGGCAGGGAGCAGGAACGCAGGTGTGGGTTTGGGC
>JAABRL010000057.1 GCA_011390935.1 Gemmatimonas sp.
CTCGGCACCCGCTACCGCACCAACTTCTTGTACTTGATGCGGTGCGGCTGATCCGCGTCCGGCCCCTTCCGCTTCTTGAGGTCCTCGATGTACGCGCCGTAGTTCCCGCGCAACAATGCGACAATCTCGCGCACGTTCGGAATCCCCATGGCGTCGCAGCGGGCGGCGACGAGGACGTATGGCGTGGAGCGCAGCGTCGCCGCGTGCATCGCATCGGTAAGCGCTGGGCTCAGGCCTGCCACGGTCACGTCCGAGTTGACGCGCACCGCCTGGAGCCATGCGTCGAGCTCCGCCGCGCGTGCAAGCGCGAGGGCGCGGCTGCTGCGATGCACGGCGAGGCCATCAACCATCATCGCGGGCGCATGCAACGGCGCGTCCGGCGGCGTGAGACCGAGCGCGCTGGTGGCTCCCGCCTGCGGATCACCGTCGACAAGTGCCACGCGCGCGGCGCGCGTTACATGTGCAAGCGTCCAAGCGACGCCGAGCGCGAGCGTTGTCTTGCCAACGCCGCCTTTTGCGGAAGCGACTGCGATCAGTCGCCCAGTCAGATGGTGCTGCATGATGGGAGTTCGGAAAGAGTGGACGCTGTCCGACCAAGTGTCGGACCTGACCTCCCATCATTGAGCGCGCCTGCCGCGCCCCCAGCGACGAGGACGCGGATAGCGTGTGAGGGCGACCTCCCCAGTTAGCCGTTCGCGCAAGTGCATCGACGGCCTCATGCCTTTGAGCGGATGCCCGCGCTGTCCCACCGTGGGACAGACGGCGCCACCGCCCATGCCCCCTCGGCTCCGGTCTCCCCTGCGCTCTGCGCTGGCCTCTTGCGGCGTCTGAGGGGCCTGCCGGTGCACCGCCTAATGGACGGAGCGACTCGGTGATCGCCATACCCTGGTGTTCGGTACAGCAACGAGAGCTTGGCACCGGACTAGGGTGCATTGGAGGGGACTTGCAGGGCAGTTACACCACGCCATGGTGGCGCTCGGCGCGTGTGGATCGCGGGTAGGCGTGCCCGCTGGATCGATCAATAGAACCAGTACAACCATGGAGGCGACCTTGCCGGCCGCCCCCATGTCGTGCCGGATAAGATGAGCGGTGCGCTCCTTACGTCTCAATCGAGCGACGACGTCTCGCGCCAACGTAGCCAAGGATGAGGATGCTAGCGAGCAGGAGCGCGCCCGTCTCGGGCTCCGGGACGGCAGTTGGGCGTGCGCTCACATCGTACGCAAGCGAAATGAAATCCTCGTAAACCCACCCTTCGGGCGGTAGCGCCCGCCAGCGGCCACTGAAGCCTTGATCGTTATGCATCCAAAGCACAGCACCCTCCGTGCGCGGTGTTGTGCTCGAGACAGCGACCCAATAGGTCGCACCAGTCTGAAGGACGTTGCCCATCATCGACGTGAAGGTCGCGATCTCAGCGCCTCTACTAAATGATGAGGGTAGCGACCAAGACTCTAGGAGCGCGGCTGTACTGATTGCGGCTCCCGATAGGAACTGCACGCTGATGTCGGCGCCGGCCCGGAAGAGGCCGAGTCGAATCTGGAACAGCTCGAATCCGCTCGAGCCAGTGTACACGAATGACTGGGCCAAGAATCGTTCTTGGAAAACGGCTCCGCCTACGACCCGATTGAACGAATCGTCAGGACCAAACGTCGAGGCGACGACTTGTCCGCTAGCGGACGCGGGCGCGGCTCCTATCGTGAGGACGCCAACTAGCGCGCCGAGAGGTGCGGCAGTGAGCACCCGCGTGAACCGCGTGTGCAGGCGTCGACGCCACATGCCCGAGAGCGAATGAGCGAGCGCGCGGATCAGTAGAGTCATGGCTTCATTGGCGCAGGGTGAACCGGCACAGTCAGACCGACAATGTCCAGCTGTGCGTACGGATGCAGCACCTCGGATGCCGTTCGTCTTCATCCTTCGTCAATCCCCGTCAAGCCCTTGCCGCTTCGACACTCCGGCGTCGGCTCGCTGTTTCGCGTCGACGGACATTGCAGCCGAGCGTTGACAGGAATGTCGCTTCGCCGCAACACAATGGAGTTACCAGACTTTCGTGGAGAGTGCTAAAGTCAAGCGCCTCAACGAGAGGAGGAGCCCGTGCCAGCGAAACCGAAGGGAGATCGCGTTCGACGGACGTACGAGTTCATCAAGGCGCATCGGAAAGACTTCCCCACCGAGGTGATGTGTCGGGAGTTGGGCGTTGCTCCAAGCGGGTACTACCAGTGGCTGAAGTGTCCGCTGTCAGTTCGGGCTATGGAAGACGCGCGACTGCTCCGATTGATCCGCGCGTCGTTCAAGGCGAGCCAGGGCATCTACGGGGCGCCACGCGTGTTCCTTGATCGACGCGAGGCCGGCGAGACGTGCAGCAAGCATCGGGTCGCCCGCCTGATGCGGGAGAATGGACTCCGTGCGCTGCACGGCTATCGGACACGCCACTGGGAGGTCGGCAAGCCGGCGGTGCTGGCACCGAACCTGCTCAAGCGCCAGTTTTCCCCGACGAAGCGCAACGCGGCCTGGGCGACGGACATCACGTACATCCGCACGTGGCAAGGGTGGCTCTATCTCGCCGTCGTCATCGATCTGTTCTCCCGTAAGGTCGTCGGGTGGGCCGCCGGTCCGACCATCCACCGCGAGCTGGTGTTGAACGCGTTGGCCTCGGCCGTGAAGCAGCGGCGGCCGCGCGGCACCATCATTCACTCGGACCAGGGTGTGCAGTTCGGCAGCGATGCCTGGCGGCGCTTCTGCCGCGCCAATCACCTCGAACCGAGCATGAGCCGAAAGGGCAACTGCGGGGATAACGCGGTTGTCGAGTCGTTCTTCAGCAGCTTGAAGAAGGAGTGCATCAAGAAACGCATCTATCCGAGCCGCGACGTCGCGCTGGCAGACATCGCCGACTACATCGATACGTTCTACAACCGCGTCCGGCGGCACAGCCACCTTGGCGGCGTGAGCCCTGAGCAGTTTGAGGCAGCGCACAAGCGTGGTCGACGTCGTGCGAGAGCGTAGGTAGGCCCACCGACCCTCCACGAAAGTCTGGTGACTCCAGTCGGAGATTGTGTGCGTGCCTTGTTGCGTGACGGGGGCGTACGGTCGGACTGACGACGACGAACGTGAAGGAGGGGATGGGCTACTGTACCCACCCCCTCTCCTCGACGCGGTCGAGATAACCGACGACAACCATTAGGAAGTCAGGTCATGCCATTCGACGCCGCCGAGATGCCGCCATCGCCGCGAGACCAATGAGCAGAAGTGCCAAAGACGCCGGCTCTGGCACGGAACGCGCGCGCGCAAACTCGAGATTGTCGATGATCTCAGACAGGCCTGCCGATTGCAACTCGGGCAAGTATTGAAAGATCGCCCGATCGAAGGCTGTGCCGGAGTAGGTCATGCGCTGGTCCATAACAGCGTTGCCGTTGGGGATCATGTCGACCATTCCGACAAGCGAGACGCCGTCGAATAGCGTGAGGCGCGCGACGCCGATGCCAGACGGGAAGATGAGCAGTGGATCATCGCCGCCGAAGTCGAATGCGATCGACTCCATATACTCGGTGAACGTCATCTCAAGGCCGACTTCAGCGCCGAAATAGGGAAACGCGCAAAGCGCTGGCGAGCCAAGACTTTCGGGTGTGAGCGAGCAAACAGACAACACACCGCTGCCGGTCGCCGCGAATGTCACGCGGTTCGACTGGACGCTCTGCCACCCGTTCGGGTGAATGCCCTGGGGGTCTGAGTTGAAGTCGATCGCATACTGCGCCCGCAGGGCGCTGGGGGTCGCAAGGAGCGCGGCAAGGCCGAGCATGGACAGAATTCTCATCGGCTGAGCCATCCGGAAAGTTGGTTGGTCGAACACAACGATGACTATCGAGGGGGAAAAATCGTGCCCAATGTACTGAGACACCGAACGCTGTCCTCCTCTGACCATCATCACACGCTCAGAGAGGGACTACGCTCGACTGCACCAGCGTTTTGTCTCGAGTGACCGACAGGAACTGATGCGAGGTCGCAACCGCACGGCATGTCATGCCGTACGGTTCCCGTCTAGCGCACAGTCACGAATCAGACTCCGTGACGCTGGCGGCTCTCGGCAGGAAGGTCGGAGGATCATGGCCAGTATCTTTGGACGTACCGCCGTCTCGTGAGTCGTGCCGGATCAGGATCTGGGGGGCAGACCACCACCACTCGCATCGTTTCGGTGGCACTCACCGTCCGCGCAACCGTTACCGGAAGTCGGCCGGTGACGACGGCCGATCCACTCACGCTCGGCGCGGCCGCCGAGCTCGCGGTGACGGTCGCCTGCCCTGTCGCGATTGCCGTCGCGACTCCCGACTGCGTGATCGAGAGAACGCCCGCGGGCGCGGCTGACCACGTGACCGCCTCATTCGCTCCCGCGTCGCCACTCACGCTCGCTTGGAACGTCTGCCCCTGACCCACCTCGAGCGTGGCACTGGCCTGGGAAACCTGGATGCCATGCATCTGAGGCGCCGGAGGGGGCGGACCAGCGGAGCCCGTCGACGAGTTGTCGCTGCCGCCGCCACAGGCCGCGAGAAGCGGGCCTGCGGCAAGCAAGCCGGCGGCCCGTGGCGGCCGAAAGGAGGGGGATCGGCTGGAAATCCGTCTAAACATGCGAATCGCTCCTGCCAGCTGGTTCTGACGACGCATTCACCCCTAGCCGCAGACGCCTGCGGCCGAAGCGGACACGCTGCAAATTGGCGAGTGCCTCACGCCGTCCATGGTGTGCACGGGACGTCAGCGCATCGTCAAAAGGGGGAGGCGGGTACGGTTGAGGCCCGCGCGCCGCAGAAGCGCCGGTTCCCGCGTACCGTCCAACCGACGGAAAACGGGACCGCCCGCGTCACCGTCTTTGTTCACGGGGCTGCGTCGCAAAGACGCATGTTCGGGTGTCGAGCTCGATTAGCGCCGGCACTGCGCGGGCTGGACTCGAGTCACTTCCAGATACAAATCCCGGTACAAAACATGGCCGCCCCACCGGTTTCCGATGGGGCGGCCATGTCGCAGAAGTGTCGCCGCCAGTGCCTGCACCGGGCCCCGGAAAACGGCGTAAGTCCTACCGCACCAACTTCTTGTACTTGATGCGGTGCGGCTGATCCGCGTCCGGCCCCTTCCGCTTCTTCAGGTCCTCGATGTACGCGCCGTAGTTCCCCTCGAACCACACCACTTCCGAGTCCCCTTCGAACGCGAGAATGTGCGTCGCGACACGATCCAGAAACCAGCGATCATGTGAGATGATCACCGCACACCCGCTGAAATCGAGCACCGCTTCTTCCAGCGCGCGCAGCGTATCCACGTCGAGATCGTTCGTCGGTTCGTCGAGCAGCAGCAGGTTGCCACCCTGCATCACCGTCTTCGCCAGATGCAGGCGATTGCGCTCACCACCCGACATGTTCGCCACCAGCTTCTGCTGGTCGGCACCCTTGAAGCCGAAGCTGGCCGCGTACGCACGCGAGTTGATCTCGCGCTTGCCCACCGGCATGAGCTCGCGACCACCGGAGATCTCTTCCCACAAGGTGCGCTTCCCTTCGAGCGTGCGCTGCTGATCCTGATACGAGATCGACACCGTGTCGCCGATCTTGAGCGTGCCGTCGTCGGGCTGCTCCAAGCCGTTGATCATGCGGAAGAGCGTGGTCTTGCCCGCGCCGTTGGGACCGATGATGCCCACAATGCCGGCGCGCGGCAGATCGAATGACAGGTTCTCGAACAGCAACTTGTCACCGAACGCCTTCTTGAGCCCCTTCGCAATCACGACATCATTGCCCAGACGCGGCGCCGGCGGAATGATGATCTCGTTCTGCATGGCGCGATCCTGCTGCGCTTCGCTCGCCAGGTCTTCGTACGCGGCCAGACGCGCCTTGTTCTTGGCCTGACGCGCACGCGGCGACATGCGCACCCACTCCAGCTCCTTCTCGAGCGTCTTCTGGCGCGCGCTGGCATGCTTCTCCTCGAGCGCGAGCCGCTGCTTCTTCTGCTCCAACCAGCCGGAGTAGTTCCCCTCGTACGGCACGCCCTTGCCGCGATCGAGTTCGAGAATCCACTTGGCCACGTTGTCGAGGAAGTAGCGATCGTGGGTGATGGCCACCACGGTGCCGGCGAACTTCTCGAGGTAGTGCTCGAGCCACGCCACCGATTCGGCGTCGAGATGGTTCGTCGGTTCATCGAGCAGCAGCATGTCCGGCTCTTCGAGCAGAATGCGGCACAGCGCCACACGGCGCTTCTCACCACCCGACAGATGCTCCACACTCGCGTCGCCCGGCGGCAGGCGCAGGGCGTCCATGGCCACCTCGATCTTGTTGTCGAGGTTCCACAGGTCGTGCTGGTCGATGTACTCCTGCAACTTGGCCTGCTTCGCCATGAGCACATCGAAATCGGCGTCGGGCTCGGCGAACTGCAACGAAATCTCGTTAAAGGCATTCAGCGCATCGCGCTGCGCCTTGAGCGCCAGCTCCACATTGCCGCGCACATCGAGCGTAGGGTCGAGCTGCGGCTCCTGCGGCAGATACCCGATGCGCGTGCCCTTGTGAGCCCACGCCTCCCCCTGAAACTCGGTATCGACACCTGCCATGATGCGCAGCAGCGATGACTTGCCCGCGCCGTTGGGGCCGAGCACGCCGATCTTCGCGCCGGGATAGAAGGACAGCCAGATATCGTCGAGGATGATGCGCGAAGGCGGAACGACCTTGCGCAGCCCCTTCATCACGTAGATGAACTGCGGTGCCATGAGGTGCGGGAAGTGCGGGGAACGAAGCGCGGACGCCGGAACACGTCCAATCCTGAAACATAATGCCGAACCGCAGTCCCGACCCGCCCCGGCTCCGTGACGCCGCTCGCCCGGGGCATGACGATGGCGTGGCTCAGTCGTCTTTCGGAGACAACCTTGCAGAGTCCGGTCCACCGCCAGGCCGGCGCCAATTCTCGATGACCGCCCCAACGCTCGCGTCCGCTCCGATCTCCGCCACCGGCGGCTTCGACATCCGCCCTGTGCTGGTTCGGTTCACCGTCGCGCTGAACCGCCGCCGGGCGTATGCCCCAAGCCACCCCATGGTGTCCCACGCGGAATCGGCGCTGCACGAGGCGATGCTTGCCGCACTGGCAACGCGCTCGTCGTTCACGCTCGGCGTTGCGCATCGGGAGTTGCTGGTCGATCAGGTGCCGGTCGAACACGGCGGCGCGACCGCACGCGACCTCGCGGAACGCCTGCATCGTCGCGGCGTCGGCGCCATCACCCTCTCCGCCGGCTTGACCCTCGAGGCCTTGCAGGGCGCGCTGGCGTGGCTGGCCCACGACCCGCATGCCACGACCTCGAGGATCGCACTCGGCATTGCCACGACGGAGTCGACCGCGCTTCCAGAGCACGACGACACGCCGCCGACAACGCCCGGTCTCGCCATCGGGCGCATCGCATACGGCCGCCTCGCGATGTCCGACGAGGAGGCAGAGACCGATCGGGAGGTAGCGTCACTGTGGCGTTCGCTGGCCGCCGTCGCCTTCGATGCGGACGTTCTCAGTGGTCGACGCACCGCTCGCGCATCCGAGGAGGCCGCGGCCAACGGCACGGCCAACGGCATGACCAGCGACACCAGCGCCGGCCACGCGGGTGCCGGCGCCGGTGCAGCAGGCGGGGCCCCCGAGGATGCGGTGTCCCCCGCTGGGGAGCAGCCGTCGCCCGCCGACGTGTCCTCGGACGACGTCGCCCGGATGATCGCGGATCGTGGCGACGACCACGAGTTCATCGGGCGCGTCGGCTCTGCCGTGCACTCCATCGCCATGCGGCTTCGGGTGGCAACGCCCGCCGTCCGCCAGGAAGTGGCCGAGCGACTTCGGACCGTGCTTGCTCAGCTCAGTCAGAGTGAACTGGGCGCCATCATCCGCGCCGCCGGACAGGCCGATGCCCAACGCCAGTTCATCAGCGCGCTGCTCGATGTCATGCCGGCCTCGGCGATCGTGGAATGGTTGGAACTGGCTGCCAACGCCACGGACCAGCAACTCTCGCATCATCTGCTGCGCATTCTGACCAAGCTCTCCGTGCACTCGGGACCGCAGCAGTCCGCCGCAAACACGCCCGATGCCTTTCGGGAGGCCACCCAAGCGCTGGTGGCCGGCTGGGAGCTCGACGACCCCAATCCGATCGAGCACGGCATCCTGCTCGATTTCATCGCCGCGACCGAACGCCCCCAGGCCGACCCTGGATCAGAGACCGCAGCGCCGCTTCCCGATCTCCACGAACAGGATCGACCCGCGCCCGATGAAGACGCCGTGCGCCTGGTGCAGATGGCCTGCGAAATCAATGTGGCGGGCAGCGACGCCATTGACGCCGCACAGTCCCTCGTGGTGGCCGGGCACACGGCCCTGCTCTTCTCCTGGCTGAGCGCTTCGCCCGGCCGAGACGCCGCGCGCACGTTGCACGCAGCGGTCACCGCCCCGGACACCCTGCTGCGTGCGCTGCTGCGCGAGCCATTCGACGTCAGCGCCGCGCGCGCGCTGCTCGCCGACCTCGATATCTCGGCCGCGCCGGCGCTGCTCGACGCCCTCGAACGCGCTCGCCCGCGGTCCGCACGTCGCGTCCTGCTGACCACACTGACCGCCTTCGGCCCCGCGCTGGTGCCGCTCCTGCTGCATCGCCTCGATGCCTCGCCCCCGTGGTACTTCGTGCGCAACCTGCTGCTGCTGCTGCGCGACGTCTCGGGCACCGTCGGCACCGTGCACGATGCGCAGTCGCCGCATCGCGATCTGCACACGTTCCTGCGACACGCGCAGGAGCAGGTGCGCGTCGAAGCGCTGCGGTTGCTGCTGGAGCTGCCGGAGCAGCGCGACGCCGCCATCCGTCAATCGCTCGATGACCGCAGCGAGCGCGTGGTCGCGCTCGCGATCGACGCACTGGTCAGCGATGCGGCGTCCACTGGCGCGCGCCCGGCGCTGCTCAGTCGTGACATGACGACGCGACTGATTCGACTCGTCGATGCACAGGAGCACGAGCCCGAGCTGCACGCGCGCGCCATTCGGGCACTGCTACACACGTCGAATCCGGTGGTGCGAGACTGGCTGCTCACCCAGGTGCGTCGCACGTCTCGCATCCTTCGGCGTTCGGTACTCGCCGACACGCAGCCGACGGTACTCGCCGCCTTGCATGTACTGGCCTCCCGCTACGCGACCGACCCGCGCGTCGCGCCGGTACTCGCGCTGGCCCGCGCGCGTGATGCGCGTGATCCGCGTCGCCTCGCGGTCGAACGCCTGCGCGACGAGGAGGCACGCACATGAATCCGCTCGTGCAGTGGTTGACGGCGCTGGGGCAGGCGCTCGCCGCGATGACCTTGTACGCACCCACGCATCCGATGCGCGGCGCGGCCAGATTGCGTGCGCTCGCGCTGCTCCAGGTCGCGTCCGATGCTCATGAGCCACTGCGCCTCTCCTTTCTCGATGGCGATGTGGTCGCGGGCAATCGCACACTCCCGGAGCTGCGCGGATGGGACTGGGGACTGCGCTTTTCCCTCGCGGGCATCCAGCGGCTCGAACTCGATGACGCGGCGCGATTGTCCGAGGAGGCGTTTGAGCGACTGCTCGTCGCGATGCACGAGCGGTTGCTCGCGCCCGCCAGCCACCCGCTCCCTCCGTACTCGCTCGACGGCATACGGCTCGGCCCCTTGGGGGTCATGGGCGAGAGCGCCGATGACGCGGCCTTCACCGATCTCATCGACGCGATGGCGCTCGAACGACTCGACGAGGAAGCCGACGCGGTTCGGTGGATCCACGACGAAGCCGCCAACAACCGCGCCGTCCCGATGGCCGAGGTGGACGCGGTCATTCGATCGCTCGCGAATGCCATGCATCGCGATCAGCACGTGGTGTTGCCGCTGCTCGACCTCAAGACGGTGGACCAGTACACCACCACGCATTCCTGCAACGTGGCGATGCTGTCGATGGGCCTCGCCGAGCAGCTCGGTCTGTCGTCCGCGCAGGTGCGCGACATCGGCACCGCCGCGTTGTTGCACGACATCGGCAAGGTG
Organism: Gemmatimonas sp.; assembly: GCA_011390935.1. Taxonomy (GTDB): domain Bacteria; phylum Gemmatimonadota; class Gemmatimonadetes; order Gemmatimonadales; family Gemmatimonadaceae; genus JAABRT01. Next base: position 10,008 of record JAABRL010000057.1, read on the forward strand.
CGGGTGCCGCCCGATATTCTCGTCAAGCCGGGCAAGCTCTCCGACGCCGAGCTCTCCCTCATGCGCCGACATCCGGTGGAGGGCGCACGCCTGCTCTCCGAACGGGGCCATGGGCATGCGCTCGCGGCGGTCGTCGCATACGAGCACCATATCTGGGAGAACAACGCTGGCGGATATCCCGACTTCGTGTTCGCGCGCCGCTGCCACTTCGCCAGCCGACTGGTGCATGTGTGCGACCTGTACGATGCGCTGAGCACGCGACGCCCCTACCGGGAAGCGTGGCCGAAGGAGCGCACCTTGGCGATGCTGCAGGAGCGGGCCGGCATTGAAGTCGATGCGGAGATGGTGGACGCATTCATGGCGCTCTCGCAGCGCGCCGAGGAGGCACGCCTGCCGTTGCACGACACGCCGCAGAACGACTGGACGGCGTCGGTGACGCGGGCGGCGGCGGCGGTCCCCGCTGCGATCGCCATCCCGGACACCAGCGCAGCGACCGAGCGAGCGGGAACGATTTCTCAGCGCTGAGGATATCTTTCGTGTCATGCAGATCGATATTGCCAGCCACCTCTCGAGCAGTCCGCTCGCGGCCATTCCGTTGCTCTTCGGCGCGGGCGTCCTCACGAGCCTGACGCCGTGCGTCTACCCCATGATTCCGATCACGGCGGCGATCGTGGGCGGGCAGACGCTGGGCGCCGATGGCGTGCGCACCACGCCACCCCGGTGGCGAACGGCGGCGCTGACCGGTGCGTATGTACTCGGGCTCGCAGCAGTCTACGCGGGGCTCGGACTCCTGGCCGGCCTGACCGGCACCATGTTCGGTGCGGTGAGCAGCAATCCGTGGGCGTACTTCGTGATGGCCAATCTGCTGCTGCTGGCGGCGTTGGCGATGCTCGATGTGATCCCGGTGCGACTGCCGTCGTTTCTCGTGCAGCGGGCCGCCACGGCAGGCACAGGCGGACGCGCCGCGGGCGCCTTCGTGATGGGTGCGGCCTCCGGGCTCGTGGCGGCGCCCTGTTCGGCGCCGGTGATGGCCGCGGTGCTCACGTGGGTGAGCGCGACACAGAGCGCGGGGCTCGGCTTCGTGTACCTCTTCGCCTTCTCGCTCGGCATGTGCGCGCTGCTGGTGATCGTGGGACTGTCGGCTGGTGCGGTATCACGTCTGCCGCGCGCGGGTACATGGATGCTGTGGGTCAAGAAGGGCTTTGCCGTCGTCATGCTGGCGATGTCGCAGTACTACCTCATCAAGATGGGACAGGTGTATTTCTGATGCCGACGCTTCGTACGCTGCTTCGCCGCGGGACGCTCGCCGCCGCCGTGCTGTTCGTCTCCGCACTGCCCGCCGGCGCGATCGCGGCGCAGGACCTTGGCATCAAGGTGGGCGCCACCGCGCCGGGCGCAGCGGTCGAGACGCTCGACGGCCGGGCCACCGATCTCGCCACCATGCTCGCCGGCAAGACGACGGTGATGGAGTTCTGGGCCACGTGGTGCCCCAACTGCAAGCAGCTGGAGCCCACCATCGCCGCGGCGCACGCGAAGTACAAGGATCGCGTGCAGTTCGTCGCCGTCGCCGTGTCGCTCAACCAGAGCGTGGAGCGCGTGAAGGCGTACCAGCAGCGGTTCAACCTGCCCTTCACCTTCGTGTACGACCGACGCGGTGACGCCTCGGAGGCGTACGACGCGCCGGCCACCTCGTACGTCGTGATCGTGAACGCCGCCGGCAAGGTGACGTACACCGGCGTTGGTGGGAAACAGGACCTCGACAGCGCAATCGCCGCCGCACTGCGCTGAGTCGCGGCGGCGATTCAGGGCTTCATCGCTTCGGCGCGGCCTTCGCGGCAGGATCATTCGGATCGCGCAGAATGCGTTCCTGTCCGTCGTACGCCACGATCAATCGCGCCGCCTGCGTGATCGAATCGAGTGCCTGCGCCCCGGATTCGAGCGACAGCGTGGTCGAGATGCGCCGCTGCGCAAACGCCGGATCTCCAAGCGTCGCGTCGAGTGCGTGCCACCGTTGCAACATGCGCAGCGCGTCCTCGACCGTCACATCCTGCAGGCGCAGCACCCCGTCCACCCAGGAGAAGGCCAGTTCGACCTCACGCGGCGCGACGTCGCGGAACGTTCCATCCGCGGTGACCGCGACGGCCTCGCCGGCAGCCAATGCCCGTGATGTGCCTTCGCCCGCCGTGGCGTGCACGCGCACACTGCCCTCACGCACCAGCACGAGCAGCTCCGCTTCGTCTTCGTACGCGCGAACCACGAAATCCGTACCTGTCGCGATGATCGCCGACCCCTTCGCGCGCACCTGAAACGGTTGACTGCCGCCCGGCGCAACGATGAATCGCGAGGCGCCATCGAGGGCGAGCCCACGCACGCTCGTGCCGAACTCGCGTGGAATACGCAGCGTGCTGGCCGCGCCCATCTGCGCTGAACTCTCATCTCGGAGCGCCACCGAGCCGCGTTGCCCGGGCAACGAACGCAGCAGTCGCACATCGGTCGCATCGAGTGCGCGTGTGAGTGCCAGCTCGGCGCTCCCACGATCCATGTAGCGCACCAACCCGAAGGCGGCGACGAGCAGCACGATGCCGATGATGATCGCTCCCGTGGGCACGTGCCGCGTGGCAACGGTGTCCACGTGCTCACGGGCGTGCCGACGTGCGATCCGACGCGATTCCTCGCGATGCGCTGCCAGATCTTCGTCCGAAACGTGCAGTCGGTGTGCGATCTCATCCCACGCCTGCGCCGCGGTCATCGCGGGACGTTCCGACACATGCGCGTGCACGCCTTCGTGTTGCTCGAACCGGTGCAGCGAGGCGCGGCGTCGCAGCTCTTCTGCGCAGAGATGCGGTACGGCATCGTCGAGCAGCGCGTCGAGGGAGCGGCCCGTCGTGACCGTGGCGCGATCTCGCCAAGCGGCCAGCAGCGCCGCGATCGCCACGCGCGGCGCACCGCGCGCATCGCCGCCCAGCTTCTGTCGCGCCTTGTCGGCGAGCGCGTCGAAACGCGCGTGAACCAATCGCTCGAATGCGTGCTCGTCGCCGTCGTGAAACGCGGCCACCTGCACATCGTCGAGCGGGGTGAGGAGCGCGGGCATGAGTGCCTCCTCGGCATGTGGATGCCGTTCGCGTGAACGCGCGCCGCGAGGCCTTCCCTGCGGCCTCCTTCGACGGACGAAAGGTGCGCGCGTCCCTCACCATGTGCATCATTCGATGAACGCGCCAGAGCAGGGAATCCCTGACACGATCCGTGCCGGGATCTGCTCGTCGGCGATTGCCTGACGTCATCACTTTCTCCAAGGACGGCACGTGGCCCTGCTCATCTACGGCGTGACGGGGTATACCGGCCGCCTCATCGTGGCCCGTGCGCTGCACGAGGGGCTGCGTCCGATCCTTGCCGGTCGCGATGCCACCGCCGTGCACACGCTCGCGTCGACGCACGCCCTCGAGGCGCGCATCGCCACGCTCGAAGAGCCCGCGGTGCTCGATGCGCTGCTCCGCGACGTGACCGTCGTGCTGCACTGCGCCGGTCCGTTTTCGCGCACATCGGCGCCCATGATCGACGCGTGCATACGCCGAGGCGTGCACTACCTCGACATCACCGGCGAGCTGCAGGTGTTCGAAGCGGCCGCCGCGCGGCATGAGGAGGCGCAGCGCGCGGGCGTCATGCTCATGCCCGGTACGGGCTTCGATGTCGTCCCGAGCGACTGCCTGGCTGCACACCTCCATCGGCGGCTCCCCGAGGCGACCGCCCTCGCGCTCGGCTTTCGCGCCCTCGGCGGCGTGTCGCGCGGGACGGCGCTCACCATGGTCGAGGGACTGGGCCGCCCAGGGTGGATTCGGCGTGGCGGCGTGCTCACCCCCGTCCCGCCCGGCTGGCACACGCGCACGATCGACTTTGGCGACGGCCCCAAGCTCGCCGTCACCATTCCGTGGGGCGATGTGAGCACCGTGTTCCACAGCACCGGCATCCCCGACGTGCGCGTGTACATGAGCGTGCACCCGAGACAGCTCGCCATGCTGCGGCGATCGCGGTGGCTCGGGTGGCTGCTGCGCACCGGGTTCATGCAGCGTCGCCTGGCCGCCAAGGTGCGCGCCGCCCCGCCGGGCCCCGACGATCGGGCACGCGCCAAGGGCGTCAGCCTGCTGTGGGGCGAAGCCACGGCGGCCGATGGTCGCCGCGTCGTGTCGCGGCTGCGCGGCCCCGAGGGCTACACGCTCACGGCCGACACGGCGGTGCGTATCGCGCAGCGCGTACTGGCGGGCGATGCGCCCCGTGGATTCCAGACCCCGTCGCGCGCGTACGGCCCCGATTTCGTGCTCGAAGTGCCCGGGGTGGTGCGGGATGACGTCGATCGGCAGTAACTTGCACACAGATCGCCGGGCCGCCCCGGCGCCGTTTCGGCGTTCCCGCCGCTCCCACTCGCCCCCTCGCCATGACCGCACCGCGCGTTCCCGGTCCGTCCGACACGAGCACTGGCACGATCGACCCGGAGCTGCTCGAGGAGCTCGATCCGGAGTTGGCGATCGACGTGGGAACGTCGCTGTGGGCGGTGGTCTTCGCCGGCGGCATCGGCACCCGCTTCTGGCCCATCAGCACGCCCGATCGCCCGAAGCAGGTGCTGCCGCTGGTGGACGAGCGCCCGCTCATCGCCGACACGCTGGCGCGACTGGCGCCCATGGTGCCGGCATCCCGCGTTCTCGTCGTCACCAGTGCCGACATCGCCGATGTGCTGCACGCCGCCATCCCCGAACTGCCCCGCGCCAATCTGCTCATCGAACCGCGCCCGCTCGGCACGGCGGCGGCGCTCGCCTGGGGCGCGCAGGAGGTCAGCCGCCGCGCGGGCCCGCGCACCGTGTTCTGTGCGTTGCACGCCGACCTCGCGGTGGACTATCGCGACGCCTTTCACGACACGCTGCGTCGCGCCGCGCAGATCGCCTCGCAGGATCCGTGGTTGGTCACCATTGGCGCCCGACCGTCACGGTGCGAACCGTACTTCGGCTACCTCAAGGCCGGTCAGCCACTCGACCAGTTCGTCTCCCTCGCCGACGGAGGGGCGTGCCGCGTCGACCATTTCGTGGAGAAGCCGTCGCTCGCGCTGGCCGATACCCTGATCGCCGATGGCGCCCTCTGGAACACGGGCATCTTCGTGTGGCAGGCGCAGACGGTGCTCGACGAAATCAGCTCGCACGTGCCCGAGATTTCACATGGCCTGCCGTACCTCGCGGCCGGTGAACCATCGCTCTTCGTGGAGTACATCGCGAACTCGATTTCCATCGATCGCGGGCTGCTGGAGCGCAGTGATCGCGTGGTCGTGCTGCCCGCCACCTTTGGCTGGGACGACGTTGGCACGTGGGCCTCGCTGCGCCGCGTGCGCGAACTCGACGACACCGGCAATGGCGTGATCGGGGCGGGGCACTGCGTGGACGCTTCCGGCAACATCGTGCACACCGAATGCGGCGAGATCGTGGTGTACGGCGTCAGCGGCCTGCTCGTGGTGTGCATCGACGGCCTCACCTTCGTCACCACGCTCGAGCGGGCCACCGAACTCGGTCCGCTCATTGCGCAGCTGCCGCCCCATCTGCGCGTGCGCCCGGGCAAGGCGCCCCCGCTCGCGTAAGCGCCGCGCGCCGACTACTGCCCGCGAAACACCGGCGCGCGTTTTTCTCCAAAGGCGGCCACGGCTTCGCGGACATCGGCGCTCGCGAAACACGACTTGATGTGTACCAGCTCGCTGCGCAACTGCGCCTCCAGCGTGGCGTGTGCACTTTCGGCGAGCAGTCGCTTGGTGAGTGCGATCGCGATCGGCGGCCCGGCCGCCAGTTCGGCTGCGAACTGCTGGGCCGCACTCACCACGTCGGCGTCGTCCACCACGCGTGTCGCCAGCCCGATGCGCTCCGCTTCATCGGCGAGCACGTCGCGCCCCGTGAGCATGATGTCCGTGGCGCGGCCATGCCCCACCAGGCGCGGCAGGAACCACGTCACGCCCGCGTCGGGCGAGAGACCGCGCCGCACATAGCCGGCCGTAAGCCGCGCCGATCGCGCAACGACCCGCAGATCGCACGCCAGCGCGAGTCCGAAGCCCGCGCCTGCCGCCGCACCGTTGACCGCCGCGATCACCGGCTTCTCACACCCGACCAGCGCGAGCACCCACTTGCCCACCCAGTAGAGCGGGTCCATGCGCTCGCGTCGGGAGCCACGCGTCAGCGACACCGGTTCACTCAAGTCGAGGCCGGCGCAGAAGCCGCGCCCCGCGCCCGTGATCACCACGGCGCGCACCGCATCATCGGCCGCCGCCGCATGCAACGCCGCGGGCAGTTCGTCCGCCAACTGCGCGTTCACCGCGTTCAGCCGATCCGGACGGTCGAGCGTGATCGTGCACACGCCGTCAGACGCGGTGGCCACCTGAAGATGCGTAAATCCGTCGGAAGAAATGCGTTCATCGGGCACGGAGACCTCGGGGTGCAGGCAACAGCAACGTCAACGCATGCTGCAACATTCGCTGCCGAAGGGATCGCGTCAACGCGCCACGCCACGCATATCGTCCGAACGAGACATGCCGGGCACTACCGCTGGGAGGGTCTCCCTGAGTAGATCACAACTCCTACCGCTCGATGACGCGCGGGTGCGGTGCGCTCTCAGCATCGCCTCACGCTCATCCGCACTGCCCGTGTCACATGCCCGGCACCCGATCCGCTCGCGCGACCTCCTCCGCCCCGTCACGTCAGCTGCATGAAGACGAGGACGTGGCCCTCAATGCGCAACCGCTCGCCTGTATCGACGCCCTCGCGCGCACGGCCGAAGAGTGTCATCGGCAGCGCGAACGCCTCTCCCGACTGATCGGCCGCAACGTGGGGCGCGCCGAACTCACCGCCGCGCACGCGATCGTGGATACGTGCGATCTGGCGCTCGAGGAGTGTGTCTCCAGCTACGAAAGCGCCGTGTCCCGCGAGCCCCTGCCCGACGAGTCGGTGCGCAAAGTCGCCAACACCCTCTGGCACGCGGCCCGCGAGTACCTGCGACGGCACTCGAGTGCCGAAGCCGCCTCGCTGCAGCTCAGGCAGCACGACGCCGAAACCTTTGGCGACCTGCACTTCGCGTACGAGCTCGAGGCCTCCGCGTTGCTTGCGCTCCGACACGCCTGCACGAACTTCTTCAAGGTCCGCCCGGACGCCGCCTGAGCCGCGGTCGCACGACCGCGGTGCCTACACCACCCGTCGTGCCCGGAGTACTGCGGTGACTTCTTTTCGTCTGCTGCGCGGTCTGGTTCGGCTCCGTCGTCGTATTGCGCTGCAGGACGGGACCGACGTGGCCGGCACGGAGCGCCGGATCGAGGCCGGCATTCCGGTCACGGGCGAGCGCGCGTGGCTGCTCATCCTTTCCTGCCTGCTGGCCAGCATCGGGCTCGATACGGGCTCGGCCGCCGTCATCATCGGCGCCATGCTCATTTCGCCCCTCATGTCGCCGATTCTGGGCGTTGGGCTCGGCACGGCACTCGCCGATCGCGCGCTGCTCGCCCGGGCCTTTCGCGAGCTGTTGCTCGCAACGGCGGTGACGCTCGCGGTGAGCACGCTGTACTTCACCGTGTCGCCGCTGGCCGAACCCACGTCGGAAATGCTGGCGCGCACCACGCCCACGCTGCTCGATGTGGGCATCGCGCTCTTCGGCGGCGTCGCCGGCATCGTGGCGGGCTCGCGGCGCGATCAGAGCATGGCACTGCCCGGTGTGGCGATCGCGACCGCGCTCATGCCACCGCTGTGCACCGCCGGCTTCGGGCTCGCCACGGGGCGACCCGCGTTCTTTCTCGGTGCGCTGTACCTGTACGTGCTCAACGCGATCTTCATTGCGCTCGCCACGTTCGCGGTGGCGCGTGCGTTGCACTTTCCGCTGCGCAGCTTCCCCGATCAGCGCGCGCGTCGACGCGAGATCCGGTTGGTGACGTCGGTGGCGGGACTCGCCATTGTCCCGAGCCTCTACTTTCTCTACACCACGGTGCAGGACGCGCGCGAGCGGCGACGCATCGACCAGTTCATTGCCGCCGAGGTGAATGGCCGTGAACGCGAAATCATTCGGTGGACGAGCTCGCGCTCGAGCGACACCACGCGCATCAAGGTGTATCTCGCAGGGACGCCGATCCCCGCCGAGGTGCTCGACTCGGTGCGGCAGCGCCTCCCGAACTTTCAGCTCGCCGAGCATACGCTCGACGTCGTGCAGAGCGACATCTCGGCGCGCGATCTCGAGCGGCTCGAAACCGACGTGCAGCGCGAAATACTGCAGGCGGTGGAGGTCGCGCAGGCCGCGCGTGATTCCACACAGGCCACCGCGAGGCGGCTGACGGTGCGCTCCCCGCTCGACACGTCGCGGATTCGCGAGATCGCACGCGACGTGCACGGGGCGTTCCCCGAAATCGTGTCCATTGCCTACGCGCCGCAGGCCGACCTGCTGGTGACCGACTCTCTCGCGCCTCCGGCCACCCTCTTCGTGGCGTTTGCACCCGACCTGCGCACGGAGGTGCGCACCGACATTCTGACCCGCGCCCAGGCGCTCGTGCGATCGCGCGTGGGCGGCGACTCGCTACGGCTCACGGCGCGCTGACCGTCCGCCCACGCACTGAGACAGACGTTGTCCCCCTCCGCGGACAGCGCCGCGCCTCAGCCGCACGGCGCTGCGTGTTAGCTGTTGCGCTACAATGAGTTACCAGCGAGGCCGCGACGGCCCGAAGATTGCGAGACTGAGCGGTGTCGGATTGCCTCCGTCCCGTTTCCCCGAGCTGAGAGTCTCCCATGCGCGCTTCGCCCTCTGTGCGCCGCCAGTCCCGCGCGGCCCGTTTCGTCCTGCTGTCCGCCACTACGCTGTCGTTGGTCGCCAGCGATGCCCTCGCCGCGCAGGACCGCAGTTGGCCGCCCCAGCATCGCCGCGAGCGCGCCCAGCTCGCGCTCGAAGGCTCGGGATCGCTGTCGCAGCTGAGCGGTAACGCGCTCGGCTCCGCCACCGACGGCACCGGCTTCGAAGTCATGGGGTCGGTCGGCGTGAGTGTGCTCTCGCTGGGCGGCGGCTATCAGCGGTCCACGCACCGCGTCGGCGGCGGCGACGCCACGGTCGACGGCTTCTTCTTCGAACCGCGCCTCGCGCTGCCGTTCGTCGCGCGCAACTTCACGCCGTTCGTGTACGGGCGTGTCTCACGACTGGATCGATCGATCGACGGCGAAATCGGCAGTCTCGAAACGCGCGGCACCGGCCTCGGCGCGGGTCTCGGCACGTATCTCTGGCTCGCGCCGAACATTCAGCTCAGCAGTTCGGTGGGGTGGAATGAAGTGCGCTTTGGCGATCCGGGGCCGGCCGCCGGCTTTCCCATCGCCGGACGGACAAGCGGCAACAGCTGGACGGTGCGCGCCGGCCTGGTGCTCGGCTTCGATCGCTGGGGTCGCTGAGCCGCTCATTCGGGGGCGCGGCGCGGTCACGCCAAAGCGGACAGCCCGTTACCCGTGAGTTCGAACTCGAGCAGCTTGCGCGCCGGCTGCGGATCGCGCGTGAGATACACCTGCAACCGCTCCACGCGCACCGGCGCCGTCACGCGCAGCGCGAGCAGTTCGCGCTGCGTCTCGCGAGTGAGCGTGCGATAGAAGTTGAGGGTGCAGTGGGGCGTGAACAGAAAACGCGACGCTTTGAACGGCAAGCCGCTGGTGGCGATGCGCTCATGCAGCGTGCGCAACGGGCCGTGCGGATCGAGCGGCAGGGAGATGATGTCGGTTTGCATGAATCGCACGGGCGCGCCGAACTCGAGCACGAGTGGCGGCGTGGTGGCCGCAATCGGCGCCATGGCCTCACGAATACGTTCCACCGGCGTGTCCGAGGGGATCGACCCCACCCCTGACGATCCCACCAGCGTCACGTGCGGTGGCGTGAGCCGGGCGAGTTTGGGGTCGTAGCGCTCCTGAATGGCGCGCACGAGCTCACCCGCCTCGCCCGGCAACTCCGTCAGCACAAAGATCCCGAACGACGCCGCCATACCGTCCTCTTACTGGTGTTCCTCGGCGTCGGTCGCTCGACCGACGCCCCTCACGCGAGGCGTTGTTGCACTGTAAGTTGCCGCCATGGGAGAAGCCATGGTTGTGATCCGTGAATACCTCAACGAGACCGAAGCGCATGTTGCGCGCAGCGTGCTCGAAGCCAACGAAATCCCCGCCGTCGTGCTGCGCGACAACGCGGGCGGCATGTTGCCGTCCATGCACATCATGTTTCCGGTTCGGCTGGCGGTGCGTGAGAGCGATGCGACGCGTGCGTTGAACATTCTCGACGCGCCGTTTCTCGACGACGATTTCGATTACCCGGACGACGACTTTCCAGCGACGCACCGCTGACGTTGTGTCGCCCACGCCACTTGCGAACGCCGTTGTCTGCATCACCGGTGCCTCGAGTGGCATCGGCGCCGAACTGGCTCGGCAATGTGCCGTTTCTGGTGCGCGACTGTCGCTCGCCGCACGCGATGAGGCACGACTCGGCGAGATAGCCGAGCAGTGCCGAACTGCCGGCGCAGAGGTGCTGGTAGTGCGCACCGATGTCACGCGCGAGGCGGACTGCGCGGCGCTCATCGATGCCACCGTCGCGCACTTCGGACGCCTCGACATGCTCGTCAACAATGCCGGCCTGGGTGCCAGCGGCCTCGTTCGCGAGGTCACCGACCTGTCGATTTTCGAGCGGGTGATGCGCGTGAACTACCTCGGCAGCGTCTGGTGTACGGTGCATGCGCTGCCGCACCTCATCGCCGCTCGCGGACGGTTGGTCGCCGTGAGCTCGCTCACCGGACTCACCGGCGTACCCAAGCGGGCCGCGTACGGCGCCACCAAGCACGCCATGGCCGGCTTCTTCGATTCATTGCGCATCGAGCTGGACGGCTCCGGTGTGAGTGTGACGGTGGCCTATCCCGGGTTCGTGCACTCCGAAATCAACCGGCACGCGCTCAGTCCCGCCGGTACGCCATGGGGCGATCGCGGCTACGTGCGGCGCGCGGGCGAGACCATGGCCACGTCCGAGTGTGCCACGCTCATTCTCCGCGCGGCGGCAGCGCGCCAGCGCGACGTCGTGATGACGTGGCGCGGCAAGGTGGGACGCCTGCTCAAGCTTGTAGCGCCGTCGCTGGTCGATGGCATGGCGCGACGCGCCATCGACGGCAAGCAGTAGACATGACCATCGTTTCGGTCACTCCCGACACCCTGCGCGATGCGGCCGAGCGGCTGCGTCGCGGCGAGCTGGTGGCGTTCCCCACGGAAACCGTCTACGGCCTCGGCGCGCACGCACTCGACCCCGATGCGGTGGCGCGCATCTTCGCCGCCAAGGGTCGGCCGGCGTGGAATCCGGTCATCGTGCATGTGGCGTCCACGGCCGACGCGCGCGCGCTCGTGCGCGACTGGCCCGATCGCGCCGACCGACTGGCCGCCACCTACTGGCCGGGTCCGCTCACGCTCGTGCTGCGCAAGCGCGACACGGTCCCCGATGTCGTCACGGCCGGCACCGATACGGTGGCGCTGCGTGTGCCATCGCATCCGGTCGCGCTCGCGCTGTTGCGCGAGG
>JAABRL010000058.1 GCA_011390935.1 Gemmatimonas sp.
GACCGCGAGGCAGCGGCGGCACCGACATGGTCAGCAAGCGCTGCGCACCAGGCAGGACCGGGAACGCATCGAGTGCCGAACGATGTGCCATGCTGTTGTCATCGCGTCGCACCTCCAGGTGGCCCCCCACGAGCAACTGCACGTCACCCACGTTGCGGAAGGCCAACTGTACCGCCTGCTGCCCGCGCACCACGGCGTCCGCCATCGGTCCCGAGGTACTGGCGGCACGTGCCGAATCCTCGGCCGATACCTCGGCCACGGTGAGTGACTCGATCATTCCGTCGCGCACGGCCGTGCCCGACTCCACATAGACTTTCACGCCGGTACGCACCTGATAGCTCAGCTGCCGTCCCACGTTCGCTTGCGTGGTGCGGTGTTCGAGAAACACCACGCCCCAGCAGGTGGGCGTGGAGTCCGCAACGGCAATACGCAGCGTGGCCCACTCGCCGACGTCGAGCGCCAACGATTGCGGAAACACCTCGATGGCGTCGCCGCAGCTCTGCGCGTGCGTGCCGCGCGGCAGGAAACGATTGGTACCGTGCGCGTCGCGCTCCCAATCCTCCACCAGCACGCTCGCCTGCACACGTTCGGCGCCATCGTTCCGCACGCGCACCGTCCGCACCGTGCGCTCAGGCGCCGAGGTCACGAAGAGCTCGAGGGCATCGACCGTGAGCTGCGCGCGCAGCGTGGTGGGCGCGGTGAGCACGGCGAGCAACGCGGCACAGGCCGCGAGGCTGCTGCGCATGGCGCGACACACGAATGACGTGAGACGCGGGGCGGCGAGGGGGGCGATCATGGGAGGGGGCGATCGGGCGGGGGGACAGCAGTTTCCGGGAAACGCTCAAGTTCCGGCGGCGTGCGACCGATACTGCGAACCGCGGCGTAACGCGGGTGCGTCAGATAGACGCATGCGTGCCTGTTGCGTAACGGTGCCGTGCACGCGATGCGGTATGCGACAGAGGGGGCCGCGCACGGCGCGACCCCCTCGTGTTTGTCATGCCTGTGCGCGAGGACTTACGGCGCCGTCACGCTCAAGTTGAGCGGCAGGTTGTACGTACCAGGTGCGTCGGACGCGTAGTTCCAGACGATGTCGAAGCACAGCTGCTGACGCGCGGACAATCCGGCATTGCCGGAGAAGATGCCAGCGGCGGCCGCCGTGGGGACCGCGGCGTAGGCGCCGGCGGCGCTGCAGCCAGCGGCCTCGGTCACAACGGCGTAGCGCACGTTGCCCGCCGCCTTGGACGGATTGCCCGTGCCACCGAACGTCGGGTTGGCCGCCACGAGCGTGACGGAGTACGGCCGATTGGCGCGCGCTTCGAACAGCGGGCCCGCGATGCGCTGGCCGTTGTCGAAATCGTCTGCGGTGATCGCGCCGAGGTTGGTGGTCGCGTTCTGCAGGCGGAGGTTCACCAGCACCGGCACGGTGGCTTCGAGCGTGTGACCGCAGTTGGTGCCGATGGTGCAGCTGGGGCCGGCGAGCGGCTGCGCCTGCACCGTTGGCGCAAACGCCACACCGGCCACGAGCGCCGCAGCGGCGAGGAACGGGATACGAGTCATGCAACAATCTCCGGGTAGGTGACCACGGACCGAGGCAGGATCCCACGAGTTTCGGCGAATCGCTCAAGTATCGAGCGCGAGCTGCCGAGACTGCTTCGGGAGGAAGTGGCCGTGTGCATCCCATGGACGCGAACGCCGCACCCGTCGTCACGGGTGCGGCGTATTGTGCGCGCTCGGTGATGGTGTCGCCGCGCCTGTAACGGTGCCGCGCCGATTCCGTGACAGCGGTGCCCGTGGCGTAACGCCCGGGCACGCGCTGCGTTGGGCCGATCTACAGCGACTTCACCTCGGACACGAGCTTGGTCAGCGACGACTTCGCGTCGCCGAAGAGCATGTTCGTCTTCTCATCGAAGAACAGTTCATTCTCGATACCCGCGAAACCGGGGTTCATGCCGCGCTTGAGCACGATGATGCTGCGCGCCTCGTACACATGAAGAATCGGCATGCCGAAAATCGGCGAGCTCTTGTCGGTCTTGGCCGCGGGGTTCACCACGTCGTTCGCACCGATCACCACCACGACATCGGTCTCGCCGAAGCTGTCGTTGATCTCTTCCATGTCGTACATCTTGTCGTACGGCACGTTGGCTTCGGCCAACAGTACGTTCATGTGCCCCGGCATGCGTCCGGCCACGGGGTGAATGGCGTACTTCACCTCACCACCGTTCTTCTCGATCAGCTCGGCGAGTTCGCGCACCTGATGCTGCGCCTGCGCCACCGCCATGCCATAACCCGGTACGAACACCACGCGTCCGGCGTACGCCAGCTGCACCGCCGCATCTTCGGCGCTGATGCTCTTGGCCACCAGCCCTTCGGCCGTCTTCGCGCCCGCCGTCACGGTGCTGCCGAAGGCGCCGAAGATCACGTTGCCGAACGAGCGGTTCATCGCCTTCGACATGATGATCGACAGGATGAAGCCGGAGGCGCCGTCGAGCGCGCCGGCGATGATCAGCACGTCGTTGTTGATCGCGAAGCCCGTGGCCGAGGCGGCCAGACCGGCGTACGAGTTGAGCAGCGACACCACCACCGGCATGTCGGCACCGCCGATCGGCATGACCATCAGAATGCCGATCGCGAACCCGATTGCGAGCATCACGTAGAACACCGTGGTGCTCTCGGGATGGATGATCAGCCACACGAAGCAGCCGAACGCCGCGGCGAACAGCGACAGATTGAAAAAGTTCTGCCCCGGATACGTGATCGGTCGCCCGGTGATGAACTCCTGCAGCTTGCCGAAGGCCATGAAGCTGCCGGTGACCGTGAGCGCACCGAAGAGCACCTCGAAGCCGATGGCGCCCATCTTGAAGCGCTCGATGCCGGCGGCGTCGGGCACCTGGATGCCATGGTAGTACTCGCCCACGCCCACCAGCGTCGCGGCCAGCGCGCCGAACATGTGCGAGAAGGCGATACGCTGCGGCATGGCCGTCATCGGCACGAACTTGCCGAGCGGATAGCCCAGCACCGTTCCGAGCACGAGACCACCCACAATCCACGAGTAGGTGAGGATCTCGCTGTTGAGCAGCGTGCCCACGATGGCGAACACCATGCCGAGCGCGGCGAGCTGCATGCCGCGACGCGCTTCGTCCGGCTTGGTGAGCGAGCGCAGGCCCAGAATGAAGAGCACCGACGAGGCCAGGTACGTAAGCTGCACCATGAGCTCGCGTCCACCGATCGCGTCGAGGGACGCACCGGTGGAACTCGTAGCCAGCAGGTACGCCGCCGCCGCGGCCGTGGGCAGGCCGGCGATCAGGAGCAGAAAGCTCACGACGCCCCGCCCGCGCCAGTGGTGTCCGTGGGGCCGCTCTTGGTTTCGGCGCGCTTGAACATGCCGAGCATGCGGTCGGTAATGATGAAGCCACCCACCACGTTCGTCATGGCGCACACGACGGCAATGAAGCCGAGGATTGTGGCCACGCTACCGTACTGCCCACCGGCCAGCACGATGCTGCCCACGAGCGAAATGCCGCTGATCGCGTTGGTCGCCGCCATGAGCGGCGTGTGCAGCAGCGGCGGCACCTTGGTGATGACGAGAAAGCCGACGAAGCCGGCGAGAACGAAGACGTAGAGTTGGATGATCTGCGTGGCAGTCATGGCAGCAGTCCGAAGGAAGCGGGGTGCGTCAACGAAAGGCGTCAGCGACGCACGGTGCCGGCGTGCGCAACGGTCATCGCGCCGGTGATTTCATCCTCGAGGTCGAGCGTGAGCACGCCCTCCGTGTCGAGGTGCTGCAGCAGCGTGAGCACGTTGCGGCTGAACATCTGGCTGGCGTGCAGCGGCAGCGTCGCCGGCAGGTTGCGGGCGCCGATGATCGTGACGCCCTGCTCCACGATCGTCTCGCCGTACACGCTCAGTTCACAGTTGCCACCGGTTTCGGCCGCGAGGTCCACGATCACCGATCCGGGGCGCATGCTGCGCACCATCTCGGCGGTAATGAGCCGAGGCGCCGCACGGCCGGGGATCTGCGCGGTGGACACTACGAGATCCTGATCGACGATGTGCCGTCCGATGGCCGCGAGCGTGCGCGCCTGCTCGTCGTCGCTCTGGGCCTTGGCGTAGCCGCCCTTGTCCTCCGCGCTCGCACTCACGAGGTCGGTGGCGACAAATCGGGCGCCGAGCGACTGCACCTGCTCACGGGCCGCGGCGCGCACGTCGAAGGCGCTCACGACGGCGCCGAGTCGGCGCGCCGTGGCGATGGCCTGCAGACCGGCCACGCCGGCGCCGATCACGAAGGCCTTGGCCGGTTGAATCGAGCCGGCCGCCGTGGTGAGCGAGGGGAGGAATTTGGGCAGTGCCGAGGCGGCGAGCAGCACCGCCTTGTAACCCGCCACGGTGGCCTGCGAGGAGAGCACGTCCATGCTCTGCGCACGCGTGATGCGCGGCACCAGCTCGAGGGCCAGCACGGACACCTGCCGGGCGTTGAGCGCCTCCACGGTGGGCTGCGCCGTGGACACCGCCAGCTGGCACACGAGCGCCGTGCCGGTGGGCAGGAGCGCGATCTCCTCGGTGGAAGGACGCTGCACCTTGGTGACCACGTGCGCGCCAGCGACCGCCGCGGAAAAATCGGGCACGAGCGTGGCACCGGCCGCCTCGTACTGGGCGTCGGGGAAGCCGGCAGCAACGCCGGCCCCACGTTCCACGGCCACTTCGTGGCCGGCTTTCACCAGCTTGGCGATACTATCGGGGACGAGCGCGACCCGGCGTTCGTGGTCGGCGGTTTCCGTAGGGAGACCGATACGCATGACGTCGTAAGAGCAAAGAGGGAACGCTCCGCACCTGACGAGGCGGAGCGCGAGGATCGGAGCTGAGGTCCAGGGCGACGGTCCGCGGTGACCGCATGGTTGCGCAGCGAAGCTACGCAGCAATGAAGCGCACGCCAACCCATCCCGACATCACGAGTGTTCCTGACGAGCACAGCGCACGGTCACCAGCACGCGCACGCGACCGGCCGCGCAGGGTCAGCCGCGCAGCCGGTCGGAGTACACTTCGAGATTGACCGCCATGGGATCGAGCGCGAGCCGGACGAGTCCGCGAGCCAGCGAGGCGCCCGTGATTGACGCCCACCGCTGCTCCACCGACCTCGCACCAAGCCGGCCAGCCAGCGCCAGCATCGCGTCTCCTGCCCGCGCACTCCACCGCTCCACCGGCCGCGACTCTTCGCGGTCGTCGCCCGTGATGAACGCCGGTCGTGCCACGATGTAATGCACGGGGGCCTCGCGAAGTTCGCGCTCCAGGCGCGCCCGTACGGCCAGATACGGGTTGCGCGCCCCGTCCCGCACTCCGATCGAGGAGAGATAGACGAACCGCGGCGCGGGCTGCACCGCGCTTGCGGCCTGCAGCAGCATCGCCGAGAGCCCGTAATCCACCGCCTCGTAGTCGGCGGGCGGTGCGCCCGAGCGGGCCGCCGCCTTGGCACGCGCCTTGGTGGTGCCGAGCAGCGCAAACACGAGCGTGGGGGCCAGCGCCACCAGCCGATCGCGCATGGCATCGGCCTCCCACGGGGTGGCGTCGACCTGTGCGCCCAGCGCGCCGAACCGACCCCGCCACTCTTGCATGCGCGAGGAGTTCGGGCGCACATGCGCCCACGTCTCCACGCCAGCGTCGCGCAGCGCCGTCACGACTTCGCGCCCGACGTAACCGGTGGCGCCCGCCACGAACGCGCGCGGCGCACCTTCGTTCATGTAACCTGTGAATCGAGTGGTTTCTTCATGTACCGATGATGGCATCGTGCTGTTCTGATATCGGATGTCCTCCATGGGATCCCAGCCACGCAAGCACCTCGGCGAATACGGTCGCCTTCTCGTAGTCCACCGTGCTGATATGTCCACTCTCTTCGAGCCATCGCAGTGCGCGAACCTCCGCGCCCACCCGAAGCCAGTTCCGCGCCGCGGCCACCGCGGGCACCCGATTGTCCCGCCGAGCCGCCACATACAAGGTGGGGACCGTGAGGTCGGGAAGCGCCTGCTGCGCGATCTCGGTTACCGCGTGCAGCTCCGCCAATAACCGTCCGGACACCACGCCAAACCCCAGCCCCTTTGCCCGCGCCGCCGGATCGAGGATCGATGGCACTTTGACGGTGCTCCGGCGAAACGGGGCCAATGGACCCGAAACCCGCAGCAGCGGCGCCATGCGACGCACTCGATCCGGCATGCACAGGTACGGCGACAGCAGCACCAGCGCGTCCAGGTCGTCGCGCTCCGCGGCCACGATCGCCGACAGCGCTGCACCCATGGACAGCCCCACCACCGACACGTGCGAGTACTGCCGGCGCAATCGCGCCACCTGATCGCGCACGAACCCGATCCAGTCGTACGCGCGCGCCAGCCCGAACTCGGTGAGCGTACGGCCGTGCCCGGGCAGCAGCGGCAACTCCACCGTGTAGCCCGCGTGATGCAGGTGGTGCCCCAGTTCGCGCACGCTCTGCGGCGTGTCGCCAAAGCCGTGCAGCACGAGCACGGCGTGCGTGCGACTCCCCAACAACGTTTCGGGCTCGGCGCCCACGACCACGCCGGAGCGTCCCAACTGCAGGCGACTCCACACCGCGCGCTCGAGCGCCCGCGCCTTCACGCGCGACCGCAGCAGCAGCGCCAGCGTTCCGACGCCGACGACGGCCGCGATCTCAGTAGCGCGGAACCGACGCATCGACCTCCAGACTCCACGCATCAATCCCGCCTTCAAGGTTGGCGACGCGCGCGAACCCCTGGCTGCGCAACCACTGCGCCGCCATCGCGCTGCGCCCCCCGTGATGGCAGTACACCACGTACTCCGCGTTCGCATCGAGTGCGCCCGTGCGCTGCTGCAGCGTGCCCAGCGGCACCAACATCGAACCGGGCAGGGCGGCAATGGTGTGCTCCCAGGGCTCGCGCACATCGAGCAGCACCGGCGCGTCACCTTTCGCCAGGCGCGCCGCCAGCGCCGTGGGGTTTGTGTCTTGGGACATCTCGGTTTCGTCTCCTGAGCCAGCGACGCGAGCGGTCAGCGCCGCCTCGTCGCACATCGCACGCGCTGCGTTCCGCGGCCGCGCGACTTCGCGCCAGCGCTGCGTTAGCGCGTCGTACAGCACCCACCCACCTGCCATGGAGACATCACGATCGGAAGCGACGTCACCAGCCGCGCACGTCATCGAGCGCCGAGTGCGTCGCGCGCCGCATCGAGTGCCGCGGTGGCCCGTCGAAAACTGTCAGTGAGGTCGGCCAACTCGCTGCGCGCCCGATCACCATCGCCCGCACGCACCGCTTCGTTCACCCCGGGAAAGCTCATCGTCGCATATCCATTGTCCACGTCCGCCGCATAGATCAGCGAGCGCCACCACGGGCGACCCAACAGGCCACTCGGCCGCGTAAGTTCACGCTCCACACGACGCAGCGCCGCGTTCGCCCGTTCACGCGTAGGCTTGGGCAGCTCCGTGTCGAGCCGCGCATCGCGCGCCTCCGTGAAGCGCGCGGCGGCCAGCGCCATCGAATCGATCGCGGTGGCAAGCGGCGATGCGAGGGTGGTGTCCCACCCCTGCCGCGCGAGACCGCGCGTCACGAGCGGCACATATCGCTGCATGGTCGCGGCGTATTCCACGTAGTCATACGGGTGCACATCGGCGTTGGCGAGACGCAGGGCCATTGCCGCACCAATGCGGGCCGCCGTGGCGTGGAAGAGAAAGCCGGGGTCCCCCCAGGTGCGCATCCATTCATGCGTGTCGTACGCCGAGTGGTACGTCCCGGCCGGACCACCAAACCCCCAGTCGGCGTGTGGGATGCCAAGGTGATTGTAGAAACCGGCGAAGTCGGAACCGCCACCCGGATCACCCATCGCCGGCTCGGCGTCGGGATTGGTGGTGCCCGTGTTGCGACGCCACACGTCGTACACCATGCCGCGCCCCTGCGGATCGGGGACCTGTCGCACCACCGAGCGCAGCGTGGAACGCAGCGACGGACTGCCACCCGCGCCGAACGACGGCCCCTGCGCACTCACGTCCTGATTGAGGTACGCCACGCCACCGCGCAGCAGCTTGAGCGAGTCGTCCTCCACGTACTCCGTCGACCCGATCAGCCCCCACTCTTCGGCGTCCCACGTGGCGAACACGATCGATCGACGCGGACGCTCACCGCGGTTCGCCAATGCGCTCAGCGCTTCGGCCGCTTCGAGCACGCTCACCGTGCCGCTCACGTTGTCGGCCGCACCGGCGCCCCATCCGTCGCGGTGCGCGCCGATGTACACGTACTCATCAGGAAACTCCGTGCCGCGCAGGGTGCCGAGTGTGTTCCAGATGGTCTTCGTGCCCTTCGTGGCCGCGTCCGTTTCGACCGTCATCTTCACGCGCGAAGGTCCAGGCCCCACGTGGTAACGCAGCGGCAATCCACCCTGCCAGCCGGCCGGAATGTCCGTGCCGCGCAGCTCGCGCATGAGAATCTCCGCGTTCTGCGCACTGATCGGCACCACGGGAATGCGCGGCACGGCGGTCTGCTCGAGTGGCACACGCGGTGCCCCCGGCACACTCGCGTACCCCGGCGTGAGCGGGTCACCCTGTCCATTGAACACGCTGCCACGCTGCACGCCCGTGTTCGGACGCATCGGGCCTTCGGGGTACACATCACCGCGCGCAAACCCGTCGTCGAGCGGATCGGTGTAAATGAACAGCCCCACCGCGCCACGCTTCTCCGCCTCACGCGCCTTGATGCCACGGAAGCTGCGGCCGTAGCGCGCGAGCACCACCTTGCCACGCACCGAGACGCCGAGTGAGTCGAGCACGGCGTAGTCTTCGATCAATCCGAAGTTCACGAACACCAACTCACCCTCGGCAGTCCCTTCGGCACTGAATCCGTTCACCGTCGGGTACTGCGCCATCGCAGTCGCCGGATCACCGGGAATCGGCGGCTCCTCCAGGGCGAGCTCCACCGTATCGCGCCCGTAGCGCCAGGCGCGCACGGAGGTCGCGTGCGGCAGCCACACATCGTACGCGCGCACTTCGGTAACGAGCCCCATGCGCTTCATCTCGTTGATCACGTAGTCGCGCGTCTTCGCCTGCCCCTCCGTGCCGGCCACATGCGGAATGCTCGACAGCTCGCGCGCATGCAGCTGCGCGCGGGTGGGCGTCGGCACGCCAATCGCCTCCCGCTCGAGAAACGATTGCTGACGGCTCGTGGCCGGCGAATAGCCGGGCAAACGGTCCGACGACGCGGCGCCCTGCGCTGAGAGAGCACCGGCAAGCAGGGATGACGTAGCGAGTGCGGCGACCGAGAGGCCGCGGACAGGAAGGGGTCGGGAGCGAGTCATGGTGGAGCATCGCGCCCAAGGCGCACGGAAGCAAGAGACAGTGTGCGGGTGCGCACAGTCGCTACAACGTCTCCAGCTCTTCGATGGCCCGCAGGAGCGCCTGCTGCAACCGCGCCTCCGCGTCATCGCCCTGCCCAACGGCCGGCGACAGGGCCACGAACTGCCGCACCATTTCTGCATCGACCAGCACCGGCGCCGGCGCTCGCACCCCGAGCGCGTCGAGTTGCAGTCGGGCCAGCTCGCGCAGCAGATCGAGCGTGTCCGCCTCGAGCGCGGCCAGCTGCGGGCTCACCGGCGCCGGCACGTTGTCGCTCGGCTTCTCGCGGCGGCGCTTGGGAGCCTCGAACAGCGCACGCACCGGCGCCAGCGCCACCACGAACGAGCCCGCCGTGTGCTCCGAAAACTCGCGCACCACGTTGCGACGTCGCAGCGACGGCAGCAGCGCCGCGATCGCGCCGCGCACCGGGCTCACACCCTCTTCGCTGCGCAGCCCGCGGCCGGTGATCACCAGGACCTCCGTCGCACCGTCCACCTGCTGCTGCCGCAACCACTGCTCACACCGCAGCAGCGCTTCGGCCACCGTGGGCTGCTGTGCACGCAGGTTCAGTGTACGACGCGCGCCGAAGCGCGCTTCGTCAAACGCCTGGTGCAGCGGGGTGAGGGAGCGATCGGCCATGCTGAAGCATAAACGCTACCGGCGGCGTGGCGGAGCCGGCGCCGGCGTGGGTCGAGCGCCGCTGGGCGTTCCGGTACGCACGTCGCCCTGGAGCGCTTCGGTCAGCACGGTCCCGTCGACCGGTTCGATCGGCACAATACCCAGCACGTGAGCCAACGTGGGCGCGACGTCCACCGTGCGGGCCCGGACATCGTACTTCCCGGCCATGAACGGCGAGCCCAGAAACACGATCGGCACTCGCATGTCGTACTCATGCGGCATGCCGTGCGTGGCGTATGACACGGTGAACCAGTAGTGGTACGGCTCGAGCGTGACGGTGAGCACGGCGTTGAAGTCGTCGGGAATCGCGTTGCGCCACCGATGCGCGTACACGTCACCGCGTGCGGCCAGCGCCGAGAGTTCGGCCACGTTGTCCACGCGCATCACGCCGGGCAACGCGCGGAACTCCGTACGCAGCGCCTGAATCACCGAATCGGAGGGCACGCCCCTGGCGCGCAGACGCGCCGTATCGAGCACCACGATCCCCGACTCGAACTCGAGCACATCACCCTCGAGCCCACGCGCCGCGAGCGCGCTGCGTGCCTTGGCGAACGTGGGACGCACATCCACTCGGCCGCGTGCACTGTCCGCGCCCATGAAGTACAGCTCGGGATAGGGCGCCACGCCGTGATCCGAGCTCAGGGCGAAGATGATGCGCGTGGAATCGCGCATGGCATACAGCGAATCGATGAGCTGCCCGAGATACTTGTCCACGCGCAGCACCTGATCGTGCAGCTCGCGCGACTGCGGCCCGTAGCGATGCCCAACCGCATCGGTTGTGGACAGCGACACGCCCAGAAAATCGGTGCTGGTGCGTCCGCCAAGCTCCATCGCCTCCACCCCGGCGAGCGCGAGCTGCACGGTGAGCGAATCCATGACCGGATACTCGGTAAGCGTGGACGCGCGGCGTGCCCGTGCCTCGGGGAGCTTGTGCGGGAAGAGATAGTCCGTACCGCTGTTCTCGCGCACGATGGCGTCGGGTTCCGTGTACAGGCCGGGTTCCCGCAACAGCGACCAGCTCGCGCCCTCGAGCGCGCCGATGAAGTCACGCGCGTTGAAGCGGTTGACCCACGTGGGGAGCGTATCGCCGTAGTACCGACTGGTGACGAAGCGTCCGTCCACGGAATACCAGAAGGCCGACTGCTGCGCCCGCCCCATGGGCAGGATCGCGCCGCGATCCTTGCGGGATACGCTGAGCCCGCGCGCCCACTGATCGCGCGATCGCATCCAGTCGATCAGCGCCGACCCGCGGAATCGCCACGGCGACGCACCACCGCCGCGCGCGCCGTCGAGCAGCGGCGTCTGCGGGTCGCCGACGCCGGCCTCGTTGCGCACGATGCCGGTGTGACGTGGAAAGCGTCCCGATCCGAGCGTGGCATGTCCCGGTGCGGTTTCCGTGGTCGCGTGATCGTGCACCGCGTTGGTGAACACCGCACCCTTGGTCCAGAAGCGCGCGAGTCCGCCGGTGAACTCGCTCCCCCACCGTTCGAGGTAGTCGGGGCGCAGCTGGTCGACGGTGATGAGCACGACCAGTTGCGGTGGTGCGTCGTTTCGCGCTTGTGCCTCGAGCGGTGCGAGGGCGAGACCGCTCGCTGCGGCAACGGACAGCGTGGCGGCGGCGCGGAAACAGCGCGCACGCGACACAAAACAATTGGGGCGTTGAGTGACGGATCGCATGCACTGCAATCTAGCGTGGGAGACCGTCGCACTGCGGTGCGCGCCCACGTGTGATGCACAGTCGTGACCGGACTGCGCGAAGGGTGGCGAGACGTTCGGCCGGCGGTTCCGTTCGAGCCTCGGATGCGTCGCCGGATCGACACATTCGAACGGACACCACCCCGCCGGCGAACCGTCTCGTCACGGTGCGGTGCATGGAGCAACACGCACGTACTTCCGGGAGGCCGAGGAAGTGGCGGCAATATGTTGTGGTGGTGCGAAATGCGCCAGCGGAATATGCAGTGACACCAGGTGCAGTCAGACCCTCGCACCTCAAGCCTCGAGGGTTCGACCTTCTACCCGCGCACGCGCGATCTGGGCGTCGCGCGCCGATCTCTCCTGACATTGATGCTCAGTGCACGGATCGCGCTGAACGGGTAGTAGGGCGACGCCGTGAGGTATGAGGCGCGAGGGTTCAACCGCACCCCTCGCACCTCACTCCTCCCGCAGCGACGCCTCGAACAGCACCAGCGCTTCAGTGAGCTCCGCCTGCGACA
This sequence comes from Gemmatimonas sp., assembly GCA_011390935.1. GTDB lineage: Bacteria > Gemmatimonadota > Gemmatimonadetes > Gemmatimonadales > Gemmatimonadaceae > JAABRT01. The sequence goes on from JAABRL010000058.1 coordinate 12,247, forward strand.
TCACCAGCGGCGGCACCAATCGCACCGTGTGCTCTCCCGCTCCCACCAGCAGCAACCCGCGCTCGAATGCGCGCCCCACGATCGCGGCGGCGGGCTCGTGCGTGTCGATCCCCCACATCATCCCCATGCCGCGAATCGCACGAATCTTCCCCGTGCGCTGCATCATCGCGGTCAGTTCGCCGTGCAACCAACACCCCATCTCGCGCACGTGCGCCAGCAGCGCCGGCTCCGCGAGTCGCTGCACGACATGCTCCGCCACCGCCGCCACCAGCGGCCCGCCGCCGAACGTCGTGCCATGGTCACCGGGCTGCATCGCGCCGGCCACCGGCTCATTCACCAGCACCGCGCCCATCGGCAACCCGTTCGCCATCGGCTTGGCAATCGTGCACATGTCCGGCACGATTCCCACGCCCTCGTGCGCGAACAGATGCCCGGTGCGTCCGAGTCCGCACTGGATCTCATCGAGAATCAGCAACACGTCACGCTCGTGCGTGAGTTCACGCAGCGCGCGCAGGAACTCGGGCTCGAGCACGCGGACGCCGCCCTCACCCTGGATCGGCTCCACGATCACCGCCGCCACCGTCTCCGGGTCGAGCGCCGCGCGCAGGTCGTCGAGATCGCGCTCCACGATCTGCACTCCCGCCATCAGCGGCAGAAACGGCTGCCGATAGCTCGGCCGGTCCGTCGCCGCGAGCGTGCCTGGCAGGCGTCCGTGAAACGCGCCGCGCAGCGAGACGATACCGACCTTCTGCTCGTGTCCCTGCGCGCGCGCCCAGCGCCGCGCGAACTTGAACGCGGCCTCATTCGCTTCGGCGCCCGAGTTGCAGTAGAACACCTTGCTCGCAAACGAATGCCGCACGAACCACTCGGCGAGTCGTTCACCGGGCGCGGTGCGATACAGGTTCGATGTATGAATCAGTCCCGTTGCCAGCGTCTCGTGAATCACGCGCGACACACCCGCGTCACCGTGGCCGAGCGACATCACCGCAATGCCGGCCACCATGTCGAGGTACGATTTGCCCGTGTCGTCGAACAGGCGCACGCCTTCGCCGCGCACGAACAGCGGCGACGGACGCTTGTAGGTGCCCAGAATGGCCGAGGGCAGTGGCGCAGCGGACGTCGGAGCGACATCCGTCGGAGCGGAAGAGAGCGCAGTGGACACGGGCGTGGGGTCTGGTGGAATCAGGAAGTCGCGACGAGCGCAGCGGGGGCGATACACACGGCACACGCGAGATCGCGGTGCGCGAATGCAGAATCAGCGGACGGCGGGCGCCTCGACGAGCGTGGTGCCCGCCCCGGTTCGCGGCAGCGCGGCCAGATCACCAATGCGCACACGCGTGACACCCTGCGCCACGGCGCGCAGCCCGGCCTCGAGTTTCGCAGCCATGCCGCCAGCGGCCGTTCCGTCGGCAATCAACGCCAGCGCGTCGTCCGGCGTGATCATGCCGATCGGCGATCCATCGCCTCGCAGCACGGCCGGCACGTCGGCCATGAAGAACAGCTCCTCGGCGCCAAGCGCGGCCGCGATCGCGGCCGCCGCATCGTCACCATTGATGTTCATCGGCTGCACCCGCGCGATGTCTTCGTGCGCGCCCACCGGCGACAGCACCGGCAGGAAGCCGCGCTCGAGCAGCACGTTGAGGACCGTCGCGTCGACATGCACCGGCGTGCCCGCGAATCCGAACGTGTCCACATCGATCGGCGTGGCGCGCAACATGCCCGCATCTTCGCCGCTCAGTCCCACTGCCTTGAGCCCGGCCGCCACGAACGCCGCCACGAGCTGCTTGTTGGCCAGCCCGGAGAGCGCCATGCGCACCACTTCCAGATCCGTTTCGGTGGTGACGCGCCGTCCCCCCACGAAGCGCGGCGTATCCCCGCGCTGCTTCTGCAGCACCGAGATCTGATCGCCGCCGCCGTGCACGATTACCACGCGACCGTGCCACGCCTGCACGAGCGCGTAGATGGCCGACGGCAACGCCGAGTCGGCCTGCGTGCGCCCGCCCAACTTCACCACGATCGGACGCGGCGACGTGCTCACAGCGGCAATCCGGCCGTCTCGTCGAGGCCGAGCATGAGGTTGGCGTTCTGCACCGCCTGACCAGCAGCACCCTTCACCAGATTGTCGATCGCCGCGAACAGCAGCAGCGTGGGCGTGCGCACGTGCTGCACCGTCACGGCCGACACGCGCACCACATTGCGGTGCACGACATCAGCGAGCGCCGGGAGCGCGTCCGTCACTTCCACGAACGGCTCGTGCGCATACGCCTCGCGCAGCACCGCCATCGGATCGGCGAGCGGCGCGGCCAGCGGCACCGTGATCGTACTCAGAATGCCGCGGTCCACCGGCAACAGATGCGGCGTGAACAGCAGATCGAACGACCCGCCGAGCCGATGCAGACTGTCGGTCATCTCGGGCAGGTGCCGATGCACGTTCCCCGCGCCGTACGCGCGGAAGTTTTCCGTCACTTCGGCGAACAGCAGCTCGGCCTTGGGCGACGCACCGGCCCCGCTCACCCCGCTGGCGGCGGCCACCGAGACGAGTGCGTCGGGCGACACCAACCCCGCCCGCACAAAGGGCGCGAGCGCCACGAGAATGCTCGTGGGATAACACCCCGGGTTGGCGACCACGGGCGACTCGGCGATGCCCTCACGAAACAGCTCGGGCAGGCCGTACGGCACCTGCGCCGGCACGTTGTCCGGCAGCGGATGTGTGCTGCCACCGCGCCCCGGGCGCAGGTCGCTCGACAGGTCCACCACCTTGGCACCGGCCGCGAGCACACGCCCCACCCACTCCACACTGGCGCCGTGCGGCAGCGCGCTGAACACGAGCGCCGCGTCGCCAAGCGGCGCCTCGTCGTGGCCGATCATATGAATGTCGTGCACGCGCGAGCCGCCGCGCACGCGAAACGTCTGCCCCCGCCGTTCGTTCGCGGTGGCAAAAGCCAGATGGCACTGTGGGTGGGCCGCGATCAGGCCACACAACTCTCGGCCCGCGTACCCGCTGGCGCCGAGGACCCCGATAGGAATACTATGCACTCTGAATGCATATTCTTGCAGCGCCCCCCTGTCAATCGGGCGCCCTTTCTCTTTGTCCGAGTGTGACCTGTGAGTGACAAGAGCACCCGACACACCGCCATTCGCGAACTGGTCGCCGAGCAGGCGATCGCCAGCCAGGAGGAGCTCAGGCGCCTCCTGCACCAGCGCGGGTGGGACGTGACACAGTCCACCCTATCCCGCGATCTGCGCGAGCTGCGGCTGGCCCGCATCCCGGACGCGCAGGGGCGCGCGCGCTACGCGTTCCCCGATGCCGCCACCGAAGACGCCACGCCGCAGCTCGAGCGCCTGCTGCCGCAGTTGCTGGTGGACATGGACAGCGTGCAGACGCTCGTGGTCGCACGCACCGTCCCGTCGGGCGCGCAGCCGGTCGCGGCCGCCCTCGACGCCGTCGGCTGGAACGACATTCTCGGCACGATTGCCGGCGACGACACCGTGCTCATCATCTGCCGATCCGTGACGGCGCGCGAGCGCGTGGTGAAGCGCCTCACACCGCTCACGCGCGCCCACGCGTGAGCGCCGATCAGGGGCGTCGCCTTGTCCACCCCACGCGGTAGAATCATTATGCAGCGTTCCTGCGGCCGCCCAGCGGCCCGCACTGCCGCTACATGAAGGAGTCGACATGAACTCGTCCTCTGCGCCCGTCGGGCCGTCGGATTCACCCGCTGCGCCGACCGGCACCACGCCCGAGGGCGACGGATCGCACAAGCTCTGGGGTGGTCGCTTCGCGGCCGGCCCGCACCCGCTGCTCGACGCGGTGAACCGCTCCATCACCACCGATTTCCGCCTCTGGCCGCACGATGTGCGCGGCTCGCAGGCCTGGGCACTCGCGCTCTGGCAAGCGGGTGTGCTGTCGCGCGAGGAGCACGCCGCGATCGACGCCGGACTCGAGCGCGTGGGCGCGCGCATTGCCGCCGGTGCGCAGCCGATCGAGACCGACGAAGACATTCACACCATGATCGACCGGTTGCTGCACGAAGAGGCGGGTACGCCCGCGTCTCGGCTGCACACCGGCCGGTCGCGCAACGACCAGGTGGCCACCGCCACGCGCCTGTGGACGATGCACGCCTGCACCACGCTCGACGCCGCGTTGCGCGACCTGCAGCAGGCGCTGCTCACGCAGGCCGAAACGCTCACCGACGCCGTGTTGCCCGCGTACACGCACCTGCAGCGCGCGCAGCCCGTGAGCGGCACGCATTGGCTGCTCTCGCACTTCTGGCCGCTCGACCGTGATCGTACGCGACTCGCCGCCGCCGCGACGGGTACGGCCACACTACCACTCGGCAGCGGCGCCATCGCCGGCAGTGCATTCCCCGTGTCGCGCGAACTGCTGCGTGAGACGCTTGGCTTTGTGGCCATCTCGCCCAACAGCATCGATGCCACCGGTGACCGCGACTTCGTGGCCGAGACGCTGTTCGTGTGCGCCATGACCGCGGCCCACTGCTCGCGCATTGCCGAAGACATGATCGTCTACGGCTCGAGCGAGTTCGGCTTCGTGAAGTTCGGCGATCGCTTCAGCACCGGCTCGAGCATGATGCCGCAGAAGCGCAACCCCGATGTGTTCGAACTGGCGCGCGGCTCGGGTGCGCGTGTGCTCGGCGACCTGGTGTCGATGCTGGCCACCATCAAGGGGCTGCCGAGCGGCTACAGCAAGGATCTGCAGGACGACAAGCGCGCCCTGTTCAATGCGTATGACACGCTCATGCTCGTGCTGCCGGCGATGGCCGGTGCGATTGCCGAACTGCGCTTCGATCGTGCGCGCATGCGCGCGGCGGTGACGGGTGCGATGATGGCCACGGACCTGGCCGACTATCTCGTGCGCAAGGGTGCGACGTTCCGCGAGGCGCATGGGGCCGTGGGACGACTTGTGCGGGAAGCGGAACAGGCCGAGGTGGAGTTGAACGAGTTGCCGATGGCGCAGGTGCGCGCCGCGCACGCGCTGTTCGGCGAGGACGTGATGGACGCGCTTGGCATCGAAGCGTCGCTGGCCATGCGCAACGTGGATGGCGGGACGGGACCAGAGGCGGTGGCGCGGCAGGTGAAGTTGGCGCGGGGGCGGCTCTGACGCGATGCATGGGCAGGCCGCGATCCCCCACGCAAGGATGCGTGGCGGCTTTCGTGTAACGATCCCGCCTGTATATTAGGCCCACCGCGTGGTACTCCCGTTCACATCAAGCCCCAACACACATGATGAAGTCTCTCCGCACGCTCACCGTCGCCCTCGCTGCAGCCGCCCTCGTTCCGTTTGCGTCCGCCTCCGCACAGGATGCCGCATTCGGCGTCGGCACCAAGCTCGTGAACCTCGGCATCGTCACTGGCCCGACGGGCTTCGGTGGCGGCGTGGAAGTCGGCCTGCTGGAACTCGCTCCGAACATCACGCTCGGCGTGGGTGGTACCTTCGCCTACCAGAGCCAGGACGTGCTCGGCTTCAATGCGTCAACCACGTGGATCGTGGGCAACGCGAACGTGCACTACGCGATTCCGAGCCTGCCGGAACTGGATCTCTTCGGTGGTCTGTCACTCGGTATCGCACGTACGAGCGTCGAGACGATCCTTGGCAGCGACGGCTCCGCCAGCACGACCGTGGTCGGCATCAACCTTGGCGGCCGCTACATGTTCACGCCGAAGCTCGGCGGCTTCGCGCAGCTTGGTCTCGCCGATGCGCCCGAGCTCTTCCTCGGCGTGTCGATCAAGTTCTGATCGTCGCACTCGTGGGTGAATGCATAAAGGGCGCCGATCACATGGTCGGCGCCCTTGGTGCATCCGGTTGCGTGCTGTTCAGAACCGCAAGCCGAACAGCAACGGCGCATACGTGATGCCGTTCCCGCGCCCCAGCGTCTCGCCACTGAACAGATGCTGCAGGCGGGTTTCGATGAAGCCTTCACGTCCACCGAATGGCACCAGCATCCCCACGCTTGCCGTCGCACCGGCGGCGGTGCGCGTGGCCGCCCCCGTCGCACCAAACCGAAAGACCCCAGCGCCCACCGAGCCGTAGCCTCCCAACCAATCGAAGAACAGGCGCTGCTTTCCCTTGCTGGTGATGCGCGCTTGCGCGCCCGACATCTGAAAACGGCCGCTGATGGGTTCCTCGGTGTTGACACCGAACGACGCGTAGGTCAACTCGACGCCAAGCCCGGGCCACGCGCGCCCTGGATCAATCAGCCAGGCACCGATTTCGGCGCTTACGCCGAGCGTCGTCAGCTCACCCAGCCGGCCAAGCGGAATCGCGGGGCCAACCGCGAGATACGGGTGCCACCCCGGTTCGAGGAAGACGCCGGCACGCGCGCGACGTTCCGTGTTCACATCGCGGCCGGTGACCTGCGCATCGAGCTCTACGGCGCTGCCGAGCAGCGCGGCCATCAGCAGCGTAGTGCAACGTGTCTTCATCATGCAATCGACTCCGGGGTAAGAATGGCCTGCGCCGCCAGCTGCCCGCCGCGCGCAGCACCATCGAGCGAACTGGAGTGCAACACCTCGCTCGCGCGCAACAGGCCACGCAGCGGTGTGTGCGCCGATGGGGTGGCCACATCACCACGCGCCACCGGCTGTGCGTACTGTGCCATCGGTACACGCCACACCGCAACGCGATCGAGCGTCGCGGGCTCGCTGGCCATCGTGGCGAGATCGGTGCGCACCGCACGATCGAGTGTCTCATCGTCGCGCGTCGCCGCCTCACCCAGAACCGTTGCGGCGATGAGGTGCCGTCCGTCGGGTGCGTAACTCGGTGCAACCTCGGTCATGGTCACCGCGTGACTCACCGTGGCATCGGCGCGTGCGTTGAGCCAAAGCGCCTTGCCTGGCAGCAGTGCACGCTCGCTGGCGTAGTACAGCGTGGTGCAGCCGAGTACCGCGCGTGGTTCATCGAGGGTGACGTGTACCGTGTCGGTGAGCGCGTGTGCAGTGAGCAGGTCGGTCGCGAGCACAACCGCGCTCGCGTCATGCGTGGTGCCGTCGTCGAGCACGACCCCTCGCGCCACGTTGTCCACCACATGCAGTGCCCGAACGCGGGCGTTGTACTGCACGGTCCCCGCGGGCAACTGCGCCGCGAGCTGCGCCGGAATCGCGCCCATGCCGGCGGCGGGGACGGCGGTTCGCCCCTCTGCCAGCATCTTGAACGTGAACAGCAGCACGCTCGCGCGCGTGGACAGCGACCGGTCGAGCAGAATGCCGCCGTAGAACGGAGCGAAGAAGCCGTCGATCGTGCGCGCCGAAAACCCCCAGGCGCGCAGGAAGTCCCGGGTGCTCATGCGGGCGTAACGCGTCTCGAAGCAGCTGTCCACGGAGAGCGCCATCGCCGCGCGGCGCAGCTGCAGCATGCGCCACAGGTCGCGTACCGGCAGTGCGCCACCCATGAGGGACGGCAACAGCAGCGAGCGATCGGCCAGCGCATCACCCACCAACGCTGGTGTGCCACGATCACGGACGACGCGAGCGGCCGGCAGGAACGGGCGCAGCTGCAGCGCCGCATGATCGAGGTAGGTGTTCAACACCGGGTACGCGGTGAAGAGCACCTGGAAGCCGTGATCGAGCTGAAATCCATCTCGGCGCGTGGTGCGCACACGCCCGCCGGGCTCCGGCGCCGCTTCGACGACGTGCACCGAACGGCCAGCACGATGCAGGTCGATGGCGGCCACAAGCCCGGCAATGCCGGCGCCGACAACGAGAATCGGAGACTCGGAGGAGGTCATGGGAGGTGAACGCCGCCGTGTGCGTTGGCGCTCCCACGACGGAAGCACGCACGATCAGCGTCGAGAAGGGAGATCGACACGACGTCCCGGAAAATACACTCGGCCCGCCGCATGGTGTGCGACGGGCCGAGTCAAAAACTCACTGGTGCGCCAAGAGCGCACCATGGTGGCATTAGAAGCGAATGCCGAACGTGATCGGGATCCAGTTCGAGCTGTCGCCATCGCCGAACACATTCACGAACCGCGCTTCAGCAAAGGTGGTGAAGCCGGAGAGCTTGAACTCGAAGCCGCCGCCCACGTTGATGCCGAGATCATTGCTCGACGTCGAGCCGCTGATGCCGGCGAGTGTGGCCTTGGTCGTGCCGCGATAGAGTCCGCCGCCACCGATCAGATACGGGCGAATGCCGCCCTCAGCCCGCTCCATACCCAGCGGGAAGATCACGTTGCCGGTCACCGAGAGGACGTTGAAGTCGAAACCGGCGATGTTGTTGGAACCCTTGCCGGCAAAGCTCTCGTAACCCACGTCACCGCGCAGCTTGAGCTTGCCAGCCAACGGCATGTAGATGCTGCCGGTGATGTTGTAGCCGCTCTCGACGGCGTCGGACAGGTCGCCCATGGGGAGCGACAGGCCGCCCATGACACCGAAGGAAATCGCGCGGGCATCCTGCGCACCGGCGATTGCCGGAAGGAGGGCAAGGGCACCAGCGAAACCGACCAGCTTGAGGACACGCGTAGACATGTTTGGAACTCCTTCAGGGAGTGAGTGGAGCCTGCACACCGAACCGGCGTGTGGTGCAACCACGTGCACGACACGATTACGTAACGGGTCGGCGTCCACGTAACATTGCACGACCGAGCGCGCGTCGAAAGGGCTTGCGCGCTCGGCACCGTGCACAGGCGCGTCCACGGCCGTGACAGGCGTCACGCTCTGGCGTGAAAGATGCGTATTGACCGGATCCGGGTGCGCAGATGGCGTGTGCGCCCGTTGTGCACGCGGCGCTTACTGCGGCTGCGGCGCGTCGCCCACGACGCGCACACCCTTCACGAAATACTTCGTCTCACCGAAACACGTCGTCGGCACCCACGGCTTCTCCTCGTACTCGAGCACCACACGCTTGCCGTTGGTCGCTTCGATCGCCGCCGCCACCGAATCGCTCCGGACACTGAACGACCACAGCTGCGGCATGCTGCCGGGAATGGTGGAGATGGCCATCTCCCCCTCCCACGTTTTGCACAACCACCCCTTGCGCGACACCTTCTGGACAAAACCCGCACGTTCGCCCGATGAATAAATGAAGTTGAGCCCGATCGCCGCCCAGAGCGCGAACACGATCGTGGGCGCGATGATGAACGCCGCGAGGGTGAGCTTCCCCCAATGTCGGCGCGCGAAGGTGCGCTTCGTGGCGCTCGAGGTTGCGCCCGCCGGCTCCTCGAGCAGGGGCGATGGCACGGCGTCGGAACTCGGGGTGGGATCGATGGGATCGCGCATGCGTTGAACATCGGAGGGTCGGCTCGACAAGGGAAGGGTGTCGAGCCCCCTCGCGGGGTGCGCCC
>JAABRL010000005.1:0-135312 GCA_011390935.1 Gemmatimonas sp.
CTGAGCTCCAGGTGAGCAGCAGTGCACAAGCGGCCGCGACCAGTGAACCCGTGGAGGTGTGCGAGGAGGCGAGCGTGAGGTGCTGCGCGACTTCATCATCCGCCGTCAGCTCGACCGCGTCCTCCAGATCGGCGGTAAGGCGACGCATGACCGGGAGCCCGAACAGCAGCAAAGCCAGCTCCCGACGCGAAAAGAGGCGCAGTGGGTCGCGGCGCCGCAGATGCACCGCTTCGTACGCGAGGACCGCGCAGAGTTCCTCTTCCGTCAGCCGCTCGTGCGTTTCCCTGACGCCAATCGCTCAGACAGTGGAATCCCCAGTCAACCTGGGGCGGCTCACACCCGACATTCAATTAGATCCGGGACGGTCTCGTCCCTCGTCGGCGTGGCCATTTCTCAGGACGGGACCGTGAAGTCAACCCGCAAGAAGCACTATGCGATCGAATGCTATGCTCCGCACGAAATCAGTGCCGAGCTCTTGCAGGACATGGAAGCGTTTGTTCAGTCCATTGATCCATCACTGCCAGCGAATCACATCGCGAACAATCACTTGAACTGGCTGGATCTCGAGCTGTACATCGTGTTCGATGACGCGAACATTTGTGCGCTCTTCTCCTACTCGGCAGGTTTCGTACGCCATCCCCTCACGAACAGACGAGTCTTCATTTCAGTCGGAGGGCTCAGCTACAAACAGAAGGGTACCGAGGTCAAGAACCTGACGAAGGCCATATCGATGCGGCACATGAAACGGCATCTGGGTTCGTTGTGGTTCCTTCGAGAGTTCATCGCCGTGGCAAAAACCGTCAATCCCAGAATTTTTGTGCAGTTCTTCTCGTTCTTCCCCAAACTGCACCCATCAGGATCCGCGAAGGACAACTCTGCCTGGCAAGACTTCCTGAGCACGCATCTTTCACGCATTGAACGACATCCCGTGATCCTCAACGAACATCTCGTAGAGGAGGGGAAACCGATCTTCGATTCGAAGCTGGACGTCACATCGTCATTCGATCTGCACTACAAATCACGAAACGACACCATCAACACGTATTTCTTCGATCATGGCATTTTCGTGAGTGAGGGAGAGCAGATCTTCCTGACCAATCTCTCGCTCGCGGTTGTTGGTGAATATCGTTTCAGCGCCTTGGTCGCGAAGAACACCAGAGCGATGCTTGAGAAGTTCCGGGCACCCATGGCTGTTTCATGAGCGCCCCGGTGATTCTCGGGTGACATACGACAAACGCCGGTGAGTCCCTTGAGGATCACCGGCGTCGTAAGTCGTTGGCCTGCATAGTCGGGACGGCGGGATTCGAACCCGCGACCCCCTGAACCCCATTCAGGTGCGCTACCGGGCTGCGCTACGTCCCGTTCCGGTGCAACACGCCACCGGCACAGACCAATGAACGTAACCCACCACCTACCATCCCACCAGCCCTACCGCGAAGCCACCGGTTGCCCCGACAACAGCTCCGGATTCCGGCGCCACACTGAGATCGTCAGCGCCGTCGCGACCGTTACCCACGCCAGGTACGGCACGAACAGCCACCCGGCCAACGAGTCCCGCTGCCAGAACACCACCATCGTCGCCGCCACGCCCACCCACAGCATCGCCGCTTCGATCGTGCTGCCAAGCCCCGTGCGACGCACAAAGAAGAACCAGCTCCACGCCGCATTCAGCACCAGCTGCACCACGTACAGCCCGAGCTCGAATCGCGCCCCGGCAAAGCCGTCAATGCGCCAGACCCGGTACGCCGCCACCGCCATCAGCACATACAGCAATGACCACATGGGTCCGAACAACCACGCGGGCGGCGCCCAGCGTGGACGATCGAGTTGCAGGTAGAAGCGGGCCGCCGCGTCGGCCGTCACCACGGCCCCCAGCGAGGCGAGGAACGTGCCGAAGATCCAGCCGAGCAGCGGAAGCAGATTGGCGAACATGCCAGTCAACGCGCCGACGTGGCATTCGGTGTCCGATGCTGGAGCGCCTCGCGAACCGCACGATTCAGCTCCTCCAGCGGCACCGGCTTCTGCAGGACTGCGGTGGCCCCCACCGCCTCCAGACGCTCCGCCGTGAGACGATAGCTGTACCCGGTCACCAGAATCACCGGCACATCCGGCCGCACCCGATGCACCGCCTCAGCGAGGTCATCGCCCGTGAGACCCGGCATCGTCTGGTCGGTGACGACGAGATCCACCACCACGCCCGGTTGCTCCACGAACGCCAAGGCCTCGCGCGACACGCTGAACGTCCGCACCCGACAGCCGAGCCGCGTGAGCGCCCGCTCCACCACGCGCGCCACCGCGGGCTCGTCATCCACCAGCACGACCTGCGCGCCGACGCAGACGTCCTCCGCCGACGGCGACGCCCGCTGCACAGAAACCGGCTCAGGCAGCGCAGCCCCCCGCACCGACGCCGCGTCCTCGGCGTCGAGCAGCGGGAACTGCACCTCGAACGTGGTCCCAACGCCCTCGGTACTCTCCACCCGCACACGACCGCCGTGCGACACGACAATGCCGTGCAATACCGAGAGCCCCAGCCCTGTCCCCTCACCCGTGGGCTTCGTGGTGAAGAACGGTTCGAAGACACGCTCGCGAACGGCCGCGCGCATGCCGACACCGCTGTCACGCACACGCACGCACACCGCACGCACACCACCCGTGGCAAACGCCTCGTTGGCATCACACCGACCCAGCTCGATCTCCAAACGTCCACCGTTCGTGGGGCGCATTGCGTACTCGGCGTTGCTGCACAGATTGAACAACAGCTGCTGCAGCTGCGTGAGGTCGCCACGCACGGGGTACGCGTCATCACCGCCACGCACGACGAGATCAACGGTGCGCGGGATCAAGGAGCGCAGCATCGGCACCAGCGTGCGCACCACCGCGCCGAGATCCACGATGCCTTCATGCGGAGTGGACCGACGGCTGAACGTGAGAATCTGACGCACCAGATCACGCGCTCGCTCACTCGCGTCGAGCACCGCCGACAGATGATCGGCCACTTCGTCGGGATCGTGCAGCGACTCACGCGCCAACTCGGCATTGCCGCGAATCACGCCAAGCAGGTTGTTGAAGTCGTGGGCCACACCGCCCGCCAACGTGCCCAACGACTCGAGCTTCTGTGCTTCACGCACCTGCGACTCCAACAGCTGTCGCTCGGCGTCCGCGTTCCGTATGGCGGAGAGATCGCGCAGCACCCAGTGCTGCAGCGGCTCATCGTCGCGCGACACCAGCGTCACCACGATCTGCACCGGCACCACGTCGCCGTTGGAACGCACCAGCTGAGACTCCCAACTCGCGCCGTCGCCAGCCGCCACATCGTCTGGCGCATCGAGTGCGGGCAACGGGCGCCCTGCCAGCGAATGCTCTGTCGATGCGAACAACACCTCCGCCGCCGCATTCGCCAGCACGATCCGCTGATCGCGCACCAGCAGATTCGCGTCGTGCGCGCGATCGAACAGTGCTCGGAACTGCGCCTCGCTCGCGCGCACGCGACGTTCGTTGACTTCAAGCTGTTCCGCGCGTGCGCGCAGCGTGCGCAGTCGCCAGCGGTGCGCGAGCGCTGCGCCCGCCATCACCAACAGCCCATAGGCGGCAAACGCCAACGGCGAACGCCACGGCGGATAGGCGATGCGAAACGACTGCTCGAGCGGACCATACTCGCGGCCCGCATAGTCGCGGGCGCGCGCTCGCACGACATAGGTGCCGGCGGCGAGCGCGGCGTACGATATCTCGGCCGAGTTCGACCACGCGGAAGGCGGGACGGCGGTCGGACCCTCGAGCTCGATGCGATAGCGCAGATCTTCTTCGCGATGGAACGTCGGCAGCATCAGGCGCACTGAAAGCCGATTTTCGGAGAACGGTGCCACACCACCCGCCTCGATCGGCGTGTTCTCCACCCCTTGCGACAACAACATGGTGAAGTCGGCGCGCTCGGGGACCGGCAATGACGCCAGATCGACGCGACCAAGTCCCTGGCCCGTACCGATCCATCGCGGTCCGGGCGCGCCGCCCTGCCCGATGGCCTGCACGACCGGGCTCGGCAACCCATCCGCGATACCGAGCATCGTTGTCAGCCGCCACTCCGCAGGATCGTCAGCATGCAGGTCATACACCACCAGGCCAGCGGCGGTCGCCACGAGCACCCGGGCAGCGTCATCGCACCGAATATCGTACGCATTTTCACTGTACAGGGGCGCGCGCAGCGCGTCTGGCAACTGCTGCCACGCGCTGTCTCGCGACGACCGCATCAGGACGCCGTGCTCGGTTGCCAGCAGCACCCACGCGCCGCGCGCTGTCCTGAGCCGACAGAACTGTCGTGCCTGACCGCGATACCCCACGGCCAGATGCGAGGAGTCGGTGCGCCACACGCCACCGTCGCGCACCATGGTGCCGAACGCGCCTGCGATCCAGAGGGTTGGGTCGTCGACGCTTGCCCCGAGCACCGCGTGCACCGGTGCGTCGGGGGAGCCGGGCACGCGAGCCCAGTCGGAGCCGTGCCACGCGTACAGGCCCTGCATCGTGGCGGCAAGCATGGCCGAGGTCGTGTCTCCCCGCCGTTCCTCGGCCAGACCGCGCACATGCACCGGGCCGAGCGCTCCATCACGAACCGTCCATCGCCCGTTCTGAAAGACGCGCACACCACGCACCGCACCCACCCAGACTTCGCGCGCACCAGTCGCTCCTGTCCGCGCGAGCAGCGAGGTGGCGCGACCGTCGACGATTCCCTCGCGATCGACAACGGTGCGCGCACCGTCCGGACCAACCTCGATGACCCCGAATCCCGCGGTACTCAGCCACGCGGTGCCCGCTTCACCGAGCGGTTCCTCGAGAACCGCGCCGATGCTGAGTCGCACGGCAACGTCGCGAGCCTGAAGCGTCGCGGCGCGCCCGACGCTCATGCGAACGAGGCCGTCACCGAAGGTGCCGACGTACACGGCAAACCCGCCACCGTGGCCGGGCACGCCGAGCAGCGCATGCAGTGGCGTCCGCGGGTCGGCCGAGCGCACCACGATCGTATCCCACGCGGCGCCCCGCTGACGCATGAGGACGCCATCCAGCGTTCCCACCCACAGCTCGCCCGCCCCCTCGGCCGTTGGCACCCACGCCAGGCGATAGGCGAACGCCGGCGACCCGGGCAGGCGCGCCCAGCTGCCGCGCGCCCCGTCGTCCTGAAACCGGAAGACGCCGAGATCGGTCGCTGCGTACAATGTGGAGGCCTGATTCTTGACCACGAGAAATCGCTCGAGCGCACGCATGGCAAGGCCCGAGCCGGCCGCATAGACCGCCTGCCACTCGCCGTCGGCCCACCGCGCTGCCTGACCGGTCGCCCCTCCCAGCCACAGCTCATCGGGCCGTCCCGCGCGCGGTCGTGGGGTAACCACGAGACCTTCCGCGCGCATGCCTTCGGGTAGCGGCATGCGCTGCCACGTGGAGTCCGCGAAGTACGCCACGCCCGTGCTCGTGGCGGCCACGACGCGCTCCGTGCCGTCGATGCCATCGGTCACCACGAGCGAGAACACGGTGCCTGCCGGTACGCCATGCGCGCCATCGTACACGGTCATGCGACCATCGGGCGCGCGACGCACGACCCCCATCCGGGTACCAAACCAGACGGAACCGCTGGCGTCCTGCGTGATCGCCCGGACGTGCGCATTCGACAGGGGAATCGGCACCTGCTCGAACTGCGCCCCCACCATGCGGTGCGGGCCGGCCTCCGTGCCAATCCAGAGCGCCCCGTCAGGAAGGAGCTCGACGGCGTAGACTGCCAGCGACTGCAACCCATCGGGGCCCGCGAAGCGACGCTCCGAATAGTCGCGCAGCGAGACCGGCGCGCGTCCCCCGCCGGAGGAGCCATCGGGACGCGGCTGTGCCGCGGCGGCTTCGGCCAACAGCAGCAGCAGGGGCACCACGGCGATCGAGGTGAAACGACGCATGAGGTGTAGTATCGGCACTACCGGCGCGAGGCCACCAGACACCCCATCACGCGAATCCGTCTGCCGCCTTGGCCACGTCCGGATCCATGCGCGGATACGACAGGTCGAGCGACGACAGCGTCTCCACGAGCAGGCGGGCCACGAAGTAGTTACGCACCCGCTTGTCATCGGACGGCACGACGTACCACGGAGCGGATGGCGTACTCGTCTTGGCAAGCACGTCGCGGTACGCGGCGGTGTAGTCGTCCCAGTGCGCGCGATCCTCGAGATCACCGAGGCGGAACTTCCAGTTCTTGCGCGGATCGTCGAGCCGCTCCTGCAAGCGCACCTTTTGCTCGTCGCGCGAAATGTGGAGGAAGCACTTCACGATGACCGTGTCGTTCTCCACGAGCATGCGTTCGAAATCGGCGATCTGTCGGAACCGCGGCTTCCAGACGTCAGCCGGCGCGAGGCCGCGCACGCGCACCACCAGCACATCTTCATAATGTGAGCGATTGAACACCCCGATCACGCCACGCGCCGGCATGACCTTGTGCACACGCCACAGATAGTCGTGCGAGCGCTCGCGCGTGTTCGGTGGCCCGAAGGCCGCCACGCGCACGCCCATCGGATTGCAGGCGCCCATCACGGCCCGAATGGTGCCGTCCTTGCCGGCGGCATCGCGTCCCTGCAACACGAGCAGCAGCGCCCGGCGACCGTCGGCGTGGAAGTCCGCTTGTAGCGATTCGAGCCGACCGAGCAGGTGCTCGGTGTGCTCGGCCAGCTCCTTGCGTGGCGGCAGCGCCGACGGCGGGGCGGCCGCGCGATCGCCGAGCGAGAGCCGTTGACCCGGTGCCACCGGGGAGAGCGACGGCAGCGCCATCGTGCGCACGTCCTGCGCTGCCACCGCGCGTGCGGCGGCCTTCTTCGAGCGCTTGGCCGGCGTCATGCGACACCTGCCGGCGTCGCGCGACGTCCTTCCACGTCATCGACGTAGAGCGCGCAGACGATCACGCGACCGGGGGTGGGATCGTCGGCGGTGAACGCCTCGGGCACCAGCGTGCGAATCGCCTCGACGGCGACACGATACCGCGTACGGGCCGCGTCGTGTGGTCCATCGTCGAGCAGCTGCAATCGGCCACGCACCACCACACTCTCCCAGTCATAGAGCGCACGGACTTCATCGATCTCGAGCGCGACCCACGGATTGTGAATCAGCGTGGAGAGTTTGGTGCCGGGCTGGGTGCGCAGATAGAGCCAGCCGTCGACATAGACATAGTGGATCGGCTCGATATCCACGCGATCACGATGCGTATAGGCGAGACGCGCGACGACATGCCGCGCGAGCAGCGCGTCGATGGCCGCCCGCTCCATCGTGGCGAAGGTGGGACGAAGCGTCATGAGGAGGTCGGTTCGAACGGTTCCATGTGAATGAGCACGCCGGCCGCCACCGGGACGGCTCGTCGAATGGCCGTCTTCACGCAGCCACTGACAATGTGCGCGTCGTGCAGGGAGAGCGCAGGATCGGCCTGCACATGCAGGTCGACGAAGAGCGCAGTGCCCACCCGTCGCACCTTCAGCTTCTCGAGGGCGCGCACGTCGGGGACGGAGTACGCGGCGGCGAGGATGCGTTCCCGGACATCGGGCTCCGGAGCGCGGTCCATGAGATCGTCGACCGCCGGCCGCAGCATGCCGACGGCGTTGATCGCAATGACGACCGCGGCCACGAGCGCGGCCCAGTCATCGGCGGCCTCCCAGCCGGGACCGGCGAGCACCGACAGGGCAATGCCAAGGAAGGCGGCGCCGGATGTCACGGCGTCGCTCAAATGATGCCAGGCGTCCGCCTGCACCGCCGGCGATCCGCCCGCCTGGCCAATCGCGTGCTGTCGGCGAAAGAGCGCCTGCTTGATGACGATCACCGCCAACAGGACGGCCAAGGTCCAGGCGGCTGGCGCGCCATGGGGGGTGCGGATTGCCGCCGCCGCCTCCCAGGCGATGCCGAAGGCCGCGCCCAGGAGCATGAGGGCGACCGCGGCTGCGGCCAGCGGCTCCGCTCGTCCGTAGCCGAACGGGTAGTCGTCGTCCGCATCGCGCGCCGCCAATCGGAGGCCGCCGAGGACGACCAGGGAGGCGACCACGTCGGCGGCGCTCTCGATGGCGTCGGCCACGAGCGCGTACGAGTTACCCGCCAAGCCGGCCACCAGCTTCACCACGGCCAGCGCCGCGTTGCTGAGGAGCCCCACGAACGCGCCGCGCCGCCCCTGTGCCGCGGTTTGCGCGAGGCTGACCTGATCGCCGCGCGCCACTATACTTGTAACATGGGGGCGTGATGGATCGTCCACCAATCGGTCATCATGTCCATCGAAAACGGGCCGGAACGCGTGTCGTGACGGTCCATCGGGGGCGCGCGGCGTGCGAATTGTCCAAGTTCGTGACCCGTGAAAGGTTGCTCTCTTGCAAATGTTGCGTAAGTTGGTGCGTGGCAACCGCGCGGGCGTCTTCGGTCGGAGTCCATTCGGGATTCCGGACACGCCGGGTCAGCGGATGCCTTCGCGCCAATGTGCAGTTTGCCTTGGCCGTGTTGTCATCCTGCAGGCATTTGGCGGTCTGGTCCGTCGGTCTTGTCACATTCACGGGAGGAATATGCGTACACTTGCTTCGTTCGCGCTGGGCACTGTGATTGCCCTCGGTCTGCCAGCTTCGCTTCAGGCGCAGCGGCAGGGCGCGGTGGAAATCGGCGGCTTCGGTCGGTTCACCAGCTTTGGTGAGTCGCAGCAGCTCGATGCAGCTTTCGGCGGCGGCGGACGCGCAGGCGTCTACATCCTTCGGAACCTGCTGCTCGAGATGGATCTGTCCTACGCCGACGCTGATGTCAATCGCGCTGCGACCGGCATTGCGGTATACGACTCGCTCAATCGCGTCTCGCATACCTTGTGGAACTACCGGCTGCTCTACAACGCCCCCCTCACCGAGAAGGTGAAGCTGCTCGTTGGCGGCGGTTACGCCTACGACGCATTTGGTCGTCAGCGTCAGGTTGCCCCGCGTGGCGGTGGCGTCTCGGGTCTGCTCGGCTTGCGCTTGGCGCTCAACGACATGTGGTCGTTCCGCATCGAAGGCATCGCCAACCAGAGCAGTGGTGAGGATAGCCCCAACATCGCGCCAGAGTTCCGCGACAGCCACATCAACATCGGTGGTCAGGCGGGCGTGTCCATCGCCCTCTTCACCAGCCCGCGCCGTCCGCGCGTCGATACGGTCATCGAGCGTGTCGTGCAGCGTGACACGGTCTTCACCACGCGTCTCGACACCGTGCGCGTCGAAGTCCCGGGCCGCCCGGTCGTGATCGGCGCCGTGCAGTTCGCCTTTGCGCAGGATGCCATCACGGAAGAGGCCCGCAAGGTCCTCGACCAGATCGCGGCATCGCTCGTGGAATCGGTCAACATGAGCCGCTCGATCAACGTCCAGGGCAACACGGACGCGATCGGCAGCGAGGCGTCCAACACCCGCCTCGGCCAGCAGCGCGCCGATCAGGTGCGTGACTACCTCGTGTCGAAGGGTGTTGCGGCTTCCCGCATCACCACCAGCACGGCCGGCGAGGGCAACCCGCTCGCGCCGAACAACACGGACAACGGCCGCGCGACGAACCGTCGCGTGCTCATCACGCTGTCCAACTAAGCCACGTCGCGGGGCGCAGCTCGCGCCCTGCCCGTTGGCCCATCGTGCGGCGCCGTTCCCTCCGGAACGGCGCCGCACGAGTTTTATCCCGTCGTTACGGCGCGCCGCATCGGTTCGCTCCCCGTCTCCACTCGCATGACCGCCACGGCACCACCCGCCCAAGGGTTCGAACCTTCCGCTCCGACATCGCTCGCGCATCGGCTGCAGTACGCCGCGACGCGCGTGATCGTGGGGCTGCTGCGCATCCCCGGCTGGCGCGTCGCCAGCGCCGCAGGGGCGCTGCTTGGACGGGCCGCCTACTGGCCGGTCGGTATTCGGCGCGGCGTGGTGGAACGCCATCTGGCTGCGGCGTTCCCCGACATGCCACCGCACGAGCGCCAGCGCACCGCGCGCGCCGCGTACGAAAGTCTGGGGCGCACCTCCATTGAAACGGCCGTCCTGTCCGGGACGCCACGCGATCGGCTGCTGAACATGGTCGCCGAGACCGAAGGGTGGGAGCTGCTCGAGCAGGCACTCGCCCACGGCAAAGGGGTCATCCTGGCCACGGGACACCTCGGCAATTGGGAGCTCGGCGGCGCGTACATTGCGGCGCGCGGTGTGCCCGTCAGCGCCATCACGCGACGCATGGCCAACCCGCTCTTCGACGCGTATCTGCGCCGCACGCGCGCCGCCATGGACGTGGAGGTGATTCATGATGCCGTCGCCGTTCGCCGTGTGCCACGCGCGTTGTCGGAGGGGCGTCTCATCGCCTTCCTCTGCGATCAGGATGGCATCGGGCTCGCGTCCACCTTCGTCCCGTTTTTCGGTCGTCCCGCGCGCACGCCGCGTGGTCCTGGCGTGTTCGCGCTGCGCCTCGGGACTCCGGTGCTCTTCGCCGCGTGCCTGCGTCGCCCCGATGGTCGCTACCGGATCGTCTTCGATACGGTGCCCGTGCGGATCACCGGCCAGCGAGAACATGACGTGGACACGATCGTCGCCTCGTTCACCGCACGACTCGAAGCCGAAGTGCGTCGCACTCCCGGGCAATACTTCTGGCATCACCGACGCTGGAAACGGCAGCCGCCTGAGACGCCTCCTCACCTGCGTGAACCATGAGCTGGCGACGATGGGCCAGACGACTGGCCTGGACGTCACTGGGCGCGTTGCTGCTCCCACTGCCGCTCACGCTGCTGCTGCGCCTCATGCAGCCGCCGACGACGGCGATCATGCTCGCGCGCACGGCGCAGCGTGTGCTCGATGGCGAGCGTCCGATCTATCCGCAGCGCACCGTCGTGTCGCACGATGCGGTGGCGCCGTCGCTGTATCGCGCGGTACTCGCGTCGGAAGATGACCGCTTCTACCTGCACCACGGCTTCGACTTCACCGAGATCGAAAAGGCGCTGGCCGATCGACGCGCCGGCCGCCGATCACGCGGTGCATCCACGTTGTCGCAACAGGTGGTGAAGAACATCTTTCTCTGGGAAGGACGGTCGTGGGTGCGCAAGGGACTGGAGGCCTACATCACGCTGTGGCTCGAGGTCATCGTGCCCAAGGATCGCATTCTCGATCTGTATGTGAATCTCGCCGAATGGGGTGATGGGATCTTTGGTATCGAGGCTGCTGCGCAGCATCACTTCGGCAAGTCGGCTCGAGCGCTCACACGCACCGAGTCGGCTCGCCTCGCAGCCGTGCTCCCGGCACCTCGACGCTGGCCCGCCACGGGAACGATCGCTGGTGGCCGCGCGGCAACGATTCTGCCGCGCATGGCGTATCCGGCACCACGACCACCCGCGCCCCGCGCCAAGTCCGACCAAGGGCGCGCCCAATCGCAACCGCACAATTTCGGGCTCGTTTTCCCAGTCCGCCCTGTTTGATTGCCATGATGCTTTCACTGTTTCAGAACGTTCAGCGATTCGCTCGCCCCGCCTCGATCACCCTCACGGCGGTTGGGCTGCTCGCTGCGTGCGACACCCAGCCAGGTCCCGCATCAACGGCCGCCGACTCGTTGGCAACCGTCGCGGTCGATGCACCCCTGCCCCGCTTCTCGAGCATTGTGGCGGGGGGGCAGTTCACCTGCGCGATCGATGACACCGGGACCACGTGGTGTTGGGGCGCCAACCGATTCGGTCAGCTCGGACTCGGCGATACCCTCGATCGGTTTGTGCCCACGCGACTGCAGCATTCCGTGCCCTTCGCACGGATCGCCGCTGGCGAGACCCACGCGTGCGCGACCGACTCGCTCGCCAAGCTGTACTGCTGGGGCGACAACCGGGACTACGCGCTCGCCGATACCACGGTGCGCATTCGTGCACGCCCGGGTACGCTGGACGTGGAAGGCGTACGACAGCTGTCGCTCGGCACGAACTTCACCTGCATCACCGATTCCTCCGATCGCCCGCTCTGCTGGGGAACGGACCGCCATGGTGAGCGAGGCGACGACCTGCTCGGCTCAGGTCCGATCGCCGAGCCGCGGCTTGTGGGCGGAGAGCATCGGTTTGTCCAGCTCACGGTCGGGCGACAGCACGCGTGTGGCCTGACCGTGGAGGGGGAGGGGTGGTGCTGGGGCGACGGCGGCGCGTTGGGTGACGGCACCCTCTCCGACCGAGGCATGCCAGTGCCGGTGCGCGATCGCCGCTTCCGACAACTGGCCGCGGGCGAATCGATCACCTGCGGACTCAAGGAGGACAACAGCGCCTGGTGCTGGGGCGTTGCGTCGGACGGTCAACTCGGACAGGGCTCACCGCCGCGTCCGAACACCTTTCTGCCGGCGCCAGTCTCAGGCGGACTGTCGTTTCAGCAGCTCGCTCCCGGGCGCCATCGCGTCTGCGCACTCGATCTTGACGGCTTGGCCTGGTGCTGGGGCTCCAACTACAACGGTGGCCTCGGTGACGGCAGCGCACAGTCCCAATCGCAGCCGGTGCGCGTAGCGGGCAACCGCCGGTACAGGCAGATCGCCTCGGGCGACTTTCACAGCTGCGCGCTCGACACCGATGGGATCGCCTGGTGCTGGGGCGAAAACGGCGATGCGCGTGGAGGCGGAGCGCTTGGCGACGGAACGATGCGTAGTCGAGCCACCCCGGTTCGCGTGGCCGGCTCAGCGCCAGAATCACCGGCAGACTAAACCACAAACCGCCATGCCACATATATTTGCGACATGGCGGTTCATGTAATGTATCACATTAGCGCGCCTCCGGAATCGCTCGCGCCGGTCGGTGGTCAACCGCAGCGCGGCAGGTTCACGGGGCAACGCTCCACATCCGGTGCCGGCGCGCTCGACGGGTCGCCTGGACCGCCGAACGTGTAGTTGGGCAGGCGCAGCGTGCCGAGTTCGCGCCCCGGGATGGGGAACTGGGTCAGGGAGTACTGCTCCAACCCCTGCCACCCGCGCATGTCGAAAAAGCGCACGACACCGCTCACGCCCAGCCCCTCAATGCCCTTTTCATAGCGCAGCGCATCCCACAGACTGCCACACTGGCCGTTCTGCTTGCGCGGCACACAGCCCGGCTCGTTCGGCGGCCCTTCAATTGTCACACCGGGCAATTGTCCGTTCGCCACGCGCGTCTGGTTGATGAGCGGCACTGCCTCGCTCGCACGCCCGAGGCGAATGAGCCCCTCGGCCTTGAGCAGCTGCATCTCGGCCACCGTCATCGCCGGCTGCGGCCCACTCTGCCAGCTCAGGCCGGTCCCGAAGCGCAGGAAATAGTACCAGGAGAAGCGGTAGGTGCCGCGCGCCACCTGGAAGATGTTGTTGCGGTTGTAGCCCACATACGAGCCCGGCGCGTCGGGGCCGGCGGCGCCCTGCACGCGGCGATCCCGAGTGCGCATCTGAAATCCGGCTCGTGTGGACGGCTCGCTGTTCACCCAGTTCACAAAGCCATTCGTCGAATCGGCTGGCCCCACCAGCCAGTAGCTCGGGCGCCCGAAATCGCTGGGTCGTCCGGCGGTGCGCAGGCGCGCCGTGAGTCGCTTCCAGTCATCGACCAGAATATCCGGCTGGGCGATCGGCGCGAAATCCTCCTGAATGCCGGCGTCCACCCGACGGATCACCTCGGTCCAGTCCACCGCCGCCCGTTCCTCCCGCGTGCGGGGGGCGTACGCCAGCAGGCGGGCCGTATACGAGTTGGCCAGCCGAATGAACTGCTCGCGCGTGAGTGCCGTGAACAGCCAGCTGTCTGCCGGGAAACTGATGGCAGCGTTCTGCGCAATGTCGATCGCCTCATCCAGCTGTTGCACTGCCGCCGCGATCACCTCCGGATACGGGGCAAAATCCGGCGCACCACGGATCGTGTCGAGCTGCACCGTCTCGTCCACGATCGCGGCCTGGTCGAAATACAGCCCCAGATATCCGTGCGACAGCCCCTGCATGAGTTTGCCCATGGCCTTCGCACGCGCCGTGCGGGTCGCATCGCCGATCACGACCCCGTTGTCGATCGCCTGAATCGCGTCGTTCACGGCGGAGATGGTGCGATACAGATCGAACCACGGGGCTTCATTGGACAGGCGCCGCTGAAACACCTCACTGTTGTTCCACGCGTCGCGCGGGATGGTGGACACTTCGAGCTGCCCGAAATCGGCAAAACCCGAGGTGAACTCGTCGGCGACCGTCGCCAGCAGCCACGCGGGCCGACTGTTGTGGCCGGAGACTCCCCAGAACGTACGGAAGGAGGTGGCCACGAAGGATTCGGTCGAGATCGGCTCTGCCGTCGCGCGGGTGCGATCTGGCGCGTTGAGATTCTCGACCGTGAGGTCCTGACACCCCGTCAGCACGAGAGCGGCGACGAGGGTCACGGACAGCCGGATCGGATGCATGAAGTCTCCTGAGACCTGGTAGGCGGCGCGCATCAGAACGTGATGTCCACGCTGGTGGTGAACGTGCGATACCGCGGATAGTCGAAGCTGTCGAGCCGGAGAATCGTGTTGCCGACTTCCGGGTCGTAGCCCGAGTAGGGCGAGAAGGTGAGAATGTTGCGGCCGATGAGCGAGATGCCCATGCCGCTCACGCCCACGCGCGCCAGGTTGCTGGTGAAGCTGGTGGGCAGCCGGTAGCGCACCGAGAGTTCACGCAGCTTCACGAAGCTCGCATCTTCCACGAAGTACGACGTGGGGGTGTTGGCGGCGTACAGATTCACGTAGTACTCGATCGGCTTCTTGAGGTCCTGCGGCTTGCCGGTCTGGTCCACGTCGCTCGAGCGCTGGTACTGGTACATGCGCTGGTTGGTCTGGTTGTAGGCGTCACCGCCCACCTGCGCATCCCACAGCATGAACACCGAGACGCCGCGCCACTGCACGTTGTTGGAGATGCCGTAGCGGAACGCCGGGTTGCCGTCGCCAATGCGCACGATGGCCGCATTGCCGGTGGAGTCGAGCTGCGTGATCGGCATGCCCCACTGGTAGTTCACGCCACCGATCGCGGCGGTCGTGCCCCACAGGCGCCTGGTTTCTCCATCGCGGAACGTGTTCCCCTCACCCACCCACACGAGCAGCCCTTCGTCGTTCCGCTGGAACTCGCTCGCGCGGTCCACCGCGCCAGCGGGCAGCTGATTCGCGTCGCCGATGAAGTTGAAGCCGTACATCGCGCCCAGCGTCTCACCGGCGCAGCGGAAGGCGATCGTCTGGGTGCGGAAACAGGTGCGATCGAATTCGGTGATCCGATTGCGCGACCGATCGGCCACGAGGCCGGCGCGCCAGGTGAAGTTCGGCTTGCGCACCAGATCGGCTTCGAGCGTGAGCTCGAAGGTGTTGCCGGTCACGGTGCCCGCGTTCTGCCACTGGTTCTGGAAGCCGGCAAAGCCCGCGAGCGGAATGAGAATGAGCTGGTCGGTCGTGACCTGCCGAGCGTACGACAGCTGCAGCGAGTAGCGGTTCTTCACGATCAGGTCCACGCCCAGCTCCGTCTCCTCCGAACGCTCGGGGCGCAGGAAGCGATTGCCGAGGTTCTGCTTCACCACGCCGCCACCTTCGATGAAGCCGAAGGTCTCGTACTGGTCGTTGAAGCTGGGACGACCACCGGCGGTACCGCGTGACGCGCGCAGCTTGAACTCGTTCACCGCGGCGAATGGCCACCAGCTCTCCTCGCTCAGGCGATAGGCGCCCGACGCGCGGTAGAACCAGTTCTCCTGCTCCTCCGGGCCGAACAGCGAGCTGCCGTCCTGCCGCGCAAGCACGTCCACGATCAGCTTGCCGTTCCAGTCGGCGGCCGTGCTGAGCACCAGGCTGTTCGTGCGGATCTGCTCGGTGATCGACGACACGAAGCGGTTCTGCACGTTGTTGAGGCTGCGCACGCCGGGCGTGGAGAACACGCTGCCTTCCGCCGTCGTCGTGTTGTTGTCCTCCCGCTCCAGCAGGCCGCGCACGGTGCCGCGCAGCGTCACCGGTCCCACCTTCCGCAGCACATTCGCACTGGCGATCAGGTTGAGGGCGTCCGTGGTGCCACTGAACTGCGAGATCTCACCCGGACCGCCTTCGGGGAAGCCGGTGGTCTTCAGGCCCTGATCGAGAAAGAAGTTCGTGTTGCGGTCCGAGCGGTCGTAGCTGAGCGTGCCATCGAAGTTGAGCCAGGAGAGTGGTGCGTAGCGCGCCTCGATGCTCCCCTGCGTACGCGCCCGAAGGCGTCGGTTCTCTTCGGTGGCGAGCGTGTACAGCGGGTTCGCTTCGCGTCCCTCGGGATCGGGCTGAAAGATGTACGGCGTCCCGTCCGGGTCCGGCTGCAGCAGATCCACGTCCGGCGCTTGGTTGATCAGGTCGAAGAACGTGCCGTCGTTCAGGTTCTGTCGCGCAGAGCGACTGTGGTACGCGCTGACCGAGAACGACAGGTCCGAACGCGGCCGGTGATCGAGGTTCAGGCGGAAGTCGTTCTGCTGGTAGCGGCCCGAGTTCAGCACCACGCCGTCTTCGCTCTGGTTCACCACGCTGAAGAACCAGTTCGTCTTGTCTCCGTTCTGTGCGATGTTGAGCGAGTTGCGATAGAAGTTGCCCGGATCGAAGAACCGCTGCACCTGATCGAAGACCGTGCCGGGTGCGTAGTTGTTCTCTTGGAAGCGCTCGTGGATCGGCCGCGGGACACGATCGTTGCGATCGACCACCTGTCCGGCGGCGTTGACCCACTGTCCCTGCTCGTTCACCAGAAACGAGTGGTTCTGCGCCCAGCGCACGCGATTGTCGAGCGAGTTCGATCCGAACTCCGAGCGTGTGGAGAACCGTGTGACGCCCTGCGCCAGCTCGCTGCCGCGGCGGGTGCGGATCTGGATCACGCCCGACGCCGCACGCGCGCCGAAGAGTGACGCCGCCGCGGCGCCCTTGACCACCTCGATGCTCTCGATGTCCATGCTCTGCAGGTCGGCACTGGCGGCCCCGAACGCATCGGTCTGAATCACGCCGTCCACCACGATCAGCGGCGAGTTCGACTTGTTGATCGACGTCGGCGACCGCAGCTGGATATTCGTGCCACCACCCGCCTGCCCCGTTGGCACCACGGAGATGCCGGCGATCTTACCCTGAATCGTCTCGAGGGCGTTTGTGGCCGGCACCGGCGCCTGCTCGGCCGTGACCTTGCCCACCGTGAACGGCACGCGCGTTCCCGAGCTCGGGTCCACGAGGCCGGTCGACACCACGGCCTGGAGACTCAGACTCGCCCGCGCCATCGCCACATCGGCCGTCACCACCGCGCCCTCGGCCACCACGATCCCGCCGCGCGTGTACGGCTGATAGCCAAGGCGGCGCGCTTCCAGCACGTAGCTGCCGGCCGGTACCACCGGGAAGACATAGCGCCCCTGCTCATCGGTGCGCGCCTCCATGCGGCCGGCCGCGCGGGAGCCCGCGGGCAGCAGCGTCAGCGTCACGCCGCTCAGCGCGTCGCCCTCGGCTGTATCACGCACGGTACCAGCCACGCGGCCGGTCGGTGCCTGGGCCTCGGCGGTCGAGGCACTCCCGACAATTGCCGCAACCGCGAGCGCGGCCGCCAGCAGTGTGCGAAGCATGGGGGGCGCCGCCAGGCGGGCATGAGGCGGCGCGGAAGGCGATCGGCGCGTACGCGCGACCGCAGGGGCACGAAGGTCCATCGTCCCTCCAAGGCAGGAAAAAGCACGTCGGGGGCACCGAAGCAGTTCGCTTCGGGATCCCCCGACCGGGTCACGCAACAGCCGGTTCGGACTGCGTCAGGCCCAAATGGCGCCATGCACGGTCCGGACCGTGTCAGTCACGGGTAACGCGACCATGCGGCACGGCGTTGAGCGCCGCTATCGTGCTTTCCCTGACATGCCGGTCTGCCTACGTGCCGATGACCAGCCCACCGTCCACCGACAGCACCGCGCCGCTGATGAATCGCGCCGCGTCGGACACCAGAAAGCAATACGCCGCGGCTACATCCTCAGGGGTACCGAGCGCGCCAAGCGGCGTGTGCGCGGCCATCTGCTCCAGCACGGGCCCGGGCATCGCCGACGTCATGTCGGTCGCAATGAACCCTGGCGCAATCGCGTTCACCCGAATGCCCCGCCGCCCGAGCTCGCGCGCCCACACCTGCGTCATGCCGATCACGCCGGCCTTTGACGCCACGTAGTTGGTCTGCCCGAAGTTGCCTGCCCGGGCCACTACCGACGTGGCGTTCACGATCGCCCCGCCGCCTCGGGCCAGCAGCTGCGGTACCACGGCTTGAGTACAGGCGTATACTCCTTTCAGATTCACCGCGATGACGGCGTCGAAGTCCGCCTCCGACATCCCCCCGGTGACCTCGCCGTCCTTGACGCGCACCAGCTGCGCGTCCCGTGTGATCCCCGCATTGTTGACGAGGATGTCAATGCCGCCAAAGTGGGTCACGGTTGCGGACACGGCGGCCGCGATCGCGGCCCGGTCGGTCACGTCCACGACCGTGGCCATCACCGATGCCCCCTCGGCGCGCAACGTGTCGATCATGTCCTGGACCGGCGCGACGTCGCGGTCCCAGATGGCCACCGCCGCGCCGCTGCGCGCGAGACGCGCCACCGTGGCTCGGCCAATACCATTCGCGCCGCCGGTCACGACGGCCACCTTCCCTGCGAGTGAAATGTGCATGCGCACAACGTATCGCCACGTCGCGCGCGGAGCACGTCTGTTCGTCGTGGCGCTGCTGGTCGCGTGCGATGCGCCGGTCACGATCGATGCGCCGCTCCCCGTGGCCGCGGACTCGGTCCTCGCGCCCGACTTGCCGCCCATGCTGCCGTCCATGGTGGACGCTCCCATCGCCCTGACGCTCGGCCCCGCGCTCGAGGCGCTCGAGGGGGCCGTGCCGCGACGATTTGGCAACATTGAGCGTCGCATTCAAAACCCCAACAATCGGCGCCAGCACTTCGCCTACGAGGCGTCGCGCGCCCCGTTTTCCGTGGAACTCGAAGACGAACGCATCACGCTTGGCACCGTGGTGCACTACGCAGGGCGCGCCTGGTACGACCCGCCGTTGCTGCCCGAAATGAGCGCCGCCTGCGGCGCGGACGGTGAACAGCCGCGACTGCGCGCGCGTGTGCAGAGCACCATCGCGCTCTCCCCCGATTGGCGGCTGAACACGCGCACACGACTGACGTCGCTCACACCGTATTCGGACACCGATCGCGATGCCTGTCGGCTCACCTCGTTTCAGATCGATGTCACCGATCGCGTCATCGGGGGTGTCCGCGGTGTGATGCGACGCGAACTGCCCAAGGTGGACCGCACGCTCGCGCAGTGGAACGTGCAGGAGCGACTCGCGCGCTGGTACGCACTGCTCAACCGCCCCATACAAGTCACCGACAGTCTGTGGCTGTTGCTACGCCCTGGCGCAGTGCGGTACGGTGGCCTCGAGCTCAACGACACCGCAGTCATTGTCGATGTGCGCTTGTTCACCAGCCCTACACTGGTGTCTGGCGAGCAGCCCGAGCCCGCGACGGTCACCCTGCCCCGCTTCAGCGAAGCCGCCAGCGAGATGGGCGACAGCGCGCGCATACTGCTCGAGGCGCGGCTCGATTACAGCACCGTCTCCGATCTGCTGCGCAAAGGACTCGTCGGGCGTTCGTTCTCGCGATGGCAGCGACGAGTGCGGATTGCCGATGTACGGCTCATGCCGGTGGGCGACGGCCGCCTTGCGCTCGGCGTCCGCTTCGATGGCGCGCTCCGTGGTGAGGGGTGGCTCATCGGCACGCCGCAACTCGACGTGGCCTCCGGCGTGCTCTCGGTGCCCGACCTCGACTTCGACGTGGCCACCGGCGACCTGCTCGTGCGCGGCCTCGAGTTCCTGCGCACCGACGCGGTGCTCGCGCAGTTGCGTGAGGCCGCGCAGCTGCCGCTCGCCGAGCCGCTCGACGCGCTGCGGGAGAAGGTGCAAGGCGCCATGAACCGCGAACTGGCCGACGGCGTGTCGCTGTTCGCGGAACTCACGTCGGCGCGTGTGATTCAGGTGGCGGCGCTGCCGACGGCGCTGGTGGCGCGGGCCGAGACGACGGGCTCGATCGGGTTGGGGATTGATCGCGAGTTGCGGGTGAAACGGGTGCCACGAGGAGAATCCGCGGTCGTTTCGGCGGAGCCGTAAGAGGGGTCGCGTGTCCGCGTGAGCCAATAGGCGCCGAGTTCACGCGTTGTGGGCATGACGCCACGACCCCGACTCCGATTACTGCTCCGCGCACTGGGCGCGATCCTGCTCCTTGCCTGCGGCGGTGGAGCCGATGCGCCGCCGGTGGGTCCACCGACGCCTCCGCCACCGGCGACCCCACCGACGTTGGCCACGATCACGCTGGCCCCTGACACGTTGGCGTTGGAGGCGATCGGGCGCAGCGGCACCGTGGTCGCCTCGCTCGGTCCCGTCGGCGCCACCGGCTCGCTCACGTGGCGCAGCAGCAGTCCGGCCATCGCAACCGTCAGCGGCTCGGGCACGCGTGCCACTGTAACGGCCGTCGGGCACGGCACCGCGACCATTACGGCGTCTGCCGGCGCGATTGAGGGCATCGCCACCGTCATCGTCGCCGCCGTTCCGCAGGAAATCGAGCAGACGGTACCCGCAACCGGCGGCACGGTCACGCTGGACATCCCGGGACACCCGTTCGAGGGGCTCGAGCTCACCATTCCGGCTGGCGCGTTCGATGGCACCACCACGTGGCGCGTCTCGACCGACACGTCGCCGCCGCGCACGTTTCCACGTGGGGCGACCGTGCTCGGTCCCGGACTCGCGATCGAAGGTGTCGCCGGCAGTGCCCGCAACGGACAGTTGCTGACGATGCGCGTGCCGGTTCCGTCGCCGCCGAACGACATCGTCGTCATCGCGCTCGTCGACCCGGCGACCGGCGACTTCGATCTGCTTCCCCTGATCGATCGCGACTCGTCGTCGGTCACCGTCATGACGCGACACCTGGACGCTCGCCTGTTCCGGTCCGACGCCGCGACCGCACTTCGCCGGGCGCCGAGCGTCCCGGCACCGTTCACGTTCCCGAGCGCCGCGTCGCTGCTGTTGCGACTGAAGCTGCCCCCGGAGGCGCTGAAGCAGGCCAATACGAATCTCGATCCACAGCGACACGCGTGGCCTGTGCCCGAGGATGGCTCCGCCGCGTTTCCTCGCGGGCATGGCAGCGCCCTCGCCGCACTGCAAGTGGCGGCGGCGGCGATTGCCTGCGATCTGCAACCCCTCGTGCGACGACACACCGGATTCGTGTACGCCGACACGGCGCCGTTGGCGACGGTGCTCATCACGTCGCTGCTGCAGGCGCAGCACGAACTCATGTTGAACGCCATTCGTGAGATCGGGCGTGGCACCGTGTCGCCGACGCAGCGGTCGTCGTTTCGGCTGCCCGACAAGGCGCTGCGCGACGTGATGACGGCACTCAACCTGTCGGCCGCGATGGCCCTGACCAATCGCCCGCAACTCATGCTCAAGGTGCAGGAAGGCGCCAACCTGACCGATCGCGGACAACAGGCGTGGGCCACCGCGGTCAGTACCGATGCTGCAGGCCACGTGAACTTCCTCAGTCCGATCACCGAACAGGTGGGGGTGCTCGGGCGGCTGCTGCTCGGCGAGGATGGCTTTGCGGACGTCCAGAGCAAGTCGTTGGCAAGCGATGCGCTGCCCACGTCGCGCGATCAGATCATCGCGGTGCCCAGAGCCCTGATGGATATCAGCGATGCCGAACGCACGTTGGCACGGATGTGCCGCGCGATGCAGGCCGAGGGCGCAGCCCGACAGGAGCAGAGCCGCGCGCTCTGGCGCGAAACGAACTCGCGCGAGGTCGAAGTGCGGGCGCGTCGAACCTCCGCGGCGGACTATGCCGCCGTTGATGCTCCGTTGGTCGTGTTCGACACGGCAGCAAGCCTCAAGCTCGCCGTCAACGAGCCCGCGCAGGTGCTGATGCGATTCTATGACCCGACAAGCGGCGCCCAACGCCTGAGCGCCTCGGGCACGGAGGACGTCGCGATCACGGCGCTGCCGGGCGTACAGGAGGCGGAGGACGGCGAGTCCGTGACCGTCGAAGGCGCGGTGGTGGACAACGCCACCGGTCGACAGGTCGTGCCGCTGCGATTCACCGTCACGCGCGGCCGCTTCGCGTTGACGGAGGACACCGTGGAGCTGCGACCGGATTCGTCCGTGGAGATGACGGCCGAGCTCACGCCTCCTCCCGCCGGCGGCTTTGTCGTGCACTGGGACTGGGGCGATGGAACCCGCGACACGATCCCCGGGCTCACGACTGCAACGCACAAATACGGTGATCTCGGCGACTACACGGTCGTGGCGACGCTTCGCGGACCGACGGACACGGTCACGTTGGCGGCGGACACGGCTGACGTGGTAGAACCACCCGGGGCGTGGGTGGGGAGCGTGAGCGGGAGCCGGGTGAACAGCGATCTTGGCCCGGACAAGGGCACGGTTCGCTTTGAAGCCACGAACGTGCGTTGGGAGTACGATCCGAACGCGGCAAACACCCCCGGCTGGCGAACCTATCGCGTGGTGTCGGGCACGTTGTCGTATCGGAACGAAGTGCCCTGTGCGAGCTGGGTGGGGCCGACGCTGACCGAGAATCTCGCCTTCGGCGCGTTCGACAGCAGCTTCCTGGTCGTGAGCAAATCGGGCGAGCAGGTACCGGGCGGCGGTGCGGCGGCGCGCTGGTACTATGGGCAGGCCTCGGTGCGCGGTCCGCGCCGGTTGACGAACAAGCTGTGTGCGACGCCGGGCATGCCCGATCCGGAGGAATACATCTTCTCAGGCGCACCGATCTTCTTCAACGCGCAGAACTTTTCCGTGAGTCCGGAGGTGCAATCCACCATGAACCGCGGCGTGTTGGAGGGTTCGTATACGTGGGTGTCCAACAACGTGGTGACCACATACTCGTGGCGATTCGAGCGCGTGCCGTGAGGATCGTCGGCACGTGCGGTGCGCGGGAATGACCGGGCGTCGGTGTGCGCTGACGCGTCAGCGATTTGAGCTCACCGAAGCCCAACAGGAGCTCCTCAACGCCCGTGCATCGCCCTCGAGGTGCCCGCGCCAACACCGTGCCGAACTTACGCGCAAAGCCCCGCAACGGAAACCGTTGCGGGGCTTTGCTTTATCTCAGAGCGGGCGACCGGACTCGAACCGGCGACGTCCAGCTTGGGAAGCGTGATCGACGCTCATGGTTTGCGCTCATTGGGGATGACCTTCCTCTGAACAACGGGCGTTCGGTGCGCGCAGCGCTCTCGGCGTGAGCGCATAAGCCGTGAAGATTGGGCGCCATTGGGCACACCTTGCACAGCTGTCGTGGGCCGCGTCCGGCGGTCGGTTCTCCACGGTAGCCCATTCCCGCTACATTACAACACGGGCGAGGCTCTGCACTGGCAGCCCTTTCGGAAGCACATCCGTTTGTCCCGCCTTCTCGTCGCACGGAGGGAAATTGAAGACGTTTACCGCAGTCATCGAGCGCGATACAGAAACCGGGTTGCTGGTCGGCCACATCCCTGGCTTCCGTGGGGCGCACAGTCAGGGTGCGACGATGGAGGAGCTGGAGGCCAATCTGGCGGAAGTGGTCGCCATGCTGCTCGAGGATGGCGAGCCCAACTTCGAAGCCGAGTTCGTCGGTACACAAACCGTGCGCGTCGCCTGAATGGGATCGCTGCCGGTCCTCAAGCCACGCGAAGTCGTAGCGCGCCTTGAGCGACTCGGCTTCGTCGAAGTGCGGCAACGAGGGTCCCACAAACAGTTCCGCCATCCCGACGCGCGCGCGACCACGGTACCGATGCACGCGGGGCGCGACATCTCACCGATCCTCCTGCGCCAAATCTGCCGCGACATTGGCGTCGCGGTAGACGATTTCCTGGCTTCCTAGTCGCGACCGCACACAACACGATCGTCAGCGCCGATGACTGGACCGCTATTGCTGCGACACCTGTCGTGTCGCGCGCCGATAGTGGGCAAAAACGTGCTCCGATTGGGCACCGAACAGCAACGGCCGCATCCAAACGTGGACGCGGCCGTTTTGCAAGCTATCGCATTTAAATGACGAACAGAGCGGGCGACCGGACTCGAACCGGCGACGTCCAGCTTGGGAAGCTGGCATTCTACCAACTGAATTACGCCCGCAGACCACCAGCACCTACCCTGCAGAAGCTACGCGGCGCAAGCGGCGCGGGCAAGGCCGCTGGCCCGCGCGCTCGTTTCGCTTCAGCCGCCAACCACCGAAAACGCCACCGTCCACCCCGGTGGCCCGCCAACCAGCAGCGCAAACCAACGCCCTTCGTCGAACACGAGCGCGCACACGGGTTCGTCGGTGAGGTCACCGTCGGAGATCGGCAGCCAGGTGCCGTCCGTCGGCGAGGCGCTCACGTAGCAGTTGAGCAGCGGGGGCAGCGCAACGTTCGTACCGAACGTGAGCGGCAGTGCCTGCTCGGCGTAGCCGCGCAGCTCCCCTTCGGTGCCGATCGTGACCAGATAGGTGCCACGGACCGCACCGGCCGGTCCTGGCGGACCTTGCGGACCCTGCGGCCCCACCGGCCCCTGTGGCCCAACGGGCCCCGCTGGCCCTTCCGCCCCACCGCAGGCGGTAAGCAGCGCGAGCGCCACGAAAGAGACGGCAACACGGTGCGTGAAGCGGCGCACGAGGAACCTCCGGCAGGGTGGACGGGGAGCTTGGGACGATCAGAGCGCCGAAACGACGAAACGGCACCCGCGAAGCGGATGCCGTTCGTGTAAACCCAAGATGCTGCAATGTTCAACCGAGAGCCACAGATCGGGATTGAACCGATGACCGCCCGATTACGAATCGGGTGCTCTACCACTGAGCTACTGTGGCAAGCTTCGCATGTGCGAAACCGAAGGTGCGACAGAAGGAACGCCTGCCTGCGTGCAACGCACGCAACCTGACTACACGATCATGCCCTCGCGCGGACTCGAACCGCGAAGCCTTTCGGCACCACCACCTCAAGATGGCGTGTCTACCAATTTCACCACGAGGGCAACTCACCTGCAGTACTCCAACCTACGGGAGCGACGGGGCTCGAACCCGCGACCTCTCGAGTGACAGTCGAGTGCTCTAACCAAACTGAGCTACGCCCCCAACAGACCTGCACACCACCCTGACGAAACCCGATCCCGCCGGACTACGCCCGATGGCATAGCCCCAACGGGAATCGAACCCGTCTCTCCACCTTGAAAGGGTGGCGTCCTAACCGATAGACGATGGGGCCAGCTTCGGCGAACACGCCAACCATCCCTGCATACCACAATAGCGGTAACGGGATTCGAACCCGTGTTCCAGCCTTGAGAGGGCTGTGTCCTAGTCCCCTAGACGATACCGCCAGAGTCCCGCAACCGCCGCACAAACCGCGACAGCCTCACAATATACACCGGAACAGGCCCGGAGGGAATCGAACCCCCAACCGCCGGTTTTGGAGACCGGTGCTCTACCAATTGAGCTACGGACCTACACGCAGCGACTACCGCGCCCTGACAGGGTGACCGACGGGAATTGAACCCGCAACCCCCGGAACCACAATCCGGTGCTCTAACCGATTGAGCTACGGCCACCATGCTCGCTTGCGCGAGACCCGACCGGCGAACCCAACCGCGGCTCACCCACCAGAGCCGCAAAGAATAACCCGATCCCCCCGCACTTTCAAGCGGGGGGGCGCCATCAAAATTCAGTCCTTCGCGCGATCCAGGTACTCACCCGTCGCCGGGTTCACGCGCACACGCGTCCCCTGCTCCACGAACTCGGGCACATTCACCGTCACGCCGTTGTCCAGCTTCGCCGGCTTCGACGACGCCGTCTTCGTCGCGCCACGCACCACCGGCGCCGTCTCCACGATCTCGAGCGTCAGCGAGTTCGGCAGCTGAATACCAATCGGCTTGCCGTCGTAATACTCGGCCAGAATCTTCATCCCCGGCTGCATCCACGGCGCCGAATCACCCAACGCCTCGGCGTCGAGCTCGAACTGATCGTAGTCGGCCGAGTTCATGAAGTGATACGAATCGCCGCCCTGGTACAGGAACTCGAGTTCGCGCGTTTCCATGTTCGCCTTCTCGATCGTATCCGCCGCGCGGAACCGATGATCGAACGACGACCCGGTGCGCAGGTTCTTCAGCTTAGCCTGCACCATCGCGCGCAGGTTACCCGGCGTGTGGTGACGGAACTCGATGATGCGGCACGGATCGCCCTCGAACACGAGGACCATGCCGCGACGGATCTGGGTGGCGGTAAGTGCCATTGGTCAGCCTGAATCGGTAGGGGCGCCCGAACCACACCGGCGGCGCACATGCGCGCGCTGCCCGGGTCACCGTATGGAAACGTATGTATACCAGCCCTGAAGCATAGGGAAATCCCCCCCCATCGGCAACCGGGTCAGCGGCTTTGAACCCCCACCTCGGCGATCAGCGGCGCCAACGCCCGCCACATCGTCGCCGCGACCAGCTTCGAGCCCGCCTCGTTCGGGTGGATGCCGTCGGCCTGGTTCAGCGCCCGCTCGCCGGCCACGCCCTCGAGCAGAAACGGCAGCAATGGCACCCCCGTCCGGCGCGCCGCCTCGGTGTACGCGACCCGAAATGACGTGGTGTAGCTCGCCCCCAGGTTCGGCGGCGCCTCCATCTGCACCAGCGCGATACGCGCCGACGGCTGTGCGATCTGCACCTTCTCCACCAACGCCACCAGCGTCTCCCGCGTCGTATCGGGGTCCACCCCGCGCAGGCCGTCGTTCGCGCCGACCTCGAGCACGATCAGGTCGGCCGGCTCACGCAGCACCCATTCCGCCCGCCGCAACGCCCCCGCCGATGTCTCGCCGCTCAACCCCGCCGCGTCGATCTGCACGCGGACACCCAGACTGTCGGCCGTGCGTTGCACCAACGCCGGCCACGCGCTGTCGGGGTCGAGGCCCAGCCCCGCCGTCAGACTCGTCCCCAGCACCACGACCCGAGGGCCACCCGAGCCCGTCTCGCGCATGGCACTGTCGGAGGGTGCCGCCGCTGCCACTTCCGCAGTTGATTCAGGAGTTCGCGCCTCGTCACCGCCGCCACCGCATGCCGCAACACCGGCCAGCAGCAGTGACACTCCGAGCGCGCGCCGCCGTACAGTCCGCACACGCAGCACCGCTCTCGACCCGGCGCCCGGGCGCCCTTCTCGCTTCTCCGACTCCAGTCGCATGCTCGTTGCTCGCGGTTTGTCCAAGGATTATGCCAGCGGTGATCGACCGCTCACGGTGCTCCACGAGGTCTCCTTCGAGATCCCGCGCGGCGCCTACGTCTCCATCGTCGGTCCGTCCGGCAGCGGCAAAACAACGCTGCTCGGCCTGCTCGCCGGACTCGATACCCCAACGCGTGGGGCAGTGTTGCTCGAAGGCACCGACTTCAGCGCCCTCGGGGAAGATGCACGCGCCGCACTCCGAGGGGAGAAAGTTGGCTTCGTGTTCCAGAGCTTTCAATTGATCCCCACGCTCACGGCGCTCGAAAATGTGCAGGTGCCGCTCGAGCTGCGCGGCGAGGTGAGCGCCAGCGAGGCGGCCACGCGGGCACGCGAACTGCTCGACCGCGTGGGACTGCACGGACGCAGTCACCACTTCCCGACCCAGCTCTCCGGCGGCGAGCAGCAGCGGGTCGCGCTTGCGCGCGCCTTCGTGAATGCGCCGCGCATTCTCTTCGCCGACGAACCCACGGGCAATCTCGACGGCGCCACCGGTGCGCGCATCGTGGAGCTCATCGAGGAGCTCAACCGCGAGCGTGGTACCACGGTGGTGCTGGTCACGCACGACTCGGCACTCGCCGAGCGCACGCAGCGCACGATCCGCCTCAAGGACGGCCATGTGATCGAAGATCTCGTACGCGAACCCGCCGCCGCATGAGCAGCACGCCATCACGCGCGCCCGGGCTCAGTCCGGCCGCGCTGCTGCGCCTCGCCTGGCGTGAAAGTCGCACGGCGCGTCGCCGCCTCGCGCTCTACATGTCCTCGATCGCGCTCGGTGTGGCCGCACTCGTGGCCATCGATTCATTCGCCGGCAATGTCACGCGTTCGATTCGCGAACAGTCGCGCGCACTGCTCGGCGGTGATCTGCAGCTTTCGTCGCGCGCCGAGTTTCCGGCCGTGGTGGACACGCTCATCGATTCGCTGACGCAAGCGGGCGTGGCACATGCGCGCGTGACAACCTTCGCGTCGATGGCATTGGCGGAGCGGAGCGGCGGTACGCGTCTCGTGCAGGTGCGCGCCGTCACCGAAGGGTATCCGTTTTACGGCACGATCGAAACGGCACCCGCCAATCGGTGGAGCAGTGCCCACAACGACGAGCCCGTCGTGTTCGTGGATCCGTCTCTGCTGGTTTCGCTCGACGCCCAAGTCGGCGACTCCTTGCGCCTCGGCAACCAGCACTTTCGCATTGCCGCTGCCCTCGGCAACGTCCCTGGTGACGCCGGCATCACCGCCGTGATCGGACCGCGTGTGTTCGTGTCCGCGCGATGGCTCGATGCGATGGGGTTGCTGCAGATCGGCGCGCGCGCCGAGTACGACGCGGTGCTTCGCTTGCCCGTCGGTGCGGCGAGCACGCGTGACGGGACCAACGCCGCACGCGTGCTGCGCCGTCGCATCGATCCGCGCAGCGCGGATCGCGACGCCGACGAATCGGAGCGCGAACGCGCTGCCGGTGCGCTGGGCGGTGGCGAACGACTCGATGATTCCGTCGGCGTGGCGCCCGCCGAGTCCGCCGATGCCAGCGTGCCGGTCCGCGTGCGTGTGCGCACCGTCGCCGATACGGAACGGGACTTCACCGAAGCCGTGGCGCAGTTGGCAAACTTTCTCTCCGTCATCGGCCTGATCGCGCTGCTGCTCGGCGGCATTGGCGTGGCCAGCGGTGTGCACGCCTTTGTCGTCTCCAAGATCGACACTGTGGCGGTGCTGCGATGCCTTGGCGCGAGCAGCAAACAGGTGCTCACGCTGTACGTGCTGCAGTCGGCCGTGATGGGACTCGCGGGCGCAACGGTTGGCACGGCCCTCGGCGTGGCCATTCAGTTCGCGCTGCCGGGGCTCGTGAGTGAAGTGCTCCCGCTCGACGTCTCCCCCACGCTCGAACCACGCGCGATCGCCATGGGACTCGGCATCGGCATCTGGGTGGCGTTGGTCTTCGCGCTGCGTCCGCTGCTCGCGCTGCGCCGCGTTTCGCCGCTGCAGGCGCTGCGCCGTGCGACCGATGAAGCGGCCATTCCGAGTGAGTGGCGCGATCCGGCGCGGCTCACCGTCGACGTCCTGCTGCTGTCGAGCATTGTCGGCATTGCCGTGTCACGAACGGGGGCGCTGCGGGATGGTCTCGCCGTCACCGTCGGGATTCTTGTGGCCGTGCTGGTGCTCTGGTTGTCCGCAACGTTGCTGATCACGGTGGCCCGACGCACCGTGCGCGCCGGCTGGCCCTTTGCCTTCCGGCAGGGCGT
Source organism: Gemmatimonas sp. (assembly GCA_011390935.1). Taxonomy (GTDB): domain Bacteria; phylum Gemmatimonadota; class Gemmatimonadetes; order Gemmatimonadales; family Gemmatimonadaceae; genus JAABRT01. Next base: position 29,416 of record JAABRL010000005.1, read on the forward strand.
CGCCAATCTCTATCGACCGGCCAATCAGACGCGTTCGGTCACGCTCGCGCTCGGCTTCGGCGCGTTCCTGCTCTCCACGGTGTACCTCGTGCAGAGCAACCTGCTCCGACGATTCGAAGTGGCCGAAGAGGCCTCGGCCGGCAACCTGCTCTTCTTCGATGTGCAGGATGACCAGGTGCAAGCGCTGTCCGAGCTCGTGACGGTGGGGAATCATCGCATCGTGGAACGCACGCCGATCGTGACCATGCGCGTGTCGGGAGTGAACGGACGCTCTGCACAAGCGCTCATGAACGACACCACGGTGGACCGGCCGCGCTGGGTGCTGCGACGCGAGTTCCGGTCGTCGTATCGCGATGCACTATCTCCGTCAGAAGCGTTGGTGAGCGGGACATGGACCGAAGACCCCGCCGAACGGGAACGCAGGCGCGGCCCGAATGGCCCCTACGAAGTGTCGCTCGAAGAAGGCGTCGCACAGGATCTCATGGTCGCCCTCGGCGACACGATTGTCTGGGATGTACAGGGTGTCCGCGTCCCCAGCGTGGTCACCAGCATTCGCAAGGTGAACTGGGCGCGCTTCGAAACGAACTTCTTCGCGGTGTTCGCGCCCGAAGCCTTGCGTGAAGCACCGCAGCAGTTCGTGTTGATCGCCAACGTGCCAGACCCCACGACGCTCGCGGCGATTCAGCGCGATGCCGTGCGCGCCTTCCCGAACGTGTCGAGCCTCGACCTGTCGGCGATTCGCAATACGATCGGAGAGATCGTGGGGCGTGTCACGGTGGCCGTGCGCTTCCTTGGCGTGTTCTGCCTCGCCATCGGAGTGCCCGTCCTGTTCAGTGCGGTGGCCGCCACGCGTCGTGCGCGACTGCGTGAAGGCGTGCTGCTGCGCACCCTCGGTGCGTCGCGCGCGCTCGTGCAACGCGTCCTCTTCGCCGAGTACGCGGCGTTGGGGGTGCTGGGTGCGTTCACGGGCATGGTGCTCTCGTTCGGCGGCGCCTGGGCACTGATGCGCTGGGTGTTCGACGATGTCTTCGTGCCCGCCTGGGCGGCCGCGGCGGGCATCATGGGCGCCATGGTGCTGCTCACCGTTGGCATCGGCCTGCTTACGAGTCGCGATGTACACCGCGCCACACCGATGGCGGCGCTCCGCGATTCATGAACACGGCGCGGCTCCGATTGTGCGCTGTTCGGCGCAATCGGAGCCAGCGTGCGAGGTCAGCGGCGCGTGATCACGCCGTAGGAGGGTGAGGCACCCGGCTCCAAGGCCACCCACACGCGCGCGCCCACGAACGCCTGCAGCGGTGTGGGGACACGCGACAGACCCTGCCGCTCCCCGTCTGCCATGCGCAGTGACCACACGCCACCGTCGTTGGTGAGCACGCCGTCCGCCACCGGGACGCCGTCAATGGCGCGCACGGTGAACGACGTGACGGCAAGATCACGTGGCCCCACGCGCACACCGCGGACGACGGCCTCCAGTCCGTTCAGCCGCATGAGGTCCGAGACCGCCATCCCGCTGAGGCCCACCGGCATGGAGGCGGCCGGGCTGACCATTGTGACGCGCACCGCCGGTGCTGTTCCCTCCAGTGTGAGCAGACCGCGCAGGGTGTCGCTCTCCGTCCGCCGGCCGGCACCGATGGGGCGCGTACCACCTCCCGCGCCCGCCGCGCGCTCGGACGACCGCTGCTGCGTGGCCTGCAGCGTGCGCTGAGCGTCCGCGCGCACCAGGGAGTCGGCGCGCGCGATCGCACGCGCGGTCATGGCGGCGCCCGTCCCTCCCGCCGTAGGATCAGCGCTCGGTACGGCAACGGCCGCCGGTAGCGGCGCATCAGCGGACGTTCCCAGTGTGGTGATCAGCGACGGGTCCAGCTCTCCGGCAGCGATGCGAGCCAGTGTATCGGCAATCGCGCGGCCGACCGCAATCTGCGCCGCCATGGAGTCGCCACGCCGTGCCGCCGCATCGAGTTCCGCGTCACTGCTGGGCGGCTTCCACTCCGGCTCGCCGCAGGCAGCGAGCAGCACACAGCCGACCGCGACCGTACGTCGCGCGCGGGCACCGGGTGCGGAGTCAGGGAAGCGAGGCATACTTCACAATGCGCCCCGCCCCGCCCGCCCGCCAGCCCTCAAACACGCCCTACGGGACGGTTCGTGCCCCGGGTGTGACGAACGGTGACCCGCCTCACGATCGGGGCGTCTGCCGGGTGTGCATACCCTAGACGACTCCCTCGATACGGTTCGCCTGACGCCCGCCTTCGGCGACCCGCACGCCGCGTGGCGTGCTCGCAATGATGCTGGCGTGTCGCTCGCGCTCGAGGGCCGTTGGCCTGAAGCGCTCGATGCGTTTTCTGACGCGCTCACGGACGCGCCGTGCTTTGTGGAGGCGCCTGACGTGCATGCGCTGCTGCATGGCAATCGCGCGCAGGCGCACTTCCACTGCGGCGAGCTGCAACGGGCGGTCGAGAGTGCGCGCCGTGCGCTCGCGGCACGTCTGGTGTGTGGCGACGAGGACGACGCACCGGTTGCGCGCATGCGAGCGGACCTGGGCGTGTACCTCGCAGCGTGCGGCGACATCACCGAGGCAGAGCAGAGTCTGCGGGTGGCGCGCACCTCGCTGGAGACGCGCTTTGGCGACGATGATCTCCGACTTGCCACGGTGCTCGAGAATCAGGCGCGTGTCCAGCTCATGGCCCATCGTCCCGACGTGGCAGAGCCGCTGCTGCTCCGCCTGCATGCGCTGTTGGAAGAAGGCGGCCAGGCCACGGATACGCTGACTCCGCTCTTCAACGCGGTACGCAGCGCGCGAGGACCGGGGTTCGCGAACGAGCCGATCGCCGAGCCGGACGCGATCCTCGACGACGAGTCGCTGGATGATTTCGACGTCTTTCCGCTCGAAACCGATGCCACCGCGGATTCGCCGGTCGCCGCATCGCTGGAGATCGAGCTCATCGAGCCCGAGGAGGACGATCTGCTGGTGTTCGACGCGCTCCCTGCCAACGTCGAGGCACCGGATCTGCTCGACGATGCGTTCGAGCTGATCGACGCTGAAGAGTTTCCGCCGATGCGCTCTCCGTCGGCAGCCGCGATTCGTTCAGCCGGTCTGATCGAGCCGGGCGCGCATGCGACGCCTCAGGAGGCGATGAAGCGCACGCACCCGCTGGGTTTCGAGATTCAGTACGGCATCCCGCAGGACCAACTGCTCGACGGCGACGCCGCCTGAACGATCAGTTCTTGTGGCGGAACGTGATACGACCGCGCGTGAGGTCGTATGGTGAGACCTCGACCGTCACGCGATCGCCGGCGAGCACACGAATGCGATTGCGACGCATGTTGCCGGCGAGCGTGGTGAGCACTTCATGGCCGCTCTGCACCGTCACGCGGAACGTCGCATTGGGGAGCAGTTCAGTCACGGTTCCTTCGAGTTCGATTGCGTCCTGCTTACTCATGTAGTCCTTGTCGTATCGTGGTGCCAACGCCCCGAAGCGGGGCCAGCCGGGGTGCACCTCACCCGGACAACCCTGTAATCTACCGCATACGGTGGCCGTTGGGCCACCCCAGCCGCGTGGATTCAGCGACTCGGCACTTCGCGGCGTTGCCCGCCGTCTTCGACTCGACTCCCCCTTCGCATGGAACCGACGCGCTCGTCAGCCCCTGTTCGCGTTCTCGTCCTTGGTGCCGGCTGGCTCGGAGCACCGTTGGCCGAAGCGTTCGCCGCCCTCGGGTCGCCGGTCACCACCGTACGCCGCTCCGCGCACGCCGCGCCGAGCGGCGGCCGCGCCGTCCCCTTCGACCTGCAGCGGCTCGCTGGACGTGACCCGGCGCCTGTGCCCGAATCCTTTCAGGGGCACGATCTGGTCGTGGCCATGGTCGCCCCGGACCGCGCGCGCGGCGACGATCACGAACGCACGTACCCGGCGGCCGCGGCGGCGGCCGTCCGCATCGCCACCGCAATCGGCGCGCGCGCGCTGTGCTGGATTTCGAGCACCGGCGTCTACGGCTACACCGACGGCCGCGAAGTCACCGAGGAGACTCCTCGATCCGCGGACTCGCCGTCGCAGCGTGCGCTGTGCGAGGCCGAAGACACCATTCTGGCGGCGGCCAGCGACACGCTTCGCGTGAGCGTGCTGCGGGCGTCCGGCCTGTACGGCCCCGGTCGAGACCCTGCCCCGCGCTATCGCGATGCCGCGGCCATTGCCCCACGCGCCGCGCAGTGGGTGAACCTCGCGTGGCGTGATGACGTGATCGCGGCGGTGCAGTGCTGGACCACGCACGCGCTCTCGGAGAACGTACCACCGCGCGTGCTCAACGTGTCCGACAGCACGCCACTCACGGTGGCGGAGTGCGCGCGCCTCGTCGCCCGCGCCGATGGACGCGCCTTCGTGATGCCCGAGCCCTCGCCCGATGCGCCGCCACCAGCGGCCATCATGCGTTCGAATCAGCGCATTCGTGTCGATGCCCTTCGGTCGCTTGGATGGACGCCAGCGGTACCGAATCTGCGCGCCGGACTGCTGCAGCTGGGCTATACCCGTCTCGCGCACGAGCAGCAGCCGTATGGTCCCCAGACGGCGCAGATTCGCGCATTCTTGCGCGGGCTCGCCGCGCTCGACGTGGCCCGGCATGACGACGCCGTGATGCGCTGGAAAGCACAGACGGGAACACCAGCGTTTGTGCGCGCGGACCGACAGCTCGGCGAGGTACTGATTCGTGCCGGCCGCGAAGCAGAGCGCGATGCCGCGGCGGGGCCGTTGCTGCAGATGATGCGGTCCGCACCCGCGGAGACGGAGCGCGATCCGCTCGATCCGATTGCCGAGCCGGCGCTGGCCGTGCTGATGGCGCTGCTTGTGCGCGATCTGCTGCCGGCGGACACCTTCGCCACCCTCACTGCACCACTGCACGAACTTGTGCCCACGGTTGACTGAGCGACGCGATCAGGACACCGTGTCGGGGCGCGGCTCGGCGTCGAGATTGAAGCGCGGGATCACGGCCCGAAACCCCGAGCCGTCCTCGCGCACGAATCGGTAGTGCCCTTCCATCCATCCGTTGGGCGACTTGAGCACGCAGAAGCTGCGATACTCGTGCACCCGGCCCGGCAGCAGGTGGGGCTGTTCGCCCACCACGCCCTCACCTTCCACGATGCTGTCGCCACCAACGGGATCGTGAATGCGCCAGTGTCGCGTGCGCAGCTGCGACGCGATCGTGCTCACGTTCTCGATGCGGATGTGGTACGCAAAGACATACTGGCCGAGCACAGGGCTCGACTGTTCGGCGAGAAACGACGGACGCACGGTGATGCGAATGCCTTCACTCTCGCGATAGAAGAACGGACGGGAATTGCTCATGGCGTTTTCTCCTCGCCGATGCGATTGACGGTGGAGACCACCAGGTCGAGTGGCTCGTCGCCGAACGGCGGTGACCAGGTACGCGTCATGCCGGGCACCACGTGCGTCTGCCAGCCATCGGCCACGCGCATGCGCACGACCCACAACCACGGGTCCGTACCTTCCACGGTTCGCAGTTCGACGATACGCATGCCGCGGTCATCGCGACCGAGCGAGGCGCGTGGCGTGGGTGGAGGTGACGCCGACATCCAGGGCGACGCGGGGACCAGAGCGGGGCCGCGGTACGGGCCATCGGCGAGCGTATCGTTCATGCCGGCCTGATTGCGACTGAACGACCGCATGGAAAAGTGCACGTTGCCGCTGGCCCCCGGATGGACGCGCGTGACCTGGATCTGCTCGAGCAGCTCTGCCACGGTGAACGAACCGGCGCCGGTGGCGCCGGCACGCGACGTGAAGTTGCCGGGCCACAGGTGACGTCCCTGTCGATTCTGCGCCGACCACCAGTCCAGCAGCACGCCGTAGCGCTGGCCGACCTTGTACGTGGGCCAATAGAGCTGCGGTGAGAAGTAGTCGCCCCACCCTTCATGCATCCATTTGCGCGCGTCCGCGTACAACTTTTCGTACGCGTCGAAGCCGCGCACGGCGGACGGCGAACCCGGACGCCAAATACCGAACGGACTGATGCCGAACTTCACCCATGGCTTTTCGGCGCGAATCCCCTCGGCCATCTCGCGCACGAGCAGGTTCACATTCTCGCGCCGCCAATCGTTGCGCGACAGTTTGCCACCGGCCGACGTGTACTTGGCGTAGCTGGCGTCGTCGGGGAACGGCAGTTCACCACGCCCGCGTGCCTGTGCAATCGGATATGGGTAGAAGTAGTCATCGATGTGCACACCATCGATGTCGTACCGCTTCACCACATCGAGAATCACGCGCAACGTGCGCGCGCGCACCTGCGGTTCACCGGGATCCATCCACAAGAAGCGGCCGTAGCGCTTCACGAGCGCCGGGTTGGTTCGCGAGATGTGCCTGGCGGACGCCGGGCTCTTGGCCTGATCGTTCTGTGCGCGATACGGATTGAACCACGCGTGCAACTCCAAGCCGCGTGCATGCGCCTCACGCACCGCAAACGCCAACGGATCCCACGCGGGCTGCGGCGCCTGGCCCATCGCCCCGGTGAGATACTCCGACCACGGTTCGATCTCGCTGGCATACAGCGCGTCCGCCGATGGACGCACCTGGAACACCACCGCGTTGAGATGCATCTCCGCGGCGCGATCGAGAATGGCGAGCAGCTCACGCTGTTGCTGCGGGACGGGCAGTCCGGGCTTCGAGGGCCAATCGATGTTGGCGACCGTTGCCACCCACACGCCGCGGAACTCGCGCGGGATCGGCGGCGCGGAATCGGCCACCACCGACACACCAACCGGCGCCGGTGCACCACGATCGCGAGAGGCGGCTGCCAGCAGTGGCACCGCCAGAGCCATCACGGCGATGTGCGCGGTGCGAAGGCGAACGCGGCTCACGCCGTGGCCCCGGCCACGAGCGGCGCACGTTGCATCTCGGTGAGTACGATGCCAGCCCGACGCGCGGCCTCGGCGGTGCGCTCCGGCGATTGAATGAAGGACACGCGAAAGTATCCCTCCCCACCGGCGCCGAAGCCCACGCCCGGCATCACGATCACACCTGTTTCTTCGCGTACCCGATCGGCGAATGCCGCGCTGCCGATTCCATCGGGAAGCGGGATCCAGAGATACATGGTGGAACGCGGCGAGGTGACCTCGAAGCCCGCCGTCGCGAACGCCGCCACCGCAGCGTCACGGCGCTCGCGAAACACCGCGAGATTGCCGGGCACGAAGCGCTGACGCGCCGACAGTGCCGCTGCGCCAGCCACCTGAATGGGGAGGAAGGTGCCCGTGTCGACGAAGCTCTTCACCTTCGCGAGCGCTCCCGCCAACTCGGGGCGCGCCACGGCCCAGCCGCTCCGCCACCCCGTCATGTTGAACGTCTTGGAGAGCGAATGAAACTCCATCGCGACCTCACGCGCACCCTCGATTTCGAAGATGCTCGGCGGCACATAGCCATCGAAGCCGAACTCGGCGTAGGCGTTGTCGAACACCAGCAGCATGTCGTGTTCGACGCACGTGCGTACGGTGCGCTCGAGGTACGCACGCGGCGCAATCGCACCGGTGGGATTGTTCGGATAGTTGAGATAGACCACGCGCGTGCGTGCCAGCACATCGGCCGGCAGCGCATCGAGCTCCACCAGAAAATCGTGCTCGGCGGACAGTCGCACGATGTGCGGCTCAGCATCGGCGAGCAGCGTGCCCCCCTGATAGGCAGCGTATGCGGGATCAGGGAGCACGGCCACGTCGCCCGGCTGCAAGAAGGCCGACGCCACATGCGCGAGCCCTTCCTTGCTGCCGAGCAGTGGCACGACCTCCGTGATCGGATCGGTGACTACGCCGAAGCGCTCGTGCATGTAGGTGGCAATCGCTTCGCGGTACGGCACATGGCCCATGCCGAAGCCGTAGCGATGCATGGCGGAATCAGTGCTCGCGCGCTGCAGCGCCTCCACGGCCTCAGGGGGCGGCGCCAGGTCGGCGTCACCGGCCCCGAGATCGATGACATCGACACCAGCGGCCAGCAGCGCGCGCTTGCGCGCCGGAATGTGCGCCAGCGGGTACGGTGGCAGCGCGCCAAGGCGCGCGGAAAAACGCGGCATGCGGGAGAGCGTCCTCAGCTCGTGGGCGGATTGAACGGCGCGTGCTGCGCATCGAGCCAGCTCTGATGGTACCGCTCGTCCTCGATCTCACGCGCGGCGCGTGCAATCGTGAGCGGACGGAACGAGTCCATCATGACCGCCAGCTCGTTCGTGTACTTGGCACCGATCGACGCTTCGGCACGTCCCGGATGCGGGCCGTGCGGCAGACCATCGGGGTGATGCGTGATCGACCCGTATTCGATGCCCTTGCGGCTCATGAACTCGCTCGAGGCATAGAACAGCACCTCGTCGGAGTCCACGTTGCTGTGATTGTACGGCGCCGGAATGGCCTCGGGATCGAAGTCGTACGGGCGCGGGCAGAAGGAGCAGATCACGAACCCGTCGCCCGCAAACGTCTGGTGCACCGGCGGCGGCTGATGAATGCGTCCCACGATCGGCTCGAAGTCGTGAATGCTGAACGCCCACGGATAGAAGTGGCCGTCCCATCCGACCACGTCGAACGGGTGGTGATCGAGCACCAGCTCGTTGATCGCGTTGTACTGCTTCACGAAGATCGGAAACTCGCCGCGCTCGTCATGCGCCTCGGCCAGCTGCGGACGCCGGATGTCACGCTCGGAGTACGGCGCGCCCTCGAGCATCTGCCCCACGTCGTTTCGATAGCGCGATGGAATGCGCACGTGACCGCGGCTCTCCATCACGAGCAGCTTCGTGCGCCCCTTGGACGGATCGAGGCGCCAGCGATGCGTGATGTTGCGGTGAATGACCACATAGTCGCCGCTGCGATACGGCAGCTCACCAAACACCGACTCGAGCACGCCTTCGCCTTCTACCACGTACACCACTTCATCCGCCTGCGAGTTGCGATAGAAGTGTGCATCGATGACATCGGGCTCGACGTACAGCATGCCGATGTCGCTGTTGAACAGCAGCGGCACGCGCGACATGGTGGGGGAGCCACCGGGGGCGAGGCGCGACGTGAGGAAGTGCCGATGGCGCAGCGAGGTGTCGGTATCGGGCTCCCATACGATGTCCGCGACCTTGCGAGCCCGAAGGACCGTGGTGGGCGGATGCACGTGATAGAGCAGCGACGACGTGCCCACGAACCCTTCGTGTCCCATCAGCTCTTCGGCGTACAGCCCGCCGTCCGGGCGACGGAACACGATGTGCCGCTTGCGCGGAATCTGACCCAGCGTGTGGTAGAGAGGCATGCGCGACGTGTCCGGTTACAGGTTGCCGCGCAGTTCCTGTTCGCGCTCGATCGATTCGAACAGGGCCTTGAAGTTCCCCTTGCCGAATCCCTTCGCGCCCTTGCGCTGAATGATCTCGAAGAAGAGGGTCGGGCGATCCTGCACCGGCTTGGTGAAGATCTGCAGCAGGTACCCTTCGTCGTCGCGGTCCACGAGGATGCCAAGACGCGCGAGTTCGTCCACCGGTTCATCGATGGTGCCCACGCGCTCCTGCAGCTCTTCGTAGTACGTGGTGGGTGTGCGCAGAAACTCGACGCCGCGCGCGCGTAGCATGCCCACCGTCTCGATGATGTCATCGGTGGCCACGGCAATGTGCTGCACGCCTGGCCCGCCGTAGAAGTCGAGGTACTCCTCGATCTGCGACTTCTTCTTGCCGCTGGCCGGTTCGTTGATCGGGAACTTGATGCGCCCGTTGCCGTTCGACATGACCTTGGACATGAGCGCCGAATACTCGGTGGAGATGTCCTTGTCGTCGAAGGTGAGCAGGTTGTGGAAGCCGAGCACACGCTCGTAGAAGCTCACCCAGTGATTCATGCGCCCCAGCTCCACGTTGCCCACGCAGTGGTCCACGTGGAGCAGGCCGACCGGTTCGGGCGCGAACTCCGAGGTGGCCGCCACGAAGCCCGGGAGAAACAGGCCGGTGTAACTGCGCCGCTCGATGATGCTGTGAATCGTGTCGCCGTACGTGGCGATGGCCGCCATCACCACCTCGCCGTGCGCATCGGACACCACCGTGGGCTCCTGAACCGACGTCGCGCCACGTTCCACCGCCTTCGCCCACGCATCGCGCGCATCGTCCACCCAGAAGGCCAGATCGCGCACGCCATCACCATGCCGGCGCACATGCTCGGCGATGAAGCCGTCGGGACCGAGCGGCGACGTGAGCACCAGCCGGATCTTCCCCTGCTCGAGCAGGTAGCTGGCGCGATCGCGCACGCCCGTCTCGGGACCACGATAGCCCACGAGGCGGAAGCCGAAGGCCGCCCGATAGAAGGTGGACGACTGCTTGGCGTTGCCGACGAAGAACTCGATATAGTCGGTGCCGTTGATCGGGAACGTGTCGTGCGTTCCGGCGGCAGCTTCGGGAGAGGCGGTGGTGGCCATGGGAACGGCTCCTGCGGTACAGGGGAGAGTCCGCGGCCGAGCAGCGCCGCGGGGACCGGTGTCCTACCCCGAAACCTAAGGGGCGGCCACCACCGCGGCCACGAAGCTCTCGAGGTCCTCCTGACTGACGGCCGGCTCGCCGCCCGCCACGTGATCGAGCCGCCCCTCGCGCACCCACTGTTCCAGGCGCCCCACCTCGTCGAACAGCTGCTCGAAGGAGTCGATGATGAACAGCAGCGGCTGCATGGAGTGGAAGTCGAAGCCCTGGTTGACCACCCACTCGATCTGGAAGGGCACGCGCTGCACGTTCGGCGACTCGCACGCAGGTCCCAGCTCCCCGAGGGAGCTGAGCAACCCCGAGCCGTAGGCCCGCACGCCGTTGAGCGATGCGCCCGTGGGGTCGCGCATGAGGCCGAACTCCACCGTGAACCAGAAGAAGCGGGCGAGCGCTCGCTGCACCGACCCCAGCCGCGCCAGTCGATCGGCGTCGATCTCTCCGTTGGCACCATCAGCCAGTCGCTCCGCCGCCGCCCGAGCCACCTCTCCGAATCGCACCAGCGCGTTGGCGAACGCCGCGTCCGTGTGCATCGGCACGTGCCCGGCGATGTCGTGGAAGATGTCCGGCTCAGGGAGATAGTCGAGACGCCCCCCGTCCCGAATGGTGATCGTGGTGGGGAACTCGCGCTTGCGCAAGCATTCGAAGAACTGATAGGCCGGCACGTAGCCCGCCACGGCTTTCGCGCGAAAGCCCGTCAGCGGCGCCATGAAGGCGTTCACGTCTTCCAGGCGCGGCACACGATCGAGATCGAAGCGCAGCGTGGCCAGTCCTTCGAGAAAGCGCGCGTTCGCGAAGCGTGCCCACGGCTCCTGCATGCGCGCATACAAACGGCGCCAGGTGTCGTGATTGTCTTCGCTGTACATCTCGTATGGCTGCGTGATGAACAGATTGCCGCTTTCGCGCGCCTGCTCGATGAACGGTGCGGCCGACGTGGTCAATCCGAGCGGAGTGGTTGTTGCCGTCATGCGATCGTGTGCGGTTGCGATGCGGGAACCGGGGTGGTCTCGCCACGGCGTAAACGCACTCGGCGCCGAACGAGTGCCCGCCAATATTGGGCGTCACAACGTGACAACGCTCACCGCCGGGCCGCTCGCGCGCGTCGCGTCAGCCCTGAAGCGCCGGATGGGCCGAGAACTCGGCAAGCGACTCGGGGTTGGCCAGCGCCTCCACGTTCTTCACGGCACGTCCGTGAATGAGCTCGCGCACCGCCAACTCGCTGATCTTGCCGCTCCGAGTGCGTGGCAGGTCGGACACCGCGGCGATCACGCGCGGCACATGATGCGGACTCGTGTTGGCGCGAATGCGATCGCCAATACGCGTACGCAAGGCATCGTCGAGCGTGCATCCGGCCGCGAGTCGTACAAACAGCACCACACGCGCCTCCGTGGCACCGCTTCCCATGGGCGCGTGCTCGGTGACCAGACTCTCCACGATCTCCGGCATGGTTTCGACCTGCCGGTAGATCTCCGCCGTGCCGATGCGCACGCCACCGGGATTGAGCGTGGCGTCGCTGCGCCCGTGGATCACCAGTCCGTCGCGCAACGTGAGCTCGGCCCAATCACCGTGGCGCCACACGCCCTCGAAGTGTTCGAAGTACGCGGCGCGATAGCGCGCGCCGTCGGGATCGTTCCAGAAGCACACGGGCATGCTCGGGAAGGGCCGGGTACACACCAGCTCGCCGGCGCTGCCGCGCAGTGACTGCCCCGCATCGTCCCACACGTCCACGGCCATGCCGAGCCCGCGCATCTGCAGCTCGCCACGATACACCGCGCCCGTGGGGTCACCAAGCGCAAAGCACGACACGATATCCGTACCGCCGCTGATGCTTGCCAACTGCACGCGTGGCGCGATGTCTCGGTACACGAAGTCGTACGAATGCTCGGCCAGTGGACTGCCGGTGGACAGGATCGCGCGCAGCCGCGACAGATTGGCGACGTCACGAGGGCGCACCTCGCTCTTTTCGAGCGCGGCCAGATACTTCGCACTCGTACCGAAGACCGTGATCCCTTCCTCCGCCGCCATGCGCCAGAGAATGGCGGGATCGCTCGCAGGCATGGGTGCGCCGTCGTACAGCACGATCGTGGAACCCAGCGCGAGCGCGGACACCAGCCAGTTCCACATCATCCAGCCGCACGTGGTGAAATAGAACAGCACGTCGCGTTCGCCAAGATCGGTGTGCAGTGCGTGCTCCTTCACATGCTGCAGCATGGTGCCACCGCCGCCGTGCACGATGCATTTGGGCAAGCCGGTCGTGCCCGACGAGTACAAGATGTACAGCGGATGATCGAACGGCAGACGCGCAAAGGTGAGCGGGTTCGTCGCGGCAGCCGCGAGCGCATCGTGCCAGTGTGCGGCGTTCGAGAGGCCGTCGAGCGCGCTGCGTGCGTCCCCTCGCGAGACCACCCATGTGGCTCGCACCGACGGCAGCCGCGCGACGACCTCGCGCACTCGCGGCATCACATCGATCTGCCGGCCCGCATACCGGTACGTGTCGGCCACGATGAGCACCGTCGGTTCGATCTGCCCGAAGCGATCGAGCACGCCCTCCGTGCCGAAGTCGGGAGAGCAGGACGACCAGATCGCCCCCAGCGACGCGGTCGCCAGCATTGCGATCACCGCCTCCGGAATGTTCGGCAACCATCCCGCCACCCGATCGCCGGTCGTCACGCCACGTGCCCGCAACGCCTCCGCGCATCGAGCCACCTCGCGCGCCAGCTCCGCGAAGCTCAGCACACGCTCACGCCCGGCTTCCGTCCAACTCACGATGGCCGGATGATCATCACGCCGCCGCAGCATCTGCTCGGCGGCGTTCAGTCGGGCCCCGGGAAACCAGCGTGGTCCGAGCGCCGCGTCGGGCGGCGCCATACGATCGAGTCCCTGCACCACGGCGTCGTACGGCGCGCCGTGCGCCAGCGTCTCACACGTGAAGTTGGCGTACGCCCACATCGCTTCCCAGAAGCGCGCCGGCTCGCGCACGCTCCACTGCCAGAGCGTATGCGCGTCCGTGACCTCGACGGGCACGACATCACGCGCCTGCAACTCGCGCAGGAAGCGATGCAGGCGCGTCTGTTCGACCGCCTGAGGCGCAGGGGTCCAGAGCGGCGTGGGTGTGTCGTCGGCCATCGTGGTCACGCCGGCGGATCCTCGGCACGCGCCACCGCGACCGCCGGGCACGTGGCCCCATGCGCCTCGCAGTACCAGCCATGACGATCATGGAACACCAGATGCGGCGCCTCGACTGCGCGCAAGCGGACGCGCACGAGATCCTCGACCCCGGTCCGCGGACCGACGTTCGCACGCGGATCCAGCCGTTCGACGCTCGGTCGCTCCGGGAAGAGATCGATCTGCACGGCAGCGGGCGCCACGGGGGCGCTTCGCACGGGTGTCGTGCGACCGGTGCGTTTGGGACTCGAAGGCATGTCGGGAATGCTCGCCAATGCGACGGCTGGGCACCAGAGGCGTCGCGTGGATCTCACCACGCGGCGCCCTCACCCCCAGCTCATCTCCCACTCGCAGAAGGCGTCCCCGCGCAAGGAGCAGCGTACGTGCCGCACCCGCGGTGCCACGCCGCCTGCCAGTTCGACCGATCGGGCGAGTCCCCCCACCTGCCGGCGACAGAACAGGTCGGTACCCGGATCGAATCCCACGAGGCGCAGCACAGCACCCTTCGGCTCTTCGTGCACCACCCGCATGTCGCCCGGCGCATAGAAGAGGCGAAAGAGCGACACGCTCTGCGTGAGGAAATCGGTTGGAGTGGGCTTGCGCAGGATCCCGCTATACAACTGCACGCCCATGGACTCGATGCTGAAGGTGCCCGCCTGCTCAGCCCATTGCGGCGTGGACTCGGCCACCTCCGCGTCGATCGCGCGCCACAGCGCGATGATCCGATCGTACGGCACATCGTCGGTGGCGGTCACGCTCGCCAGCGCAGCAGCGTCCGCTGGAGGCAGCGCATCGAGCACACGCTGCCGTGTTGCCGCGCCGAACGCGTGCTCCACGAACGCGACGGTGCCACGCACCGCCGCCCCCTTCGCCGACGCCGCGTTCGAGCGCATCAGGCGGATACCGTGGGGCAACCCGCCCGCTGCGCCTGTACCAGCGCGGCGATCGCGCGACGATCGATCTTGCCTGAACCGAGCTTCGGGAGCGCGTCGAGGAAGAGCACCTCGCGCGGCACCTTGTAACCGGCGAGACGCGCGCGCACATCGGCGAGCACCGTGCTGCCCTGCACCTGATCGTGTCCCGCAACACGAACGAGCACGGCACAGCCCACTTCGCCCCACTTGGCGTCGGGAACCGCGATCACCGACGCTTCGGCGATGCCGCGGCAGTTGAGCAGCGCGGCTTCAACCTCTCCGGGAAACACATTTTCGCCGCCGGAGATGAACATCTCCTTGCGACGCCCACGAATCGCCCACACGCCGTCGGCGCCACAACGCGCGAGATCGCCCGTGCGCAGCCAACCGTCGGGCGTCATCACCTCGGCCGTGCGGTCCGGCGCATTGAAATAGCCACCGAACAGCTGCGGGCCACGCAACTGCAGCTCACCGATCTCGTCGTGTCCTGCGGCGTGGCCGTCGTCATCAACCAGCCGCATCTGCAGGTGCTGCACCGGATGACCCACCGTGCCGGGTCGCGCGCGCGCGAGTGCGGTCGTGGTCGCGAAACAGTTGGGCCCGCACTCGGTGAGTCCGTACCCCTCGCGAAAGTGATAACCCGCATCCCACACCGCGTCCCGCACTCGCTGGGGGCAAGGCGCTCCGCCTGCCACGAACCAACGCAGCGCGGGCAGCGGTTCGCCCCACGTGGGACGCGTCCGCAGGATGTCGAGCTGCGTGGGCACACCGAACGCCACCGTGATGCGCTCATCCCGCATGGTCCCAAGCAGTGCATCGGGTTCAAACCCATCGATCATGACCAGGCGCCCACCCGCCTGGAGCAGCGGCAGTGTGAACACGCCCCACCCCCCGGTGTGAAAGAGCGGCGTCGCCAACGGGGCGATGTCCGAGGCCGAGAGCTCCCACGACATATTCGTCGCCACCGCATTCCAGTGCAGCTGCCGGTGCGGCATGATCACGCCCTTGGGCACGCCGGTACTGCCGGACGTATACAGCAACATCGCCACATCGTCGGCGTGTGCAGCCGTGGCAGGTACGGTGATCGCGCGCGCAAGCAGCGCTGGTGCCTCGCGGTCGAGATCGCACCACACCGGCTCCCGCACGCCCGCCGCCCGGATCGCGGTTTCGGCGGTGGCGCGGAAGCGTTCGTCGCCAAGCAGGACGGTGGGCGCAGCATCGGCGAGCACGAGCGCCTGCTCTGCCGCCGCGAGCCGCCAGTTGAGCGGCACCAGCGACGCGCCTATCCGATTCGCACCGAACAGCAGTGCGACGTGATCCACGCGATTGCCGGCCAACACGGCTACGCGATCACCAGCGCGCGCGCCCAGGGTGAAGAGCACGCCCGCCCATCGATCGGCAAGCTGGTGCAGTGCACCGTAGCTGTGCCGCATGTGCTGCGCCGGATCCACCACCGCAATGCGTGCCGGATCGTGTGCGGCCCACCACGCCACCGGATCAAACCGATCCAGCGCCGGTGCTGACACGCGGAATCCTGCAGTCATCGGGCGTCCCCCGCCTGCTCGAGTTGCTGCAGGAACGCAAACAGCATCGCCGTGGCATCTGGTGCGTCTGGCGCCGTGTAGCTGCCGCTTGCATCTCCGCCAGACCACGCGTGGCCAAGGGTGGGCACGCGAAGTGCCATCAGCCACACCCGCCCGCGTGCATCCCCCTCGACGTGTACGTGTGACGCATCAATGCCAGCAGGACGCCATGCCAGAGGCGCGAGTACGATCTCAAGCGCCTGCAACAGACCGCGCCACTGCGCGAGCAGTGCATCGGCGTTGCGCGGCGAGACCACCGCATCCGACTCGCCATGCATCACCAGCAGCGGCACGGCGCGCGCCGAGTCGCCCATGCGTTGGCGCACGAACTCCGCCGACGCGCGCGTCGCCGCCGGACCATTGCGCATCGCCAGCAGCGCCTCCCCCACGTTGCTTGCTGCCCCCACGGGGACGCCGCTGGCTACGGTGAGCGACGCGAACCGCTCCGGGAACGCCGTCGCCAGCAGCGCTGCCATCGCCCCGCCGGCCGACAGCCCGCCAAGGTGAACGCGCGATGCACTCACGCCGTGTTCGCGCCGCAGCGAGTCGATCAACGCCGCCAACAGCGCCACCTCGCCACCCTCGCGCCCGTGCTGGCTCGGCTCGTACCAGTTCCAACAGCGCTGCGGATGCGACTCGGCCCCCTGCTCGGGCAACAAGACCAGCATCCCATGCGCTTCCGCATGCTGCTCGACGCGCGTACCGCGAGCGAAGTCGGCCGCATCCTGCGTACATCCGTGCAGCATCACCAGCAACGATTGCGGACCGGCGCTGCGGCGCGACGGCACATACAGCCGCCACGCCCGCGCCTCGTCGGCAACCACAAACCGACCTTCGATGATCTGCCCCGGCAAGGTGTCCACCCCCAGCGCTCCCGATGTGTTGGCCTCGCGCCCGGACGTCGGCACTGCCGCGGCGATCGGCGAGACGCCGACCACCGCCGCCAGACTCACCGCCCATCGCCACGAGGTCATACGATCAATAATCGAAGCGCACACCGAGGAACGCCATGGCCCCGATCGCGGGCATGTTGAGCAGCTCGATGTGTTCACGACCGAAGCCACACTTGCGACCGGGCGTGTACGTGGCCGCGTTGGCCGCGTTCAGGAACGCCGGAGGCGTCGTTTCGCCACTCGTGCAGGCGAACGCGTTTTGCACCGAGAGATTGATCTGGGCGCGCTGCGACGGGAGGCGATAGCCGAGATTGAAGTCGAGTCCGAGGAACCCCGGAATGTGACCGTTGTGCACACCTGACAGAAAACGGTAGTCCTTGAAGTAGCGCAGCGTGAATCCGCCGAACGCACCGAGCGGCAACTTCTTCGACTCCATCCCGAGCGTGAACTTGCTGCCGGGGCTGTTGAGCGCCGTCGCTTCCGGCGGGTCACCGGGAGCCTGCGCAATCGAGTCGAGGCTCATGAAGGACATCGTGCCGCTCGTGGAGATGTTGTCCGTGAGCATGTAGCGCCAGCCGGCATCCACCCCCCAGAGCGTTGCCTTGCCCAGGTTGAAGTACGTGAGCGCGATCTGCTCACCACCGGTCGCATTGGTGTACTTCACGCCGGTGCGTGCGTTGTGCGCGAACGTGCCAGCGAACGGATTGGCCACCACCACCAGCGGGCTCAGGAAGCTCTCGTATCGCGCATTCCAACCGGCCACTTCGAGGAAGAGGCGGTTCTTGACCACGCCCTTGTAGCCGAGTTCGATCGTGTTGTTGAGCTCCGGCACCACCGGATCGAGGGTGCGCAACACCGTTCCGGCCGCGTCCCGCACCTCGATGCCATCGCGATTGCCGAACACACCAATGAATGGCGCAAAATCGCGGTAGTAGAAGCTCGTCTGCAGCACGGTGGGCGACTTGAAGGCCCGGTTGTACGTGAAGCGGAAGGTGTTGTCGTCGGTGGGCGAGTACAGCAACGCCGCCTTCGGCGAGAACTGGTTCTCGTAGAACTCGGGCGAGTCATAGCGCGCACCGAGCACCAACTTCGTCTTGCCGGTAAGCGGCGTCTCCGTCTGCGCGTACACGCCCACTTGCTGCAGCTGCAGATCCTCGCCCGTGATGGCATCCTCGAGCCAGACGCGCTGCGATGACACCTGATCGCGACGGAACTGTCCGCCCCACACCACCCGGGTATTGAACAGCGTTGGCACCGTGAAGTTGTGCTGCGCTTCCGCGGCCATCAGGCGACCATCGGCCGGAAAGCCCGAGGCGCGCTTGACGCTGTCGTCGGAGATGCCATTGAATCGCGCGGCCAGGCGGTTGGTGGAGAAACCGTTGATGGCGAACGTTTCCCCGGAGAGCGATCGCGTGGCGTACGCCTGCGCGAAGAACCGATCGCTGGTGAAGCGCACCTGCTGGTTCCAGTAGCCCCAGTTCACGAGCTGATTGCGCCCCGGGCTGGTGATGCCCACGCCATTGCTGCGACTGGCGCCGCCCTGATACTCGAGCCGCGCACCGCCGTCGAAGTACCACACCAGCGCACCACCGCCACGCAAATAGTCGGTGTTCCAGTCGATGCCGATTTCCGGCGTCGGCGCCGTGGAGGGGGCCACGGGACCGTAGAAGTTGGTGTTCTGCCAATCGTACGCGTCGATCAGTTCGCCCGTGAGCTTGTAACCGAGCTTGCCGCCCAGCAGTACACCGGCGTGCCGCCCCTGCACATTGCGGAACGACACCGTACCCGGCGTCTGCTCGCCAAAGCGACCTACGGAGTTGCCACCCACCGAAAACTCGAGCGTCGTGCCCTGATACTGCTTGGGGTCCTTGCTGAGCAGCGTGACCACGCCGTTGGACGCGTCCGGGCCGTAGAGTGCGGCACCGGGACCGATGAGCACCTCGACGCCCGCGATATCCACCTTCGGAATCGTGGTGAAGACACCCACCGGCAGCCCGTTCTCCGGGAGCACCGCAATGCGGTTGTCTTCCATTTGCAGCATGCGGTTGTTGAATGCGCTGTTGAACCCACGCGCATTGATGCCAGCCGAGGCGATGCCGGTCTGAAAGAAGTCCACGCCCTTGATTTCCTTGAGCGCCGCCGTGAACGAGTTGCCCACGGTGTTGCGGATCATGTCGGCATCAATACGCGTCACCGTGGCCGGTGCATCGGTGATCTTTTCAACCCGCCGCGACGCCGACACCACGTAGCTG
The DNA here is from genome assembly GCA_011390935.1 of Gemmatimonas sp. Classification (GTDB taxonomy): domain Bacteria; phylum Gemmatimonadota; class Gemmatimonadetes; order Gemmatimonadales; family Gemmatimonadaceae; genus JAABRT01. The sequence continues at coordinate 48,687 of JAABRL010000005.1, forward strand.
CCGATCTGCAACGCCGATGTGCCGAGCACGATATCGAGCTTCGTGTCTGCGCCGCTGAGCACGCTGATGCCACTGAAGGTGCGCACCGCAGAGCCGATGCGCTGTGCCCGCACGTCGTACGTGCCCACCGGCAGACCAGCAATGCGGTAACGGCCATCGATGCCGGCGACCGCGGCGAAGCGAGTGCCCGTCACACCGATCTGCGTGCCCGGCAGGGGCGCGCCACTGCTGTCGGTCACGGTGCCGGAAAGCGTACCACTCTGAGCAGCAGCGATGCTCGGGGCGACGGCGAATGCCGCAACCGCCAGCGCACCACGCGCCGCAGCGCGACGCACGGAGCGCCGCAGGAGGGTGATCAGCGCGCGTGCGCGACGATCAGTCGGGACGGGGGCCATGGGAGGAATCCGAAGGTGGGAGGGAGGTGGAAGGAGCGGACGCGGGCACGAGCACGAGGGCTTCCCCCTCGAGCACCACCACGCCGTCCTGATTGCGACACACGGTGGACAGTCGGACGCGCCGCGAACGCGCCTTGACCTCCACCACCTCGACCCGAGCCGTCACGGTGTCGCCGATGCGGACGGGGTGCTTGAACGTGAGTGACTGCGACAGGTAGATCGCGCCGGGCCCGGGCACGCCATTGGCAATCGCCGCCGAGATGAAGCCGGCCGTGAGCATGCCGTGCGCAATGCGTCCACCGAACGGACTCGCCGCAGCCGCAACCGCATCCATGTGGACCGGATTGAAATCCCCCGTGATCTCGGCGAAGTGCGCCACGTCGGTCTCGGACACCGTACGACGCCACTCGGACGCGAGGCCCGGTACGAGCTGATCGAACTCCATGCTCATGCCTCCATGACGGCGCGCACATCGGGCGCCAGGGTTGCAGCCGCCGTGGCGCGCGTCAGCCACGACACACCGAAGAACACCAGCAGCGAGGCCACCAGCGCGATGGCCGACGCGGTCACGCCGCTGGGGAAGGAAAAGACCTTGAGGAAGGCGAGCGTCTCGAGCGACAACGTGATCACGAGGCCCGTCGCAATCGATGCGATCGCGCCTGCTCGTGTCGCCCCCGTCCAGTTCAGGCCGATCGCCAGCGCAGGTACGAGCGTGGACGCAAAGAGTCCCCAGCCGAAGATGCCGAGGAACGCCACCAACGCGCCGGAAGCCTGCGCCACCACGGCAGCGACGAGCGCGATCACCACCGTCCAGATGCGCCCCCACTTGAGCTCGTTCGCCATGCGTGTGCCGAAAGCCACCGGCAGATCGTGGGTAAAGGCCGCTGCACCGATACTCATGAACGAGTTGACCGTGCTCATGATCGCCGCGGCCACACTGGCAAACACGACGGCCGCCAGCGGGACCGGCGTGAAGCGCAGCAGGAAGGCGGGGGTGGCATCATCGGCAGTGGCAAGTGCGGGCGTTGCCCCACTCACCACCAGCGCCTTCATGGCGAGTCCCACGCCGATGAACAGCAGCAGCGACACGAACAGCGCAGCCGTCATGAGCAGCGGAAACCACTTAAGTCGGCGCGCATCGCGCAGCATGAAGAACTTGTGTACCACGTGCGGCTGTCCCAGCGAGCCGAGTCCGAACACGAAGTAGAACGAGAGCGCAGCCAGTGGCGTGAGCGTCCCCCATGGACCCAGCGTCGCCGGCTCCGCCTCGAGCAGCGTGCGCGAGATCTGCCCCAGCCCTCCGCCCGCCTCGAGCGCATACCAGAACACGAAGCCGCTCGCGAGCGCCATCAGAGTACCCTGAAAGACATCGTTGTAGATGCCGGCCAGAATCCCGCCCGAGACCGAATACGCCAGCACGATCACCGTGCCGATCCAGATCGACGCGCCCAACCCCGGTGCGAAGATCGCGTCGATCACGAGCCCGAGTGCGAGAATGTTCGTGGCCATGTAGCCGATCACCGCAATGATGATCGCCACCGCCGAGAGCCCCTGCGCCAGGCGCGACTGATAGCGTGCACCGATGGCATCCGGGATGGTCATCATCTCGCGGACATCCGCGAGCAGACGCAACCGCTTGGCCATGACCCATGCGCCCATCGAGTTCGTCAACGCCGCCGGCAGCACGATGAACACCGCGCCGATGCCCACCGTGTACACGAGCCCCGGTCCACCGATGAAGGCGAACCCGGACAGCGTCGCGGCCATGGCGGCGATCGCCAACGTGAACAGACCGATCCCCTGTCCCGCCACGAAGAAGTCGCTGGCGTTGCGCGTGCGACGCGCGGCCCATGTGCCGATGATGGCCACCACCACGAAGTACGCGATCGCGACACCACCGATCACCGGCTGTGTGAGCGGAGGCAACGCCGCAGCTTGCACCAGCAGTGCCGCGCTCACTCGTGACTCCCCGTTGGCACGGAGCCTGGCAGCCGGGCGGCACGCACGCGCGCGATGTCCTCATCGGTCAGCGTGAGCGTATCGAAGGTGAGCGCGTACACCATCGGCAGCATGAACAGCGGCAACAGCCCCACGCCGTACAGAATCACGGCCGCGCGCGGTGGCAACCCGAGAAAGAGCCGGACATCCGCAGCTTCGGCCGGCAGCAGCAGCGCCACCACAAACCCGCCCGCCACGAGCACGAACACGAGCAGAAACGGCAGCGCCAATCGCCCCAGTCCCCGAGTCCCGCGTACGGCACCGAGGATCATCGTCGCGAACAGCACCAGCGGCACCATGATCGCCATGAGCCAGGGACCAATGAAGGCGATCGACGGCGGGAAGAACGCACTCGCATACGCCAGCGCAATGCCGATCACACCAAGCACGAGCGTGCGAAACGCCGTGTCGCGCACAGTCCGTGGCGCGCTCATGCGTGATGCTCCGATGCTGGCGCAGCGTACAAGGCATCGAGCGACGCTCGCAGATACGCCGACACCACCTCGCGTTTCACCTTGAGGGTCGGCGTGAGGGCCTCGGGGATGGCGCTGATCGACGCGTCGCTGACCACAAAGGCGCGCACCTGTTCCGGTCGCGAGCGATCGGCGTTCACACTGTCCACGTGTGCCTGCAGCGCGGTCCGCACCTCGCTGTGCTGAGCAACATCGGGCCAACGCACGTGCACATGGTGCGCCGCAGCGAAGCGTTCCACCTCACGCTGGTCGAGCAGCAGCGCCGCCGACAGGAATCGCTCCCCTTCCCCATGACACACGGCAACCGCGACCAGCGGGCAGGCCATGAGGGCCTGCTCGATCGGCACGGGGGCCACCTTCTTGCCCGTGGACAGCGCGATCAACTCCTTGCGCCGCCCGGTGATGCGCAGCATGCCGTCGGGCTCGAGCACGGCCAGATCGCCCGTGCGCAGCCACGCGCCATCGTCCGTGAACGCGTCGCGCGACGCGTCCACTCGGCCATGATACCCGCTGAAGGTGAGCGCCCCTCGCCGTACCAGCAGCTCCCCGTCGTGATCCACGCGCACCTCCGTGCCCGGCATTGGCAAACCGACCGCATCGTGGCGATAGGCATCAGGACGATTCATGGCGAGGCAGAGATGCTCGGTCTGCCCGTACGCCCCAAGGACCGTCACGCCGAGCTGCTCCAGCTCGCGCGCCACCTGCACCGGCAGTGCGGCCCCACCCGATGTGACGCGGCGCAGTCGCGACCCCACGCGCGACGCAAGGATCGCACGCGCCGCCTCAGGCGAGTCGGCGTCGCGCGTGGCGGCATGCAGCTTCTCGAACAGGCGCGGCAACCCACCGAACACCGTGGGCTCGAAGAGGCGCGCACCGCGCCACACGTCGTCAGGGGCTTCCACCAGCACCGCCGACATGCCGCAGAAAATGCGGGTATACAGACCGAATACGCGTTCCGCCGCGTGACAGAAGGGAAGAAACGCGATGCCGGAATCGGCCGCCGATAGGCCCAGCACACTCGCGATACTTTCCGCCGATGCGGACAGATAGCGGTGCGTGATGCGCGCACCCTTCGGTTCACCGGTGGAGCCGGAGGTGTAAATCAGCATGGCCGCATCGGCCGGCGTGATGGCCAGCAGCCGCTGCGCCAGCTCGGCGAGCAGCGGCGCCTTGCCCCGTGGCTCGCGGATCATCGCGAAGTCGGCAAACGCCGTGACCTGCAACGAAGACGGCGAAGCCGTCGGCACCGCATCGTCGACGACGACGTGCAAAGGCCATGGCACCTGCGACTGCGCGGAACGCACGAGCTGCAGTCGTTCCGCCGTATCCACAAAAACAAGGCGCGCCCCGCAATCGCGCAGCTGTGCCGCGAGCTGCGTGGCCGCGCTCGTGGGATACGCGCCCACCGATACGCCGCGCACCATGAGTACCGCCAGGTCCACGATCGGCCAGAGCGGCCGATTGTCGGCAAAGATCAGCACCGTTCCACCCACCGGGAGGTCGTGCGCCAGCAGCGCCAACGCGACCGCGCGTGACGCGTCGTACCAGGCGCCCCATGTGATGGCCGGCGCAAGTGCCGTCGCCCCACGCGGCAGGACGGCAAACGCCACGTCGTCGCGCTGGGCGAGCGCACGATCGAGAAAGCGATGCAGCAGTGTGCCGCTCATGCACGCTCCATCTTCGGCACAGACGCACGAGCGGCCGACGTGCGCCACCTCATGGCCAATGTGCCCATGGCGAGCCCCGCGCCAGACCCGGTGAACACCACCAGATCGCCATCATGCAGGCGCCCTGCGTGTACCGCGTCATCGAGCGCCATCGGCAGGCATGCACTGCCCGTATAGCCCCACTTGTGCATCACGGTGTGTGCACGCGTCATCGACTGACCGAGTGACTGCATCACGGTTTCGATGGTGGACCGGTTCACCTGCGTCCACAACCACAGCGACACGTCATCAGGGTTCGCCGGCACTCGGGAGAGCACCGACTGCACGATGCGAGGCCACCCCGCCTCATTCACTGACGCCGGATACTTGCGCACGAAGCGCAGGTGATTGCGCGTGCCATCGCGCAACACGGCGTCGGTGATCGGCTCAGCCGAACCGCCCGCGAAGACGCCCATATCGTGTGCGAGGCGACCGTCCGCAAACAGTTCGCTCGCTAGAATCCCGTCCTGCGTCCCACGCTCGACCACCACCGCACCGGCACCGTCGGCGAAGATCGTCACGGTCTTCTTGTCGTGCGCATCGAGCCAACGCGACATGGTGTAGGCGCCCACCACGAGGATGCGCTGATACCGTGCGTCCGCGCGCAGGAACTTCCACGCGACATCGAGCGCCGTGACGAACCCCGCGCACCCCGCGTTGACGTCGAAGGTGCCGGCGTTCACGCAGCCGAGCCGTCCGTGCAGCACCGAGCTCGTCGCCGGCGAAATGAACTCCGGTGTATCGGTCGCGACGATCAGCAGGTCGATCGCGATGGCGTGCACGCCCGCCGCGTCGAGGGCCCGGCGGCATGCCTGTTCGGCAAGCGTCGCCGTACTCTCACCCTCGCCGCACCAGCGCCGTTCGTGAATCCCCAGTGTGTCCGACACGAACGGCTCGACATCGACGCCGAGCTGTGCACTGAGCTCCGCGTTCGTGACGACGCGTTCGGGTACCGCGTGTCCGGTACCGGTGATGATCGCGGCGGGACAACGCAACGGGTCGATCGGCATGGCGATGGTGGACGGCACGGTGGGAGTGGTCATGACGCTCTCAGACGCCGGCGCTCGCGGCCCGCTCGGCCACCGGGCCGGACGTACCGCGGCGCACGAGACGCACGGGGAGTGGCTTGGCGAGTGCGCGGCGCGCCGAGAGCACGCTGCGTTCGGGTATCGCCTCGGGATGATCGATGTGACTGAGCAGCAATCGCGCGGCGCGCGCCCCGAGCTCGCGCGCGGGCACCGCAACGGTGGTGAGTTCGGGCGTGATCAGACGGGCCATGTCGATGTCATCGCAGCCCACCACCGACAGTTCACGTGGCAAGGCGACGCCCTGCGTGAGGCACTGCTTCACGGCGCCGATCGCGATGAGATCGTTGGCACAGAACACGGCCGTGGGGCGCGGCTGCAGCGCGAGCAGCGCCCGCATGGCATCGAGGCCGCCTTGTACCGACGCCGGGACGCGACGCCACCGCTCCGACGACACGGCACAGCCGGCTTCGCGTACGCGCCGCACGAATCCGCGCTCGCGCATGCGCAGCGCGTGCACGTCCGACGCGGGACCGATGAAGGCGAAGGCTCGGTGGCCGAGCTCCAGCAAATGCTCGGCAGCGAGCGCTCCAGCCCCCAGGGCATCGCTCGACACCCCGGGCCACTCATTGGCCGGTTCATCGATGAGCACCACGTTCACCCCTCGCAGCGCTTCGACGGGGAGCGTCGCGGCACCCACCGCATCGAGCAGCACCCCGTCGATCTGGCGGGCGAGCAGCGTCTCGAGGTGCGCGGCGGCGGGGCGCGCCGACTGGTCGCAGAGCAGCACGGCGTAGCCGGCCGAGGAGGCGACGCGCTCCGCCCCCGCGACCACATCCATCACGAACGGGTTCCGCAGGTCGGGCACGATGACGCCCAGCGCAAACGAGCGACCGCGGGCGAGCGAGCGGGCCACCACGTTGGGCCGGTACCCGAGCGCTTCCGCCGCGTCGAGGATGCGCTGCCGGGTGGCCGCGGCGACACGCGCTCGGGGGTGCTTCCCGAGCACGAGTGACGCGGTGGGCTGAGAGACGCCGGCGCGTGCGGCGACGTCGCGAATGGTGACCCGGGACAGGGGCGGAGTCCGAAAGGGAGCGAGGTGGGCGCGGCGGCGACCGCGCCGCGTGCGTGATGCCAATACGCATTGGCAAGCGCGGAATGTCAAGCGCCTGTTCGCGCGCCGGCTCGCCTTCGACATGTTTCGGCATGCCACGCGACTCGCGTCGTCCGCCGCCGGCCCCGCCGGACGCCCACCCGCACGAGGAGCCCCTACCGCCTCCGCCCAAGCCTGGCGCGTGGCCGCCCGGAGCTCCCGTCCCACTCGCGGATCGGCAGCATCAGCCGCGGCGGCTCGCCCTCGCGCTCACGCGCGCCTCCGGGCTGGCGCTGGCGGTGGCGGTGACCGCCGCGCTGCTGGTGGTGACGCCGACGGGAACCGGCCGTGAGTCGATCGACCGCACGCGACGCGAGTTGCCGGGGCTGTTGGAGCCGGGCGAACCGCTGCTCGCGTATACGATCGTGTCGCGTCGACGCCCAACCGATCTGTGGCGCCGCTCGTACGGCCTGCTGGCGGCCACGTCCCAACGGGTGCTCTACGTGCGCGCCGCGCCCCGTCCGCTGCTTCGTCCGGCAGACCCCGGGCCTCGCGTCATGCTCGTCCGCACCTGGCCCATCGACGCACGCATCGTCGTCGACTCGGAGCCCTTCGCGGCACGGGGTTCGATGACGGTCATCTCACCAACCGGCGCCAGTCATTTCCGGGCGGAGGACATCAGCAGCGCACTCGACGTCCTCCGAGCGGCATACGAGCAACGGCCACCCACCGAGGGTGACCGCGCTCGAGACTCGACGCCTTACTGACCCAGGACGATGGCGAAGATGAGCGGGGCCACGATCGACGCATCTGACTCGATCACGAACTTGGGCGTGTCGATCGCCAGCTTGCCCCACGTGATCTTCTCATTGGGCACCGCACCCGAGTACGAACCGTAGCTCGTGGTGCTGTCGCTGATCTGACAGAAGTACCCCCAGAGCGGCACCTCCGTGCGCTGCAGATCCTGATGCAGCATCGGCACCACGCAGATGGGAAAATCGCCCGCGATGCCACCGCCGATCTGGAAGAACCCGAGCGACGATTCCCTGGTGACCTGCGTGTAGTGCTCGGCGAGATAGATCATGTACTCGATGCCGCTGCGCACCGTGTGCACGTTCTTGATGTTGCCGTCGATCACGTGCGAGGCGAAGATGTTGCCCGTGGTGGAATCTTCCCACCCCGGCACGATGATCGGCAGGTTCTTCTCGGCGGCGGCGAGCATCCACGAGTTCTTCGGATCGATCTGGTAGTACTGCTCGAGCTTGCCGCTGCGCAGAATGCGATACATGAACTCGTGCGGGAAGTAGCGTTCCCCCGCCTGATCCGCGGCCTGCCACTCCTCGAGCACCGCCTTCTCGATGCGACGGATTGCTTCGGCCTCGGGAATGCACGTGTCGGTCACACGATTGAAGTGCTGCTCGAGCAGCTTCTGCTCATCCTGCGGGGTGAGGTCGCGATAGTTGGGCACCCGCGCGTAGTGATCGTGCGCGACGAGGTTGTAGATGTCTTCCTCGAGATTCGCGCCCGTGCACGTGATTGCATGCACCTTGTCCTGCCGGATCATCTCGGCGAGCGACAGGCCGAGTTCCGCCGTGCTCATCGCGCCTGCAAGCGTCACCATCATCTTGCCGCCCTGATCCAGATGCGCGATGTAGCCGTCGGCCGCATCGATGAGCGCCGCGGCATTGAAGTGACGGTAGTGGTGACGCAGAAACGCCGTGACGGGCGCATTGGAAGACTGAGACATGAGCAGGATCGGATTCGGGTCGACGCGCCATCGGCGCATCAACGAGCTGCAGGAGGTGCGCACGCCCACGCGCACGCGGTGATCAGACGACCCCGCAATCTAGCGGAGCAGGAGCCAGACTGCGCCGCCAACCAGGAGCATCGCGACCGAACCGTTGCCCGTCGCCAGCGCGATCGCGGCCAGCGCCAGCACACCCAGACCAGCCGTACGCCGAATCCGGCGCGTGGTGCGTGCGGACTCCCCCGCGAGCGCCGCGCGCGACGCCGCTGGCGTTGCGGCGCCGACCGGACGCCCCGACTCGTCCGTCAGGGCCGCCACGCGCACGCCACGCGCCTGATGGCGTGGCGACAGCTCCTGCAGCAGGATCAGACCCAGGCGCAGCGGAGCCAGCAGCAGATCGTCCCGTACGGGCAGCAATGACGCGACCGGTACGGAGTCGGGGCCCGCAGGCTCGGACGGCGCGCGGACGGTTGCCGCCGCACCGTCGAGGAGGCGTTGCAGCACGTGTACCACGTGGTCCCCTTCGCGCCCGCGTGCCTGCTCGATCAACCGTTCGGCGTCTGCCAGACGGCCGGCGCGCAGCGCGTCCAGCACCGCGAAGCGCAGCGTCGGTGCGTCGGCGGTGGTGGTGGGCGCATCGGGCGCCAGACTTCGTCCCCCCACCGGCGTGAGGCGCCAGCTACCCTCGGCGTCGGGGAAGGCGTCAAGCGCACCGCCGATCGGGAGGCCCATGCGTACGCTGCCAGACGCGTGTGCTTTCGGATCTCGCAACTCGGACTCCGGTCGTCCAAGCAGCTGGTGGAGGGAGGCCAATACCGCCCGGACCGCGTGCGACCGCCCCGAGCGTCCGGGCTCCTGCAACGCCCCCATGGCGGAGAGCGATTGCATGAGCCGACGGACATCCGCCTCCAGCGCGTCGCGCGACGTCGCGCCAAGGCGGGCGCCGAGCCCACGCAGCGCGGCGTCGACCGGATCAAGTCGTGGGGGAGGGGACGCTGCGGTGACGGTATCCGCGGCCGGCGAGGGCGTCGGCTGCGCGGCCGGAGTGGACGGAGCAGACGAGGCGGCCGGGCCGGTGACGCGCACTGCGCGCTGTTCGTTGGCACTCGCCCGCAAGATCGCCTGCCGGGCCCAGGCGATCACCGGATCGTTGTGTCCGCCCCCCTCGAGCTCCGCGAGCAGCGCCTGCGCGCCGGCAGCATCACCGCCGCGAGCACTCAGGACGGCATCCCACGCCCGCAGCAGTGGCACACCGGGACGCTGCGCCAGGACCTCGGACAGGGCGGCGCGCGCGCCGGCGGCGTGACCGGCAGCCGAACGGATCACCGAGAGCAGAAAGACCAGCGCGGGGGAGCGGTCGCGCACGGACGCGGCCTGCTGCAGGACTCGCTCGGCCTCGCCCGGCAGACCAAGCAACGTGAGGGCCGATGCCCGGAAGTACCAGCCGCTCTCGGTGCGCGCGGCGCCATCCCACCCGGCGTCGAGCGCGGCCAGCACCTCCATGGGCGCTCCGCGCACCAAGGCACCACGCGCGCGTTCGAGCAGCTCCGCGAGCGCCACGGAGCCCGGTTGCTCGCGGACGACCAGTGCGTCGGCGCCACGGTCGAGCAACCCGGGCAGATCGACGCCAGCGCGACTGAGATCCGGCAACAACGGGTCGCCGGTGCCGTGCACCGGCGCGATGGGCCGCACGACCGCGCCCCCAAGGTCCGCCTGCCCTGCGGGACGAAGTGGAAGCAGCGGCGCGCCGCTGGCGCCTACGCCAGACGTGCTCACTACACCGTCGCTCGTAAGCGCGAGCGAAGCATGGGGTCGGACGGGCGGGCCATCCGGGGAAGTCTCGACCCCGATCCGCGCTGGCTTGAGCTCTTGCCCAGCGCGTCAGCACGGATCAGCTCAGCGCGTCGACCAGCGCGTCCTGCAGCGGCACGGGGCTGTAGTGCTCCAGGTCGGCGTGCTGCCGATAGGCGCGCCCATCGGTGTCGAGCACCAGTCGACGATGCGTCGTCGAGTGCTCGTACAGGCGCAGCTGACCCACATCGTGCGGCCCGTCCACGAAGCCGACGAACCAGAACGCAGACGACGCGTCACGCGCCTCTTCGCCGTATTCGCGAATGAGCGCGCGTTCGAGAGGAATCCAATCGGGAGAACGAAAAACCATGATGCCGTGCGGATGAGGGGAGCGTTGCTGGGGAGACGCCCGCCACGCCGCTGCGTCACGGCATCGTCACCGGCGCGGCACGCGCGTTTCGTGCGATGCGTCACCACGGGACGACATCATCATGTCGGGCGCATGGATGCACCCGGCGGGCACGTGCCGTCGCACGAACGCCGCAGCGACATCGAGGGATTGGCGCGCCTCCGGCAGGAAGCCCGCCAGGAACTGCCAGACATGCGGCATCTCATCCCAGAGGCGGCACTCCACGGTGACGCCAGCGGCGCGCGCACGATCCGCGAAGCGCAGCGTATCGTCGCGCAGCAGCTCGGTGGTGCTGGCGTGCACGCACAGCGGTGGCAACGCCGACAGGTCGCCGAAAAGCGGAGACAGCTCGGGGTCGGAAATGGGTCGCCCCCCCGCGTACAGCTGCGCCGCCTGCTCGAGCTGGGTCGGCATGAACATCGCACAGCGCTGCGCGTTCTCCTGCAGCGACGGGCCGGTGCACGCCAGGTCGGTCCACGGGCTGAACGTCACGATGGCGGACGGCATGGGCAGGCCGGCGTCGGCGCTCGCCAGTGCGGCCGCCAACACCAAGCCGCCGCCGGCTGAATCGCCGGCCCACACCGCATGCGCCGGATCAACGCCACACTGCTCGAGCATCCAGCGCCACGTGGCCACGACATCATCGCGTCCCGCGGGGAACGGATGCTCCGGTGCCAGCCGGTAGTCGGGGACAACGGCCAGTGCACTCCACTCGCGAGCGAGTCGTGCGGCCAGCGGACGGTGCGTAGCGGGTGAGCAGGCGATGTAGCCGCCCCCGTGCACGTACAGCAGGGTGCGTTCCAACGCCGCCTCGTCGTTCGCGCGCGGCGGCGCGAGCAGCTCCACCGGCACGTGCCCGGCGTGCCGCGTCTGTCGGACGATCGCGGGCGTCACGACCTGCCGCATCCACATGGGTCGGCCGATCTGCGCGCGCACCCACGGCACGTCGAGCGGGCGCTCGGCGTGTCGTTTGAATCGCCAACGGATGGCGAGATCAGCCAGTCGGAGTCGCAGATGCATGCAGTGCCTGTACGAGAGCGGTCGGTTGCTCGGGGTGAACGGGCGTTTGACGGCGGTGTGCCCCTGCCGGGAACTCTTCGCTGGTCGCCGGGTCAGATCCGCGTAACATACATGCATCCGACGAAGACGCCGTCTGCACATGAAGGCCCCTGCAGTCCAAGGAGCGCCCGATGTTGCTCGTGACCGGAGCCGCCAGCATTGTGGGACGACACGTCGTCCATGCGCTGGCCGAAGCAGGAACCCCACTGCGTGCCATGGTACGCACTCGCAGCGCGATCGCGGCCGACGAGTTCGACACCGCGGAACTCATCGTCGGCGACCTCGCCGATGGGCGCACACTCGACTCGGCGTTGGCAGGAGTCGACACGCTACTGCTCCTCACACGTCCGCACCCGGATCTGATCGCTCACGATCGCAGTGTACTGGCCGCGGCGCATCAGCATGGCGTGCAGCGGGTGGTCAAACTCTCCGTGGCGGGCGCAATGGCGACCTCGCCCCTCGCGATCGCACGATGGCATGCAGAGTCGGAGGCGCTGCTGACCGCCAGTCACTTCGACTACGCGATCGTGCGTGCGCATCGACCACGACAGCATCTCTATGCTCAGGTGGACTGCCTTCGTTCGCAACGTGCGTTCTACGGGTGTCAGGGCGATGGCGAGGCGGTGGACGTGGATGTTCGTGATGTCGCCGATGTGCTGGCACATCTGGCCCTGCACCCCGCGCTGGGCCGAGAGGTGCTCGAGGTCTCGGGTGCGGAACCGCGTCGCGCGGCCGACGTGGCGCAGGCACTCGGAGAGCGGATGGGCCAGCCGATTCGGTATGTGGATTGTGCGCCGAAAGACTACGTCCGCGCACTGCTGGCCGGGGGCGTGGCCCGCCAACAGGCAGACGATCGCGCGGCGTGGCAACTGCTGTTGCGTGAGGGGCAATTCGGCACACCCACTGATACGGTGGAGCGCATCACCGGCCGCCGTCCGCGGACGCTGCGCTCGTTCGCCTCGGAGTTCGCCGAGGCCATTCGGTATGCAGCCGCGCCCAGCCCACGCCGAGCGGCGCAGGCGGCGTCGGAGGCGGCTCAGCCCGTACCGATCTGACGCTCGACCTGCTCGCGATAGTGTCGGCTCAATCGCAGCCGCGCACCGTTCTGCAGGATTACGACGTAGTCGCCCGAGAACCACTGCTGCATCTCCTGGATGCGGTTGAGGTTCACGATCGTGGAACGATGAATGCGCGCGAACACGCGCGGATCGAGTGTGTCCTCGAGGCGACTGATGCGATCGCGAATGGTGTGCGTCGTGCCACCGACATGCAGTCGCACGTAGTTGCGATCGGCCTCGATCCAGTCGATGTCGGCCACCTTCACGAAGAACATGCGGCCGTCGTCCTTCACCAGCAGCCGGCTGGCGTAGGCCGGTGTGGGAGCGCCAAGCGCGGCCTGACCTCCGGGGGGCGTCAGCGAGGACGCCGTGAGCCCCGACACGGCGAGCGGCTCGGACGCCGCCGACTCGCCGGAGGCCGAGACGCGCCGCACCGTCTCCAGCAATTGCCCGAGCCGGTCCGCGGCGGCCGCGTGCGCGTACGACTGGCGTGCGCGATCGAAGGCGACGCGGAATCGGTCGGCGTCCACCGGCTTGAGTACGTAGTCCACCGCGTGGACATCGAACGCGCGCACTGCGTAGTCGTCATGTGCGGTCACGAACACGACGCGCGGCGCCACTTCTCCCTGCAGCGCCTGTAGCACCCCGAAACCGTCGAGTTCAGGCATCTGCACATCGAGCAGCACCACATCGGGGCGGTGGTTGCGAATGGCGTCGAGTGCCTCGAGGCCATCGACACACTCGCCAATCACCTCGGCGTCGGGTTCGGCCAGTACCAGCCGTCGCAGTCGCTGCCGTGCCAGCGTCTCGTCATCCACGATCAGTACTCGTAGCGCCACCATAGTTTCGCCTCCGGCTGGTGTCCCGATGCGACGCCGCGCGCGTCCAGGCACGCCGTACGCGCGTTGGCGCCGGCAGTTTCGTCTGGCCGACGGCTCGTCCCAGGCCCCTCGACCGCACCACCCCGTGCCGCTAGCCTCCGGTGTGTCACCCGCGGCCGCGCCAGCGTTGCCTGCGTTCATCGGGTGCGCGTTGCGAACGCGTTCATGACGCGCGCGACGTTGCCCCGCTCGATCGTCGCCGCCCCCCTGCCCCAGCCCGCGTGCTCACCCCGTCGTCACCATCACTGCTCGCCGCCACCACGATCACGATCGCCGACGAGGGCGTGCGATTGCGCCGGCTCACGCGCACGCTCTTCGCGCTCGTGTGGCTCGTGCCCGGCATTCTCGCGGGCATACTGGCCTGGACCGTAGCCCGTGAGCAGCAGCTTCCGCTGTCACTCGGCGCTGCGCTGACGTGGCAGATCGCTCGGTGGTCGTTGTGGGCCGTCTGGTCGCAGGTCGTGCTGACCCTCGTGGAACGGGTCCCGCTCTCGGCCGATCGCCTCGGACGATGGCTGGCCGTGCATCTCGTCACGTGGCCCGGCGTGGTGCTCGCCAACGTCGTGCTCGTCGGTTGGCTCGACTGGCAGTTCGCGCCGTGGGCCGACGGTGTGCCGCGTTTTGTTGACGCCGTACGACTGACCTCGCAGCGCCACCTCGATTTCGATGTGATCATGTACTGGGCGTTGCTCGGCGCGGCCTACCTGATCGAGTACATCCGTCGCTATCGCGAACGCGACCGCGTGGCGCTCGCGCTCGAGCAGCAGCTGGCGCGCCAACAGCTGGAGGCGCTGCGCATGCAGCTCAATCCGCACTTTCTCTTCAACGCCCTCAACTCCGTCACGGAGCTGATGGAGGTCGATGTCCGCCGCGCCCAGCGGGCGCTCTCGGCCGTGAGCGACCTGCTGCGGCTCTCGCTCCGCTCCGCCACACAGCCGACGGTCCCCCTGTGGCAGGAGATCGAGCTGGTCGAGCTGTATCTGCAGGTGGCGCGCGTGCGCTTCGGGGATGGACTGGTGACCGACATCGAGGTCGATCCGGGCGCGGTCGACCTGGAGGTGCCGAGCTTTCTGCTGCAACCCCTGCTGGAGAACGCGCTCAAACATGGTCTGCAGCCGGAGGGCGCCGGTCAGTCGGTCGTGGTGCACGCGCAGCGCCAGGGGGGGATGTTGCAGCTGCGCGTGACCGATAATGGCCGCGGACTGGACGGCGGCGTGACCGACAGCGGCCGATTTCTCGCGGCGAGGCCGAGCGTGAACGGGCTGGGCATCGGCCTCGCAAATACGCGTGCGCGGCTCGCCCTGCTGTACGGGGATCGGTATGCGTTCCGGCTGTCGAAGGGGCCCTCGGGTGGCTGCACCGTGGAGATTCGCCTGCCGGTGGGCGGCGTCTGACGTCGTCACACGCGGCGCATCAGGCGCTCCGAGCTCCGCTCCACTTGTTGAGAATTGTTCTCATTGAAGGTTGACAGCGAACGCGCCGCCCCCTACACTCGTGGCGGTCACCTGTTCGCATCGCCAATCCCGACAAGACTACTCCCATCTATGCGCCTTCTCGCCGCACCCCCTCGCCCGCTCGCGTCCGCCGCCGCTGCGGCGGCGCTGGTCGCCACCGCGCTGCTCGCACCGACCCCAGCCCTCGCGCAGCCAGCCACGCGCTCCGTGGGCACGCTCCTGATTGCACACGGAGGCGAGCCGAGCTGGAACGCGGAAGTCGAGCGCATTGCACGCACGGCAAAGACCGGCGGCCCGCTCGAGCTCGCGTACCTCATGGGACCGGCCGCCGCGACCCACCGTTTTCAGGATCAAGTCGCCAAGCTGGCTGCGCAGGGCGTCACCGACGTCGTCATCGTGCCGCTGCTCGTCTCCAGTCACAGCGGGCACTATGAGCAGATCCGCTATCTCGCCGGCCTCACGGATTCGCTCGACGAGATGATGCACCATCATCTGCACATGGGAGGCCTCGAGCGCCCGACCGCCCCAGTCGCACTGCACGTGGCGCGTGCGCTCGACGATGCGCCGGAGCTCGCCGATGTGCTCGCGGAGCGCGCGCGGACCTTGACACCGGATCCCGCGAACCGAGCGCTCTTCCTCGTCGCACACGGACCGAACTCGGCCGAAGAACACGCCGAATGGATGAAGCATCTGCGCGTCGTGGCGGCACGCGTGCAGGAGCTTACCGGATTCCGCGATGTGCGCGCGGAGATGGTCCGTGATGATGCGCCCGCCCTGGTGCGTGCCGAAGGCGTGCAGCGCGTCCGCGACATCATCGACATGCAGCGGCAGATCACGGGTCAGACGGTAACGGTCGTCCCCGTGCTGATTTCGAAGGGGCGCGTCAGCCGCGAAAAGTTCACCGCGGACCTGCAGGGACTCGACATCCGGTACGAAGGCACGCCGCTGCTGCCGCATGCACTGCTCGCGCAATGGATCGAGCGGCGCGTCGCCGAGACACTGCGCGGCGCGGTCGCCGACGCCCAGTCGTCTCGCTGACCGAGGGTTGGGGCACACCCGCCCCTCCGGCGCGCGTCGCCCACGCGTCGCGCGCCAGCCGTCACAGCCAACGGCGTACCCGTCCCCGATACGCCTCATACGGGGCGCCGAACTTCTCGCGCAGGTAGCGCTCCTCGCGCGCGATCACTCCCCAGTGCAGCAGCAGCACCGTCACGGGGACCAGCAGCAGGCCCCACGTATTGCCGCGCCCCCAGGCGTACGCGAGCTGCACGCCCAGGAACGCCACGTAGATCGGGTTGCGCGACAGCGCGTATGGTCCGACCTCCACGATCGACCGCGTCGGCTTCCACGGCTCCACGGGCGTGCGAGCGCGCCGAAGGGTGAGCACGGCCGATGCGGCGAGCGCAAGTGAACTGGCGAGCAGCACGAGCGCGATGCCGAGACGCCATGAATCGGCGCCTGACATGGGTAACGGGACCAGCCACCGCAGCAGCTCGGCACCTGCAATCACCGCCAACGGAAGCAGGGGCGGTGGGGCGATCACACCGGCCGTACGGCGATCGGGGGGAGCGGCCTGGGGCGGGACGTCGGGAGACACGAAGCCGCAGAGGTGAAGGAACGCCTGTCGGCAGAAACCGTACATTACACGAGGCACACGCCGACAGCCACCGCGCGCTTCCGAGTGCACCCTCCATGGGACCCCAGTCCCCCCACCGCCTTGCCTATGGAGGCACTGCATGTCCCGCCGCATCCTCGTCCCGATCGATGGCTCGCCCTTCAGCGAGCGTGCGCTCACACTGGCCGTCCCGCTCGCGCAGCAACACGACGCGTCGCTGGTGCTGGTGCTGGCGAACCCGTTGCCCCCGCGCGTCGAGGATTCCCCGGAATCGCCGGTGCGCGATCTGAGCGGCGCCCGCGATGTGCGCGAACACCTGCGGAGTCAACTCGAACGCGTGGCGCGACGTGTGGCCACCCGTGATGGCATCACCACCGCCACGCAGTTTCGCGAAGGGCCGGTGCTCGACGAAATCGAAGCCGCGATTGCGGACGTGTCCGCGTCGATGGTGGTGATGGCGACGCACGGACGCGGCGGTGTGAGCCGCCTGTGGCTCGGCAGCGTCACGGATGCGCTGCTTCGCCGGTGCACGGTGCCGGTGTTCGTCACGCGCAGCGCGCGCAAGTGGACGCTCACCACCGCCACAGAACCGCTCTTCCCGCGCGTGCTCGTCGCCGTCGACGGCTCACCGTTGGCCGAAGAGGCGCTCGAGCGTGCGATCAGTCTGCTCGGCGAAAGCACCGGGGAGTTCGTGCTGGTGCGCGTGGAAGACGCGCCGATCGCGGCGGTCTCGAGCACGTGGGTGTCGGAGGCGACGCTCCGGGTGCGCGAAGGCTATCTCGAACCGCTGGCGGAACGGTTCCGCAGCGACCAGCGCACCATTCGCACACGCGCCGTCGTGCATCACGATCCGGCGCGCGCGATTCTCGACCTCGCCAAGGAAGAGCACGCGTTTGCGATCGCGTTGGCGACGCACGGCCGCACTGGCGTGCGCCGCGCGATGATCGGCAGCGTGGCCGACAAGGTCATCCGTGGCGCGAGCGTGCCGGTGCTGGTGTGTCCGCCTGCGTCAGGCCGCGCCTGACGCGCCGCTGGCGTGTTCGCGCTGACGCTGCAGCGCGGCCACATCGAAGCCCTTGGCCTTGAGACGTTCGGCGATCGCCGCCTTGTCGATCGCCTTCGTCCAGGCTTCGAGCGGATCGACGTCTCCGGCGTTGACGAGGTCCATCAGGGCGTCGTTGAGCGTGACCATGCCAAGCCGCTTGTTGGTCTGCATGATCGTGGGAATCTGTACCGTCTTGCCTTCGCGAATGAGATTGGAAACGGCCGCGTTGACGAGCAGCACTTCACGCGCGGCCACACGACCGCCGCCATTCTTCTTGAGCAGTGTCTGGGAGACCACGCCTTTCAGCGACTCGGCGAGCATCACGCGAATCTGCTCCTGACGATCGGCCGGAAACTGATCAATGATGCGATCGATGGTACTCGCCGCGGTGGAGGTGTGCAGCGTGCCGAACACCAGATGCCCAGTCTCGGCCGTTTCGATGGCGATCGCGACGGTCTCGAGGTCGCGCAGCTCTCCAACCAGCACCACATCGGGATCTTCGCGCAACGCGGCCCGCAGTGCGCTCTTGAAGCTCTGCGTGTGCACGCCAACCTGACGCTGCGTGATGAGGCAGCGCTTGTTCTGGTGCACGAACTCGATCGGGTCTTCGATCGTGATGATATGGTCGTTGCGCGTGCGATTGATGAGATCGATCAGCGCACACATCGTGGTGGACTTGCCGGACCCGGTCGGACCCGTGACGAGCACGAGCCCCTTGGTGAGGTAGCACAGCTGCTGCACCTCGGGCGTGATGGCCATCTCTTCGACCGTCACCGTCTCCGACGCGATGGTGCGAAAGACGGCCGCCGTGCCGTTGCGATCCTTCAGCGTGTTCGCACGAAAGCGCGCGAGCCCCGCAATCTCATGGGCGAAGTCGGTGTCGGAGCGTTCCGCGAACTCCGCCTCGTTGCGCGGCGGCATGGCCGCCGTGACGATTGCGGTGAGGTGCGCATCGGTGAAGGGCGGCTCGTCACGCATGCGCTCCAGATCACCACGCACGCGCAGCACAGGCGGCTCGCCGACGCGCAGATGCAGATCCGCCGCGCCGGACGCGACCTGCTTGCGCAACAAACGCTCGAGTTCGAGCAACGCGGCAGCGCGCGACGCGTACGGTCCCCAGCCTCGATCGCTCGCGCGGCGGCCGGGGTGATGCACGTTGGTGAAGTGTGAGGCCTCGAGATCGCCCTGCCGACGCTTCGCGCCATCGACCGGCGCAGCGGCTGCCGCGCGACGATCGAGTGTTTCCGGCGTGACGACATCATCCGCGCGCCGACGTGCAAACACCACCTGCCACGGGCGCCCTTCGTCGTTCCCCTCCGACACCTGTACCCCGACGCGTCGTCCGTCGGCCAGCGCGTAGTCGCTCGGCCAGCGCTGCTCGGCGCCCGCGCGGGCAATGGAACCGTCAAGCATGTGCAGGAGCTGTTCGCGCGCAATGGGCTGCCGTGTGACGGGCACGGATTGTTCTCCGCGCCGCAACATGATCGGTTCGCCCTCGCGCAGCAGGGCGTCATCCATGCCGCGCGAATGCAGCAGGTCGAGGATCGAATCGAGTGTGGCCGACATTCGGGTGCCTGAGCGAGAGAGGGAGAGCTACCACCCGGGGACGCGACGGGGGAAAGACGCGTCACACTCTCACGAGGCCGTCTGGCACGAGCGTCACAGTGCGTGCCGTCCGCTGTTTCAGGGCGTCACACCGTGTCACGGCGTGACGACCGGGCCGATGAGGGAACGGCGCGCCGCAGCTGCGCCTGGAGGCCCGTTCGTGCGGTCGCGCGTACGTCGCGCGCCTCGACCCGGACAAAACGACACGCGGCCCGCCGTGTCGGGGCGGGCCGCGTGTGATGTCCTGCGAGCTGACTGGCAGCACCAGATGCCGGGATGGGCCTGGGAGGAGTTGAACCTCCGACCTCACGCTTATCAGGCGTGCGCTCTAACCACCTGAGCTACAGGCCCGGAACCCTGACCGGCTGGCAGCGCGCACACGCGGCACCAACCGGACAGATCGACAATGGTAACCACTGGATCGACTGGCGTCAACGAAGCGACGCCGACCGGTCAATCTTCGTCGACCGGGCGACCCGGACGATCATCCTCGTCATCGTCGACGTCATACTCGTCGTCGAGCTCTTCGAAGAGGTCCTCCTCGTCGTCGTCGAGGTCATCATCGTCCTCGTCGTCATCCTCATCCTCGTCGTCGTCATCGAGATCGTCGTCGTCCTCGTCGTCCTCATCGTCGAGATCGTCGTCGTCGTCAAAATCGACGTCGCCTTCGTCGTCGAACAGTTCGTCTTCGTCGTCGCCGAACGCAACAAACGACACGGCGTGATCGGACTCGAGCGGGTCGGTCCAACCGGGCGCGCGGCCGGCCTGCACCGGCGCATCCCAGGACCACGACCCGAACAGCTCCTGCATGAGCGGAATCTCCAGAAGAGTGACGGAACGATGGCGGCGATCAGCACGCCAGAAGCGGGTGCCGGGCCGTCCATCTGGCCGCAAGGACGCATGCGATACGACGCGCGCGTCGCGCTGCCGGCTGGGAGTATCGGCGGATCACACGCGCCCCGCAACTGGGCGCGGAAAAATGTCTCCGCGGGCGGAAAAATGCGCCACGGCGGGCGCTAGTGCGGGCGCCGCGCGGTCTCGTAGGGCACATCGGCCGGCGCACCGCCGAACGGCCAGTCACGCCCCTTTGGCGCGAAGTCACGCCGAGGCTGGGCGTTGATGTACGCCGCCACATCGAGCGCCTGCTGCTCGTCGAGGGTGTACGTGCCCGCCGGCTGGTCGATGGGCATGTTCGCCCGAATGAACGCCGCGGCCGTACGCGGTCGCCCCATACCGGCACCGATGCTGTACGCGCCATCACCCCACACCGGCGGCGCCAGTGGCGTCCCCTGCCCGTCCGCACCGTGGCAGCGCACGCAGGTGCTCAGGTACACCGTCTGGCCACGTGCCGTGTCGCCTGCTGCCGCGCGCACCGCTGGGGCGCCCTGCCCCGACAGGCGCGCACCGTACGGCACACCGTGCGAGAGAAAGCGCAGGTACTGCACGATGTCGCGCAGGGCGTCGCTGTCGTGCGGCAAGGCACGACCGGCGAGACTGCGCTGGAAGCAATCGTTGATGCGATCGTCGATCTGATTCACCTGCGCGTTGCGCGGGCGGTACTGGGGAAAGCGTGCCAGCACCCCAACCCACGGCAAGGCGTCCGGGCGTCGACCGTCGTCCAGATGACAGCTGGTGCAGCGCAGCGCGTTCCCCACGTACGCGGGCAGGCTGTCTCTCGTGTTCGCCAGGATCGCCCGTCCGCGACGAATGCGGCGCGCCTGCTCGCTCTCGGAGAGCGTATCCGCGAGCGGCACGTTGATCGGCCACGCCGCCGTGAGGGAGGCGACCGGAGTGCCCGACGGAGCAGCATCGGCTTCGGGAGACGGCGTGGCACACGCCGCGGCCAGTAGCAGCAGGGTGCTCAACAGCATGGACGCAGCGCGCATACGTCAAGCTAGCGCCGCGTGGTGATGCGAGCCAGCCAGCGAGACCGCAATGTGTCGAACCGCGGAACCCCGGAACCTGCCCACGCACGCGGGTACGAGGAGACATCACGTGCGACAGACCCAGCTTTGGAGTGCATCATGGCGCGATCGTTCCGCAGTCTTTCTCTCCCGTTCGTCACGACCGCAGTGCTCGCGCTCTCGGCGCTCGCCGCGCCCCCGGTCGATGCGCAAGAGGACAGTCTGTTCACCATGCGCGGGATGGTGCGCACCGCGGAGGGCGTGCCGATTGACGAGGTGCTGCTCACGCTGGCGCGGGACACGGGTGATGTCGCGCGCGTCTACACGCTGCGTTCGGGCGCCTTCACCATGCCCAAGCTCACCGCGGGCGAGTATACGCTGAGCGTGCGGCGGATTGGCTATGAAACGCGCCGTCTTCCCGTGCAGATCGGCCAGAATCGAACGCTCGCGTTCGATGTGACACTGGTCGCGCTGCCCATCACGCTCGAGGCCGCTCGCGTGCAGGCCGACTGGACGGGGGTGATCGGTGTGGTGGGCAACTACGAGAACATGGAGGCACTCGACGGCGTGCGATTCTTGCCGCTGTCGAGCACGGATACCATCACGAGTGATGCGAGCGGGCGATTCGTGCTTCCCGTACCGGAAGGGGGGACGGGTGCGCTGCGCGTGGAGCGCTCCGGGTACGCGCCCCGTCTGGTGTCGTACCGCGTACAGCCCGGCCAGCGCGTTGAGTTGGCGGTGCTGCTCGAGAGCGGCTCGAGCGAGACCAGAGACTCGTGGGCGTGGAAGGATCTCGCGCAGCGCCACAAATGGAGCACGCCGCGCTCGGTGCGCGTGGCTCGCGCCGAACTGCTCGCCACCGACTCCCACAATCTGCTGGTGGCCCTCGAACAGTCCGCGACCGTGCAGAACAGCGGCATGATCTTCTCGCGCAGCGCCTGTCTGTTCGTCAATGGCCAGCCACGGCCCGGCTATCCGATCGACGGGCTGGCCACGGAGCGCGTGGAGTATGTGGAGGGGTACGCGGTGCGCGGTGATCTCTCCCGATCGCTGCAGCTGCGGTGGCCCCGAAACGCAGAATGCGGGGCTCCCGGTGGGAACCCCGCAATTCGGCGAGCCATCGAAACGGGCCAGGGCGTGCAGTTCGTCGCGGTCTGGCTACGGTAGACCGTCGACGACGCGGGCCGCGTCAGCGTCAGGCGCGATCGCGCTTCGCGTCGCGATTGGTGCGCTTGCGCTCGCTCGCGAGCAAGGCCCGCTTGCGGAGACGAATGCTGGTGGGCGTGACCTCGATGAGTTCGTCTTCTTCGATGTATTCCAGCGCACTCTCGAGCGTGAGCAAACGGGGCGGCTCGAGCACCATCGCGTCGTCAGCCGACTTGGAGCGCATGTTCGTGAGCTTCTTTTCCTTGGTGGGGTTCACGTCCATGTCCCCCGGACGCGCGTTCTCGCCAATGATCATGCCCTCGTACACGGCGGCACCGGGCTCGATGAAGAGCACCGAGCGCTCCGAGAGACTCCACAACGCGAATGCCACCGCCACGCCGTTCTCCATGCTCACGAGCGTGCCGCGCAGGCGTCCGGCGAGCGGTCCCGCCCACGGCCCGTACTCGAGGAAGCGATGGTGCATGAGCCCCATGCCGCGCGTGTCGGTGAGGAACTCCGAGCGGTAGCCGAACAGACCGCGTGCGGGGATGCGATACTGCAGACGCACGAGCCCCTGCCCCGGATTCCGCATCTCGATCATTTCGGCCTTGCGAGGGCCGAGCTTCTCGAACACGGTGCCCATGTACTCCTCGGGCACGTCGATGGAGAGCTCCTCGTACGGCTCGAGCTTTTCGCCATTGTCGCCCAGGCGCGTGATCACGCGCGGCCGCGACACCTGAAACTCGAAACCTTCACGCCGCATGGTTTCCATGAGGATCGTGAGGTGCAGCTCGCCGCGTCCCGACACACTCCAGGTATCGGTGGAGTCGGTCTCGTCGACGCGCAGCGCCACGTTGCGCTCGAGCTCCTTGATAAGCCGCTCACGCACCTGACGCGAGGTGACGAACTTGCCGTCCTTGCCCGCGAAGGGTGAGTTGTTCACCAGAAAATCCACCGAGATGGTGGGCTCTTCGACGGTGATGCCTTCGAGGCGATCGGGGTGCGCCGGATCGGTGAGCGTATCACCGATGTCCACCCCTTCGATACCGGAGAGGCAGACGATCTCTCCCGCGCCGGCGGACTGGATCTCCACACGATCGAGTCCCGAGAAACCGAAGAGCTTGATGACGCGCGCCTGCTCGGGCTTCTTCGTGGTGTCCATGGAGTTCAGCAGCACCTGCTCGCCCACCTTCACCGTCCCGCGCTCGATGCGCCCGATGGCGATGCGCCCCACGTAGCTCGAGTAGTCGATCGTGGACACCAGCATCTGGAACGGTGCCTCGCGATCGCTCGGCGGCTGCGGTACGATGCGCACGATCGTTTCGAACAGCGGCGTGAGATCCTGCAACGGCTGATCGAGATCCATGGTAGCTGTGCCGTCGCGCCCGGATCCGTACACCGTCACGAAATCAAGCTGCTGATCGTTGGCCTCGAGTTCGATGAACAGCGACAGGACCTCGTCGTGCACCCGATGCGGATCGGCGCCCGGACGATCGATCTTGTTGATCATCACGATGGGCGTGCGACCGAGCTCCAGTGCCTTGCGCAGCACGAAGCGCGTCTGCGGCATCGGGCCGTCGAACGCGTCGACCACCAGCAGCACGGCATCGACCATGCGCAGAATGCGCTCGACCTCACCCCCGAAGTCCGCGTGACCCGGCGTGTCCACGATGTTGATCTTCGTGTCGCGCCACAGGACCGCCGTGTTCTTGGCGAGGATGGTGATGCCCCGCTCTTTTTCGAGCGGGTTGGAGTCCATGACCCGCTCTTCGACGACCTGATTGTCGCGGAAGGCACCGGCTTGGCGGAGCATCTGGTCGACGAGGGTGGTCTTCCCGTGGTCGACGTGGGCGATGATGGCGATGTTGCGAATTTGCATAGCTTGAATTGATAAGCACTTCCGATGCCCAAAGGCAGGGGCCTCGTCGTCCGACATTCCCTGACTTGCCCTCCGCCGATCCGAATCGTACCGTAGCGAACCACTCGTCAACCCGGAGGATTCCGATGCACGAGCAGGACAAGTCCGATGTACCCGCCCCGCGTTATCCGGTTGGCCGCGGCTACGGCCACGATCTGATGCGGGGAGGCGAAGTGTTCGGCGGATACGGCTACGCCGACCGACCAGAGTACGAACAGCGACGCGGCGACCTCGGTGCCCACCGCAGCGAGCCACCCCCACGCGAGCCGCTCGGCCCGTAGCCGAGCCCCCGACCGAGCGCCGTTGGCGCGCCGGCGTCATCGCCGGTCCTGCGACACTCCCCAACCGTCCCGTGGAATCGCCTGCGATCCTGCGGGGCGGTGTGCGTTCAGCTCCCCGATGCCGACCGCAACACCCCAGCGGCGTCGCGCAGCAGCCCCAACGACGCCTTCAACACCAACGCACACACGGCGAGCGAGGCGATCGCGTCGGCGGCCAGAAAGCCGGTCTGCCGTATGATGAGCGCGGCCGCGATGGTACCGACGGAACCGAGCAGATCGCCCAGGACATGCAGGTAGGCGCCACGCGCATTCAGGTTGTCGCGCACCGCCGGCCGCAGGATTGCCGCCGCCCCGAGATTGACCGCCAGCCCGACGACCGCGACGGCCAGCATCACCCCCGTGGCCACCGGCTCCGGCGCCTGCAGCCGCTGCACCGCCTCGACGGCGATCGCGACGCACACGATCAGCAGCACGACCGCGTTCACCGTCGCCGCCCACGCTTCGCGGCGACGGTGCACCGTGGCACCGTCCCCAGCCCGACGCGCATTCCACCACGCCACGCTGAGCGCGAGCGCCAACGCGCCAGCGTCGGTGAGCATGTGGCCCGCGTCGGCGAGCAGGGCGAGCGAGTTGGCCACGATGCCGCCCGCGACCTCGGCGAACATGAAGCCGGCGGTGAGCACGAGTGCCCACGCCAGCCGCCGTGTGATGTCGGGTCGACCCTCGCGAGCCGCGTCGAGCGCCGCGTGATGCGTGCAGTCCGCGTGCTCATGCGCCGCCGGCGGCGCCGCGACGCGCTCCGTGACGCTCATCCGTGCGTGCCGCGACGCACCAACGTCGCCGCCAATCGGACCGCTTCGCGAAAACTGCCGTGGTCGGCCAGGTCGCGACCGGCAATGTCGATCGCCGTCCCGTGATCCGGGGAGGTGCGTGGGAATGGCAGGCCGAGCGTGATGTTCACACCGGCACCGAACGACGCGACCTTGATGGCCGTCATCCCGACATCGTGCGTCGGCGTAAGCACCGCATCGAACTCGCCGCGCAGTGCCCGCACGAACACGGTGTCGGCGGGGAGCGGGCCAATGAGTCCGGCCCGCTCTGCCGCCGGCGCGAGCAACCGATCGTCCTCGTCGCCGAATCGTCCGCCATCACCGGCGTGCGGATTCAAGGCACACAGTGCGAGGCGCGGCGACTTGATGCCGAACAGTTCCTGCAAGCCCGTGCGCGTGCGCTCGGCGGTGGCCACGATCAGATCGGCCGTCACCGCGTTCGACACGTCGCGCAAGGGGATGTGCGTGGTGATCAACACCACGCGCAGGCGGTCACTCGCCAGCATCATGGTGGTGTCGCACCCCGTGAGCGCGCCGAGCATTTCAGTGTGCCCGGGCCACGGGTACCCGCCGTCGGCGAGCGCCCGTTTATCGATGGGTGCGGTGACGATCCCGCCGACCTCACCGGCAAGGGCAAGGGCAACCGCGCGTTCGATCGCGAGCCCTGACAGCCGTCCCGCGAGCGCGCGATCGTGTCCGCGATCGCCGTTGGGCACCCAGTCCCCGATCACGTCATCGATGCGGGTCACCGTGCCGGCAGCGCCAACCACGCGCGCGTCCATATCGTCACCGCCGACGAGCTCGCGCCACACCTTCGGCTTCACCGCCGCCGCGACGAGCTCGGGGCCAATGCCGCGCGGATCACCCACGGTGATGGCCAGTGCGCGGCGCGTCCGCGTGCGCGAGCCGCTCGCCATGATCAGAGTGCGGCGTCGCCCGTCAGATGCGAACCGACACGTACGTCTGTCGACGCAGCGTATCGAGGAGTCGGCGGATGCTGTACGCCTGCTGCATCGATCGACGCAACGATTGGCGCGCTTCATCGACGGTCATCTTGCCAGCGGGGGACACGCGCGTGAGGCGCATCACCACAAACTTCTCCGCGCCGGAGGCCTGGTCGGCGATGGCGAAGGGACCGACGATCGCTCCCTGCGGCTGTCCCTCGACCGCCTTCGCGTAGGGTTCCGGCAGCTCGGCGGAGGCGACCTCGGGGACAATGGCGTCTTCGCCGCTGCGCTCGTCGTGGAACAGCTGGCGCAGCGAATCGAACGGCACCCCGCGCTCCCACATCGCCCGGGCGCTGTCGGCGTCGGCGCGTGCGCGCTCGTAGTCGGCCGAATCGATCTCGGCGCGAATGAGGATGTGCCGTGCCTTCACTTCGGCCGGCTGCACACGATCCACGCGAATGAGATGCCAGCCGAAGCGTGTTTCGACGGGTGGACTGACGATGTTGGGATTGAGCATGAACATGACGCGGTCGAACTCCGGCACCATGATCCCGCGTCGGTTCCACCCCAGATCACCGCCCTGCTCCGCCGCGCCGTCCTGCGAAACCGCCCGCGCCACTTCTTCGAAATCCTGCGGCCGGTCGCTCAAGATGCGGAAGAGCGAGTCGATCGTGGCGCGTGCGCGCGCTTTCGACGCCTCGCCGGCAACAGTTGGCACGAGAATCTGCTGGAAGCCGATCGTGGCCGGACGTTCCGGGAGGTTGTCCATCTGCCGTTCGAGCTCGGCGGTGACGTCTTTCTCATTCACGTTCACGGTGGTGAACTTGCCGTCGCGCTTGAGTCCTTCGATGTAGCGGCTCTGCAGTCGGTCGCGGCGCAGCTGTTCCGACTGACGACGCTTGAACTCTTCGGGAGATCCGAAGCCGGCCTCAAGGAGCGCCGCGCGAAACTCGGCATCGCTCGGGAAGTTGGCCCGAGCGCGTGAGACCTGCTCATCGGCCATGCCGTTGATATCGTCCTCGTCGATCACCAGCGTGGTGTCCAGCTCGGCGCGCTGTACGAGGACCTCCACGTCAATGAGCTGCTCGAGCAGCGACTTGAGCAGCTCGGCGCGTGCCGCGGAATCCGGGGGCACGGCGATCTGCTGGGCGACCGCCGCGGCTTCAATGTCGGAGACGAGAATCACCTTGGTGCCGACGACGGCCGCGATGCGATCGAGCGGCAGCGCCGACAAGGGCGCCGCGCTGGCGCGCTGCTGGATCGGATCCTGCGCCTGCGCGCGGACCGACGGGACCAGCAGCAGCGCCGCGAGCAGCGGCAGGAGATGTGCGGCGCGTGGCGCCGATCGAGCGGGAGAGAATGTCATGCGCATACTGGAAATCTACCCGATTGTGGGATCGCGGGTCCGGTCCGTGTCACGAACGACAGCAGGGACCGTCCAAAGTGGACGGTCCCTGCATTCGCACCGATCGGCGAGCGACTGGCTCAGGGAGTCGGCGGCGTGCCAGCGGGGGGCTCCATGGCGGGCGGCATTTCTGCCGGAGCACCACCAGCCGGCGGGGCGCCGGCTGCACCACCGGTGCTGTCCGCAGCCGCGCGAATCTGACGCGCCTTCTCAACGGCGCGCTCGAGGCCCGCATCGTTGATGGCGAAGGTGTACTTGTTCTGCAGCGAGCGAGCGACCGGATAGGCCACGTCGGCGAACTGCACTTCGTTCTTCACCAGCTTGTCGAAGTAGCCTTCGATACGTCGACCAGCGAGGGTCTCACGCTCCCCCGGCGTCTGTGCCGAGTCGGAGAGCGCCGTCGGCTCCACGCCCATCGTCGTCCAGGCCGACGTGAGGTTGTTGCGGAACGCGAGCCGCAGGTTGCCGAGCTCGTCGGCATCCACGTTGATCTTGGCGCTGTCCGCCTTGCGCAGCAGCAGTTCGTTGCGCACGATCTGGCGCACGAACTGCTCGGCGATGCTGTCCGGCGCGCTCAGCAACTGCGGACGGATCTGCGACTGCGGCGGATAGGCCGCAATCCAGTCGGCCAAGCGGCCGGCGGTCAGCTTGCCACCCGCAAAATCGGCCACGGACGCCGAGCTGCTGCGCAGCCCGAGCGGATTGCGCGCCGCGTCCTTGGTGAGCGTGACGGCGTTCGCGCTGAGCTTCACCTGCGCGCCATTTTCCATGGTCGCCAGATAGGTGCTCTCGGCGGCGAACAGGTTGCGCTGCTCGGCCTGCTGCGCAACCTCGTTGCTGACTTCCGAGAAGGGCTTGCGATAGATGACATGGAAGCCGAAGCTCGTGCGGATCACCGGCGAGATTTCACCCGGATTGATCGCCAGCACGGCGGTTTCGAACTCGGGGACCATGGTGCCTGGCGTGAAGACGCCAAGGTCGCCGCCGCGATCGCCGGCACCCGGCTCATCGCTGCGCGCCGCGAGACGCACGAAGTTGCCCGGCGTGGCTTCGGCCCGAATGCCCTCCGCCTTCTTGCGAGCAGCCTCGACCGTTTCGGCGGGCGCATCCTGCCCAACCGTGACGAGGATGTGGCGCGCCGACATGAACTCGCCATCGTTGAAACGCTGTTCGTCCGACTTGGCGCTGCCGACGGTCCACGTCTTCGAGATGCTGTCGTACAGCACCTTGACGCGCATGTTGTCGATGGCCGACCACAGTCCCGCGTCCATGTCCTCATTGGCGGTCACCGTGTCACCACGCGCAGCGGCCACACCGGCGAGCTGGTAGTTCACCCACAGTTCAGCGACGCTGCGCGCCACTTCGACTTCGAGCGGGGCCTGCGAGGTGGCGATGATATCCGCGAGGCGATCGACGGGCAGCTCCTGGGAGCCGGCCTTGGCCGCCGTACCGACGCCACCACCGTCACACGCCACCACAAAAGCCGCAGCGAGGACACCCACAGCGGCGGGAACACGAGACAGCTTCATAAGCGAAGACTCCACAAGCCAATCGTTGGGCGGAGCGGTCTGCACAACCGGGCGGCCGCTCGCCAGTGAGGAAGGAACATCGAAAATCGTACGATCTCACACGGTCAGTGTACGCAACGCGCGCACCAGCCCGTCGAGCATCTCGGCGCCGCCAAGCCGGATCAGCTTGAGCGCCAACGGTGAGGTTCGTCGGACCTCGACCTGGAACTGGACCTCGTGAAAGGCCGCCGACAGCCCCTTGAGCCGTGGGACCGCGTCGGCGCGAAAGTTAACACGGGCATCGGACCCTCGCACAAGCACCCCGTCCACCCCAAGGACCGCGCCAAGGACGCGCAACAGGCCACTGGCGAAGAGGGCGTCGGCGGGCGCCGGCAGCGGGCCGAATCGGTCACGCACCTCGGTCCGCAGGTCGTCGACGGCGGCCGCCGTCCGACAGGCGGTCAGGCGCCGGTACACATCGAGCTTGGCGTCCTGCGCCGGGATGTAGTCGTCGGGCAGGTACGCCGGCTGGTCGAGCGACACATCGGCCGGCACGAACGGGCGCGCACCGTCGGCCTGCGACAGCTGACGCACCGTTTCATCGAGCAGGCGCAGATAGAGGTCGAAGCCCACCGAGTGCACGAACCCGGACTGCTCGGCCCCGAGCAGGTTGCCGGCGCCCCGCAGCTCCATGTCCTTGAGCGCGACCCGATAGCCGGAGCCCAGCTCGGTGTGGTGCTCCAGCACCTGCAGACGGCGCTCGGCGTCCTCGTCCATCTGGTCGGGCGCAATGAGATAGCAGTAGGCACGTCGGTGCGACCGCCCGACGCGGCCGCGCAGCTGATAGAGCTGGGCGAGGCCGAAGTGGTCGGCCCGGTTCACGAACATGGTGTTCGCGTTGGGCACATCGAGCCCGCTTTCGACGATCAGCGTGGACACGAGCAGGTCCACGTCGCCCTCCACGAACCGCTTCATCACGGCTTCGAGTTCGCGTTCCTTCATCTGCCCGTGCCCCACGGCAATGCGCGCGCGCGGCACCAGCCGCTGCAGGTGATCGGCAATCGCCTGAATCGTCTCGATGCGGTTGTGCACGAAGAACACCTGACCGCCGCGGTCGAGCTCGCGCGAGATGCCCTCCTCGAGCAGGCCGTCGTCCCACGGCTCCACGAAGGTGAGCACGGGAGAGCGGTCGCGCGGCGGCGTCTGCATGAGCGTCATGTCGCGCAGGCCGGCCAGCGACTGGTGCAGCGTGCGCGGAATGGGCGTGGCGGTCAGCGTGAGCACATCGGTTTCGAGCTTCAGCTGCTTGAGCCGTTCCTTGTGCTTGACGCCGAAGCGGTGTTCTTCGTCCACCACAATGAGGCCCAGCTGCTTGAACGCCACATCGGGGCTGAGCAGCCGATGCGTGCCGATGACGATGTCGATCTTGCCGTTGTTGAGCTCTTCGACCACCGCCGCCTGCTGCTTCGGCGTCTGGAAGCGCGACATCACCTCGACGCGCACGGGGAAGTCGGCGAGCCGCTCACCGAAGCTGCGTCCGTGCTGCTCGGCGAGAATCGTGGTGGGCACGAGCACCGCCACCTGCCGCCCACTCTGCACGGCCTTGAAGGCGGCGCGAATGGCGATCTCGGTTTTGCCATACCCCACGTCACCCACGAGCAGGCGATCCATGGGGCGTGTGCCTTCCATGTCCTGCTTCACGTCGTTGGTGGCCTTGCGCTGATCGGGCGTGTCTTCGAACAGGAACGAGCTTTCGAGCTGGCGCTGCCACGGGCCGTCGGCGGCGTGCGCCGGACGCGCGGCCACCTTGCGACGCGCGTAGAGCTCGAGCAGCTCCTGCGTCATTTCGAGAATGGCCGTGCGCGTCTTGTCACGCTGCTGCGCCCACTTCTTGCCACCCAGCTTGTGCAGACGCGGCGGTGGCATATCGCCGCCGACGTCGCCGGCCGCCCGATACCGTTCGATCTGGTCGACCCGGTACAGCGGCACGTTCAGTCGATCGCCGCCTTCGTACTCGATGACGGCGGCTTCGATGGTCTGCTCGCGGAAGAACACGCGCTCGATGCCACGGTAGATGCCGATGCCGTGTTCGAGGTGCACCACGTAATCGCCGGGCTTGAGTGCGCCGATCGTATCGAGCGCGGCGCCGGTACCATAGCGGCGCGCGCGGCGCAGGCGTCGATCCCGGCGGAAGATCTCGTGATCGGTGAGCACGCGCAGCTTGCCGGGCACCACGAAGCCGCCGTCGAGCACGCCGATCGTGAGTGCGGCGGCCACCGGTCCGTCTTCGCCCAGCAGCTCGTCGAGCCGCTCCGCCTGGCCCGAGTTGTCGCACAAAATGACGGTGGGCGGATCCGTGCGAGTCAGCCGACGCAGTACGCGCAGATCGCGCGAAATCGACTCCGGCGCGGTGATGGCGAAGGTGATATCGGGGTTGGCCACCGAAACGTCCGCGGCGGCCGCGCGCGGCTCCTCGTCCCGCAGGCGTCGTTGACCACGCGTGGCCAGGGAGCCCGCGGTGGGGAGCAGCTTGAAGGTGGCCAGTCGCGAGAGCGCCGTGGTGATCTCCGCCGGGCTGCGAAAGAGCGCATCCCGCGGCGGGGCCTCTTCACCGCGTCGCCGCGCAAGATCGATGTGATGCGCGCTCTCGTCCCATGTGCGCTGCAGCTCCGGCCACACGCTGCTGCCGGCCGGCACCACGATGAACGTGTCGGGGGTGAGCAGCTCGGGGAGCGAGGTGCGCTCGCTGCCGCCTGCCGACTCCTGCACGCGGCCGTCGACGGGCAGAATGAGCGCCAGCTCGGCAGGACGCGTGGTGCGCTGCGAGTTCAGATCGAAGTGACGGAGCTCGATGATCTCATCGCCCCAGAACTCGAGGCGCACCGGATCGGCCATACCGAAGCTGTACACATCGAAGATGCCGCCGCGCACGGAGAACTGCGCCACATCTTCGACCATTGGCACGCGCTCGAACCCGATCGACTCGAGATGCGTCGCCAGGTCTTCGGGGCGACGCACATCGCCCTTGCGGATTTCGAGGCGCGCGCCGCGCAGCGCGCTGGGCAGTGAGGTGCGTTCGAGCAGCGCCCGGGAGGTCGTGAGCAGCACACGCACCGCGCCGCGACCGAGCCGCTCGAGCGTTTCCACGCGCTCACCGGCGACCTCGGCGTGCGGCTCGACCTCGCCGAATCCTTCCCGCGGCGGATAGAGTGCGACCGGCACGTCATCGAGCAGCGTCTCGAGATCGGCCAGCCACCGTTCGGCGTCCGAGAGCTGATCGGCCACGACGACAAACAGCCGATGCGGGAGCTCCCGCGCCAGCGCGGCCACGTACACGGCGTCCGACGAGCCGGCGAGTCCCGCGACGCGCAGTGTCGCGCCCGAGGTCGGCAACGCCGAGCGGGTATCGATGAAGCCGGGCAGTCCGGCGACGACATCAAGCAGTCTGGGCAATCCCATCAGCGCGCGCCCCTCTCCCGCACCATCAGGTGCGCTCCGTGCGCGTGCCGAACACGCCGCGTGCCATCAAACCCTCGAGGGCCAGCGCCAGCAGCGCCAGCAGCACGAGCGGCCACACGATCGACCGTCCGCCGGCCCGATCGTAGACGGCACCTGCCACGGATTCCGGCGCGCTGACCAGCAACGGTCGCCCTCCGGCGACCGCATCCTGCCATACCGCCTCCCCTCGCCCCTGCACGTTCGACTCCTCCGTCTCCGGATTGACCACGAGGGCTCCGACCGTGCGCGCGGCGCGACGGAGCAGATACACGCCCGGCTCGCCGGGCACGACGAGATCAACGCTGCTCGTGGTCGTGGTGGTGCCGTCGGGACCGATCAGCGCATCGAGCTCGATGGGCAGCGTGAGCGTGTCACCGGGAGCTGCGGCCCACACCGCGCCCTCGTCGCTGAGGCGCAGCGTGAGCAGGTCTCGCAACCATGGCACGAATCCCGCCTGCACCGGCGCGTTGGTGGCCGACAGCGTGAGCGGCGATGCGACGAGTACGTACCCGGTGCCGGCCACGACCCACGGCAACCCGCCGGCGGTTGCCAGCACGCGACCGGAGTCCGCCGCGCCCGTGGCGGAGACGCGTGTGAGCCGGTAGCGCAGCGTCACGGAGGCACCGGCCAGCGAGGGAGGTTCGGCGGCCCCCGCTGCGGTCGTCCCCGCGACAGCGAGTTCTCGCACGGCGACGGTATCTCGGAGCGGTGCGCCGAAGCGCCATGGGATACCCGCCCGTTCCAGCGCCCGGTTGGCTGCGATCACCTGCAGCGGATCGTCGGGGGCAACGCGGACGGCAGGTGCCGGCGCGTCCTCGGCGGCGCTCGTCACCACGACGGGCGTGCGATCGGCCGCGGTGGCGCGACGCAGGCGGCTGTCATCGACCAGCGCCTCGACCGCCACGCCGGTAAACGGACCGGCCGACCGACGCACGGCCACCGCCGGTGGCGGCGCCGCCCGAACCGCGAAGTGTCGCACGTCGTCGCCGGGGTATTCGTCGGCCTCGAGTTCGACGCGCCCGGCGAGCCAGCCGGTGTCCACCGCCTGCGCCGCCACGTCAACGCGAACCGGCGTCGCAAAGGGTGCGGCACCGGCGGTGCCACGGGCCAGCGTGCGCCCGCCCAGCAGCACTCGCCAGGCCAGCGAGTCCGGGCCACTCAAGTGGAGGGTGAGACGTCCGCTCGGCACCCAGCGTGTGGGCTCGACGGTCACGAGTTGCACTGCTCGGTTCGGTGGTGTGCTCACCGTCGGCACGTGCACCACGAGTGCGGCATCATCCAGCGACAGCGCCCCGGGTTCCGCAGGAAGCGCGGAATGCTGACCATCGGTAAGCACCAGTATGACGGGGGTGCGGGGGCGTCCGGCATCGAGCAGCGTGCGGGCGCGCCGCACGGCCCCCGGCAGATCGCCGCGACCCGCCGCTGGCCCCTGTGCGTCGATCGCGGCCTGAAGCGCTCCGGCGTCGCCCGCGACCACCTGCCCCTGGCTGGTCACGAGCCATCCCCGATCGTCGGGCGTGAGCGAACCGGCGACGGACCGCGCGGCCTCCTGCAAGCGCGCGAACACCGTTCGTCCGTCCACGACGGCGCGCGTACTCATCGACTGGTCGAGCACGATCGCCACGGCGATGGGCGGGTGCCCGGAGCCGACGAACCGTGCCATCGGCCGCGCCACCGCGGCCACGAGCGCGAGCACGGCCAGCAGGCGCAGCAACAGCAGCAATCGATTGCGGACGAGGCGCTCGCGATCGTGCTCCCGCTCTGTCTGGAGCAGAAACCGGACGGCCGGAAACTCCACCCGTCGCGTGACGCGACGGCGCAGCAGATGCACCAGCAACGGCACACCGGCGAGCACGGCCAGTGACAGAAAGAACGGGGCGAGGAAGCTCACGCGATCGGCATTGGGCCGCGACCGGACGCCCGCACCAGCGCCCGCAGCGGCAGACCGAAGGGGTCGTCCGTCATGGCCAGCGCGTAGCGCGCGCCCAGCTGCAGCACGCCGTCACGCCATGTGGCCAGCGCCTGCTGCACGGTGTCCTGATACTCCGCGCGAATCTCGCTGGGCGTAGCGGGCACCGCGGCGCCCGATTCCGGATCGGTGAAGAGTGCCTCGGCTCCGTCAGGAAAGTCGCGTTCGTGCGGGTCGAGCACTTGCAGTACCAGCACCTCGTGCCCGCGCGCCCGCAGCGTGCGCAGCTGTTCAAGCACCGGCTCCGGCTCTACCAACAGATCGGACACCAGCACGATGAATCCCGGGCGGCGCGTGAGGTGCGCCGCCTGCCCGAGTGCGGCCACCAGATCGGTGCCCGTGCCACCACCCGGTTCGGCGAGCGCGGCGGCGAGGCGCCACCACTGGCCGGAGCGCGACGACGGTGGCACGACGGAGCGCACGCTCGTGTCGGCCCGCACCAGCCCCACCGCGTCCCGCTGGCGCAGGAAGAGCAGTCCCAGCGCGCCCAGCAGCCGCTCGGCGTACGCGAGCTTGGTGAGCCGCGACGGCGCGCCGGTCCACTGCATGGAGGCGCTGACGTCGAGCACGAGCATGGCGCGCGTGTTGGTTTCTTCTTCAAACTGCTTGACGACCCAGCGATCGGCGCGCGCCGCGATGCGCCAGTCGAGGTAGCGCAGATCATCGCCGGGTTGATAGGGCCGATGCTCCGCGAACTCCACCGAAAACCCCTTGCGGGGTGAACGATGGAGCCCGGTGAGAAATCCATCGACGACCCAGCGCGCGACCATTTCGAGGTGGCCGAGCGCGCTGAGCGCTGCAGGATCGAGCAGGTCGGCGCGGGGGGTGGACATGAAGACGGGAATAGTGGCCTGCGAACGCGCCGTCTCCAAGGGCTGCGGAACATTGGCGTGACGAACGTGTATCGGAGTACGTTTGTGAGGTAGACCACTTTCCTCGATCTTCCTGCCCGAGGGCTGCCCGATGACTCCTCGTTTTGCCAGTCGGTTCGTGCGCCCCTCGGCGCTGCTCGCCGCTGCGGCGCTGCTGCTCGCGCCGCCGGTGTCGGCGCAGGACGCGTTGCCTCGTGCCGAGGTCCGCCAGGTCATGGGTGGCGGCACGTTCGCGTTCAGCGGGACCGGGCGCATCAGGCTCGATCGCGATGCGTTTCTCGTGGTCTTCGAACTCGGGGCGGATGGCCGGGCGCGCGTGCTGTACCCCATGACGCCGCGCGATCGTGGGTTCGCCCGCGCGGATCGTGCGTTCTACGTCCCGCTCCCCAGCGCCGACGTGCCGTTTGTTCGGTCGTCGCAGGTGTTCGTGCCGGTCATCGTGGCCTTCGCCTCCGACCTGCAGCCGGATCTGTCGAAGTTCACCGAATCCGGGCGGCGCTGGGATTATCAGTACGCTTCGAATGGCAATGAGCCGATCGAGAGTACCCTGCGTGGGTTGGCCGAACTCCTGTACGGCGACGCAGATATGCCCTACTCGGTGGCGACACGGGAGCTGTCGCCGGTACTCTCCAACTTCGCCCAGCGCAGCCTGACCTCGTGCGGCTATCAGTATGGCGGAGGCTTCTCGTCCAACTTCAACCGCTTCCTGTGGGATCTGTGGGGGCCGATTTCGCTGCTCGATGCAAGCTGGCGGCTCGATCAGATCTATCGCGAGATCCAGTGGAGCCAGTGGAGTTATGGTGGCTGGGGC
Organism: Gemmatimonas sp.; assembly: GCA_011390935.1. Classification (GTDB taxonomy): domain Bacteria; phylum Gemmatimonadota; class Gemmatimonadetes; order Gemmatimonadales; family Gemmatimonadaceae; genus JAABRT01. The sequence continues at coordinate 85,130 of JAABRL010000005.1, forward strand.
AATGTCTTCGGCCCGCAGAACTTCGCGTTTGCCCGCTCCACCTCGGGGGCGCTCTGGGATCAGTTCGGGGCGAACTGCGATCCGCTCGGTCGCGACTTCCGCTACATCGCTCTGGTGCCACCCACGCAGTGGGTGCCGCAGCAGCCCGGCCCTGATTCGGAGGGCACGGCCCCGCCGCCGCTCGATCGCCCGGGGACACGGCCTCCCGGCACGGTCACGGATGTTGGCATCGAGCTGGCACCGGCCGAGGACATGCGGCGGCGCGCCGCAAGCGTTGCGCGTCAGGGAGCCGCGCTCACGAACAGTCGTGAGCTTGAAGCGCGCGGTCCGCTCACGCGGGAAACCACGCGCGATCTGGTCCAGCGTCAGGAAATCGAGCGCACGATCTTCCTGCTCACCGCCCAGCGGGCGGCGGGTTGGTCTGGCTCCGTGAACGATGCCTTCGAGCGCGTGCGCGCTGGGCAGTTCGACAACGACATGAACCGGGTTGCCGCCCGGAACGGGTCGTACCGGTCGTGGACGCGTGCGTCCGGCAGTAGCGGTGGCTCCACCAGTCTCCGTCCGGGCGGTGGGTCGGGCAGCTACTCCCCCGGCTCGTCTGTGAGCGGGGGCGGCAGCGGCAGCGGCGGCGGCGGTTCGAGTGTCGGCTCCGGCAGCTCGGGCGGCGGCAGCGAGGCGCGCGGCGGAGGCGCCGCACGCGGCGGTAGTGGTCGCGGCGGTACGGGTCGTCCTGGCGGCCGTTAACGCGCGCGTTCGCCCACGTCGCCATCTTCGTGGCCCCATCTGCTTGGAACTGCAGGTGGGGCCACTAGTTTTCCAAGGCTACGTTCGGTGCGGTGCGTCCGCCCGCGACCGAACAGCCAGTGGGGTGCTCCGGCTCCCGCTTTGTCCCACAGCGACACCCGTCCGTGCAGCTCGATCGAATCCGCAACTTCTGTATCGTCGCCCACATCGACCATGGGAAGTCCACCCTGGCCGATCGCCTCATCGAATACACGGGCACTCTCCAGAAACGCGAGATGAAATCGCAGGTGCTCGACACACTCGACCTCGAGCGTGAGCGTGGCATCACGATCAAGCTCAACGCGGTGCGCATGTCGTACCTCGCGGGCGATGGCATCACCTACGAGCTCAACCTCATCGACACGCCGGGCCATGTGGACTTCACGTATGAAGTCTCGCGCTCGCTTGCGGCGTGCGAGGGTGCCATTCTCGTGGTGGACGCATCGCAGGGCATTCAGGCACAGACGCTCTCGAACCTGTTTCTCGCGCTCGACGCCGGACTGGAGATCATTCCGGTGCTCAACAAGATCGATCTGCCGGGCGCGGAGCCCGATCGCCGCCGCGCGGAAATCGTGGAGCTGATCGGCTGTGCGGCCGAAGACGTGCTGTCGGTCAGCGCGAAGGAAGGCCTCGGCATTCCCGAGCTGCTCGAAATGGTGGTGGCCCGCGTGCCATCCCCGAAGGGCAATCCGGACGGCGCGTTGCGCGCGCTCATCTTCGATTCGTACTACGACAAGTACCGCGGCGCCATTCCGTCCATTCGTGTCGTGGACGGCGAACTGCGCAAGGGCATGAAGATCACCTTCGGCACGTCGGACAACGTGTACGAAGTGAGCGAGGTGGGCTCGCTGCAGCCGCGTCAGACTCCCGTCGCCGCCTTGGGGGCAGGCGAGGTTGGCTACGTGGTCGCCTCCGTGCGCTCCGTGCGCGAAACGCGTGCGGGCGACACCATTTTCGACGCCAGCAATCACGCCACCGAAGCGCTGCCGGGTTATCAGGAAGTGCGCAGCTTCGTGTTTGCGGGCATCTACCCCACCGACACCACCCAGTACGAGACGCTGCGCGACGCGCTCGAGAAGATGAAGCTCAACGACGCGTCGCTGCAGTACGAGCCCGAGACCTCCACGGCACTCGGCTTCGGCTTCCGCTGCGGCTTCCTCGGGCTGCTGCATATGGAGATCGTGCAGGAGCGGCTGGAACGCGAGTACGACCTCGATCTGGTCACCACGGTGCCGAGCGTGGAGTACCACGTGTATCGCACCGACGGCGAGATGGAGCTGGTGGAGAACCCGGCACTCATGCCGGAGTCGGTGGTGATTCAGCGCATCGAAGAGCCGTACGTGAAGGCGCGCATCATGTGCCCCACCGAGTACATCGGGGCCATCATGACGCTCGGCAACGATCGCCGCGGTCTCTACAAGAACATGACGTACGTGGACACCGCGCGCGTGGAGTTCGACTGGGAGTTTCCGCTCGGCGAGATCATTCTCGACTTCTTCGATCGCCTCAAGACGGTGAGCCGCGGCTACGCGTCGCTCGACTACGAAATGCTCGAGTACCGTCCGAGCAAGCTCGTGCGCCTCGACATGCTCATCAACGGCGATCCGATCGACGCGTTCTCGGTGATCACGCACGCCGACAAGGCGTATGAGTGGGGGCGCAAGATCGCGGAGAAGCTCAAGGAGCTCATTCCGCGGCAGATGTTCGAGGTGGCGATTCAGGCCACGATCGGCAGCAAGGTGATCGCGCGCGAATCGGTGAAGGCGCTGCGCAAGGACGTGACGGCCAAGTGTTACGGCGGCGACATCTCGCGCAAGCGCAAGCTGCTCGAGAAGCAGAAGGAAGGCAAAAAGCGCATGAAGCAGGTGGGGAGCGTGGAGATTCCGCAGGAGGCGTTCCTCGCCGTCCTGCAGGTGGACTGACCCGCTGTTGCCCGCGTGACGTCACTCGTCGTACAGACCTCCTTTCTCGGCGATATGGTGCTCACCACGCCGCTCCTCGACCGTCTCGCGCGTCGAGGACCGGTGGATGTGGTGGCCACCCCGCAGTCCGCGCCCCTGCTTGCCGGCCACCCGGCCGTGCGCGACGTGATCGTGTACGACAAGCGCGGCATGGCGAGCGGCATGCGCGGCCTCATGCGCACGGCGGCGAGCCTGCGCACGCGGGCCAACGGCGAGCCTCGCGGCGTGTCCGTCGCCTATCTCGCGCAGGGATCGTTTCGCAGCGCCACACTGGTGCGCCTCGCCGGCATCACGAATCGTGTGGGCTTCGAGACGTCGGCTGGACGGCGCCTGTACACCCGCGCGATTCCGTTCGATCGTTCGCTGCATCATGCGGAGCGGCTGTGGCAGCTGGCGTCGGTCGATGACGAGTCGCCCACGGGCCGACTGCACCCGCGGCTGTATCCCTCCCCCAACGATCACGCGGCGGCCGCCTCGCTGCTGGCGTCGGCGGGCGTGGCACCGGGCGCGCCGATGCTCGTGCTCGCCCCGGGCAGTGTGTGGACCACCAAGCGATGGCCGCACTTTCGCTCGCTCGCCATTGCGCTGGCCACCGACCCACGCACCTCACGCGCCCGCCTCGTGATTCTCGGCTCGGCCGCCGATTCCGGCATCGCCCGTACGATTGCCGACGGGCTGCAGTCGATCAGCGTGCCGCTCCCGATCGACGCGACCGGACGTCTGCCGCTGCTGGGGTCGGCCGCGTTGCTGCAACGGGCGGGCGCCATCGTCACCAACGACTCGCTGCCCCTACACCTGGCGTCGGCCGTGGGAACCCCCACCGTGGCGCTCTTCGGTCCGACGGTTCCGTCAATGGGCTTCGGCCCGCTGGCGCCCACATCCGAAGCACTCGGTGTGGAGCGGCTCGAGTGCCGACCCTGCCACGCGCACGGCCCGAACGCGTGTCCGCTCGGCCACTGGCGGTGCATGGAAGAGTTGTCGGTCGCGCGCGTCATCGACGCCGTTGCCGATGTCATGCGCGTGACGCGCTGACGCAGCCGCCCGCGGATCGTCGCGCCTGCTGCCAAGAGGCGCACGGCTGACTATCGTTCCCGGGACCGGCCGGCGTGTCGGCGTCCGCTCGCTCTCTCTCTCGTCTTACGCCCCGTTCTCATGTCGCACCCCTCCTACCTGCTCGGCGTCGATCTCGGTGGCACGAACATCGTCGTTGGCGCGATGCCGACCGACGGCAGCGCCATGTATGCGGTCCGCACCGAACCCACGCGAGCCGACGAGGGCGCCGACGCCGTCACCGCGCGCATCGTGCGCATGGTGGAAGAAACGATCGCCGAGACGATCGCCGAGCGGGGCATCACGCGCGCCGACTTCGCCGGTGTGGGGATTGGCGCGCCGGGACCGCTCGACCGGGACACCGGCGTGGTGCTGATCACGCCGAATCTCGGCTGGACGAACTATCCACTGCGTGATCGGGTCTCCGATGCGCTCGGGCTGCCGGCCGCGCTCGACAACGACGCCAACTGTGCGACGCTGGGCGAATGGTGGATTGGCGCGGCGCGGGGCACGCGCCACGCGATCGGGCTCACCATCGGCACCGGCATCGGCGGGGGGCTGATTCTCGACGGGGCGCTGTATCACGGCGCGTCGGGCATTGCCGGTGAGCTGGGGCACACGTCCATCGATGCGAACGGGCGTCGCTGCAAGTGCGGCAACTACGGCTGTCTGGAAGCGTACGCGTCGGGGCCTGCGATCGCCGTTCGTGCACGCGAAGCCCTCGAGGGCGGCGAGACCTCCCTGCTGCCGTCGATGGTGGACGGCGATCTCGAACGCATCACCGCGCAGACGGTGTACGACGCGTCGGAGCACGGCGATGCGGTGGCGCGCGGCGTCGTGCGCGATACGGCACAGTTTCTCGGCACCGGGATCGCGAACCTGCTGAACATCTTCAATCCCGAGGTCGTGGTCATTGCGGGCGGCGTGACGCAGGCCGGCGACGCACTGTTCGAGCCATTGCGCGCGGAGGTGCGGCGGCGCGCGTTTCGGCCGGCAGTGAACGTGTGCCGGATCGTGCCGGGCACGTTGCCGGGCACGGCGGGCGTGGCGGGTGCGATCGCCACGTTCACGGCGCAGCAGCAGGCGTCGACACGCGCGTGAAAAAGCGCGTTGGTGTGATCGGGTCGTTCGTGTGGGACGTGATTCACGGGCGTGATCGGCGCGTCGTGCCGGTCGAGGAGTGGGGCGGGATCACCTACGCGCTGGCTGCACTCGACGCCGCGCTGAGCGATGAGTGGGAGATCGTGCCGCTGCTCAAGGTCGGCGACGATCTGGCGGAGCGCGCGCGCACCTTCATTCAGTCGCTGCGACACATTGCGGCCGATGCCGCACTCGTGGCGGTGCCCTACCCCAACAATCGCGTGGAGCTGCGCTATCTCGACGCGGAGCGGCGCAGCGAGCACCTGAGCGGCGGCGTGCCGGGCTGGACATGGCTGGGACTCAAGCCGTTGCTCGACGCGGCCAATCTCGATGCGTTGTATGTGAACTTTCTGAGTGGGTGGGAGCTCGACCTCGAAACCGCGCAGCTGATCCGGCAGCACTTTCCGGGTCCGATCTACTGCGATCTGCACATGCTGGTGATGGCCGTGCAGCCCGATGGCTTGCGCGTGCCGCGTCCCCTGCCCGACGTGGCGGCCTGGTGCGGCTGCTTCGACCTGCTGCAGGTCAATGAGGACGAGGTGGCCATGATGGCCCCTGACCCGATGATGCTGTCGGCCACCGCCATGGCGGCCGGTGTGTCGTGTCTGTGCGTCACCCTCGGCAAGCAGGGTGCGATCTACGTGGCCGCGCCCGGCTTCGACTCGCTGCACGATCTGCCGGCGCGTGGCGGGCTCTCCACGTCACCGCGCGGCGGCGGTGGAGCCCTGGGGGCGGTGCGCACGGCACGCCTGCCGGCGGTGCCCGCGCAGGTGCATGGTGACGGTGATCCCACCGGCTGCGGCGATGTGTGGGGGGCCACCTGTTTCTCACGCCTGCTCTCCGGTGATAAGTTGGAAGATGCCATGACGACGGCGTCGCGCGCAGCGTCGCGGAACGTCGAACACCGCGGCGCCACCGGATTGGCGTCCTACCTTCGGGGAGAGCTGCACACCTCGTGACGACCGTGATCAGCGTGCCGCCATCGTTGGATGAGCAGTCGTTCGAGCAGGTCATCGAGCAGCTTGCCCCGCTGCCGCCCGAGCAGAAGGTGCTCTTCGATGCGCGCCATGCACGCTGGGCGTCTCCCTACGGGCTCACGGCGCTGCTCTGCGCCGCACAGTCACGCAGCGAGAAGCCGTCCTTCGCGGTGCCGGAGCACCCCGACACGGCCTCGTACTGGGCGCGCACCGGCTTCTTCCGCCATGCGGCCGAGCTCTTCGAGTTGCATGGCACCGTGCCGAGGCAGCGCGAAGGCCACGACTCCGATGTGCTGCTGGAGATCACGCCGGTCACGCAGAGCGACGATGTGCACGCCGTGGTGGGGCGCATTCAGCAGAAGGCCGCCGAGATTCTCCATGGCCAACTGCATCTCGAGACGGCGGCCACGATGGGCTTCGGCATGACGCTCAGCGAGGCGTGTCAGAACATCGTGGAGCACGCTGGGCAGGGCGGCTGGGTCGCAGTGCAGACCTATGCGTTCCGCAAGCGTCTGGGGCGGCGCGTGGTCGTGATTGCCGTGTGTGATGCGGGAGTGGGGTTTCGCTCATCCCTCGAGAGTTCGCCGGGACATCGGCACGATGATCGGTGGGGCGATTCGCGGGCGCTCGAATCGGCCGTGGTACACGCCGTAAGTCGATTCCGGCACGGAGACGCGGGACGCGGGCAGGGATTGGCGGGCATTCGTCGGTACATCGCGCGATGGGACGGCAAACTCAGCGTGCGCAGCGGCACCGCGCGCATCGCGCTGATTCCGACGTGGGATGAAGACGATCCGATGCGCGAGTCGCTGCCCTCGTTCCCGGGAGCGCAGGTGCAGATCATGATCCCGGAGCGGTTGGCCGGCGATCCCAAACCGGCGGCGCGGACGCGGCGCGCATGACGCACCACATCGACGTGAGCACGCTCCTGCGTGGCGCCGTGTGCGAGTTGTACTCCAATCTCGTCACACGCCCAACGGGCGCGGCCGTCCGCTCCGCCATCGAAGCGCTGCTCGCGGAACGACACCCCCCGACGATCACCACCATCGATTTTTCGCGGGTGAACCTGCTCGATTTTTCGTGCGCCGACGAGATCGTGGCCAAGCTGCTGCTGCGTCAGGTCGAGGCGGCGCACGCCGACGTGGCCCCGTTGGAGGATCACTACGTGTACTTTCGAGGGATGCGCGACGATCATCTCGATGCGGTCGAAGCGGTGCTCGAGCGCCGTGATCTGGCGTTGGTGTGGGACTTCGAGGGTATGCCGGCGCTGCTCGGTCGTGTCGATGAGGTCGAGCGTCAGCACTGGGAGTTCGTGCGAGCGGATGGTCCAGTGCTCGCACCATCGGTCGCCAGTGCACTGGGTGCACCGGTCGATGTGACCGTCGCGACGCTCGATCGCCTGTGGCGTCGGCGCCTCGTGATGCGGCGTCAGGACGGCTTTCTGGTGCCACGCGGCATCGGGGGAGTGGCGGCATGAAGGGTGCCGAAGGCGGGAGCGGCGCACCGCGTATTGGGCGGGGCATCTTCTCCGGGTTTGCACCACCGCTCCAGGTGGTTGGGTACATCGCCACGCGACGCGGTGACGAGGAACGCGGTCCGCAGGTGCGCATGCGACCCGACGACGCGCTCGTGCGTCTGCTCACGGACGGCGAGCTGGTTCGGGTGATGGGGCCGCGGCGCAGTGAGTTCGCCGAACTCATTCTCGACGAGACGCTGCCCCGAGGCGGCATCGTGGTGCGCGACCTCGCTGGCGTCACCATCACCGAGATCGTGCGCGTCATCAAGGCCGACTTCGATTCGCCCCGCACCACCTGAGCGCGTTCTTTCACCCGACCGACTCGTTCCCATGTCCGACGACCTGCAGCCCGACACGCCTTCCCGCCTGCGCCGTTCCACGCTCTCCATTCACGGGGGGCGCGCGCATGGGGCGCCTGGTGATGCCGTCGTGCAGCCGCTCGTGCAGTCCGTCAACCATGTGCAACCGGTAGGGACGCCGGAGGGCGTGCTGTACACGCGCTACGCGAACACGCCCAACGCCACGCTCGTGCAGCGTCGTCTGGCACTGCTCGAAGGTGCCGAGGCCTCGCTGGTGCTTTCGAGCGGGATGGGCGCGACGGCGTGCACGATGCTTGCGCTGCTGCGTCCGGGCGATCACCTCATCACGAGCGCGTGGATCTACGGCGGCACCCGCAAGCTGTTCGATGTGGAGCTACCCGCCATGGGGGTCACGGTCACTACGGTCGACCCGACCGAATCACGGGCGTGGCGCCGCGCACTCACGCGCAACACCCGCGTGATCTTCGTGGAATCCCCGGTGAATCCCACCACGCGCGTGCTCGATCTGCGTCCGCTCAGTGCGCTCGCGCAGGAGACCGGTCTCGCGCTCGTGGTCGACTCCACCTTCGCCAGTCCGGTCAACTTTCGCCCCCTCGAGCACGGCGCCGACGTGGTGATTCAGTCGGCCACGAAATATCTCAACGGCCATCACGATATCCTGGCCGGCGTCGTGTGCGGCACGGAGTCGGTGGTCGATGAGGTACGGCAGAAGATGATGGTCTGGGGCCAGGCGCCGGATCCGTTCGCGCTGTGGTTGCTCGAGCGCGGGCTCAAGACGCTCGACGTGCGCGTGAAGCGGCAGAACGAATCGGCGCAGCGCGTTGCCGAGTGGGCGACGCAGCATCCGGCCATCGCGCGCGTGCACTATCCGGGGCTCCCATCACACCCGGACCATGCCTTGGCGCGTGAAGTGCTCGACGGGTTCGGCGGCATGCTCGCGTTGGAGCTTGCCGGCGGTGGTGAGGCCACGGCCCCCGTGCTCGAACGGCTGCGCCTCATCACGCACGCGCCGAGCCTTGGTGGCGTGGACTCGCTCGTGAGTGAACCACGCTACACCTCACATGCCGCCATGACGGCGGACGCGCGCGCGGCCATCGGCATTCCCGACGGCTTTCTCCGCTTCAGCATCGGCCTCGAAGACGCCGACGATCTGATCGACGACCTCGCGCAGGCGCTGGGGTAACGGCGTGTCCGGTGTGTTGCGGCTCGATGCCGTCACGAAGGAGTATCCGCGGACCGGTGTGGCCGTGCGCGATGTGAGCTTCGCGGTGGACAAGGGCGAGTTCGTCTTTCTCACCGGGCCGAGTGGCTCGGGCAAAAGCACGTTGCTGAAGCTGCTGTCGTTCGCCGAGCGCCCGTCGCAGGGTGATGTGAAGGTGAGCGGCTTTTCGTCGGCCACGTTGCGCGATCGCGAAATTCCGCAACTGCGACGCCGACTGGGCATCGTGTTTCAGGACTTCCGGCTGCTCACTGATCGCACGGTCGAAGCCAACGTCGCCTTCGCGCTCGAAGTGACGGGCGCGGCGGCGGGTACGATCGGTACCAAGGTGGGCCGCCTGCTGACGCAGGTCGGGCTCGCCTCCAAGGCCACCGCGATGCCGCACGAACTCTCCGGCGGTGAGCAACAGCGCGTCGCGATTGCGCGCGCGCTCGCCAACGATCCGTTCCTGCTGCTGGCCGACGAACCCACCGGCAACCTCGACGAACGCGCGACACGCGGCATCGTGCAATTGCTGCGCGAGATCAATGCGTTGGGGACCGCCGTGATCATGGCCACGCACGATCTTTCGCTGATCATGCGCAGCGGCTACCGCTATCTCGAGCTCGAACGTGGCACGCTGCTGTACGACGGCACCGACGCGCGCCGCCTCACGAGGCACCAATGAGACTGGCCATGCGCGAGGCGCTGCTGGCGTTCCGTCGTGCGCCGTTGCTCAGCGCGCTCGGAATCACCACGATCGCCTTCTCGCTCTTCGCGTTCGGGCTCTTCGGGTTGGTCACGATCAACATCCGGGACGCGCTGCGCGCCGTCGAAGATCGTGTCGAGCTGCGTGCGTTCCTGGTGGACGGCACCACCGAGGATGCGCTGGCCACCGCCATGGGCGACATCGGGGCATTCCCCGAAGTGCGCGAAGTCGGATACGTGAGCTCGGACTCCGCACTGGTTCGCTCACGGGAAGAGCTGGCCGAGTTCAGTGATGTCTTCGACGCGTCGGTGCTGCCGGCGTCCATCGAAGTGCGGTTGCGCGAGGGACAACGCGACCCGGTCACCGTGCAAGCGGTGGCAGACCGCATTGCGACCTATCCGTTCATTGACGATGTGCGCTTTGGCCTCGAGTGGGTGACCAAGCTGTACGCCGTGCGCACAGCGGCCGTCTACACCGGCATCGGACTTGGCATCGTGTTCGCGCTGGTGGCCGTGATCATCATTGGCAGCACCATTCGCATGGCGGTGCTCGCGCGGGCGCGTGAAATCGAGATCATGCGACTGGTCGGCGCGACCAACGGATTCGTGCGGCTACCCTTCCTGATCGAGGGTACGCTCAAGGGCATGCTCGGTGGTGTGCTCGCGGTGGGGATGGCGTACCTGGCCCACACCGCCGTGTCGCGCATGCTGTTCGAGACGGTCTTCTTCACGCCCGCGCAGGTCGGCATCGGCATCGCGGCAGGCGCCGCGCTCGGCTTCCTGGGGAGTCTGCTGTCCGTCGGTCGTCACCTGCGAGCTGTCTGGCGCGACGCATGATCGGCGCAGCCGGACTACCTGGTTCATCGCGCGCGCCTCGTGCGCGCGGAACGAGCCGGAGCGGCGCCCTGACACGCTGGCTTGGTGGCGGTGCGGTAGTCGCGACGTTGCTGTGCGCACCCACTCCCGTGCACGCGCAGTCCGCGGAGGCTCGACTGCGCCAGCAGCAGCAGGAGTTGCAGCAGCTGCGCGATGAACGTCGCACGCTGGAGCGGCGCATGGGTGACCTGCAACGCAGCGCACGATCACTCGCCGAGGAGGTGGCCAACCTCGATCGCCAGGCAGACGCGACGGCACGGCTGGTGGGGGCGCTGGAGGATCAGCTCGTCACGATGAACGCCGAAGTGGACTCTGCGACCGGTCGGTTGGTGCGCGCGGAAGATGAACTGCTCGGCAAGCGCGCCGTCCTGCAGCGCCGCGTCGTCGACATCTACAAACGCGGACCACTCTACTCTGCCGAAGCAATGCTCTCCGCGCGCTCTTTCGGCGAACTCGTCTCGCGCTACAAGTACCTGTACGAAGTGGCGCGGCGCGATCGCAGTCTGGTGGCGAGGGTGGAGACGTTGCGCGACGAAATCGCGAATCAGCGTACGCTGCTCGTGCGCCTCAAGGACGATCTCGAGCGCAATCGTTCCGAGAAGGCATCCGAACAGGTCCGTCTGCGCGCCCTCGAACAGCAACGCGCGCGGCGCCTGACGGTCGTGCAGCGGGATGCCACGCAGACGCAGCGCCGGCTTACGCAGCTGGCCCGCGACGAGGCGCGACTCGCCAATCTGCTGGCGACCCTCGAGGCCACGCGTCGCCGAGCCGAGATGGCACCGAACGCAGCGCCCGCGGCACCGTCCACGCTGCGAACCGCGGATTTCGGCACGCTCGACTGGCCGGTGGACGGCGAGATTCTGTATCGCTTCGGTCGCGTGGTGAATCCCAACAACACGACGACGCGCTGGAACGGACTGGGCATCGGCGCGGCCGCCGGCACGCCGGTAAAGGCCGTTTCGGCCGGCGAGGTGGTTGTGTCCGAACAGATCGGCACCTACGGCCTCACGATCATTCTGCAGCACGGTGCGGGTGACTACTCCGTATACGGGTCGCTCGCCGGTACAAGCGTGCGGAAGGGTGCGATTGTACGAAAGGGCCAGACGATCGGCACCGTCGGGGCTGCCGATCCCGATCTTCCACCGCATCTGCACTTCGAAATCCGTCCGCGCGGTCGCGCGGTCGATCCCCTGGAATGGCTGCGAGGCCAGCGCTGATTCATGAGTCCTGCCAAGAAGACCGCGATCGCGAAGACCGCGTCCGCGGTGAAGAAGTCCGCCCCGACCAAGAAGTCACCGCGCAAGTCGACGCCCTCGACCTGGACCGATCATGCCATCGGGGAGCCCCACCCGCTGGCGACGGCCACGTCGGATGATGCCGCACCGCTCGGCGCGCACGTGTCGATCGCCGGTGGCATGCCAGAGGCGGCGCTGCGCTCGCGCGAAATTGGCGCCAGCGCCGCGCAGGTATTCACCAAGCAGGCCAATCGCTGGGCCGAGCGCGAAATCGAGCCGACGGAGTCGGCAGCGTATCGTGCCGCCTTCGCCACGACCGACGTGCGCTGGCAGTGTGCGCACGACAGCTATCTGATCAACCTGGCGTCGCCCGACCCGGTGTTGCGCACGCGGTCCATCGAGAGCTTTCGCGCCGAGCTTCGCCGCTGCCACGCACTCGGGTTGGACGCACTCGTGTCGCACCCCGGCAACTACATGGACGAGCGCGCCGCCGGGCTGTCGCGCAATGCGGAGGCGATCATCGAAGCGCTCGAGGCCGAGGTGGGCCCGACGCGCCTGCTGATGGAGCTCACGGCCGGCCAGGGCACGGTGCTGGGCGGCACGTTCGAGGAGATGGCCGACCTGCTTGATCGACTGCCCGCACCGCTCGCCGCGCGCGTGGGCGTCTGCCTCGACACGGCACACATCTGGGCGGCGGGTTACGACGTCTGCACCGATTACGATGGGGTCTGGGATCGATTCGGCGACACCATCGGTTTTTCGCGTCTCGGCTGCCTGCATCTGAACGACTCCAAGGCCGCGTTGGGCTCGCATCTGGACCGGCACGAACTGATCGGCGAGGGCACCATGGGGGCGGAGCCCTTTCGTCGCATCATGACCGATCCGCGGCTGCGGCACGTGCCGCGCATCATTGAAACCCCCAAGGGCGACGCGCCGGCGGCCACCGACGCACGGATGTTGTCGCTGCTCAGGAGCTTTGCGGCTGGTGCGTGACCCATCCGCCGGGCACTGTCACAGCGCCGTGCTCTTGAGGCGTTGACGACAGGCGCCCATCTTGTGTGGACGTCTTGTACTTTCTTCCCGAACACAACCCGTCAGGCGCCGCATCACACGCCCGCCTCCTGTCTTTGTCTTCCTGTGCGTCGCGCGAGCCATCGTCTCGCGCGTTGCCGTTTCGTCGAGGGTCGCACCACTATGGCGACACAGCTCAGCCCCGAGTCCACTGCCCGTGCCAGCGCCGATGGTCTCGCGCGTCAGGGCCTCGCTCCATCCGGTTCCGTGCATTGGAATCTCGGCGCTCCAGAACTGGTGGAAGCCGCGATTCGTCGCGGCGAGGGGCGCTTGGCCGCCATGGGCCCGTTCGTGGCCGTCACGTCGCCGCATACGGGTCGATCGCCGAACGACAAGTTCGTCGTGCGTGAACCGTCCAGCGAAGCCGATGTGGATTGGGGCAAGGTGAATCAGCCGATCTCCCCTGCGCACTTCGACGTGCTGCTCGATGATGTGAAGGCGTATCTCAACGCGCTGCCCGAGCTGTTTGTGCAGGACCTCTATTGCGGCGCGGAAGCGGGCACCCGCTTGAGTGTGCGATACGTGCTCCCGAATGCGTGGCATGCGAACTTCGTGCGCAACATGTTCATTCGGCCGGCGCTCGAAGAGCTGGCGTCGTTCGCGCCGAACTTCACGGTGTACCATGCACCGGAGTTCCAGGCCGATCCCGAGCGGCACGGCACGCGCACCGGCACGTTCATCGTGCTCAACCTCGCGGCGCGCACGATCCTTATCGGGGGCACACGGTACGCGGGCGAGCTCAAGAAGTCGATGTTCACCGTCATGAACTACATGCTGCCCAAGCAGGGGCAGCTGTCCATGCACTGCTCGGCGAACATTGGAGAGAACGGCGACACGGCGCTCTTCTTCGGCCTCTCCGGTACCGGCAAGACCACGCTCTCGGCCGATCCTGTACGTAGCCTCATCGGCGATGACGAGCACGGCTGGAGCCCCGATGGCGTGTTCAACTTCGAGGGTGGTTGCTACGCAAAGGCGATCAATCTGTCGGCCGAGCAGGAGCCGGACATTCACGCCACCACGCGCATGTTCGGCACGGTGCTCGAAAATGTGGTGCTCGAGCCCATCACGCGCGAAGTGAAGTTCGAGGATCAGTCGATCACCGAGAACACGCGCGTGTCGTATCCGCTGCACTACATTCGCAATCACGTGCCGAGCGGTCGCGGCGGACACCCCAAGCACGTGGTGTTCCTCACGGCTGACGCGTTCGGTGTGCTGCCGCCGATCAGCAAGCTCACGCCGGAACAGGCGATGTACTACTTCCTCTCGGGCTACACGGCGAAGGTCGCCGGTACCGAGCGCGGCGTCACGGAACCGCAGGCCACGTTCTCTGCCTGCTTCGGTGCCGTGTTTCTGGTGTGGCACCCCACCAAGTACGCCGAAATGCTCGGCCAGCTGCTCGCGCAGCACGACGCGCAGGTGTGGCTGGTGAACACGGGCTGGAGCGGCGGTGCCTACGGCGTGGGCAAGCGCATGAAGCTGTCGCACACGCGCGCGATGGTGCGTGCGGCCGTGGCGGGCCAGCTCGATGGTGTGGACACGGTGGAGCACCCCATCTTCGGGCTGCGCATGCCGGTGTCCATCGACGGCGTGCCCGACGAGGTGCTCGATCCGCGCCGTACCTGGGAGAGCGGCGAGGCGTATGATGCGCAGGCCACCAAGCTGGCGGGCATGTTTCACGAGAACATCCGAAAGTTCGGTGAGGCCGTGAAGGCGGAGATTCTGGCCGCCGGCCCGCGGCGCTGACCCCCCGGGTCGCTCATGGACATCTTGCGCGACCCGCTCTGGAATAACGTCCGGCTCGACCCGCTCGCGCTTGCGCTGCTCGACACCGACGTCGTGCAGCGCTTGCGCTATGTGCGGCAACTCGGGCTGGCTTTTCTGGTGTACCCTGGCGCCTCGCACTCCCGATTCGAGCACGCGCTCGGCGCCTATCATCTCGCGGGTGTGGCGCTCCGGCTCATGGATGAGCAGGGGCAACTCGCCAACGTGCCGACGGACGAACCGGCCGTGGTGCGCGCGGCCGCGCTGCTGCATGACATCGGGCACTACCCGTTCTCGCACGCGCTCGAGGAGATCGGCGCACTGCATCACGAAGAGGTGGCGCGCCCGCTGTTGCTCAACGGCCCGATCGCGCAGGTGTTACGCTCCCACCTGGGAGATGACGCCCCTGAACGCGTGTTCGCGCTCATCACCGGCACCAGCACGAGTCCGCTGCAGGGGCTCATCTCGGGCTCGCTCGACCTCGACAAGATCGAGTACCTCAAGCGCGATGCGCACATGTGCGGCGTGCCGTACGGCGAGATCGACGTGGATCGGCTGCTCAACTCGCTCGTCGTGGTGCCGGCCAACAGCGCCACTGGTCTGACCGTCGGTGTGCGCGAGAAGGGGCTCTCCGCCCTCGAGTCGCTGCTGTTCGCCAAGTACCAGATGTTTCGGAACGTGTACTGGCATCACGCCGTGCGCAGTGCCACGGCGATGTACAAGCGACTCGTCGCCGAAGCGATCGAGGCCGGCCTGGTGGAGCCCAGCGCGGTCGCGCGCCACACCGATGAAGGGCTGCTGCACCATCTCGAGGCCCTCCCGTTGCCACCGGTCGCCCGGACGCTGCTCACCGCGCTGCGAGCGCGGCGCCTGCACAAGCGTGCGCTGGAGCACCCGGCGGCCGTGCTTGGTGGCGAGGAGACCGGCGAGTGGCTCGCCGCCGACTACCCGCTCACGCGACGCGTGGAGGACGCGCTGGCGTTCGAGCTGGGGCTGACGCCCGGCTCGCTGCTGCTCGACTTCCCGGCCAAGACGCAAATGCTTGGGCTCGACCTGCCCATGATGCGGCGGGATGGATCGCTCGTGCAGCTCACCGAACATGGATGGCAGGGTGCGATCAACCTGCCGCGCCTGAGCGACGAACTGTACCGCTCGGCGCGTCGTTTGCGCGTGTTTACCGTGGATCGGGCGCCGGTGCCGGAGACGGCCCTACTGGCGCTGGTGGCACGTTCGGCGGCTGACGTGCGCGATCGACTCTCGCGAGGTGTCGCCCTGCTCGGGTAGTGCGGCAGCGCGCCGACGCACCACTCAGTCGGCGGCGGCCCGATCGGCAGCCCGCGCCTCGGCGAGCTTGCGGCCGATGCCGCGATAGAAGGCCGCCTCGTCCAGACGCCGATCCTCGTCGAGCGCCATGGCGCACCGCTCGATGGCAAACAAGATGTTGCCGAGGTACAGATCGGCAACGGCCCCCACCTGCATCGGAGGGCCCGAATCAGCCATTCGCGGGGACGGGGTGCTCGTCGGTGTTGCGCGTACTCGTGGACACCGACACGGTCTGCACCTGCACCACGATCGCCGTGATGTTATCCAGTCCACCGCGACGATTCGCATCGGTGATCATGGCGTCCACCTGTCGACCGGGCGTGCCGCGCGTCTCCATGAGTTTCTGAAGGTGCGCGTCGTCCACCATGCCTGTGAGCCCATCGGAGGCGAGCAGGAAGACATCGCCCGCGTGCAGGTCACCGTGCAGAATGTCCGGCTCCACCGCGGCGTTCGCTCCCACGCAGCGCGTGATCACGTTGGAGTAGGGATGGTAGCGCGCCTGCTCCGGCGTGAGGAAGCCGGCGTCCACCTGCTCCTGAACGTACGAGTGATCCTTGGTGACCTGACGCAGCGTGCCGTTGCGCAACAGATAAATGCGCGAGTCGCCGATGTGCCCGATGACCCAGTGGGCCTGCCCGAGCAGCAGACAGGAGGCGGTGGTTCCCATCCCCTGCTTGTCCGCTTCGGTGATGGTGCGCTCGAAGATGGAGCGATTGGCCAGGCGTAGCGCCTCGGCCATGACCTGCAGCGCGTGCTGGCTGGCCACGTCGCGCACATCGGCGAGTTCGCGTGCCACAATCTGCACGGCCATTTCGCTGGCGATTTCGCCAGCGGCATGGCCGCCCATACCATCAGCAACGATGAACAAGCCACGCTCTTGATCAGCGTCGGCGTAGAGGCTGTCTTCGTTGCCTGCGCGGATTCGCCCGACGTCAGTGCCGGCGGCGACGGATAGCTGCACGAGGTTGGTCGATCGGGTCCCGGAACGAAGGGTGATGCGCGGCCGCCCTGTTCCAGTGGAACCCGGAACGGACGTGCATCGGTTAGACCGAAGCTACGCGGAGGTTGCCGGGGTTGGCAAGCGCAAGCCGGCCCCGTTCGGCGACTTCCCGCCGGATTCCTCACCACGCTCCAGCCGAGAGAGCCGTTCATACCGCCCGCCTGCGGCGACCAGTGCCCGGTGCGTGCCGCGCTCCACCACCTCGCCCTGATGCAGGACGAGGATCTCTTCCGCCTGCTGGATCGTGCTCAGTCGATGGGCAATGGCGATCGTGGTACGACCCTGCATGAGCGTGGTGACCGCCCGCTGGATGTCCGCCTCCACTTCGGAATCGACCGCGCTGGTGGCCTCATCGAGAATGAGCAAGGCGGGATCGGCGGCGACGGCGCGCGCGAAGGCCAACAGCTGTCGCTCGCCCACACTGATGCCTGCCCCGCGCTCAGACAGCTCGTGCGACCAGCCACCGGGCAGGCGGGCGATCACCCGATCCGCACCGACTCTGGCCGCGGCGGCCTGCAGTGCGACCTCGTCGAGCGACGAAGACAGACGGATGTTCCCGGCCACGTCTCCCGCAAACAGAAAGATGTCCTGCTGCACATAGCCGATGACGGCGCGCAGCACATCGAGCGGCACCTCACGCACATCGGTGCCGTTGAGCAGGATCCGGCCGCGCTGCGGGTCGTAGAAGCGCAGGAGCAGATTCACAATGGTGGACTTGCCCGCGCCCGTGCGCCCGACCAACGCGATCGTCTCGCCGGGGCGCGCCTCGAAGGACACGCCGCGCAGCACCCACTGCACCTCCTCGGTCGTCGCCTCGTCCTCAGCCGCGGCTCTACCGTCACCGCCCACGTCGCGCGCCCGGTCGTAGCGAAACCACACATCCTCGAACGTGATCGTCACGCCCGCCGCGCGCAGCGCTTCCACACGCGCGGCCCGGTCAGGGGTCACCGTACCACCCTCCGCCGACGGGGTATCGAGCAGTTCGAACATGCGCTCGGCCGCTGCCATGGCCGCCTGGAGCACGTTGTACTTCTCAGACAGATCCTGCAGCGGCTGGAAGAACCGGCGCACGAGCTGCAGAAATGCAGCCACGGTGCCCACCGTGATCGCCCCATCGGCCACGCGGTAGCCGCTCGTTACCACCAGACTGGCCAACGCCAGCGTGGTGAAAAACTCGATGACCGGGAAATACAGGGCATACACACGAATCGAGCGAATGTGCGCGTCGAGATGCGCGTCGTTGAGTGTGGCAAAGCGCGCCCCTTCACTGCGCTCGCGCCCGAACAGCTGCACCACGCGCATGCCGGCCAGCCGCTCCTGCACAAAGGCGTTCAGGCGTGCCAACGCGGCCCGGATGTCCCGATAGGCGGTCCGCACGTGCGACTGAAAGAGACGCGACGCCAGCAACACGAGCGGGATCACCACGAAGGCCGCAATGGCCAGCTGCCAGTCGATCCACAGCATCACCACGCCGATCGCCGCGAGCGTGAACAGGTCGCCGAGGCCGGCTACCACGCCCGAGGTGAAGAGCTCGTTGAGCGCTTCCACATCGCTGGTCGTGCGCGTCACCAGGCGCCCCACCGGCGTGCGGTCGAAGAACGACACGGGGAGTCGCTGCAGATGCCGGAACAGCTCGTGCCGCAGGTCGCGCATCACCCGCTGCCCCAGCAAGGCCGTGCACAGCGTCTGCACGTAGGTGGCCCCGAACTGCAACAGCAACACGCCAGCGAAGGCCAGCGCAGCCAGCCGCACCCCGTCGAGGTTGCCAGCAGGAAAGGCGTCATCGATCACCCAGCGGGTGAGCAGCGGGCCCACCAGCTGCAGCACCGACTGGAGCAGGATCAGGGCGACCGCCGCGACCACCAGCCCCCCCCACGGCCGCACGTAGCCGAACAGACGTGCCGTCAGACGGCCGTCCGTGCTGCCGGAACGTGCAGGACGAGGTGATGGTTCAGGCGGGGTCATCTCGTCAATCTAGCGCGCCGATCCGATAGTTTTGTTCCGGTGGAGACAACGTCGTGAAGGACTTCATTCGCATCCGTGGTGCCCGCCAGCACAACCTGGCCGGCATCGACGTGGACATCCCCCGCGCGGCGCTCACCGTCATCACCGGACCCTCCGGCTCAGGCAAATCGTCGCTGGCGTTCGACACGCTCTACGCCGAGGGGCAGCGCCGCTACGTGGAGTCGCTCTCCGCCTATGCGCGGCAGTTTCTCGAGCGCATGGAGAAGCCCGATGTCGACTACATCGAGGGGATCTCTCCGGCTGTTGCCATCGAACAGACCAACCCCACGCGCTCCTCGCGCTCCACCGTGGGGACCGGCACCGAGATCTACGACTACTTGCGCCTGCTCTGGGCGCGCGTCGGTCGCACCTACTGCCGCACCTGCGGACGTGAACTGCGACCGGCCACCGTCGAATCGGTGGTCGAGGTCGTGACCGCACTGCCCACGAGTACGCGCGTCATCGTGAGCGCCCCGCTCGTGCGTTCCGACAAGCTCACGCACGCGGTGCTGGTGGAGAACCTGCGCGCGCGCGGTTTCGTGCGTGTGGCCGTGGACGGCGTGCCGCTGCACCTCGACGATCTCGCCGATCGCGATCTGGCCGCCGAAACCGATGTGCTGGTGGTCATCGATCGTTTGCAGGTGGAGGACGCACAGCGTGCACGACTCGCCGACGCCGTGCAGACGGCGTTCCGTGAGGGCGATGGCGACGTGGTGCTGCTCTTCCCCACCCCGGTGCGGCCGCCCGCAGGAGCGACCGGGGCCACGGACGGCGCGGACGTCTCGCGATTGCGTTTTTCGGAACGCTTCGAGTGCCCCGACGACGGCACGCGTGCGCCGCATCCCACGCCGCAGCTGTTTTCCTTCAACAATCCGCGGGGCGCGTGTGCGACCTGCAACGGCTTCGGCGCCACACTCGGCTACGACGAAGCGCTGATCGTGCCCGACCCGGAGCGCTCGCTTCGCGACGGGGCGATTGATCCATGGACCAAGCCGCGTTACGAACGCCAGCGTCGACTCGTGCTCGACTTTGCGCGCACACTCGGCGTCGACCCCGATGCGCCGTGGCGCACGCTTCCCGAATCAGCACGCACGCAGCTGTTGCGCGGGCAGAAGCGCCCGTACGTGGGCATCTTCCCGTTTCTCGAAGGGCTCGAGGAGAAGCGCTACAAGCAGTACATCCGCGTATTTCTGCGGCAGTATCAGAGCGCCTCCACCTGCACCGCGTGCGGCGGCTCGCGCCTGCATCCGGATGCGCTCGCCGTGCGCGTCGATGGTCGCCGCATCAGCGATGTGGCGCTGGAACCGATCGATGCCCTGCACCGCTGGCTCGAGTCGCTCACGTTGACCGGCAGTGACGCGAAGATTGCCGAGACGGTGCTGCGCGAAGTGCGCGCGCGCGTGCGCTTTCTGTGTGATGTAGGGCTCACCTACCTCACGCTCGATCGCGCTACGCGCACCCTCTCGGGCGGCGAGGCGCAGCGCATCAGTCTGTCGAACGCGCTTGGCGCGTCGCTGGTGGACGCGTTGTATGTGCTCGACGAACCGTCGATCGGGCTGCATCCGCGCGACATGGACCGGTTGCTTGCGCTGCTGCACCGGTTGCGTGACCTCGGCAACACCGTGGTGATGGTGGAGCATGACCTCGATGCCATTCGCACCGCCGATCACATGATCGAACTCGGACCGGGGGCGGGCGAACACGGTGGTCGCGTGGTGTTCAGTGGTCCGATCGCGCAGGCCGCCGACAGTCCGCTCACCGGCCAGTATCTCACCGGCGCCCGCACGATTCCGCTGCCGGCGATGCGTCGCGCCGTGGGTCCGCGCTGGCTCTCGCTGCGCGGCGCGCGCGCCCACAATCTGCACGGCGTGGACATCCGCATTCCACTCGGCGCGCTGACCGTGGTGACCGGGGTGAGCGGCTCGGGCAAGAGCACGCTGGTGCACGATGTGCTGTACCGCGCACTCGAGGCGCGTTTTGACGGCGAGCATTCGGCCAAGGAGCACCTCGGGGAAACCGTCGGCGACTTCGTGGCGCTCGATGGCGCGGAGCATCTCGACGCGGTGGTGCTCGTGGACCAGAGTCCGATCGGGCGATCGCCACGCTCGAACCCGGTCACCTACGTGAAGGCGTTCGACGACATTCGCAAGCTGTTTGCCGACGCTCCGCTGGCGCGACAACGCGGCTACGGACCGGGGCACTTTTCGTTCAACGTGGCCGGCGGCCGCTGCGACCACTGCGAAGGCGCCGGCGCGCTCGAGGTGGAGATGGTGTTCATGGCCGACGTGTTCGTGCCCTGCGACGCCTGTGGCGGCAAGCGCTTCAAGCCGGAGGTACTCGAGGTGAAGGTGCGGGGCCGGTCCATTCACGATGTACTGCAGCTCACGGTGGACGAGGCGATTCGCGCCTTTCCACGCGAGGACAAGCTGGCGCAGGCGTTGTGGCACGTGCAGCAGGTCGGGCTGGGGTACCTGCGGCTGGGACAGTCGGCAACGACGCTGTCGGGCGGCGAAGCGCAGCGGCTGAAGATCGCCCGCGAGCTGGCGCTGACGGCCAAGGGGAGCGGACGACGGCTGTACATCATGGATGAGCCAACCACGGGGCTGCACCTCGAGGATATTCGACGGCTCGCCGTGGTGTTCGAGCGGCTGCTCGATCAGGGGCACACGCTGCTGTTGGTGGAGCACAACCTCGATGTGATCAAGCTGGCGGACTGGCTAGTGGACATGGGGCCCGAGGGCGGAAGCGGCGGTGGCACCGTGGTCGCGATGGGGCGACCAGAAGAGGTGGTGGCGACGCCGGCGTCGCACACGGGGCACTGGCTGCGCTCGGTGCTCCCGGCCGGTGGCGTGCCAGCCGCGAGCAGCCCGAAGCCCTCGACGCCCCCCAAGGCGACACGCAAACGAACGTCGCGCCCCGCTTGACGCGCAGCGTTCGAATGGTGACTATTCGGGATCTTTCCCGAGTAGCTCAGTCGGTAGAGCAGGTGACTGTTAATCACCGGGTCGGGGGTTCGAGTCCCTCCTCGGGAGCTGTAGCGCGATCCGTCGTGCGCACCAATGGCCCAGCCCATCGTGGCTGGGCCATTCGTGTTTCTGACGGGTACTGCGGCACCCCGCGCACCGGCGCGGTGTAGTTGACGGCTTTGGTTCTCCCCGTAGCTTCCGCTCACGCGTCGTCAACGGTCGGCGTGTCGCCACGCCCTCCCTTCGCTTCTTGCCCGTCTCGCCTCCGTGACCACCTGCCCAAGCTGCGGGGACCAGTTCACCGACGACGTCGCCTTCTGTCCGAAGGACGGTGCACGTCTCTCGACGAGCCGCGGTGACGGAGATCTGGTAGGGACCATCATCGCCGACCGCTATCGCATCACGTCGCGCATCGGCGGCGGCGGCATGGGCCAGGTGTACAAGGCGGAGCACATCCGCATGAAGCGGCAGTGCGCCGTGAAAGTACTGCGCGGCAACCTGGCGGGCGATCCGGAGGCCACGCAGCGTTTCCAGCGTGAGGCGGAGAACGCGAGTCAACTCTCGCACCCGAACGTGGCGCAGATTTACGATTTCGGCGAGCATGCCCAGATCGTGTACCTCGCGATGGAGTTCATCGACGGGGAATCGCTGGCGGCGCTGTTGCAGCGCGAGTCGGCCGTGCATCCCGATGTGGCGGCCGACATCATTGCGCAATCGGCGGCCGCGCTCGAGGCCGCCCATGCGCGCGGCGTGCTGCATCGGGACGTGAAGCCGGACAACATCATGCTCGGCAAGAACCCCGACGGCACCTTCCAGGTGAAGCTGGTGGACTTCGGGATCGCCCGGGCGATGACGAGCGACGAGCAACGCGTCACGCGCACCGGGCTCGTCATCGGCACACCCGAGTTCATGAGCCCGGAGCAGATTGCCGGTGAGGAGCTCGACGCGCGATCGGATCTGTACGCGCTCGGCCTGGTCGCCTTTCAGTGTCTCACGGGTGAGGACGCGTTTCCGGCCACATCGTCGAAGCAGAACCTGATCATGCGCCTCACGAGCCGCCCCCGCACGCTGCTCGAGGTGCGTGGGGACGTGCCGTGGCCGCAACAGTTGCAGCAGGTGTTCGATCGGGCGCTCGCGCCGGATCCGTCGGAGCGCCACGAATCGGTGGGGCTGTTTGCCGAGGAGCTCTGGGCCGCGATCGGCGCCATGACGCCCACCGAGACGGCCGAGCTGTACCGCAAGGCGCTGGAGCAGCGGGTCGTGTCTGTGGCGTCACGCACGCCCATGTCCAACCCCAAGGCGGTACCCGCGGCGACGACTGGCGCCCCGGCACCGTTCGTGACCGCGTCGGCAACACCGGTGGCGTATGTCACGACGCAGGGACCGTTCGTCGCCCCCGCCCCGCCGCGCGCGGACGATCCGATCCCCGAGCTGCGCCGGCGCCCGCGCATCTTCCCCTGGGTCTTCGCCTTCGCGCTCGCCGGCTGGGCATTCATCGTGAGTACGGGGCGCACCGAGCAGGCGCGTGCGGTGTACGAGTCGGTGCTCGGGAACATCTCGGGTCTGATCGGTACAACCAGACAGATCGCGGATACACCGACACCCGGGCGCGACGCCGCGGCGCCGCCGGCTCGGCCTCGAAGCGCGGCGCCCGGACGCAGCGAGGCCGCGTCACCCGAACGTGTCGACTCCGTGACTGCCACCCCGCCCGCCATCATCGCACCCACTCCGGTGGTGCCGCCGATGACGGTGGATACCACGCGAATACCGCCCTCATCGACCGATAGCGTGCGTTGACCGGCGAGTTCGCTCCCATCGCTCGAGGATTGCGTATGTCAACTTGGGTACCGTTTGCCCTGGCCCGACGGCTTCGGATCGCGGCCATCGGCGTCGGCTTGGTGCTCCCGGGAGCGCTCGCGGCGCAACGCGCGCTCACCATCCCCTCCGAAAAGTTCACACTCCCCAACGGACTCGAGGTGATCCTGCACGTGGATCGCTCCGTGCCGATCGTGGCGGTGAACACGTGGTACAAGGTGGGATCGGGCGATGAGCAGCCGGGGCGCACGGGGTTCGCCCACCTGTTCGAGCACATCATGTTCATGGGCTCGCAGCATGTGCCCGTGGGCAAGTTCGATGAGTGGCTCGAAGCGGCGGGCGCCAGCAACAACGGCTCCACCAACTTCGATCGCACCAACTACTACGAGACGGGGCCGAGCAACGCCCTGCCGCTCATGCTCTGGCTCGACGCCGATCGCATGGGCTACCTGCTCCCCACCATGGATCAGGAGAAGCTCGACCTGCAGCGCGATGTGGTGAAGAACGAGCGGCGCCAGAACGTGGAGAATGTGCCGTACGGCCGCTTCTTCGAGGCGCTGCTACCCGCGCTGTATCCCAAGGGCCATCCGTACTCGTGGGAAGTGATCGGCTCCATGGCCGATCTGAGTGCCGCGTCGCTCGACGACGTGACGCGCTTCTTCCGCACGTACTACGCGCCGAACAACGCGTCTATTGCGATCGCCGGCGACTTCGATGTGGACTCGGCGAAAACGTGGGTGACACGCTACTTCGGCGACATTCCGCGCGCGCCGGATCCGGAGCGGCGTTCGCCCGTGTTCTTCGCGCAGCTCGAGCGCGACACCGTGCTGGTGCTCGAAGATCGCGTGCAGCTGCCGCGCGTGTATCACGTGTGGCCCACGGTGCCGGCCTTTCACAAGCAGGAGGTGGCGTGGCAGGCGCTGGCGCAAATTCTCGGCGGTGGCCGCAGCTCGCGTCTGTTCAGCTCGCTCGTGTACGAGCAGCAGGTGATGCAGGATGTGAGCGCGTTCCAGCAGAGCAACAAGCTCGGCGGCATGTTCGTGCTGAGCGCCACGGCCAAGCCGGGACAGCATCCGAAGCTGGCCTCGGCCGAGTTCGAGGCCACGCTGGATCGCATTGTCAAGGAGGGCGTCACCGAACGTGAGCTGGAGCGCGTGAAGAACGCCGTGCGAGCGCGCATGCTAGACGAACTGTCGTCGGTTCTGGGCAAGGCAGATCGCCTCAACTATTACAACTACTTTGCCGGCACGCCTGACTACGCCGCGCAGGACTTGGCGCGCTGGGAGGCGCTCGAGGCATATGAAGTGCGCGAGATGGCCATGTTGCTGCGCGCGTGGCCGAAGGTCGTGCTGTCGATCGTGCCGCAAGGCAAGCGCGATCTGGCCGTGACGGGTGGGACCCACTGATGCGACGCTTTTCGTCACACACAACGCTGCTCGGCATCATCGCGAGCGTCGGCCTCGCCTGGCCGGCGAGCGCGCAGTCGGTAGACCGCACCGTACCACCGCGCCTTGCACCGCCCACGCCGGTGACCATGCCCACCACCGTGGAGCGCACGCTGCCCAACGGCTTGCGCCTCGTGGTCGTGGAGCAGCGCAAGCTGCCCTTGCTCGATGCCGTGCTGGTGCTGCAACACGGCAGCGAAGCCGATCCCGCCGGCAAGGAAGGGCTGGCGTCGCTCACGGCCTCGCTGCTGCGCGAAGGCACGGCCACGCGCACGTCACCGCAGATCGCCGAGCAGCAGGCGTTTCTCGGCATCCGGCTGGGTTCGGGCGCGTCGCTCGAACAGACCACCGTCTCGCTGCACACGCCCACCGCGGTGCTCGACTCCGCGTTCGCGCTCATGGCCGATCTCGTGCTGCGCCCCAACTTCCCGGAGACGGAGTTCACGCGCGTACGCAGCGAAACGCTCACGGGACTGCTGCAGCTGCGCGACCGGGCGCCCGCGATTGCCGATCGCGCCTTCGCCGCCCTGATGTACGGTGACGCGCATCCGTACGGCCGACCCGGGTCCGGCACCGAAGCCACCGTCGAATCGATCACACGCAACGACGTGCAGCGTCACTGGCGCACCTGGTACCGGCCGAACGCCGCCACGCTCATCATGGTGGGTGACATCTCCGCGGATGACGCCGAACGGCGTGCACGCGCACTCTTCGGAGCGTGGGAGCGAGCGCCGCTGCCCACCATCGCCACTGCGACGGCGCCGGCGCCGTCAAGCACCGGCATCACGCTCATCGACAAGCCCGGCGCGCCGCAATCGTCATTCCGCCTCGGCTCGGTCGCCGTGGCGCGCAACACCCCGGACTATCACGCCCTCATGGTGCTCAACACCGTGCTCGGCGGCAGCTTCACCAGTCGGCTCAACAATAACCTGCGCGAAACGAAGGGCTACACGTACGGCGCCGGTTCGTCGTTCGCGATGCGTCGCAAAGCAGGCCCGTTTGCGGCGCGCGCGGAGATCGTGGCCGAGAAAAGTGACTCGGCGCTGCTGGAGTTCATGAAGGAGCTGCGCGCGATTCGCGAACCCCTCAGCACGCAGGAACTCGAGAAGGCCAAACAGTATCTCATCCTTGGCTTCGCCGAACGCTTCGAGACCACCGGCGACGTCGCCTCGCAGCTCGTGCCGCTGATCATGTACGACCTGCCACTCGACACGTGGAGTGACTTTCAGCGCGGTGTCGAGCGCGTCACTGCCGCCGACGTGCAGCGCGTCGCCACGCAGTACATCGATCCGCAGTCGTTGCGCATCGTGATCGTAGGCGACCGCGCCAGCATCGAGGCGCCGCTGCGCGCCATCAACGTGGCACCTGTTCAGATTCGCGACGCCATGGGGCGCGAGGTGCCCCGCCCGTGATCCTTCAATCCCCTGTCATGCCCAAGATCGCTCTGCTGCTCGCCCTTTCCATTCCGGTGCTCCTTCAGGCACAGGAGTCGTCCATACCGTCTGCGACGGCCGGTCGCGTCGCCACCCGATCGGCGCTGCTTCGCGCCCCGGACCTTGCCTCGCTGCGAAGTGACCCGTCCGTGGTGATTCTTCAGGTTGGCACACCGGCTCAGTTCGCCGAAGCCCACGTGCCGGGCGCGCGCCCGGTCGCACTCAACGACGTGTCCACACCGCGACAGAACGGGGCGCTCATTCTCGAGATCCCGGAAACGGCGGTGCTCGAGACGTGGGCGCGCTCGGTGGGCATCAGCGATGCCAGCCGGCGCATTGTGGTCGTCCCGGTGAATGACACGTTGCAGTCGAGCACGCGGGTGCTCTTCACGCTCGCGTTCATGGGTTTTGCCGACCGTGTGTCGTGGCTTGACGGCGGACTTGCGGCGTGGCGCGCCGCGGGGCAGCCCATCGAGACGGGTGAAGCGCCGGCGCTCGCGCCGTCGACCGCCCCACTCACGGTGCGCCGCGATTCGTCGATCGTGGCCGTCCTCGACGATGTCGAAAAGGCCACGAAGACCACCGGCACCACGATCATCGATGCGCGCCTTCCGCAGTTCTACAACGGCAACGGTGGCGGGTATCCCCGACCGGGGCGCATTCCCACGGCGGTGAATGTTCCGCTGTCGCTGGTGAGTGAGGGTGGGCGGCTGCGCACCCCCGATGAGCTGCGCGCCCTGTTCGACAGCGCTGGCGTGAAGCCGGGCGATCCGGTCATCACGTACTGCCACATCGGACAACAGGCCTCGCTGCTCTGGTTCGTGGCGCGGGAACTCGGCTACAACGTGCGGCTGTTCGATGGATCCTTTCAGCAGTGGAGCGGGACCACGCTGCCGCTCGGCTCGCCGGAGTAGGAGCGCGCGCGTGAATGCGCGCGCGTGGACGAGATTACGCTAGAGCGTGCGCTTGCCGAGTGCGCTGGCGATCAACTCCACCGCCAGCTCGGCCGTGCGATTCACACGGTCGAGCACCGGATTGATCTCCACCAGATCCATGCCCACCAGCCGGCCCGTATCCGCGAGCAGCTCCATCGCGAGATGGGCCTCGCGATACGTGGCGCCGCCGGGCACGGGTGTGCCGACGCCGGGCGCTTCGGTGGGGTCAATCCAGTCGGCGTCGCACGAGAGATAGATGCCGCCGGTGTCGGTGCCCGCGCGTTCGATGGCGCGTGCCAACACGGTCGGCAGCCCCAGCTCGTCCACGTCGCGCATGGTGTACGCGTGAATGCCGAGCTCTCGAATGAGGTCGCGTTCCGCGCGATCCACGTCGCGCAGTCCGATGTAGACGAAGTCCTCGTCTCGAATCGCTGGCGATGGCGTCGCAATGCTCGCCATTGCCGGATCACCTCGACCGAGCAGGTGTGCGACGGGCATGCCATGCACGTTGCCGGTCAGACTGGTCGCCGGGGTATTGATGTCCCCATGCGCATCGAGCCAGATCACGCCGAGCCGATGCCCCCGTTCGGCTAACGCCGTGGCAGCGCCCGCGACGGATCCGGCGCTCAAGCTGTGATCGCCACCAATCACCACCGGGAACGCACCGGCGCGAATCGTCTCGGCGGTGCGCGCCGCGAGTTCGCGACACACCTCGGTGATCGCCTCGAGTTCGGTGGCGCCACCGGGACGATGCACCGATTCGCGCTGCGGCACACTCAGGTTGCCCGTGTCATCCACAACGCAGCCGAGGCGCTCGAGCTCCGCCGTGAGATTCGCAATGCGCAGCGCGGACGGGCCCATGTCCACCCCGCGACGGGAGGCGCCAAGGTCCAGCGGCACGCCAATGAGTCGGACGGAACGATGCGCCGAAGTGGTCATGCGATGAAGCTGCTACCGGTGACCGCCCCCCGCCAGCCCGATTAGTTTACTCCCCATCCGCAATCACCTCGTCTCAGTGTGCCGTCCGGAGTTGCCGTGTCTGCCGATTCCTCTGCCCCCGCTGCCCCCATCACCCCGCTCGTGGGCGTGGTCATGGGGAGTGCCAGCGACTATCACGTCATGGAACCTGCGTGCGAAGTGCTGCACGAGCTCGAGGTTCCGTACGAGGCGCGTGTCGTGTCGGCCCATCGCACCCCTGATTGGCTGTTCGAGTACGCCGAGACGGCACGCGCACGCGGGCTGCAGGTGATCATCGCGGGCGCGGGCGGCGCGGCGCATCTGCCGGGCATGTTGGCGGCGAAGACGACGGTTCCCGTGTTCGGCGTGCCCGTGCCGGCCACGGCACTGCAGGGCATGGACGCGCTGCTCGCCATCGTGCAGATGCCCGCCGGCATTCCGGTGGGCACGCTGGCCATCGGGCGGCCTGGTGCGGCGAATGCGGCACTACTGGCCGCGCAGGTGCTGGCGAATCACGACGAGGCGCTCGCGCAGCGATTGGAGGCGCGTCGTCGCGCGAAGGCGGCCGACGCGCTCGCACGCCCCCTGCCCGCACCGGGTGCCATTGTGCCCGCGGAGCCGATGCATGTCGACTGATCAGCCGCTCGACCACACAGTCATTCTGCCGGGTGCCACCATCGGCATTCTGGGCGGTGGCCAGCTCGGGCGCATGACGGCCATGGCCGCGCGCAGCATGGGGTACGATGTACATGTGCTCGACCCCGATCCCAACTGCGCCTCGCGCGCCGTCGCGTCGCGCACCATCACGGCGCCATTCAGCGATGCGGAGGCGGCCGCGGAGCTCGCCCGCGCCTGCGATGTGGTGACGCTCGAAATCGAACAGATCGCGCGTGCCGCACTCGATGCGGTGGCCGCGATCGTACCGCTCCGCCCATCGGCTGACGCGGTGTACATCATTCAGGACCGCGTGCGCCAGAAGCGCTGGCTGGCGGAGCACGAGTTTCCGGTCGGGCCCTTTCGCGAGGCGGATTCCGCGGAGGCGATTGCGGAGGCGGTGACCTCGTTCGGCCCATCGATCGCCAAGGCCTGTCATGGCGGGTACGACGGCCGTGGTCAGGTGCGACTCGCCGATGCCGGCGGCGCAGCCGATGCGTGGCGAGACCTTGGACAGCGCCCATGTCTGGTGGAGCAGCGCGTGGATATCGCCGTGGAGCTCTCGGTGCTGGTGGCGCGCCGCGCGTCGGGTGAAACGATCGCCTATCCGCCATCGCGCAACCATCACACCAACGGCATTCTCACGTGGAGCGTGATCCCTGCCGAGCTGCCGGACGCCGTGATTCGTGCGGCGGAACAGCTGGCGCCGGCCATTGCACAAGCGCTCGGCGTGGTGGGTTTGTTGGCGGTGGAACTCTTCTTCACTACGGACGGTCGCCTGCTCGTGAACGAGCTCGCACCGCGTCCGCACAACACATATCACCACAGCGAGCGCGCGTGTGCCACGAGCCAGTTTGAACAGCTCGTGCGCGCCGTGTGCAACTTGCCGCTTGGTGCACCGCACGTGATCGAGCCCGGTGCGCTCGTGAATCTGCTCGGCGATGTGTGGCTGCACGACACGGCGCCAGACATTCCCTTTGCCCTTGGCGTACAGGGCAGTCGCCTGCACCTGTACGGGAAGGGCGAGGCGCGCCCCGGTCGCAAGATGGGGCATCTCTCCACGGTCGGTGAGACCGCTCAGGAAGCGATCGGTCGCGCCCTCGCGTCGTATCGCCGCTTGTCGCCGGAGAGCGCCGTCGCGGCGGGACTCGCGGGACCACCGCCGGCGCTGCGCAGCGCCGATGGCGCTCTGCTCGCCGAACTCGCCGCGGTCGATCGCGGCGACGCACAACCCTGGCGTGGACCGGACGATTCCGATCCAGACCGCGAGGATGTGGGCTGACCGCCCGCGTCGTCGCTCTCGACACCTCAACTCTCAAAACATGTTTTCGCGCAACTTCTACGAAATTCTGCACATTATCGGGATCGCCCTCATGTTCGTGGCGATCGGCGGTGTGGCCGTGCATGCGGCCAACGGTGGCACCAAGGCAGAGAGCCGCACGCGCAAGCTCGTCTCGATCGGTCATGGTGTGGGTGCACTGCTCGTGCTCGTCGGCGGCTTCGGCATGCTGGCGCGCATCGGCATGCAGCACGGCGCCGGTTTTCCGGCGTGGTTGTGGGTGAAGATCGCCATCTGGGCCGTGCTCAGCGCGATCGTGCTCATGCCGTACCGCATGCCATCGCTGGCTCGCCCGTTCTTCTGGCTGCTGCCCATGCTGGCCGGTGTGGCGGTGTACATGGCTGTGTACAAGCCGATCAACTGAGTCGCCGCATTCCATGCACGTCCTGGTCCTGAACGCCGGCTCCGCCACGCTCAAGTTCCAGGTCGTGCGCACCGACGCGGAGCGCATCGCGGAGAACCGTGATGAGAAGCTGGCGCGCGGTACCATCGAGCGCATCGGCGGCGAAGCCGTGATCACGGTGCGTGGGGCCGATGGGGTGGCCTCGCGTCGCACCGCGTCGCTTCGCGACCTGCGCGCGGCGGTGGAGTGGGTGGTCGCGTGGGTCACGTCGGAGGAGGGGGCCACCGGTCTCAATTCCCGCGCCGACCTGCACGCGGTCGGGCATCGTGTGGTGCACGGCGGCGAACAGTTCGCGCACTCGGTGATGGTAACACCGCAGGTGTCGCGTGCGATCGAAGACATGATCGAGTTCGCGCCACTGCACAATCCGCACAACCTCGCGGGCATTCAGGCTGCGCAGCGCGCGCTCGGTGACGGCGTGCCGCAGGTGGCCGTGTTCGATACGGCGTTTCACCAGACGCTCCCTGAACACGCCTTTCTGTATGCGATTCCGTACCCGCTCTATCGCCGGCACGGGGTGCGGCGCTACGGATTTCACGGCACCTCGCACCGCTCGGTGGCGTATCGGTATCGACAGCTGCTCGACATCCCCAAGTCGGCCGTGCGCATCATCACGCTGCACCTGGGTAATGGGTGTTCTGCGTGCGCCATTGCGGGCGGCGAATCGATGGATACCTCGATGGGCTTCACGCCACTCGAAGGGCTGGTGATGGGCACGCGCTCCGGCGACATCGATCCGGCCGTGCTCGACTACATCGCCACCAAAGAGGGATTGTCACTGCCGCAGGTGGAAGCGTTGCTCAACTCGCAGTCCGGTTTGCTGGGCGTGTCGGGGCTCACCAACGACATGCGGGATCTGCTCGCCGAGGCGCGTGAGCACGATGACCGACGCGCCAAACTCGCCATTCGCATGTTCTGCTGGCGCGCGCGCAAGTACGTGGGCGCGTACCTGGCGGCGATGGGTGGTGCCGATGCGATCGTGTTTGCGGGCGGCATTGGCGAAAACGCGCCGGAGATTCGCGCCGAGATCTGCGATGGTTTCGAGTGGGCCGGTCTCACCGTCAACGACTCCGTCAACGATGCGCTGGTTGGCGGGGCCGAGGGGCGCTTCAGCACCGACGAGTCGCGGTTGGCCGCCTGGGTGGTGCCCACTGACGAGGAGTTGCTGATCGCCCGTGATACCTGCCGCGTGGTGACCAGGGCTTGACTTCTGCCGCTGAGTTGCCGAAGCTGTTGGAAGTACCGCAACACGACAACTGAAGGTCAACGCGATCGCTGTCCGGTCGCCGTGGTGATTTGCCGCCTATTGCCGCCACGCAAAACAAGGAGCTAAAACGCACACGCGCCCGGTGGCCTCAAGCTACCCGGGCGCTTGCTGTTGGGCGGCACTCGTCACGCGATGGCGAGTGCCTCCGTGCCGAACTTCGTCGGCCCGCGCACTCGCCGTGAGTTTCGCTCCGGAGAGTGCCACATGTCTGCCGCTTCGTCGTTCCGCCCCGATACCATCGCGCTGCACGCCGGTCAGGAGCGCCCCGATCCCACCACGGGCGCACGCGCCGTGCCGATCTACGCCACCACGAGCTACGTGTTCGACGGCCCGGAGCACGCCGCCGATCTGTTCGGGTTGCGCGCCTTCGGCAACATCTACTCGCGCATCATGAATCCCACCACCGACGTGTTCGAGAAGCGCATCGCCGCACTCGAAGGCGGCGTGGCGGCGGTCGCGACGGCGAGCGGACAGGCGGCGCTCACGCTCGCGATCCTCAACCTCGCGCAAGCCGGCGACAACATCGTGGCCTCGCGCACCCTGTACGGCGGCTCGGTCGCGCTGCTCGCGCACACCCTGCCTCGACTGGGCATTACCACGCGCTTTGTGGACATCCACGATGCGGAGTCGGTGCGCAACGCGATCGACGATCACACGCGCGCCGTATTTGTGGAGACGATCGGCAACCCGGCGCTCGACGTGCCGGATCTGCGCGCGCTGGCCGATCTGGCGCACGCACATGGGCTGCCGCTACTGGTGGACAACACGTTCGCCACTCCGATTCTCGCACAGCCGATCGCGCATGGCGCGGACATCGTGGTGCACTCGGCCACCAAGTGGATCGGTGGACACGGCACGAGCATTGGCGGGGTGGTGGTGGACAGCGGCAACTTCGATTGGGCGAATGCACCGCGCTTTCGCGCGCTGTACGCCGAGCCCGAACCGGCGTATCACGGGCTCGTGTTCGGCACCGCATTCCGCGACATCGGCGGCGCCAATGTGTCGTACGCCGTACGCCTGCGTACGGTGCTGCTGCGTGATGTCGGGGCGGCGCTCTCCCCGTTCAACGCCTTCCTCTTCCTGCAGGGACTCGAAACGTTGCCGCTGCGCATCAGGCAGCACAGCACCAACGCGCTCGCGGTCGCGCGCTTCCTGTCCTCGCATCCTGCGGTATCGTGGGTGTCGTATCCTGGACTCCCCTCACATGCATCACACGCGCAGGCCACGTCGCTGCTGCGTGGCGGTTTTGGTGGCGTGCTTACCTTCGGCGTACGCGGTGGTGAAATCGCGGCAAAGGCGTTCGTCGCGAACACGTCCCTGTTCTCCCTGCTGGCGAATGTGGGGGATGCGAAGAGTCTGGTGATTCACCCGTGGAGCACCACGCACGAACAGCTCGATGAAGCGTCGCGACGAGCAGCCGGCGTGGCTCCGGACCTCGTGCGCTTGAGTGTGGGCCTGGAAGATGCCGGCGACATTCTCGCTGACCTCGAAGCGGCGTTGACCGCGGCCGTCGCGGCCGTCGAGCTGGCGGCGGTGGCGGCGTGAGCGCCGCGGTGGTCGAGCCCGAGGCTCGCGTGGAGGGACGGGTGGCGCAGCGTGTTGAAGCGTGGTCGCAGGCCTCCGCTCCTCGTGTGAGCAGCAGTGCATCGTTGCTCACACCCGCGGCGAGCGCGCCGGCGATTGTTGCCGAGACGACACACCACACACCGACCGGCGATCCGCTGCGTCAGGGCACCCATGTGGTGCCAGCGCTCACCCTCGAGGCGGGTGACGTGTTGCACCATGTCGAGCTGCGCTACACGTGGCTCGGCACGGTGAACGCCGACGCGAGTAACGTGGTGCTCGTGACCCATGCACTCACCGGCACCGCCGATGTGCACGAGTGGTGGGCGCCGATCGTGGGCACCGGTCGCGCGCTCGACACCGCAACGCACGCGGTGCTGTGCGTGAACGTGCTTGGCGGCTGCGCGGGCAGCACCGGGCCGAGCGTGGCGAGCACAAACGCGTTTCCGGCGATCACGACGCGTGATCAGGCGGCGGCGCTGTGGGCCGTGCTCGATGCGTTCGGCATATCACAGATCGCGCTGGTCGTTGGCGGTTCGCTTGGCGGTATGGTGGCGCTCGAGGTCGCGGCGCTGCGACCGGCATCGGTTGGTGAGGTCGTGGTGCTCGCCGCACCCGCGGCGCAGACCGCACTCGGTGCGGGCTGGCACGCGATCATGCGCACGGCGGTGGCCGTCGGTGGCGCAC
The DNA here is from genome assembly GCA_011390935.1 of Gemmatimonas sp. Lineage (GTDB taxonomy): Bacteria > Gemmatimonadota > Gemmatimonadetes > Gemmatimonadales > Gemmatimonadaceae > JAABRT01. Next base: position 119,517 of record JAABRL010000005.1, read on the forward strand.
ACGAAGGGCTCGCCCTCGCGCGCATGGCCGGCATGTTGAGCTATCGCTCGTCCGCCGGCTTCGAAGCCCGCTTCGGAGCGGCGCGCGCAGCGGACGGTACGCCTGCGATCGCCGGATGGCTCGCGCGGCATGGTGACCGCCTCGTGGAGCGCTTCGACGCCGTCAGTTATGTCACGCTGCTCGACGCGATGGATCGGCACGACGTCGCACGTGGGCGCGGTTCACTCGCAGAGGCGCTGGGCGCGATTGCGGAGCGCATCACGGGCGTCGGCATTCCGGGTGACCTGCTGTACCCGGACGAGGTGGTGCAGCAGTGGACGCGGGAGATCGGCGCACGTTACGTGAGGCTGGACTCGCTGCACGGCCACGATGCGTTCCTGCTCGAGGTCCCGCAGGTCGAGGCGATCGTGCGCGACGCGTTGGCGCGATCGACACATCGCCGTTCCGCCACACGACGAACGACGGCTCCTCGCATCGCACTTGCGGGGTGCGGCGTTGTGGGTGACGCGTTCGCCGCCGCGCTATCGCGAGGCAACGGACGCGATGGCACGATTCGCAGTGTGCTGGTGCGCGACGTCGCGCGTGTGCGTTCCGGTCTCGAGGCCGTGGCCGCGACAACCGCGCGTCCCATCGTCACGAGCGAGGCGCAGGCCCTGCTCGCCGCCGACTCCGATGTACTGGTCGAGGTGCTTGGCGGCACTGAGCCTGCATACCGTCTGGTTGCTGCGGCGCTGCGGCGTGGTACGCGCGTCGTGACCGCCAACAAGGAGCTGATTTCGGCCCACGGTCCCGAGCTGCTGGCGCTTGCCAACCAACACGACACCACACTCGATTTCGAGGGCGCAGTGGCGGCGGGCGTACCCGTGATTCGCCTGCTGCGAAGCGTGTCGCCAAGGGGTTGCGTGACACGCATCACCGGCATCCTGAACGGGACCACCAACTTCGTCCTCGATGCGATCGCCGACGGCGCGCGACTTGGCGACGCGGTGCGGTTGGCGCAGGCCGCGGGGTTCGCGGAGGCCGATCCCGCCCGCGATCTCAATGGACGCGACATCGAAGCGAAGGCTCGCATCCTCGGCTGGCTGGCGTTCGGTGTGTCCCCGAACGCCGTCCTCGTGACACGACGTGGCCTCGACGAGTCGGTCGCCCGCTGGGCACGCATCGCGGCGCGCGCCAACTATCGCATTCGCCTCCTGGTCACCATTGAACGTTCGGTTGGTCAGGTGCAGGCGCGAATCGTTCCGACACGCGTCCCGTACGACAGTGAGTGGGGGTCCGTGCGTAGCGTCCAGAACCGCGTGGTCATCGAATCGTCCACCGGCGAGTGCTGGGCCTTGCAGGGACCGGGAGCCGGAGGCGAGGCGACGGCGAGAGCGCTGCTTGGTGATCTGCGCTGTTCGCCATCCCTTCGGCAAGCCGGTCTCAGGGGAGACGGTCCCATCGGAGCGTGACCGTATTCGCACCTTGTCCTACCCACGTGATGGTCGAGTCGGCCGCGCCGATGCGCGCCTCCACCACATAGCGCACGCCCGACAGTTCGCGCTGCGCGACAACGGAGTCCCGCTCGTAGGCCACGATGGTCAAAGACGATCGATTGTCGCGGTGACTGAGCGCCCAGTACGAGCGGCCGTTGTACTCGATCACTGGACACGTCGGTGAAGACGCCAGACGATCCGACGCGACGAGGCACGTCACCTTCAATCCCTCCGGCACGGCGAGAGCTGCGGGGGCGACATGAACAACCACCGGAGCCATGATTGAGGAGCGCGTGACCGGCGGCCCAACGGATCCGAACGAGGGCTCCGTGACGGTAGTGCACGCGGTGACCGAGATGCTCGCAGCTGCGAGCCCGAAGATGGACGCAAGGCGCATGGCGTGTTCTCGAGAGGGTGAAAGGTCATCCTGTCGAGAGAAGCGACGCACGCGCGCTGATTCGATCACTTCCGATTGGCAGGATCCGGCGGGTTGGCCTGAGAGCGCGTATCGACAGCCACGACGCGAAACGCGCCGGTCCATGCGGACCGGCGCGTTTGTGCGTCGTGCACGACGTGGCAGTGGCGACCAACCAGTCGCGGGAGCATGGCTCCCTCCGTGCGTGCCGACACCCGATCGGGCAAGCCTCGAGAGCTCAACCGACGGTGCGTTCCACTCGGTGGTGGAATGTGGCAGCGGGTCCCTGCGCGCGGTGTTGTCTCGCTACGCCTCGATGCTCTCGAAGAATCGGGATCGATCCCCGATCCGCCGACCACGCCGTGGAGGCAGCGCCCTCACTCTGCGATGCCAACATGAACGCGGCCGCGCGTTTGCACCATAGGGCTTTCCCCCACGTGATATCACCAACGCAGCGGCGGCGGCGCGAAACGGCGCGACTGCTGTTCGTACGCGTAAGCCAACCCCAGCATCTGTCGATCACGCCACGGCAAGCCGACGAAGCTCAGATTGCCACCCGGCAGGCCGCCGTCGAGGTACCCCGCAGGCACCGACACTTCGGGCAACCCCAACCAGTTTCCGTAGCCCAAGGGCGTGCGCACATCAGGCCAGGGATCGCTGGCTGCTGGTGCCGGGAACGGCATGGTGGGATACACGAGGGCATCGAGGCGGCGCGCCTGCATGAACGCGGACAGTTCGCCAACCACCGCCTCGCGTGAGCGCGCGAACGACCGACTCGCCGCATCCGCTTCGTACGGCTGCGACAGCATGGGCTGCACGCGTGCCCACTCCGCCGGAATCACATCGTAGAACGCGCGAACCGCAGCCAGTCCGCGACGCACCGCGTCGGCGGCCGAGCCCTCGACACCCTGTCCCGCGAAGTAGCGCTGCAGCGCGTTGACGGTTGGCGCCGCGGCCCTTGCGTTGGGCGCCACATCACCACGCGCCTGCGCGACCTCCGCGAACCGCGCCTGCACATTCACACGCGTGACGGGCAGCTCCACGGGCTCGAGGATCGCCCCGGCCGATTCGCAGTCCGCAAGCGCCCGATCGTACAGGGCCAGACTCTTTGCCGACATCTGCGTGCGCGGTGCGTGCAAACCGACCACGCCCAGTCGTGCACCACGCAGGGCATCGTCGCGCAGCGCGCTCAGCGAACCGCGCTCCCACGGCGCGGTGTGCGCGAGACCGTCACTCGAATCAGGGCCCGCGATCGCATCGAGCATCAGTGCCGCATCGGCGACGAATCGAGCGAGTGGCCCGTGTGTATCGAGATACGGCCACGTGGGAATCACTCCCGTGCGTGGCACCAGGCCGAAGGTCGGCTTCATGCCCACCACGCCCGTGAACTGCGCGGGAATGCGATTGGAGCCGCCGTCGTCGGTGCCGAGCGCAGCAAACGCCATGTGACACGCAACCACCACCGCTGCCCCGGCGCTCGATCCGCCAGGCGTTCGGATGCCCGCGCCATCGTACGGATTGCGCACCTGCCCCGTGAGCGAACTCGTGCCGTTGCCGCGATACGCGAAGTCGTCGGCCGCGGTCTTGCCGAGCACCACGGCGCCGACCGCACGCAATCGCTGCACTTCGAGTGCGTCACGTGTGGCAGCGTGCGGAAACAGCGCCGCCCATTCCGCACTCGACGCTGTGGTGGGCAGTCCGCGCATATCGCAAATGCTCTTCGCAAACACGGGCACCCCGTCGAGCGGTCCGAGCAACGCACCCGCGCGCCATCGCGCATCGGAGGCGCGTGCGCTGTCGAGCGCGTCGACCGCAAGCGCGTCGATTGCGCGAAGCGCCCTTCCATGTCCGTCGGCACGTTCGAGCGCGAGGCGCACCACGTCCTCCGCGGTGTAATCGCCACGGGCACGACCTGCCTGGTAGGTGACCACCGTGCCGGACAGCGGGTCGGCTGCCGCGGCGCGTTCAGTGAGCGACAGTGTGCGCAGCAACGGCATGGCGAACAGGGTGCTCAGAGACGTGATGACGTCGCGTCGTGACGGGGACATGGTCGGGAGCGAGGGAATGCGGTCCGTGGGCGGTACGCACGGATCATGGCATGGTCGGCGCAAGCTCGATGAGCGACAGACCGGCTCCCTGCGGATCCATCACCACGATGATTCGTCCGTACGGCGTATCGAACGGACCGTGCAGCAGCTGTCCGCCATTGGCCAGCACATCCGCATGCGCCTGCTCCACATCGCGCACCGCGAAGTACGCCGACCAGTGCGGCGGAATGTTGCCCCACTCCGGTGTCATCGGCATCACACCGCACACCGGGATGTCACCGCGATGCAGCAGATGATACGGTCCACCGCCATCGTTGTTCACCTCGTGACGCAATCCGAACACCGTGGCGTAGAAGGCGCTCGCCGTTTCTGCATCGCGCGTGTTCACGTCACACCAGGTCATCGCACCGTGTTCGTCCACGAGCCCGGCGCCCGTGTGCTCCCCGGGCTGCCACAGCCCGAAGACCGCGCCGGTCGGATCCTGACAGATGGCCATGCGACCGAACTGCGCCACGTCCATCACCGGGGCCAATGTCTGGCCGCCTGCCGCTTCGATGGACTGCGTGGCGGCCTGCGCATCGTCGACGCCGAAATACACCGTCCACGCCGAGGGATACGTTTCGCCGGGCGGGATGCCGCCGATGCCCGCGGTCACCGCGTCACCGATGCGCGCCATGGCGTAGTGCCCCATCTCGGGACCGCTCACATCATAGTCCCAGCCGAGCACGGCCGCGTAGAACGCGCGGGCCGCCTCCGGATCGGAGGTCATGAGGTCGAACCAGATGGGCTGACCCGTGGGAATGGATGACACTCTGGGCATGACACGAACCCTCCACCGCGAGCAGGCAGGAGAACAGCGCGTCCCCGAATATGCAGCCCGCCGGTCAGCTCTGCACGAGCGTGTCGATGCCGGGCCAGACGTCGGCGCTGTACTTCACCAGCGCGCGCAGGTACCGCTCCCCGTCCTCTCCGTGTGCCTCGCGCACCGCGGTGGTCGCGCGCGCCACGGCCTCGGCGTCGGCGAAGGGTGGCTGCAGCGATTCTTCGATCACGCCGTTCTCGTGACGCACACCCGCCGCCTCGAGAAACGTGATCTGGATGTCCGGCTCGAGCTCCACGTACAACAGTTGCAGGAGCTCCAGCTCATCCGTGGCCTGCTCGGCATTCATGCGCACGAGTTCGCGCGCGAGGCGATCGACCGGCCATCCGGCGACCGCGGCGGCGCGAAAGCCGCCGCCACGCGAGACGAGGCGCTGCGCGAAGCGCGCACGCGTGCCCTTCTGGGTCGTGATGGCGTGAGCCACGAGCGCCACGCGACGCGCGGCGGGAAGCGATCGATAGGGAGAGACGGGAGGCATGGGAGAAACGTAGCAGTGCCTGCGCCAGCGCGGCATGGGGCCGCCCCCCTCGGCGAACGCGCCCCCGGGGCGCACCGTTCGTCCATGCCGACGCCACCTGCCGCTTCCCTCGCGCGACACCCGACGCGCGCCGTGCGACGGTGGGTCATGGTGCTGCTCGCGGGGGACCCCACGGACCACCGACCGGTCGCTGTCGACCTCTTGCTGCCGAGCGACGCGGCAACCGTTCCTCGGTAGTCTGGCTGCGCGACGCCCATCGGCCGCCGGCCGCCAACGAAGTGTGCCAGCTGATAGTATATTGTCAGTATGGGGATGATTCGCCGACGAATCTCGGCTGTTCTGGTCGCTGCGGTGCTGGCAGTTCGACTGCTCGCGCCGGACGTCGGGCACGCCTGTGAGTCGTCGCTTGTTGGCGCCGAGACGATCACTTCCATCGAAGCGGATGCGCATGCGCATCACCGTGGTGCGCCCGCGCACTCGGCGTCCAACACGTCGTCCGCCGCGCACGTGCACGACGCGCCCGCCGTCGATGCCGATTCGGATCAGTCGCACGAGTGCGATTGCGACACCGAGTGCTGCTGCGTGGCGACCGCCGTGTCGGCCACGCGCGAAGTCCCGCGCCTCGCGGCAGCCTATGGCAACGAGCCGCGGGCCGGCTTCGGACGCCACAGCGGCTGGGAGTCTGCGTGGGTGCACCACGTGCTCCCGTTCCCCACAGCACCGCCCTCGGCCACGCTGAGCTGACCACCACGCGCCATCGCGCGCGTTCCGCAGCTCCCGGAAACCGCAACAGGCCCGCGCCACGCGTCCGTCCATCTCGGGCGACTGGTGCCGGCCGACTTCCGTGGCCCCATGAACTACCGAGCGAACCGCCGCGATCGGCTTGGACCGATCGTGCGCGTGCGTCTTCTCGGACGTGCCCTGTGCTGTGCCGTGGCCTGCGCCTCGGTGCTGCCGGCGCAGGTGCGTCCGACCCAGCCTGATACCACGTCGCGCCCGCTGCTTGCGCCGGTTTCCGTGACCGGACCACGCATGCGTGCCGCACCGCCGCCCGTCGCCACGATTTCCGTGGACACGACGGCTCTGGTGAGCATTCCGTCCGACAATGCCTATGATCTGCTGCGTCGAACCGCCGGCCTCGAAGTGCACGAGCATGGACAGGGGCCCGGATTCACCGCCAATGCAGTCGTACGCGGCTTCAACTCCGATCACTCCGCCGACGTGCTGCTGGTCGTCGATGGAGTTCCCGTCAACGCCGCGGTGCATGGGCACGTGGAAGGATTTGCCGACTGGAACGTGCTCATGCCGGCGGCGACACAGTCGCTGCGCGTGATCCACGGCTCGGCGAGTCCGTTGTACGGCGACTTCGCGCTTGCCGGCGTGGTGGAGGTGTTCACCGCCGCCGATGCCGAGCGCAGTAGCGGCTCGTTGACCTCGTCGTCGTTTGGAGATGTTGGCGGCTGGCTGCGCACCGGTTCGCGTGGCACGCGCGGCGGCTTCCTGATGGCGGTTGACGGGCGCCGCGGCCAGGGGTGGCAGGAGAACTCGGGATCGCTGCTCGGCAATGCGCTGCTGCGCGGATGGCGGGCGACAGGTGGAGGACGGCTCGAGGGCGGCGTGCAGTTCTACCGCAGCACGTGGGACTCTCCCGGTTTCGTGTCCATTGCCCGCTACAACACGCGCGACCTGCTCCGCCCTGTGGACAGCACCGATGGTGGCGAATCGCAGCGGCTGCTCGCGCACGCCCGGTTCGCCAGATCGCTGGGGCGAGTGGCCGGCCGCACCGTCTCGGCGGAAGCCACGGCGTGGGCGCAGGTGGCTGCGTCGGACTGGTACCTCACGGTACCGGGCGAGGGGTTCGGCACGCGACAGTCCCGGGAGCGCGATGATCGACAGGCGCTGGGCGGACAGATGCAGGTGCTCGTTCCCATTCGCCTCGGCCAGATCACGGCAGGCACCTCGGTGCGCGCCGACGCCGCCGACTACGTTCGCGATCTCACCCTCGCGCGCCGCACCGCGTCCACCGATCACTCCTACGATGCCACGTACAGCAGCGCCTCGGCATTTCTGCGCGCGCAGCGTGTCGTGGGGGCGCGGCTCGCGGTCGACGCCGGAGCGCGCGTCGATCAGTTGCGCTACGGTGTGCTGGACCGCCTGAGCAGCACGAGCGAACGCATACAGTCCCGCGTGCTCGCGAGCCCCAAGCTTGGGCTCCGCTACCTCACGGGCTGGTCACCACGCACGGCCTCCGTTTCATTGCTCGGCTCGCTGAGTCGCGGCTTTCGCGGTCCGGTCGGTGTGATCGCCGATCCGTCGCGCGCACCGTACAGCGCCTGGTCGAGCGAGGTCGGCGTGGCCGTTGCGCATGCGAACGCCGGCCTGCACGCCGCACTCTTCAATACCACGGTGACGAATGAACGCGTGTTCGACGCGGCGACGCTCGGTGTATCGAGTGCTGGCACCAGCCGGCGACGCGGTCTCGATGTCCGCGGACACTGGCGCGCGCCCTTCGGCTTGCCCGAAGCCGCCTCGGTGTTCGGCGCCGTCACGCTGAACGACGCCCGTTTTCTGCGCATGTCGACGGGCGATACCACCACGGTCAGCGCGGTGCCGCAGAACACGATCCACGATCACAACATCCCCATTGTTCCCGGCGATCCGGTGCCGGGCGTGGCGCGCTATCACGCGCGCATCGGCACCACCATTCCGCTCTGGGTGGTCGCGCCATCGGCGACCGACTCACGCACGCAACACGCACAGCTGCGCGTGACATATCGCGTGCTCGGTCCGTTCACTCCCGTGGGCGAACCCGGTGTAACCACGCGGCTTGCGAGCGTGCTCGATCTCGGCGCCGCCGTGCCGCTTCCCGATCTGCAGTCGCGCCAGACCGGGCGCGTGCGCACGCTGCCCAACATGACGCTCGACCTCGAACTGCAGAATGTCTTCAACCTGCGGTACGTCGAGAACCGTGCGTCCGGCTTCATCACGCCGGGGCTGCCACGCCTGTTCCGTGTCGGCCTGCGCGTGGGCACGCCGTCGTCCGGCACCCTCGATGGCGCCGCGCACTGAGTGCGTGCTCGGCCGCAGACAGACCTGTTCACGTACGATTTCCTTCCTTTCACTACTGGAGACATCACCTCATGACTCGTGCTTCATTCTCCGCAGCGTTGCCCCTCGCCGTATCCGTGTTTGCTCTCGCCGCGTGTTCGTCCGATTCGACCACCGGTCCGTCAGGACCGCAGAACGTCACCGTCAACTTCGACGCGCGCGTGGGGACCGCAGCATTTGCCTGCGGGCAGTCGTATCCGAACATCGGGACCACCAACGCCACGGCGTCGGCGACGGACTTCATGCTGTACGTGTCGGAGGTTCGGCTGCTCGACTCGCAGGGCAACGAAACACCGATCACGCTCACGCAGGACAACCGGTGGCAGCTCGATGACATCGCCCTGATCGACTTTGCCGCAGGCGGAACCGGCACCGCCTGCCCCAACGCCACGCCCGACGTCAATACGCGCGTGATGGGGACGGTGCCCGCCGGCACATACACCGGGTTACGCTTTCAGCTCGGCCTCCCGTTTTCGAAGAATCATCAGGACCAGACAACGGCCTCGGGTCCGCTCTCGTTGTCGCGCATGTTCTGGAGCTGGAACGCCGGCTACAAGGCCGTTCGGCTCGACGTGAGCAGCAACAGTTTTCCCACCGGCTGGTTCGTTCATCTCGGTAGCACCGGCTGCACACCGAGCGAATCGGCCTCAACCGTCCCCACGAGCTGTGCACAGCCCAATCGACTCACGGTCACACTGAACGACTTCGATGTGAGTCGTGACGTCGTGGTGGCGGACATTGCGCAGCTACTCGCCGGCTCCAACGTGGACGTGAACGGTGGTGGTCCCGCGGGCTGCATGTCGGGCACGGCCGATCCCGAATGCCCGGCGATCTTCGACAACTTCGGTCTGCCGTTCGCCGGCGGCGCCGTGCCGGCCACGCAGCGCTTCTTCCGCGCCGTTCGCCCGTAACCCACTCGTGCCATGCCTGTCCCACTGCCGGTTCGAATCATGACGCGTCCTGTTCGACTTCGTTTGGCGACCATGCCGCTCCTGCTGTGCTCGCTTGCCGCGTGCGCAGGCGACGAGATGTTCACTGCATCCGGTCCGGGCGCCTCCACCAACTGGCAGTGGAACCTGCCGGTCGGATTCCCAACACCCTTGGTACCGATCGAGAATCCGATGACGGTGGAGAAGGTGGAGTTGGGGCGTCACCTCTTCTACGATCGACGACTCTCCGGCAACGGCACGCAAAGTTGCGCCTCATGTCATCGGCAGTCGATCGCCTTCACGGACGGTCGCCCGCTCGGCGTGGGCAGCACAGGTGAGGTGCATCCGCGCAACAGCATGTCGCTCGCCAACATTGCGTACGCGTCGGTGCTCAACTGGGGCAACCCCAACCTCGACAACCTCGAACAGCAGGCGCTGCTCCCCATGTTCGGGGAGCACCCGGTCGAGCTCGGCCTGTCGGGACAGGAACAGGAACTGCTGGCGCGCGTGCGCAATGACACGCTATACGCGCGCCTGTTTCGCGACGCCTTTCCGGGGGCACCTACCATCGTCACCGTAGAGAACATCACGAAAGCACTCGCCTCCTTTCAGCGGGCACTCGTTTCGGGCAACTCGCCATACGATCGGTACACGTTCCGCAACGAGCGCACAGCGCTCTCCCCCTCCGCGATCCGAGGTGAGGCGCTCTTCTTCTCGGAGCGGACCGAGTGCTTTCACTGCCATGCGGGCGTGATGTTCACGGCGTCCACCAACTACGTGGGCAAGTCGTTTCGTGAGCAGGAGTACTTCAACAACGGCCTGTACAACGTGGATGGCCAGGGCGCCTACCCGAGCCACAACACCGGGTTGGCCGAGTTCACGGGACAGGCGCGGGACATGGGCGCGCACAAGGCGCCAACGCTGCGCAACATCGCGCTGACGGCTCCCTACATGCATGACGGTTCGATCGCCACGCTCGAGGAAGTGATCGATCACTACGCGCGCGGCGGCCGTCTGATCAGCAGTGGACCGCACGCAGGTGATGGCCGACTGAGTCCGGTCAAGAACGGCTTTGTCAATGGTTTTGCCATCACACCCGAGGAGAAGGCCGATCTCATCAGCTTTCTGCGCAGTCTGACCGACTCGTCGTTCGTCACCGATCCGCGTTTCGCCAATCCGTGGCCATCGCCGGCCCCATGACGCCGCGAGGCCTGCGCTGCCACTGCCCCCGTATCGTCTTCGCAACGGAGTGCGCCGCGGTATTGGCGAGGTGAGGGCGCTGCAGGAAGATTGACGATTCGAAGGCGCGAGGGGCCGCGCGTCATGCGCGCGCGGTCGCTTCCGTTCGTCAACGGCCTCCACCCTGCCCTCCCATGGATCGTCGCAACTTTCTCGTGGATCTCAGCCGCACCGTCGCGGTGTGCGCGGTCGTGCCCAACGCGTGGCGTCTCACGGATCGTCCGCGATTCGCCGACGACCCGTTCACACTCGGCGTCGCCTCCGGCGATCCGCTGCCCGACGGCGGGATCCTCTGGACGCGACTGGCACCGCGTCCCTTCGAGCCCGAAGGCGGCATGGACGGAACGCGCACCACGGTGCGCTGGGAGGTAGCCAGCGATGATGGATTTCGCGACATCGTGGCGCGTGGTAGTGCGATCGCATCGTTCGAACTCGGGTACAGCGTGCATGTGGATGTGCGCGGACTCAACGCCGATCGCTGGTACTGGTATCGCTTCCACGTTGGCGAGGCCACCTCACCGGTTGGCCGTTTGCGCACCGCGCCGCCGCACGACGCGCTGTCCCCACTCGCGCTCGCGTTTGCGTCGTGTCAGCACTGGGAGCAGGGGTACTTCACGGCGCACGCACATCTCGCGCGCGAAACACCAGATCTCGTGGCCTTTCTCGGCGACTACATCTACGAGTATGCCGGCACGGACCGGGTGCGACGCCATCACGGGCTCGAGATCCGCACACTCGAGGATTACCGTCGTCGCTATGCGCAGTACAAGTCCGACACCGACCTGCAGTCGGCGCACGCCGCCTGCCCGTGGGTGGTGGTGTGGGACGACCATGAGGTGGACAACAACTACGCCAACCTCATGGGCGAGAACCGCATGGAGTCGGTCGCCCAGATGCGTGCACGCCGTGAGGCCGCGTATCAGGCGTGGTACGAACACCAGCCGGTGCGCTTGCCACGCGTGCAATCATGGGCCGACCTCGACATCACGCGGCGGATTCGCTGGGGGCGCACCGCCGATTTCTGGATGCTCGACACGCGGCAGTACCGCAGCGATCAGGCGTGCGACGACGGCACCAAGCGCGTGCCCTGCGGAGACTGGGCCGATGCCTCGCGCACGCTGCTCGGCGAACGGCAGGAGAAATGGCTGCTGGACGGCGTGCAGTCCGGCGACGCGCGGTGGCAGGTGCTCGCGCAGCAGATCATGGTGGCGCCGTACGACAGTTCGCCGGGCGATGACACGTCGGTGAGCATGGATCAGTGGAGCGGCTACCCCGCGGCGCGCGATCGGTTGCTCGCGGGTCTCGCCGAGCGTGCACCGAACCGAACGGTGGTGCTCACGGGCGACATTCACTCCAACTGGGTGAACGCGCTGCACGCCGGGTACGACCGCCCCGATCGCCCGGTCATCGGCGCCGAGTTCGTGACCACCAGCATCTCGTCGGGCGGCGACGGCACCGCGATGTTGCCCGAGCCCGCACAGCGTGCGCTCGCTGAGAACCCGCATGTGCAGTGGCACAATCGCCAGCGCGGGTTTGTCTCATGCAACGTCACGCCCGATCGGTGGGAGGCGGCCTATCGCGTGGTGTCTCAGGTGACCACGCCGGGAGCGGCCGTGGAGACGCCGACGCGATGGGTGGTGGAGAATGGGAAGCCTGGCGTAGTACGCGCGTAACACGCGCAGGAGCGGCCCCCGCACCGGGGGCCGCTCCACGCCGCGCACCGCTATTTCGCGGGGCGCAGGATGCCCGCTTGCACCACGCCGTCCAGCGGTGCGAACGGCACGCCGAGCAAAGTGGCAATCGTCGGCGCGACATCGGTGAGGTCCATCACCGGCAACACCATGCCGCGTTGCACTCCGGCACCCCAGGCTACGAACCCCGTCAGAATCTCCGGCATGTCGGTGGGGAAGTAGCCATGCGTGCCGCCGCTCGAGCCACGCACCGAGGCCCCCGTGGTAGCGTTCCCCAAACGCGCCCCGTTGGCAGCCGACAGCGCGAACGGCACCCGAGGATCCGCACCGACCGCATCGAGTTCCGCGCGTTCCACGAACCGATAGAGTCGCCGTTCAGCCGCCGGTGCCGAGGCAAGGGCACGCCGAGCGAGTGTGACCGCGGCCGTATCACGCGGATCCCGCAGGTGCAGAAACGCCGCGGCTCCCTCCACATGAAACACGGCGCGCCACCGACCGCGGTCGGGCGTCGTATCAACGAGCCCAGCGGCAGCGAGGTGCACATTCGGATCCACGCGAAGCTGCGTATTCACGAAGCCGTGGTCGCCCGTGATGATGAACGTGGTGCGTTCGAGAATGCCCGCCCGATCGGCGGCGTCACGCAGTTGTCCGACGGCTCGATCCAGTGCCGACACCGCGCGTGCCACACGATCGCCCGAACGACCCTGTTCGTGCTGAAAGTGATCGGTGCCGATGAGATGCAACGCCGTCAGCGCCGGCCGGCGCGTCTCGAGCAGATGCGCCGCCATCGCACCGAGCCGATCATCGCGCGTGAGCCAATCACCGCTGAAGTTGCGGCGTTCATCGAGTCGTCCGGTCGCATCGCGTTCGAGTTCCTCCACGAGGCCCGGCGTGGCCAGCTGCCGCATGGGCAGAATGCGTTCGACCGCGGGATCGAGTGACCAGACCTCCGGGACCAGAAAGTCGACCGGTGCACCCACCGTCACAGGCCACATCACCGCCGCCGACGTGCGACCTGCGCCTCGCAGTGCGCTGAAGAGCGTAGGCACGCGAATCGAATCCGACTCCCAGTACCAGCGACCAGTCTGCCCACCGGGCTCGAACGGGCTGTTGTAGTAGATCCCATGGCGGGCCGGCGTCGCACCGGTCACCAGCGTGGTGTGCGACGGGTATGTCACCGAGGGGAAGACGCCGCGCACACCGAGTGCGTGCACACCCTCGCGCGCCATCTGCTGAATGGTGGGCGCACCGAAGGCCGAAGGATCCAGATAGAAATCCGGACGCAAGCCATCGATGGAAATGAGGACGACGTGTTCGGCACGGGGAGACTGCGCCGCAAGCGGCACGGTCACCACGAAACAGAACGTCGCCGCAACCGCACGCGCGAAGCGTACGGATCGGGATATGAGACGAACAGACACAGGTCACTCCTGGACAGTGGACAAGGTGCACGGCGCGCACGACGGCACGCCTGTAGGCGACAGCGGCAGGATCAGCAGATGGGTTGTGGCCAGCGATGCATCAGCGAACGCGCAGTTCGCGATGCGGAATCACATGCGTCCACCGTTCCACACCATCAGCATCACGCACGGTGATCGTCAGGACGCGATCGCCGCGCGGTCCGTTCACGTCGAGCGTTGCGAAGTTGCGAGCGGGTAGCCACGTGCCCTCGACGCGCCACGGGTTCGGCTCGACCCGCGACTGCCCGTATGGCGCCGAGGTGAGGGGCGAAATGGTCGCGTCGTACAAGGGATACAGACCGGCGCGCGGCATCTTCGTGAGCTCCGTGACATGGCGGTCGCCAGACAGGAACAGGACGCCGTTGACGGGATCACGCGCCAGCATCTCCAGCAGCTCGTGACGCTCGCGTGCATAGTTCGCCATGTTCTCGTAGATCGGAAGCGGACTCACCACCTGTCCGCCGTTGACGACCAGCTTGAACGTCGCCGTGCTCGCGCGCAGCGCATCGATCAGCCAGTGCAGCTGACCAGTGCCCCAGTACGCGCCATCGCCGCCGCGCTGATAGTTGGGCGCACGATAGGTCCGATCGTCCATCAGGAAGAACTCGACGTCCCCCCACCGAAAGCTGGTGCCAACGCCTTCTTCGGCTCCCGGCACCCCGTAGCCGGGGTTCGCCCAGTACTCCATGAACACGGTCTTCGCGTCGCGCTTGCCAACCCAGCTGCGATCCGCGTCGTTCGGCCCGTAGTCGTGATCGTCCCACGCCGCGTAGTGGTTGGTGGCCCCGAGCAATCGCTGCATGGCGGGCAACGATCGCACATGGGCGTACCGACGCCGCATGCCGGTGATCGACGTCCAGTCCGCGTCGCGGAAGTACGCGTTGTCCCCACCCCACACCATCAGATCGGGGCGCTGATCGGCGATGGCGTCGAAGATCTGCAGGCCGCCCCCTGGCGACACGCCCGGCGGATCCACCGACGGATCGGCGATCATCGCACAGCTGCCGAACGCGATGCGCAGATCCTGCACCGGAAACGGATCGGCCGACCGCTGCGGTGTGTGGAACACCAGTGGCCGCGCAAGCTCGGCTTCGGTCCCGTCGATCAACACCCGGTACGAATACTGCCGGGCTTCGCGCACCGCGTCGGCGGTGGCCTGCACGATGAATCCCGCCGATGACCGTGCGACCATCGGCGTGGTCCGATGCCGCTCATCGGGCCGATCGGTGGGCCAGTACTCGAACTCCACGGTGCCGGAATCGGCGAGCTGCACCCACAGCGCGGCGGTCCGTGGTGTCGCATGTCCGGCCATCGGCCCGGATGCGATGGTCGCGCGGTGTGCGGTACGGAGCGAGCGAGTGACGACCGGCGTGTCGACGTTCGTGCGCACCGCTCCCGCATGTAGCGAGAGCGATGCGACGATCGTGAGCAACGCCGCGGTGAGCGACGTGCGCGAGGTCATCAGAACTTGTAGGCGAGGCCCGCCTGGATCTGGTAGGGATTGCCCGACTTGCGCAGCACGCCGGCGTTCTGATTCACCGTGTAGCGGAAGCGCTGCGTGGCCTGGTCGAAGCCCGTCACGTTGAGCAGGTTCTGCCGCTGGCCCGCCGAGTAGATGCCGCCCCACTCCTTGTTCAGCAGGTTGGGCAGGTTGAAGATGTCGATCGTGAGCTCGGCGGCCTGCCCGCCGAAAGTCCGGATCGTCTTGGCCACGCGCAGGTCGAGACGTTCCTGCCACGGGTTGTACAGTGCGTTGCGCTCGGCAAAGCGGCCCACATTGTCGCGCACGTAGTCGGCCACGATGCTGTTCGGATTGTCGATCAGCTGCCGCAGGCCATCCGCCACCGCGGTCGGCGTCGTGGGATTGCTCGGGTCGAAGATGAAGGCCAGATCGTTCGGGTTGGGCGATCCATCCGCATTGATGTCGCGGCTCGTCACCAGCGAGAACGGAGAACCACTCGCGCCGACATATCGTGCGCTCACCCGGAAGCCGTACACCGTCGGCAGCGAGCCGAACAGCACGAGCTTGTGGCGGAAGTCATTGTCCGACCGCCCCCAGAGCCCACCGAGGTC
>JAABRL010000005.1:136165-190134 GCA_011390935.1 Gemmatimonas sp.
TCGGTCTGGGCGAACGCGGCGGCATCGAGGACCCACTGACGCGCCGTGGGTTCGTCCTCGAGCAGCGGCACATTGCGCCGATAGCGCGCCGCGCGCCCTGCTTCGAGATCGGCGAGCGAGTTGAAGTTGTACTGTCCGCCGGTCTCGATGGACAGGAAGGTGTTGAGATAGGTCAGCGAGTTGTCAACGCCGAAGGAGAGCGTCTGGTTGCCACGCTGCAGGAAGGTGGTGTTGACCAGCTGATACTGCGTCTCCCTGTTGCGCTCCGGCGCGAAGCGATGGCCACCGAACTGCACGGTGAGCTGCCCGTTCGTGCCGTTGGGGAGCTGCGAGTTGATGAGCACCTCGCCGCGTGGCACCACGACGTTGGGCTCCCACGCCCGCTCGGCGTAGCTCACGGCGATCTTGGCTTCGTTCTGGAACGTTGGCGAGAAGGTGGACCGCAGCGACACCAGCGATCCGTTCTCCATCGAGCCGAAGCTGTTGCGGGCCTCGAACAGCAACGGTCGTCCCTGGTCGGCGGTCCCGCTCTGCGGATTGTTCCAGTCGGAGAAGTTGTTGCGGACGGTGAGCAGATGCGTATCGTTCAGCCGGTAGTCGAAGCGGGCGAAAAAGGTATTGGCGACCGGCGCACGAGAGTACGCACCGAAGGGCTGTTCGGCGCCCATGCCGTAGTTGCGCTGCAGAATGTCCACGAGGCGCGTCAGCGAGTCGCGTGCGATGCGCGCCTGGATTTCCTCCTGCTCGTCGCGCAGGTCGAGGATGAAGAACGGCTCCTGCTGGTCCTGACGGTCAAAGGCGAAGAAGTAGTGCAGCTTGTCCCGGATGATCGGGCCACCGATGGAGCCGCCCCACTGGGTGATCTGCTGCTGCCGCAGCGATCGGCCGCGTCCGAGAAAGTCCTCGCTCGCCGAGAGGTTCTCGTTGCGGTGATACGCAAAGACGTTCGCCTCGACCGTGTTCGTACCGCTCTTCGTGACGGCGCTGATGGAGCCGCCACCCTGACGGCCCTGCGACACGTCATACGAGTTGGTCACGATCTCGAACTCGCGAATCGCGGCCAGCGACAACGTGAACGGCCCGCGTCCCACCTGTCCGCCACCGAGCTGGTTGCGCGCCGACACGCCGTCGATGCGCACATCGGTTGACGTGGTACGCGCACCACCGATGTTGAAGCCCGACCCGGACGTCGTGGGGGCCAGCAGCGCAAGATCCGTGAAGTTGCGGTTCTGTACCGGCAGCTCCTCGATTTCGCGTGCGGACACCTTGGTGGAGGCACCAAGGCGCTCACGCCGTGCGCCCGTGCCGAGATCATCCGTGACCACCACGGGGTCGAGATTGGCCGTCGAGACCGTCAGGCGAAAGACCAGTTCGAGTCGGTCGCCGAGCGAAAGATTCAGCGACTCGCGCACCTGCGCCTGATAGCCGATGCGTCGCACCGTCACCATATAGTTGTTGCCCAACGGCAGCTGCGGAAACACGAAGCGGCCATCTGGGCGTGTCGATCCGCGCTCGGTGTACCCCGTGGACGCGTTGCGAACGATGACCTCGACGCCGGCCAGCGCACTGCCAGTCGAATCGACGACGCGCCCGGCGATGACGGCGTCCGTTCCCTGCGCGTGCAGTGTCGGCGCGATGAGCGCCGGTGCGCGCCCGGCGAGCAGCGGGGCGCACAGCATGAGCACCGTGAGCGATGCGATCGTACGAAAACGAGCGTGCATGAAACAGACTCCAGCAAAGAGGAACGAGTGCATGACAGCTACAGCTGTCAGAGTCCCTCTCTGCCGTCACAGCGGCGCGACGTTTACCCGTCGGCTACGTCACCAAACGATGACAGGTACGCAGCATGCACGATGCGCACCGCACCGTGCGCACACCTCACCCCGCACGCGGACGCCGTGCACGACGCCATGCCCACACCACGATCACCAGCAACAGCATCGACGGTACGATCACGCCCAGCAGCGCAATGAAGCCGGCCACGAAGCCCACGAAGTTGCGCCACGCATCACGAAACGCGTTCATGATCACGTTGTCGCCCGGCGATGTGCGCACGAGCGGCGCCGGCTCACGCAACGTCACCGTGAGCGTACTCGTGGCCACGCGTGACTGCAGATAGCGAATCCGGCCGGTGTAGCGCTCGATCTCTTCACGAACACGGGCAAGCTCGCGTTCGACCGCCAGCACCTCCTCCAGTTTGCCCGCGCGCGTGGCCAGCAGTGAGATCAGCCGTTCTTCCAATCGTCGTGCGTTCGCCACGCGCGCGGTCACGTCCACGAACTCCTCACCCACATCCTCCGCCGACGACGAGACCGACTCGACCGTGCCGATCGGTTCCAGCCCCACCAGCGCCGAATCGAATCGCGCCGCCGGAATCTTGAGCTCGATCCTGGCACTGCGGCGCTCATATTCGGCCGACGACATCGACGAGTTACCGACGGTGCCACCAAGCCGTGCGGCGAGGTTCTGCACCGCGACCATTGCCGGTTCGATCGACCGCACCTCGAGCGCCACCGTGCCGTTGCGAATGATGAGGCTCGGGTTCGTCGTGCTATCGGTCGCGGCGGCCGTGCCCCGCACCTGCGCGAGCACATCGAAACCGTTCGCATCACCTGCCACCTTGCCGAATGCGGCCGCCGCCGGCGCCTCCATCATGTCAAAGGCGGACGATGCCTCGGACATGTCGCGCGGGGCCACCGGCACGGTGACGTCGTCGCCGCCGCACGCGAGCGAGAACACGCTCAACGCCAGCAGGCACATCACACGCGACGCACGGTGTGCCGAACGCATCGAACGTCGAGTCATTGGTCCTCGTCTGGTGAGCGGGATGGTACCGATCTGGGCCGAGAGGGTGTCATACATGGCTTGCGCCGTCGGTGATGTGGCGATCGCGTCGAGCAACGCCAATGACGCCTCCATGGTCGTCGCGTACGCCGCCTCCCATCGACCATCGGCCTGCGCCGCACGCACATGAACAAGCCCGTGCTCCGTCATGCGTCCTTCGGCGATCAGCCTGGCCACGTTGTCACGATTCACCCGAGACCACACCGAGCGCGGACGACGCGGACAGTAGCGCTGCACATACGACACGTCGTCCCACGATTTGCGAATGGCGTCGATCCAGCCCCAGCACAGCACTTCGTCGATCGCCTCGGTTGGCGAAATCGTCGCGCCGCCGCTCCCCTTCTTGTAGATGCGAATCCACAGCTCCGGCGCCATGTCGTGGTGCGCCGCCAACCACCGCGCGAACTCGTCGCGGTGCGCGAACTCGTGAAGCGTGTCGGGGGTAGGGTGCGGGCTCATGCAGCCTCGAAACCTGGAGGGGAGGTGAAGCCGGACACTACCGGCCCGCGCCGTATTTGCGCAGCACACCGCGCACGGCGTCGAGATCGATCGCCTCCACGCGTCCAGCGCGCCCCTGCTCCGTCGTCGCCATGAACAGCGCGTTGTAGATCGCTTCTTCCGTGGCCTCCACCACCGCCTGGAAGACCGCGGACATCTGTTCGTTGCCCAACTCTTCTCCTGCGACAGTCGCCGTGCCCGTGCCTCGCCGCACCGACTCGGCGGTGGAGAACGCGATCACATAGTCGCCGCTGCCGTTCGACGCACTCGACCCGGTGCGCGCGAGCCCCATGATCGCGCGTGCCGCCACGCGCTCGAGATTGCGCTCACCCAACGGGGCATCCGTCGCCACCACGATCATGATCGATCCGTCGCCGCGCTCCGCCTGCGCGTCGCCCGGCCCGTCGCTCCTCGGCTGCACCAATCGTTGAAACGCGAAGCGCCCGAGTTCCCGTCCCACCGGCGCCCCCATCACCTGCAGCACCCCACCAAAGTTGCCCTGCACCAGCACCCCCACCGTGTGGCCGCCGGCGCCCGCGGGGAGCTGACGCGAGCTCGTGCCCATGCCGCCCTTCCAGCCGAACATGCTCGTGCCTGTGCCGGCGCCCACGCTGCCCTCCGCGACCGGGCCGGTATCGGCTGACGACAGTGCGGCGCGCAGCGCGTCGCCAATACCCGGACGCGTACGAATGGCGTTCAACCCGCCGTCGTTCGTCTCCCCCACCACCGGATTGATGGAGCGCACGCTGCGGTTCTCGCTGCGCTCGAGCATGGACTGCGCGAGGGCATCGCCCACCTGCCAGATGCACAGCGTGCAGGTCAGCGCGATCGGCGTCTCCAGCTCGCCGAGCTCACGCACCTGAGTGACGCCCAGCAGCTTGCCGAAGCCGTTTCCCACGTGAATGGCAGCCGGCACCCGCGTGCGATACACGTCGCCGCCGTGCGGCACCACCACCGTCACGCCCGTGCGCAGCGAATCGCCCGCGCGCACGGTCGCGTGGCCAACGCGTACACCGGACACATCGGTGATTGCGTTGTACGCGCCCGGAGCAAACACGCCGGGCGCCACGCCAAGGGCCCGCGCTCGCAGGCGCGCGCCATCGGACTGGGCAGAGAGGACCGACGCGCCGAGCAGCGTCGCGACGGTGAGCAGGGCTGGTGCAACAGGCATGCGAGCACCGCGCAGTCGCGCGAGCCGACGCTCGCGGCGGGGAATGGAGTTGGGCATATTCGAATGATGTCGCTTCGCCCCGTCTACGGCCACGATGCCCTTCGGCATCGGTTGGCGCAGGCTCATCAGGCCGGCCGTCTGCCGTCCAGCCTGCTCTTCACCGGCCCGCGCGGCGTGGGGAAGCAGCGACTGGCGCTCTGGCTCGGTCAGCGCATGCTCTGTGAGGGCGGCGCCGGCACCCGAGACCCGCTCGGCCTCCTTGAGGAGACGCCCGCGGCAAACGCGGTGGAGCCGTGCGGCCACTGTCAGCAGTGCCGCTATAGCGCGCGCCTGCAGCACCCCGATCTGCACTGGTTCTTTCCGCGGCTCAAGTCCAAGGACGGACGCGAGCCGAGCAACGAGGAGGTGCGTGCCGATCTCGCCGAACTGGTGGCCGAGCGGATGGCGGCGGACGGCCTCTGGGCGGGCTCGACCGGAATGGAAGCGCTGCATCTCCCGACGGTGCGCGCACTGGTGCATGCGGCCTCGCTGCGTCCGGCCATGGCGGCTCGCACCGTGTTCGTGGTGGGCGACGCGGAGCGCATGATTTCGCAGGAAGGGTCCGACCAGGCCGCGAACGCGTTCCTCAAGTTGCTCGAGGAGCCGCCGGCCGGCACGACGCTCATTCTCACCAGCAGTGAACCGGGTGCGCTGCTGCCGACGATCCGCTCACGGGTCGTGACCCTGCGCGTCACGCCGCTCCCCCCGCACGAGGTCACCGCCTTTCTCGAAGACCCTGCCGTGCGCAGCCGCCTGGGCCACAGCGCCGCCGACGTGCCGGCGATGCTGACGCGGGCGAGCGGCGCACCGGGCCAGCTGCTCGAGAGTGCCTCGAGCGCCGACGCACACGAGACGGCCCGACAGCTGCTCGAGGCCGCCCTCGCGCCGCGCTCGGCCGATGGCGATGCCTTGCGTGCGCAGGTGGCGGCGAAGTCGGGGATCACCAAGGCTCGCGGTCCCTACTCCGATGCGCTCGACGCCCTCACGGTGCTGCTGCACGAACGCATTCGCGGTGCGCTCGATCGTGGCCTCGACCGACACGCGCGACATGTGACCATGGCGATCAGCGTGCTCGAAAAGACAAAGCTCCACACGCAGCACAACGTCACGCCGCAACTCATCACCGCCGTGCTGCTCGACGAGCTGGCCGACCTGCTGGCGCGCCCCGCATGAGCGCGCGGCCAGATGGTGAGGCGGACGGCCGATCGGCGCCAGATCGGGGCTCGGTACCGGCGGCACCGGCGCTGAGCCACGTGGATTCGGCCGGCGCGGCGCGCATGGTGGACGTCTCGGAGAAGCCGGAAACGACCCGGACCGCCGTTGCCACGGGGCGCATTCGAATGCGACCGGAAACCTGTAAGTTAATACAGGACAACGCCTTGAAGAAGGGTGACGTGCTTGCAACCGCCCGGTTGGCCGGCATCATGGCGGCCAAGCGCACCGCCGACCTGATCCCGCTCTGCCACCCGCTCCCGTTGTCGGCCGTTCAGGTCTCGGTTAGCGTTGATGCATCGTTCCCTGGGGTGCTGGTCGAGGGAACGGTACGAACCACCGCCAGGACTGGGGTGGAAATGGAAGCGTTGACTGCCGTAACCGTGGCGTTGCTTACGGTGTACGACATGGCGAAGGCAGTCGATCGAGACATGAGCATTGGCGACGTGCAGCTGCGCGAGAAGCGTGGTGGAGTGCACGGCGACTACCACCGCAGCGATTAGTCCGCCACTCTGGTGGCCGAGTCCTGCAGTCGTTTCCGATGGTCATGACGACGCTTCCTGACTCGCTGCTTGAGAGGTCTTATGTCATATAGAAGAAAGCGTGTTGCGCAGCTTGCCGTTGTCGGGCTGGTCGCAATCGCCTCGGTCCAACTCGTGATCGGTCGCG
The DNA here is from genome assembly GCA_011390935.1 of Gemmatimonas sp. Classification (GTDB taxonomy): domain Bacteria; phylum Gemmatimonadota; class Gemmatimonadetes; order Gemmatimonadales; family Gemmatimonadaceae; genus JAABRT01. The sequence goes on from JAABRL010000005.1 coordinate 142,599, forward strand.
CAGGTGCGCCGACCACGACCATGGACCCGCAGTCCACGCTGGAACTGGCGCCGCTGTGGCGTCCCGCGGCCGATGTGCTCGACCGGCCGGTGCACGAAGGGCCATGGCGCACGCGCGCTGCCGCTCTGCACGTCGATGGGTCCACGCAGCATCTGCTGCGCTGGAATGCGGTGTTCACGTATGCGCGCCGCTACCGGATCACGATGGAGCTGGCCGGCCTCATTCACGACATCGCGCTCGAGGAAAAGATCGAGCCGGAGTTGGCGTTCCGGCTGGTCCGTTTGGAGTCGCGCTTCGACCCCGACGTGGTGAGCCACGCGGGTGCAATCGGCCTGACCCAGCTCATGCTCGGCACAGCTCGATACTTCCAGCCCGGTGTCTCGGTCGAAGCGTTGACCGATCCGGCCACGAACCTGCGCATTGGCTTCCGCTATCTCCGCGGACTGATCCGGGAGTATCGCGGCGACCTGAAGTTGGCGCTGCTGGTGTACAATCGTGGGCCGACTGCCGTGCAGAACGCGATCGCGCTGGGTGAAGACCCGGCCAATGGGTACGATCGCGTGTTGATGCGGGGTTACACAGGCCGCGGCGTGATCGACTGACCGTCAGCCTGCGGTTCCAAGGATCAACTCCAGTGCGCCGAGGCTCAGCCTCGGCGCACTACGAGTTTCTGGCCGGCGCGAATCCGGTCGGAGCGCAGGCCGTTGAGCGATTTGATCCGGGACACGGACGTCCCGTAGCGCTGCGCAATCACGCTCAGCGACTCCCCGCGACGGACCGTGTGCGAGGTGGTCGTCGCGCGCGCGGCGGGCGTGCTGGCGGTCGACGTGGATCGTGCCGCCGTCGCGGTACCGCCTTGGACCGACAGACGCTGTCCTGCCTTGATACGGTCGCTGCGCAGCCCGTTCAACGACTTGAGTCGCGCGACGGACACGCCGTACCGGCGACCGATCACGCTCAGCGATTCGCCAGCGCGCACAACATGCACGGTGCTGGCAATGCTGCCGCCATTTCTGGTGAGCGATGCGTCGTTGACGACCCGGGCGCCCGCAATGGCCTCACGCGTGGGCACGCGAACCTTCTGTCCGGCCGCGATCGCGCCGCCGCGCGCGGTGCGGAGTCCCGGGTTATACCATCCGAGCTCGCGCGCCGTCATCTCGTGTCGTTTCGCGAGCGAGGCCACACTTTCGCCCTTCTTTGGCTCGACCTCCGTCCAACCCAGCCGCTCCTCGGGGAGCAGCGAGTCGTACGCCGCGCGTACCGCGGAATCGCCGCCCAGCGGCACGCGGAGCCACTCGGCGCGATCTGGCGGCGCGACACCGCGCAGCAGGCCCGGGTTCAGCTCCACCAGCGAATCCAGCGGGATGACGGCCGCGCGCGCGATTGCGCCGAGCGCCGTCCCCGGATCGACCTGCACAGAGTCGTACCAGAAGGGTGCCTGGCGTTCGATCTGCATGTCGTAGCGGTCCGGCGCCTTGGCCACGAGCGCCGCCGCAATCAGCTGAGGCACATAGTTCTTCGTCTCGCTGTGCAGATAGTTCTGCTCGGCCAGCGCGAAGAACTTGTCGTCGCCCTCCAGCTCGCCAATCGCGTTGGCGAAGCGCGTCAAACCGCGCGAGACGCGCCCCGGTCCGCCGTTGTACGCCGCGGCGGCCAGATACAGCGACCCGAACTGGCGCTGCAGGCTACCGAGGAACTTGATCGCGGCATCGGTGGAGCGCGCCGGATCGCGACGTTCGTCCACCCACCAGTCGATGCGCAGCCCCACGTCACGCCCCGTGGCTGCCATGAACTGCCACATGCCCACGGCGGACGCGCTCGAAAAGGCGTGCGGATCGTACCCGCTTTCGATCAGCGCCAGGTAGTGCAGATCCTCCGGCATACCGGCGGCCCGCAGCTTTGAGCGAATCATCGGCTCGTAGCGCGTGCCACGGCTGATGCGCTCCGACATGCGGTCGCGCGCCGGCCCGCTGAAGAGGCGCAGGTAGTGCTCCACGCGCTCGTGCGTTTCGTAGGAACGCACATCGATGTCCCACGTGGGTTCTTCGCTGAGCGAACCGTCGGGAATCCCGTCGAAGCTGGTGGAGTCACCGAATACCGACGTGGCGGCTTCCATCACGGCATCGGGCGTGGCGAGGTCGGCGGACCGAGCGGCGGCGGAGGCGGATGCAGGCGTCGCCGAAGGCACAGGCGCCGTCAGAGGCTGCAACCCGGACTGGCAGGCGGTCAGCGTCGCTCCAAGCAGAAGCGCGCTCGACACCGGCCGGACGAGTGATCGAACGGTAGGCATATCTCCAAAGTACCCCCCACCCCTCTGGATGGACACCGGGACGGGAAAACAGTATCCCGCCAGTGGAATCGTTTTGAGGCGGGAATCGGGTCGGATGGCGTCGAGGCGCGCTCGCACGGCTTGCTTGATCGAACCGCAGGCGGCAGGATTCCACCATGCACCACCTTGCCCGTCACGCCCTGCTCACCCTCGGCACGATCACTGCCGCACTCTTCTCGGCGCCGCTGCACGCCCAGCGCGCACTCCTCGACCCCGATGTCGTGCGCACCCGCATCGAATCGCGCATTGCGTCAGTGCCGGGCGCCGAGGTCGCGGTCACCATCGTGAACCTGGGCATCGGCAGCCAGCTCTCGATCAACGGCGACCGAGTGTACCATGCCGCCAGCACCATGAAAATCCCGGTCCTCATCGACCTGCTGCGCGAAGCCGACGCGGGGCGACTCTCGCTCGACCAGTCGATTCTGCTCGTCAATGCGTTTCACTCGATCGTGGACGGCTCGCCGTATGCGCTCTCCGCCGACGACGACTCCGACAGCACGGTGTACGAGCGCGTGGGCGAGTGGGTGCCGGTGCGCTGGCTGGCCGAGCGCATGATCAATCATTCGAGCAACCTGGCCACGAACGCGCTGATCGCCTTGCTCGACCCGGAGCGCATCACCGCCACCATGCGCACACTCGGCGCTGAGCGCACGCTGGTGCTGCGCGGTGTGGAGGACGGTCCGGCCTTTCGCGCCGGTCAGAACAACGTGACCACGGCCGACGATCTTGCGGCCATTCTCAAGGCCATTGAGCGACGTGAGGCGGCGTCCCCCTCGTCGACGGAGTTTCTGCTCGGCACGCTGCGCGCGCAGGCCTTCAATGCGCAGATTCCCGCGGGACTCCCGCCGGGCATTCCCGTGGCCCACAAGACCGGACAGATCACGGCGACGCTACACGACGCGGCGATCATCTATCCGCCCGGTCGCGCGCCGTTTGTGCTCGTCGTGCTCACGCGTGGCATCCCCGAGCAGCGCATCGCCGAACAGCTCACGGCCGACATCGCAGCGATCGCATGGGAGTGGCTGGGCGCACCGCTGCGCTGACAGACTGCGGGTCTCACTCGCTCGGCTGCATGCCTGCCTCGAGGGCGAAACGCGTGAGGCCAGCCACCGAATGAATCTCGAGCTTGCGCATCAGACTCTCCCGATGTGCTTCGACGGTACGGCGCGAAATGCCCAGCTGCGCCGCGATCGCCTTGTTGGTGTGTCCGTTCACGATGCCTTGGAGCACGTCGCGCTCGCGAGGCGTCAGCGACTCGAGTTGCGACGTGGCGGCGGCTGGTGCCGTCGGCTCCGGCGCCGAGGTGAGGCGACGCACGACCGCCGGACTGAAGAACGTGCCGCCCGCATGCACCGCGCGAATCGCCGCGCGCAGCTCTTCGCCCGCGCTGTCCTTGAGGATGTATCCGTGCGTCCCGATGCGCATGCCCTCCCGCACGTACTCCGCATTGTCGTGCATGCTGAGCATGAGGATTTTTGCGGATGGCAACGACTCGCGCAATCGGGCAGCGGCTCGCAGCCCGGTCTCCCCCGGCATGGTGATATCGAGCAGCACCACGTCCGGCGCGTGCTCCAGCGCCAGCAGTACCGCATCGGCGCCGTTGGACGCCTCGGCGACCACCTCGAACCCCGGTTCGGCGTCGAGCACGTGGCGCAGCCCTTCACGCACGAGGGCGTGATCGTCGGCGAGCACAACGCGCACCGGTGCTTGCGTTCCCACCATTACACAGTCTCCAGTACAGGAAGCGGCACCGTCACGAGAACCTCCGTGCCCGGTCCCACATTGCGCAGGCGGATCTGTCCGCCAACGGCATGAATGCGTTCGCGCATCCCCGTGAGCCCCATGCGCCCCGAGTCGGTCCGCACCTGCCCGCGCGCGTCCACGGGAAGGCCGCGCCCGTCATCACGCACCATCAGCTCGACGCCCGTGGTCGACTGTCGCAGCGTGACGCGGACTTCACGTGCGTCGGCATGACGGACGACGTTCGACAGCGCCTCCTGCAACGCGCGGAATAGCGCCAGCTGGGTCTCGGGCGGCAGTGCGGGCACCTGTTCATCGGCCTGCAGATGCACCACCTGCCCTGTCCGTTCGGACACTTCGCGCACGAGCGACCGCAGCGCCGGGACGAGTCCGAGATCATCGAGCATCGAGGGGCGCAGATCGTTGGTCACGCTGCGAATGCTCGCGATGCCGGTGTCCACGAGTTGCAGCAGGCGATCGAGTCGTGGCCCTTGTGCCACCTGCAAACTGGGCCGGAGCCCTTCGAGTTGCATCTTGACCGCCGAAAACACCTGCGCTGTTTCGTCGTGCAACTCACGCGACAACCGGCGGCGTTCGTCTTCATGCTGCCGCACCATACGCGCGGAGAGCCGCTCGAGATCGACCGTGCGCTCCGTGAGCTGACGGTCGAGGTCCGCCTGCTCGAGCGATGCGCCCACCTGCTGGCCGAGCGCTCGCAGAAAGTCGTCGTCGAGCGCGGTGAACGGATTGCGCACTTCGCTCGCCATGACGAGCGCCGCGACCACGCGGTCGCCGCGCGTCACGGGCAACGCTGTGATGTACGGATGCTCAGCCTGCGCCGGGGCCACCTGCGGCGCGCCCGTCGCATGCAAGCGTCGGAGCGCCTGCTCCACTTCAGCCAGGGGGGGCCGATCAGCCCATGTGGAGCAGATGCCGGCGCCGCGCGTGAAGCGTCCATCGGCGGGCGCCTCCGCCATCGAGGAAGGCGCCGACGGCATGGCACCGACGGCGTCGAACACGTACATCGCGCTGCCGCGTACACCCGGCAGGGTCAGCGGACGCTGCAGCAGGTCGGAGAGCAGCTCGGCTTCATCGCGACGTCGCTGCAGATCGCCGGAGAGCGCCGACAACGCGCGCACTCCGCGCCCGAGGTCGTCAAGCACGAGCAGGACGACCCCTGCCCCCACCAACAGTTCGAAGCAGATGTCGAGGTAGTAGCCCCACGGCGTCCACGCGCCCTGCGCGCGCAGGAAGGGATAGTCGAGGTGATGCAAGGCCCACAACACGAACGCAACCGCCAGCAGTCGCGCGCCCGTGGACTGTGCGACACGATGATACTGCCAGAACACGCGCCCGGTCCACGCCGTAGCGAAGGACAGGAACAGCACCGAGGGCAACGCTGCCCACAGAAAATGTTCGAGCTCGTAGATCGCGATGTACGACCATACGGGCGGAAAGAGCAGCAGCAGCCCGTGCCACGGGCGGGTGCGCGGTTGCCGCGAAAACACCAGCGACGCCCACAGCAGTATGAGCGCCGTCCAGCCGGTGGTAACCTGATGCCAGTACAGCCACGCGTACTGATCGGTGACGAGGAAGCTGGCAATGCACGCGAGACGCAACACGTACACGCCCCACGCGACCGCAAACCAGGCGAACCACGGCCGGCGATAGCGTCGATACAGATGGAAGCAGAGCACGGCCAGCCCGGTCGTGATCGCCCCCTGGAGCAGCGTCGCCGCGAACTCCGACGCGAACAGCGGGGTGGGTCCCATCAGTCGGTCGACACCATCGGACGCGCACCTTCGTCGTCGCCCGGGTTCGGATGCACGTGATACACGGTGCGCGACGGAAAGGCGAAACTCGAGCCCGCGCTCTCCACGATATCCATCAGTGACAGCAGCAGCTCATGCTGGACTTCGAGAAACGCCGGAAAGTCCGGTACGAGAAACCACGCGCGCACACGAATCGTGATGGCCGAATCGGCGAAGGCCACCACGTACACCTGCATGCTCTCCGTCCACAACGACGATTCGGCGCGCAGCCGAGCCTGAATCGCCTCCACGATCTGTCGCAGCTGCGCAGGCGTCGTATTGTACGTCACGCCGATATCGTGTCCGAAGAAGAATCGATCACGCTCACCGAACGTCTCGATGCGCTCTTCGGCCAGTCGACCGTTGGGAATGCGCACGACGGTGCGCGCGAGCGTGCGCACGCTGGTGGACCGCAACCCGATGCGCTCCACCGTGCCTTCCACGTCGCCCAGTCGCACGAAGTCGCCCACGCGAAACACCTTGTCGGCCGCCAGCGACACCGAGCCGAACAGGTGCTCCACCGTCTTCTGCGATGCGAGCGCCAGCGCCACACCACCGATGCCCACGCCGGTGAGCAGCGCGCCCACCGAGTAGCCGAACTGCGACAGCACCACCAGCAGCGCCACAATGCCGACGGACACCCGCATGATGCGTGCGAGCAGCGGCACGAGCGTGCGCGCCTGTGGCTGGCCCGCGGCCCACGGCCCCAGCAGAAGCTGATCCTGCACCAGCGTGATCACACGCAGGACACCCCAGAACAGGGCCACGAGCACCACACCACGCGCTGACGCCTCGACAAGGCCGGCCGCCCGGGCGTTCAGCCCGAGCAGGCCGAAGAGCGGCGACGCCAACACGCCCACCAGCCACAGCCGGAACGGCCAGCGCAGTCGCTCCACGATGAGGTCGTCCCACGCGGTCTCCGTGCGCGCCGTCAGCATGGCGAGCAGCCATCGTGCCGCCAGCGCGATCAGACCGGCGAGCACCACGCAAGCCAGCACCGCCACGCCCATGCCGAACCACTGCCAGAGGTGCACCCCGAACGGTCCTTCCCGCAGCAACGGCGTCGGAATGCGTCCCCGCAACCACGCATCGGGCAGCGATTCGTACCAGACGTCGATCTGCGCCACGGTCTCGGCATCGAACACCCAGCGTCCGATGCGTCCCTCCTGCACGCGTCGCATCATCACCGGCTCGGGCAGGCCGGTGGCTCCCGGGATGACCCCCAACCGATCACGCGTGACATCTCCGTCGGTGGTGTCGCCCTCCGCCAGTGGTGACACCGTCTCCATCGAAAGCCACAGCCGCTGGTCGAGCACCTCGCGAAGACGACGCGCCAGCTCCGGACCGCGCACCGAATCGGCCGCCGACAGGTCGAGATACTGCGCGGCCATACCATAGGCGTGTCGCTTCGCCAGCTCGAGAAACGACATCGCCGAGGCACGCGGCGACTCGGGCGACATGAGGCCGCCGGTCGAGGCAGGCATCGAGTCCTGCGTCGCCTCGGCATTCGAGGGGCGCAGCAGTCCGAGCTGTGCATGGAGCGCCGTGCGCGGACCGACCAGCAGCAGGCAGGCGGCCAGCGCTGCCTGGCACCAACGCGCGAGCGCCCTACCGCGACGCACGAGGCGCCGGTTCTCGGATGTAGGGGAAACCGTCGCTGAGGCGACGGAGCAGATCGTCATCAAATCCATAAATGTCGGGATAGAAACGCGTCTCGCCATCCTGTGTCGCCATCGCCGTGGCGTACAGGATGAACACGGGACGGGGAACTCGCAGCTGCACATATAACGGTTGAGCGCGCGACATGGCGTCCACAATGCGCGCCTCCGTCCAGTCGGGCTGGTCGGCGAGCAGCAATTTCGCGAGTCCGACGGGGTCCGCCAGCCGGATGCAGCCGTGGCTGGCGTCCCGGCGCGCCTGCTCGAAGGTGCGCTGCGACGGGGTGTCGTGCATGTACACGTTGAACTCATTGGGGAACAGGAACTTCACCCCGCCGAGCGCATTGTGCGCGCCCGGGGTCTGTCGCACGCGTGCCGTCCCGGCTTCGAGGGCGGCGAGCGCCGCCGGCCCGCTGCCAAGCACCGGCGAATCATCCCGATGTCCTCTCACGGCCTCGTAGTGGTTTGCCGCCAGGTACGTCGCGCTTCGGCGGGCGGCGGGCAGGATCTCCTGGCGGAGAATGCTCTCGGGCACATCCCAGTAGGGCGAAAACGAGATGGTGGTGAGGGTATCCGTGAAGAGGGGCGTACGTGTCCTCCGGGCATCACCCACGACCACGTTCATGCGCAGCAGCTCGGCCTCCTCGTCGCGATCGCTCTCGAACGCATACAGTCGGAAGGCCGGCACATTCACGATCAGCGGCGGGGGCATCAGCGTGCGCGGCAACCAGCGCATGCGCTCGAGGGTGAGTTCGAGCGCCCGCACCTTCTCGGTCACCGGACGGGTGAGCGTGGCCCAGGTGGCGCGCCCGAGCACGCCGTCGGCGTCGAGCCCGCTGCGCGACTGGAAGCGGCGGAGCGCGTCGATGACGGCGGGGGTGAGGCGCTCCGGCTCCGCACTCGGCGATGCCCGCCGCTCGATGGGTGCGTCGCCGAGCGCCGTGAGCAGGGCCACGAGCGACGGCGTGCCGATCCAGACGTCCCCCTCGCGCAGCGCCGTGCCGTTGGGCAACGCGGGCAACCGCGTAAGTGCCGTCTCCGCGGCCAGCGCCCGAAAGCGCGCGAGCGATTCCTTCACACGACGGTAGTGCACGAGCGTGGGTTCGTGGGCGTGCACGGTTTCGAACACATCATCGGCAACCGCGAGCGCCCGAACCGCTGACACGACATCGAATGGCGGGCGATCGATACGCAGCGTCGCGTGCACGTCTGACGGCGACACGCGCCCTTCGCGGATGGCGCGCAGGAAGCGGATCACGTTCGCGCTCATCGCCACTTCGAACGAGGCGCGATAGTCCGGCGAAACGAGATACGTAGCGAGCGCCGGCAACCGGCCGGCATCGAAGTCGGTGGGGTTGAGGCCGAGGGACGCCGCATCGGCGAGTACCGCGGTCATGGCACGGGCCTGCGCGGTAGGCTGCCCGTTGTGCAACCAGAGCGGGGACGACGCCGCGCTGTCGTACAGCGCCTGCAACGAGTATCGCACATCGTCGAGGCTCGGCCAACGCATGGCCGGATGCCGGGAAGACGCCACGAGGGCGTTCACGGCGACGCGCTGCACGGAGTCGGCCTCGATGCTCGGCGACTGTGCCTGCAGCGATTGCCCGCCAGCCGGAATCGCCAGCGCCAGCGCCAGCCATGGGGCCGCTGAGGCCCACGTTCGGCGGTTCGTCCGCGGCATGCGCACTTGGGGCACCTCGACAGGAGTGGCTTCAGGCGGTGGCGAGCGGATCGGGCCGTCGGCATGAAGCGAGCCTGTGGAAATTACCACGCCTGTGCCCTTCGGGCAGCGCCACGCCGCCCGCATCCGTAGAATGGAGGAGTGTCGTTGCTGCATGTCCCCCTCCTACCCCTCCCGTGATGTCCCTGCCCCGCTCGCTCACCGCCGGGTCGCTTGCCGCCCTGCTCGTGGTCGCCGCTGGCGCGACCGCTGCCAGTGCCACGCCCGTGTTCCGCGCCCCGCGCGCAGACACCGTCGCTGCCAGCGCCACCGTCATCGACTCCGCCCTGCTCCGCCAGTATCGCTGGCGCAACATCGGCCCCGACCGCGGCGGCCGCTCCATCGCGGCCAGCGGTGTGCGTGGTCGCAAGAACGAAGCCTACTTCGGCGCCACCGGCGGCGGCCTCTGGAAGACCGTCGATGCCGGCAAGAGCTGGTTCCCGGTGACGGACGGGCAGATCACGAGTGCTTCGGTCGGCGCTGTGGCCGTGGCCGAAACCAACCCCGATCTCGTCTTCATCGGCATGGGTGAGTCGGCCATTCGCGGCAACATCATGCCGGGCGATGGCGTGTACCGCAGCCGCGATGCCGGCAAGACGTGGCAGCACGTGGGCTTCAAGACGGTGGACGCGATCTCGAAGATCCGCATTCACCCCACCAACCCCGACATCGTGTTCGTCGCGGCCTTCGGCAAGTACAGCGCGCCGAGTGATGAGCGCGGCGTGTTCAAGAGCACCGACGGCGGCGCCACGTGGAAGCGGGTGCTCTTCCGCAACGCGAACACCGGCGCCGTGGACATCTCGATCGATCGCGCCAACCCGAACGTGATGTACGCGGCGCTCTGGGAAGCGTTCCGCAAGGAGTACACCATGTCGAGCGGCGGACCGGGCTCCGGCCTGTACAAGAGCACCGACGGCGGCGAGACGTGGCGCGAGATCACCCGCAACCCCGGCCTGCCCAAGGGCATGGTGGGCAAGATCGGTGTGGCCACCAGTGCCGCGGATCCGCAGCGTGTGTATGCGCTCATCGAGAACGAGAATGGCGGCCTGTTCCGCTCCAACGATGCCGGCGCCACGTGGACCCTCGTGAACAGCGATCGCAACATCCGGCAGCGTGCGTTCTACTACACGCACCTCTACGCCGATCCGTCCAACGCCGATCGCGTCTACAACGCCAACGTGTCGTTCTTCCGCTCCGACGATGGTGGCAAGTCGCTCACGTCGATCGGCCAGGGCACACATGGCGACTTCCACGATCTGTGGATCAACCCGGACGATCCGAACCATCTCGTGATCGCGAATGATGGCGGTGGCACCGTCACCATGACGGGCGGCGCGCCGTACACGCCGCAGAACTTCCCCACCGAGCAGTGGTATCACGCGATCACCACCAAGCACCAGCCGTTCCATGTGTGCGGATCGCAGCAGGACAACAGCACGCTGTGCACGCCCATGGACTGGAACCGCACCCGATTCAATGCGATGAAGGGCGCCACGCACGACAGCGCCGGCAACTTCATCGACTACACGCAGAATGGCATGGCCGTGTCGTACCAGGTCGGTGGCGGTGAGCCCGGGTACATCGCCCCCGATCCGCTCGATGTGGATGTCTTCTATGCCGGCACCAACAACGGCCGCTATCTCGACAAGTACAATCGGCGCACCGGGCTGTCGCGCGAAGTGAATCCGTACCCCTGGTTCTACTCCGGCGAGCCGGCGCTCGAAATCAAGGAACGCTGGCAGTGGACGTTCCCGATCATCTTCTCGCAGGCCGACCCGCGACTGCTCTTCACCTCGTCGCAGCGCCTCTGGGCCACGCGTGATGGCGGCAAGACGTGGGACAACCTGAGCCCCGATCTCACGCGTGCCGACCCGAAGACACTCGGCCGCTCCGGTGGTCCGATCACGGGCGACATGAACGGACCCGAAGTGTACGCCACCATCTTCGCCGTTGGCCCGGGCAAGAAGAACGCGAACGTGATCTGGACCGGCAGCGACGACGGTCTGGTGCATGTCACGCGCGACTTCGGCAAGACGTGGACGAATGTCACGCCCACGGACATGCCCGAGTTCGGCCGCGTGTCGCAGATCGACGCGTCCACGTTCGATGACGGGACCGCCTACGTGTCCGTGCGTCGCCCGCTGCTCGACGATCGTGCGCCACACATCTGGAAGACGAGCGACTTCGGTGCCACCTGGACGAAGATCGTGAACGGCATTCGCGAGGACGCGTACGTGCACGTGGTCCGCGAAGACCCCACGCGCCGCGGCCTGCTCTACGCCGGCACGCAGCACGGGGTGTACATCTCGTACGACGATGGCGCCACATGGCAGAGCCTCATGCTCAACATGCCCGACGTGCCCGTCGCGGACCTCATCGTGGAAGCGAACGAGCTCGTGATCGGAACGCACGGTCGCGGCTTCTGGGTGCTCGACGACATCACGCCGCTGCGCCAGTGGACGCCAGCCGTTGCGTCCGCGCCGGTGCACCTGTACACGCCCGTGCCGGCCATGCGCTCGAGCACCGGTGCGCTGGTGACGTACACGCTCGCCAACGTGCCGCAGCGCGCGCTGCTCGAAGTGCTGGACTCGACGGGCACCGTGCTGCGTGCCTTCACGCACGACACGACGCCGCCGGGTGCACCGCGCCCGGTGGTCGGCCGTCGCGGCGGCGGTCCCGTGTTCATCCCCAAGACCGCCGGCCTGAACCGCTTCACGTGGGACCTGCGCACCGAGCCCATCGTGGGCTTCCCGGGCATGATCCTCTGGGGCGCCGGCCTCAACGGCCCCGTCGTGCCACCGGGTCGCTACACGCTGCGCCTCACCGCCGACGGCCGCACCACCACCGCCCCGCTCGACGTGCAGCGCAATCCGCTCGTGCCCGACGTGACCGACGCCGATCTGCACAAGCAGTATCAGTTCGGCCGCATGGTGCGCGACAAGAGCACGGAAGCCAACATGGCCGTGATCACGATTCGCCGCGTGAAGGCGCAGGTGGAGCAGCGCATGAGCGCATCCAACGACCGTGGGCTGCGCACGGCGGGACAGAAGCTCCTGGCCGACGCGAGCGACATCGAGCAGTGGATCTATCAGGTGAAGAACCAGAGCGGACAGGATCCGCTCAACTTCCCCATTCGCGTCAACAACCGCCTGGCCAACCTGCTCTCCATGGCCGAGCGTGGCGACGGTCCCCCGGGCACGTACATGCCCGAAATCTTCGAGATCCTCAGCACCGAGCTCAAGGGCTACACCGACAAGCTCGACGCGCTCTGGAAGACGGATCTGGCCGCGTTCAACCAGCGGCTGGGGCGCCTGAACCTCGCACCCGTCGATCCGGCGTGCGCGAAGGCTGAAGGGTGCGGGCCGACGGCCTGACCCTCGGCGCCTGCTGATGTGCACAAAGGGCCCGCCGGAGACTCCGGCGGGCCCTTTGTGATCACTGCTGCAGCCAGATCGACACGTGCGGAAATCGTCGACCAATCTCTGATAGTGCCCGGGGTGGGACTCGAACCCACAACCTATAGCTTAAAAGGCTACTGCTCTACCATTGAGCTACCCGAGCAAACCGCGCTCGACCAATATATCAGGCCGACGCGCTCGCGTCGTACCCCGCGTCCGAAACCGCGGCCGCAATCGCGTCCGACGACGACTGCGACGGGTCGTATGACACCTCCGCCGACCCGATCTCCACCCGAGATACCGTCACCCCCGGCACCGCCTCCAGCGCTTCCCGGACCGCGCGCACACAGTGCTGGCAGCTCATGCCGTCGATCGTCAGTGTTGCCGTGCTCATCGTCCACCTCATGGTATTGGGTTGCTTCCCTGTCGCATGCCTGCATGAAATTTGATACCCCCTCCCCCTATGTCAAGCGGCGGCGCGGCAAACGGCGCAGACAGCAACGCCCCGGTGCCGAACTCGGCACCGGGGCGTTGCACCTACAGTTGCGAAGAGCCGTCAGCGCATCGAGATCGCGGCCACCGTCGCTTCCGACGGCGTTTCGATCACGAACGCCACGCGACGGTTCAGCTGCGCGCCGGGATCATCGCCCCAGGCGCCCGGACGCACCTGACGCGTGCTGCCGTAACCCACGCTGCTCAGCAGCGACGGCGACACGCCACGCTCGCCGAGGAACTCGCGCACGGCATCGGCACGACGCTGCGACAGCGTCAGATTGTACGCGCGTGATCCGGCGGGATCGGCGAAGCCTTCCACCGTGATGTTCGCGCCAGCGTAATACTGGCGCACCACCTCGGCGAAGCGCTCGAGCGCGGCACGATCATCGTCACGCACGGTGGCATCGTCGAAGCCGAAGTGCACGGGGAACGCAAACTGCACCTTGCCCTCCATCGCCGTGATCTTGGCGCCGAACTCCGTGCGCAGCGCCGTCAGGTCGGCACGAAGCGCAGCGAGGTCGCGAGCAACATCAGCACGCACCGCGCTGTCACCAGCGGTGCGACCCGCGCGCTCGGCGGCAATGTCGGCGGACAGTTCACTGCGCTGCGTTTCGAGATTGGTGCGAACGAATCCCTTCGTGGCACAGGCGCCCAGCGTCGCGGACGCCAGCACCGTCACAGCGGCCAAGCGAATCGTCTTGAAGTGCTGCATGATGAATCCTCCCAGTGAGTCGGTGAACGGCGCTGTGCCGTCACTCGTATCACGGAAGAAACACCGCGCGACGAGCCCGCGCTGTGACGTGTGGCACCAACGGCGAAACGGTCGTTGACGCTATTGACGCGCCAACCACTCCCCGCCGTCAACCACGAAGATCGACCCCGTGATCCAGTCGCCCGCAGGTGACGCCAGATACGCCACCATCTGTGCGATGTCCGCCGGCGTACCCCAGCGGCCGAGCGGAATGCGTTCTTGCGCATACGCATCCATCCTCGCATCGGCTGCCGCAAAGCGATCGGGTATGCCACTGTCCGCCGGTGGTGTGAACGCCTTGCGCACCCCTTCGGTGGGGATCGGGCCCGGCGCGATCGCGTTGACACGAATGCGCTCCGGCGCCCACTCCACCGCCAGCGTGCGTGTAAGCGCGTCCACGCCGGCCTTCGCCGCCGTGGCATGCGCCATCTGCGGCCAACCGCGATAGTGCAGCGTCATCGACGCGCTGACGATGCGTCCCCCGCCCTGCGCTTTCATCACCGGGTACACGGCCTGCGAGCAGTGAAAGGTGCCATACAGATCGATCTCCACCACCGCCTTCCATGCGTTCGGTGAGAGCGTGGCACTCGGCGCATAGAAGTTGCCCGCCGCGTTGTTCACCAGCAGGTCGAGCCGTCCGTGCGTGTTCGACACGTCATCGACCACCGCACGCACGCGCTCGACATCACGCACGTCGAGCGCGACGCTGCTGACCGATCCGCCCGCTGCGAGAATGCGATCGCGCGCCGTGTCGAAATGCTCCGGCTTGCGACTCGCGATGACCACGTGCATGCCAAGCGACGCCAACAGCTCGGAGATTCCGAGACCGATCCCGCTGCCGCCGCCGGTGATCAACCCAACCTGACCGCGCAGCAGATCATCGCGAAAGATCGACGTGTTGTCAGACGCCATGGGGCACACTCTCCGGCATGAGGGAACGAACGATCGGGCGCGTGGCCGCAGCCGTGCCTGCCCGCGCATGACGCACCACGTTGGGCAGACGCGATACGAGATCTTCCTGCACGGACCGCGCTTCCGCCAGCGGCAAGTCCACCATGTCGGCATCGCCGCCGGTGCCCGCCGTGGTCAAGCGCAAACTCGCCATGCCGAACAGTCGCTGCAGCGGGCCCTGACGCACTTCCACCAACTGCAGCTTCGCCTCCGGCAGAATCATCGTGGTGCGCGCGACGCCACCCGCCCGAACCACCACATATCCGTTCGCCATCAGCAAGCCACGCGCGCGGCGACGCACCACGGCGAGCACCCACAGCAGCGGCAGGAGCCACAGCATCCGCAGCGCCCACTCAGGCCGCCACCACATCACGAGCGCCATCACCATGCCCCAGGAGATGGTGGAATCGAGCGCAATGCGCGCCGCCGCGATCGGGCGTGGGCGGCGCCACAGGCCGTCGCGCATCGGCGCCGTGAGTACGCGCTCCAGCGAAGCAGCGGGGAAGACCTCCGGCACGAAGGCGGCCAACGACGCGCGCTTCAGAATCGGCAGCAGCACCTGTCGACCACCGGACGCCGCCGCCTCTCCTCCGCGCGAAGCCCCGGCCGACACGAGGTGCAACTCCCCGAGATCGAAGGGACGCCGCAGCACCGACTGATGAAAGCGCAGCGCCTGCGCCCGCTGCACCGGCACACTCGCTTCCACGCGCGAGAAGAGTCCGTGGCGACGTCGCAGGTCGCGCCCCACCCGCTCGAGCGTGAAGCCGTAGTAGCGCACGACCGACCCGCCCACCGAGACCAGCCACGACGCGACGAGCAGCGGCACCACGAGCAGCAAGAGGAACAGCGCAAGCGCCGACACACCACCGATCGCCGATGACACCGACCCCACCGATCCCACGATGCCGTTGGCCAGATCGAGATCGTCAAAGAATGACGAGCGAATGCGCTCGCAGCCGCTGAAGAGCAGTGCCAACAGCACGCCCACATTGTTCGAGGTCCCACCCGCCACCATGAGCTGCTCGACATCCAACGAGGCGATCATGCTTGGTGTGGCTTCGACCTCCTCGACGGGCGCGCTCGCAGCTCGCGCCGTGGCGCCGACGGCCTCCGCCACGATCGGCGCAGACGACGCCAGCGCACTGCGTCGCTCACGCACCAGCTGCTCGCGAAGCATTTGGGCGTCGCGCCACCGCAGCACCCGAAGCGTCACCTCGGCGGACGAGCCGGTAGTCGCCGTTTCGACGCGCATTTCGCCCATGGCCAACACTCGTTGCAACGCCGATTGCTGCACGTTCACCGATTGAATGCGGCCGAACGGGATGACGCGCGACTGGCGCGACAGCACACCGCTGCGATAGTGCAGCGCGTCCTCCGAGAGCCCGAACCGGGTACTCAGATAGCGCGCGATGGAGCCGATCACGAGCAGCACGACCACGCCCGCCAGTGCGTAGATCACCCAATCGGTGCGATCACGTCGCAGCTGCAGCGCCAGCAGGACGAGCGGGAAGACGAGCTGTCGGGCCAGCGCAAACCAGTGAAAGAGCAGACTGGCCGGGTGGAGCCGTCGGAGCGTGACATTGGCCGCCGCGGACGACATCACAGTGGCTCGACGACGCCCGCCAGCATGGCGAGATGCTCGCGCAGCGCGTGCCCGTCCTCGGGGGTCAACCCGGGGATGGTGAGGCTGCTGCCACTGCCGGATGCCGTGTGCACGGTGACGTGGCTGAGGCCGAGCATCCGCTCGAGCGGGCCCTGCTCGGTGTCCACATGTTGAATGCGTGTGTACGGGACGACGCTTTCCACACGAAACATGACGCCCCGATCGAGACGCAAAGCATCCGGTGTCACGCGATAGCGCCAGGCGGCATATCGACGGCCGGGAATGCGCAGCCCAACGAGGCCCGCAATGATCCAGGGGAGCGCCACGGCCGCCGCGGTGTGCGGCACCGAGCGGTCGAAGAAGGCGAACCAGGTGAGCACGCCGAGCGCCATCGAGGGGACGACCGCATTGAGCAGAAACCCGATTCGCCACCAGAGCTGCACGCGAGGCGCCAGTGCACGCGGCGTGTCATCGAAGGCGGGGGCGAGCAGGTCGGGCGACTCGTGCGCACCGAACGCTGTTCGCTCGTCGTCCATCGGCTCGCGCGCGTTGTCGTCCAGTGCAGCAGCGGGCGCGTCGGTCATGGTCAGAGTTCGAGGGACGTTTGCAGCGCCAGGCAGAAGCTGCGCCGGTGGTGCGCAGTCAGCCCGTGCGAGAGAATCGCTTCCCGATGAGCGCGTGTACCGTACCCCATGTTCCGCTCCCACGCATACGGACCATGGCGCGCGGCGAGTTTTGCCATCAGGCGATCGCGCAGCACCTTGGCGACGATCGACGCGCACGCCACCGAGTAGCACTTGCGGTCGCCCTGCACGACGCCGGTGTGCGGGACGCCCAGCCATCGCAACGGATTGCCATCGACCAGGACGTGATCCGGGGACGCCCCGAGTTGCCGCTCCGTGTGCGCGAGGGCGCGCTGCATGGCGCGCACCGTGGCCTGCAGGATGTTGATGCGGTCGACCTCGCGCACCGAGGCGGCGCCCACCCCCACGGCGATGGCGACCTCGTGAATACGCTGCGCGAGGCGCTCACGCGTGGGCGGATCGAGCAGCTTCGAGTCGTTGACGCCCGCAATGGCGCGCACGCCGGCCGGCATGACGACGGCACATGCGACAACGGGGCCCGCAAGCGGGCCCCGTCCGACTTCGTCGATTCCCACCAGCGTGGGGCCGTACTGCGCCCGCAGTTCCGACTCGAGGCGCGTCCAGCGAGCCATGGAATCGGGGCCCCCGCTCGGCAATCAGGCCGAGGTGGCCGGACCCTTGGGGGCGCGCACGACCTTGCGCTCCTTGATGCGGGCCGCCTTGCCCACCACGTCGCGCAGGTAGTACAGCTTGGCGCGGCGCACGACACCGCGGCGTACCACGATCAGGCTGCCGATCATGGGGCTGTGCAGCGGGAAGATGCGCTCCACGCCAACACCGTTGGAGATCTTGCGCACCGTGAACGTCTCGCTCACGCCGCCGCCCTTGCGGGCAATGCACACACCCTCGAACGCCTGCAAGCGCTCCTTCTCGCCTTCCTTCACGCGCACGTTCACGCGCACCGTGTCGCCAGGACGGAACGGCGGAATGTCAGAGCGCAGCCACTCCTTCTGCGTTTCGATGAACGGATGCATATGATTCTCCCGGACGCGCCGCGTCCGTGTGCTAAGGCCTTCGGTGTCCCGCCGGCATCGTGACCAATGCCAGACCGCGGGGTGCGAGAGGCCGTGTCGTACGCCCGAAGCCCATCTCCGGTCGCACTTTCGACACGGCATCGCCGCCGTCGAACTGTTCGACGGGTGACGCATTCGTGACGGTCCGGTCAATCTTCTCTCCCGAACCTAGCCTCTCAAGTTACCCTGCCATGGTGTCGATCCGCTAGTGGGGAACGATCGAGCGCGCGTACGACGCCGTCCGCACCGATCGGCAGGAGCTTTTGGCAGTCCCACGCCGTTCCCTTGTTCATGGCAGACCTCCCCCGCCTCCAGTACCCGTCAACCCGGACCGTTCCCCAGGTCGACGACTATCACGGCACCCCCGTCCCCGATCCCTATCGCTGGCTCGAAGACGACAACGCCCCGGAGACTGCAAAGTGGGTCTCGCGCCAGAACGCCGTCACCGAGCAGTGGCTGCAGGCCCTGCCATGGCGCCCCGCGCTGCGCGACCGCATCACCGCCCTCGTGGACTACCCGCGGGTGGGCCGGCCCCTGGCGCGCGCCGGCTGGCTGCTCATTCCCCGCAACAGCGGCCTGCAGAACCAGAACGTCTGGTATGTGCAGCGGGGCCTCGAGGGACCGGCGGAAGTCCTGCTCGACCCCAACGCCATGTCCCCCGATGGCACCACCCGCATCGGCGTCCTCGCCATCGATCGCACGGGCCAGTTCGTCGCCTACTCGATTTCCCGCGCCGGCTCCGACTGGCAGGAAATCCGCGTTCGCTCCCTCGATACCCGCACCGACCTCGACGACCGCGTGGAGTGGGTCAAGGTCTCCGACATCGCCTGGCACGGCCGCGGCTTCTACTACTCACGCTACCCCGAGCCCACCGAGCACGCGCTCTCCGGCGTGAATGAACGACACCAGGTGTGGTATCACACCCTCGGTACCGCCCAGGCGGATGATCGGCTCGTGTACGACGACGCCGAGCACGCGAAGCGCTTCCACATCGTGCGCACCACGCGCGACGAGCGCTTTGCCGTGCTCTCCATCTCCGACCGCGGCGAAGGAAGGGATGGCGAAGCGCTCCACGTCATGGACCTCACACACTCGGCGCCCACCTTCCAACCGGTGTGGACGGACTTCGACGATCACTTCGATGTCATCGACCACGTCGACGGGGAGTTGGTGGTGTTCACCACCCATGCGGCCCCGAACGGACGGGTCGTGCGCATTGCACCGCAGCGGCCGTCGCCCGAACACTGGACCACCATCATCGCCGAACAGCCGGAACCGTTGCAGGACGTCGTCATGGGCGGCGGCCGACTCTTCGCCACATCACTCGTCGATGTGACCAGTCGCGTGCGCTGCTGCAATCCCGACGGGGCCGAGTTGCGCGAGATCGCGCTCCCCGGGCTCGGTACGGTCGAGGGCTTCGACGGCGAGGCGGACGCATCGCACGTGTTCTTCACGTACACCTCCTTCACCGCGCCGCCGAGCATTCACCGGCTGCACGTCATCACGGGGGAGCACTCACTCTTCGAACGGCCGGCACTGCCGTTCGATCCCGCACAGTTCGAAACGCACCAGCACTTCGCCATCTCGGCCGATGGCACGCGCGTGCCGATGTTCGTGGTACACCGTCGCGGCCTCGTGCGCGACGGGCGCAACCCCACGCTGCTCTACGGCTACGGCGGATTCAACATCACGCTCGGTCCACAGTTCAGCGCGGCCCGGGTGGCCTTCCTCGAGCAGGGCGGCGTGTTTGTGCAGGCCAACCTGCGTGGCGGCGGCGAGTACGGGGAAGCGTGGCATCAGGCCGGCATGAAGACGCGCAAGCAGAACGTCTTCGACGACGCCATTGCCTGCGCCGAATGGCTCATCGCCAACGGCTACACGACCTCGGATCGACTGGCCATGCAAGGCGGATCCAACGGCGGGCTGCTCGTGGGCGCACTCATGACACAGCGTCCCGACCTCTTCGCCGTGGCCCTGCCCGCCGTCGGCGTGCTCGACATGCTGCGCTTCCACCACTTCACCATCGGGTGGAACTGGATTGCCGATTATGGCTCGAGCGACGATCCGGAGGAGTTTCGCGTACTGCATGCGTACTCGCCCCTGCACAACGTGCGTGATGGTGTCCGCTACCCGGCCACCCTGGTAACCACCGGGGATCACGATGATCGCGTCGTGCCGGCACACTCGTTCAAGTTCATTGCGCGATTGCAGGTCGCACACGCTGGCGACGCGCCGGTGCTCATTCGCGTGGAGACGCAGTCGGGCCACGGCGCCTCGTCACTCACCAAGGCGATTGCCGAGCTAACCGACGTCTACGCGTTCCTGTTCGAGAACCTGGGGGTCGCGCCCCGATTCGACGCGGCCTGATCGCGGCGATCCGCCATGGTCACCGCGCGGCGGTAGTTCGCGTCCTGTACCTGCGCCGCCTCGTGCATGGCGACCATGGGTTCCGCGTAGCCGATCGTGTGTGCCAGCCGCTCGGGGCGCAGTGCCTGCTCGGGTGGCAGATCGGCGAGCTCCGGGATCCAGTGACGGACGAACTCTGCCTGTGGATCGTAATCGTTGGCCTGCTTGTGCACGTTGAAGAAACGAAAGCCACGCGCGTCGTTGCCGACTCCTGACACGTACGCCCAGTTGCCCCAGTTGCTGCTCACATCGTAGTCCACCAGCCACGACTCGAACCACGCGGCCCCCAGGCGCCAATCGATGCCGAGCACACGCGTGAGAAAGCTGGCCGCGTTCTGGCGCGCCCGGTTGCTCATGAATCCCGTGGCGGACAGTTCGCGCATGGCGGCGTCCACCAGCGGATACCCGGTGGTACCAGACGTCCACCGCGCGAAGTCCTCGCCTACCCCCCGATCGGACAGGCGTCGCCACGGGAAGGGGAGCGACTGCAGTCCGCCCGAGGCGAACAGCCGATTTCCCGATGCGGCGGCCACGAAACGAAAGTAGTCGCGCCAGAGCAACTCCACGATCAACCACTCGGTATCGGCGTTGCGCACGCGCTTCGTTTCGTACCGGCGGACCTCGGCGTGAATGTGTCGAGCGGATACACACCCCAGCGCCAACCACGCGGAGAATCGGCTCGCGTCGTCTGGATCGAGCAGACCGTTGCGCGTGGTCTTGTACGTGCGAAGGCGGTCCTTCTGCCAGATCCACTCCTGCACCCGCGCGAGTCCTGCCGTTTCCCCGCCCTTGAAGACAAAGCGCATCCGCGGGTCATGCGGCGGAGCGGCGGCGCCGAGTTGCGCGAGCGTCGGAATCTCGCCTGGCTCACACGGCGCCGCCGGCAACGACGTGGGCGCACCCAGCGGTGCGCGAATCGCAACGTCGCGTTCGACGCGCCGCCGAAACTGCGTGAACACCGGCGGTACCTCGCGCGCATCGAACGGGAGGTCGTCCGCGTGCACCATGGTGTGGCCCGGCACAGCGGTGCACCGCACCGCCAGTGGTCCCACGCCATCGCACACGGCGCGCTCGACCGCGCGTTCTTCGCTGGTCGCCTCGGCGTGAAACACCAGGCGCGCCGCGCCCAGTTCGCGCGCCAGCGCTGGCACTTCCTGCTCCGGTTCACCGACGCGCACCACCAGGTCGCCGCCAAGCGCACGACAGGACGCGCGCAGATCGATCAGCGCCTCGAGCAGAAACTGCAGGCGAAACGCGCCGGCCTTCGGCACGCCGAGCGACGAGTCGAGCGCGAACCCGCGCGGGTCCACGCAGTACACGAGGACCACGGGCGCACCGAACCGCAGCGCCGCCGCGAGCGCGTCGTGATCATGCAGGCGCAAGTCGTTGCGCAACCAGACGAGTGTGGGAGCAGGCATCACGCAGTGAACGGCCCCGCCGCACGAAGGTTCCGAACGCCGTGGCACCTCGCAATAGCACCTCGCGGTGGCACCTCGCCGTGGCGCCTCGCCGTGGCGCCTTGCGGTCAGCCGAGCAGGCTTCCCACGCGGGCGAGATACTCGCGCCCCTCGAACGGCTTGTGGAGGAACGCATCGGGCATCTCCTCCACCAGACGTCGCAGGTCGGGAGCGCCAACATCGCCGGTCACGAACAGGAAGCGACCGGCAAGCGCCGGCCGCTCGCGACAGATCCATTCGTAGAACACCACACCGCTCTCGCCGGGCATCTTGACATCCGAAATCACGACGGAGAACTCGCGCTGCGCGACGAGGCGCTGCGCGTCAGCCACCGTGCCGCACACCACCACATCCACATCGAGCCGCGCCAACAGCTTTTCGTGCAGCCGCTGCAGATGCACTTCATCTTCGACCACCAGCACCGTGTCGCGCCCGCCCGATGTGTTGGCCGACCCGTTGCCGGTGTGACGTAGCGGCAGTGGCGTGCCGTGTTCGGGCGTGTACAGCGGCCGCGCCGCGTCCGGGTGTTCGTGCGACCGCACGAATCGCAGCGTGAAACGGGCGCCTCCCGACGCGCGATTGGAGGCGCTGATCGAACCGCCAAACGACTGCATGAATCGCTCGGCCAGCGCAAGTCCGAGTCCCGTGCCTTCTCCCACGCCCTTGGTCGTGTAGAACGCTTCGAACACGCGAGACGGATCGGCAAGGCCCGGACCATCATCGTCAAAGCACAACTCCACCATCTCGCCGTCGATCCGACCATGTACGCGCAACGCCCCCCGCCCATGCTTGAGCAGCGCGTCGAGCGCGTTATTGACGAGATTGAGAAAGACTCCCTGGACGTGCTGCCGCTCGGCCACAACCGCGACATCGGGCACATCGACAGCGGTGAAGTGCAGCCCCGCCTGCTCGAAGGCGAATCCGCGCAGCTCCAGCACCACGCGCAGTGCATCGCGCAGCGACACCGGGCCCAGTTCGCTCTCGGCACGTCGCGCGAACTGCAACAGGCTGCGCACCAGCAGGCGGGAGCGCCGCGCCTCGCGCACGATCGGATCGACGAACTCGGTCCGCAGTGCGGTGCCGTCCGCGCCCTGGAGCTCGCTGAGCCGGCTGGCCAGCAGTTCGCTGTACCCGAGCACCGACGCAAGCGGATTATTGAGTTCGTGCGCCAGTCCGGCCGTCATGCGCCCGATGGCGCCAAGCGTCTCGGCTTCGACCAACTCGTGTTGCGCCGCGCGTACTTGCTCGAGCGCGTCGGACAACTCCGTATTGCGCCCCACCAGTTCGGCGCGCGCGTCCGCGAGCGTGGCCGACATGCGATTGAAGCTTTGCGCCACCTCGGCGAACTCCGCATCGTAGCCCGTTGGCACGCGTGCCGACAGATCGCCCGCGCCGATGCGCACACTCGCGTCACGCAGCGACCCGAGCGGCGTGGCGACATGGCGCTTCACGAATTGTGCTTCGAGCAGAATCTGCACCACGACCAGCAGCAGCACGCCCAACACGCCACCGAGTGCCAGCCGCTGGAACGCGCGCGACTGATCCTGCAGCAGCTCCGCCAGCTCGACCTCGCGGAGCCGCACGAAGTCATCGAGCGCATCCACCAGTGCGAACGCGTGTCCGACGGCTTCACTCGTGGTGCGCCGCACCTCGTCGGCGTCCTGCGTGGCCAGCGCGAGCGCATTGCCGGCCGCCACTTCCATTTCGAGATGCTCCTGCTTGACCTGCTCGATCATGAGCCGTTCGCTCGGCGTGAGCTCCCGGAACAGATAGCGGCGCAGGCGTTCATACACCTCGGCGCTTGCCGACTCGTATTCGAGCTGCATGGCCGGTGCACGTTGCGCCGGCGGCACGGAGACCACGACCAGCTGACGCATCACGCCGCGCACGATATCGTCGGCGATCTGCTGCTCCAACAGCGCCGCCGCAGTCGCCGCCGCGAGCTGCCGCTGCTGTTTCGCACTGACCAGCAGCATGGCGACCACGAACAGCAGGGCGAGCACGGCGGCCACCGCCGCGCGCCCCGCAATGCGCCCGCGAAGCGAGCGCGGTGCCATCGCGGTCGTGCTCACGGCGTGGCGCTCTCGGGAATGGTGACGAGCACATAGGTCCGCTCAGGATTTCCATCGACCGTGAAGCGCAATGGTCCGGTGACCCCCTCGTAGGCGGGGCGTTCGCGTCCAAGCGACGCCAGATACGCGCGCACGGCCTCGCCGTTCCGGGCGCCGGCGCGCACCGCCTCGAGCAACACGCGCGTCGCGTCGTACGTGAGCGCATCGGGTCCTGTGGCCGGCACGCCGGTTCGTTCGGCATATCGCGCCGAGAACTCACGCAAGGCCGACGTGGACGTCATGTCCACGAAGTCCACGAACTGTACACCAGCCCACGGTACCGTGTCCGCGCCGAACCGCGCCCAGGAGGAGACGGCATCGCTCGCGAGGATCGGCAGCGCACCCATCGCGCGACGGAGCGCGGGGAGTCGTGGTCCCAACGAGGTGCTGCTCCCGAGGAACAACACCACATCCGGTCGCGCCGTGCGCACTGCGGCGGCCGCCGCCAGCAGGACTTCCGGACGCTCCCCCTCTTCCGTGTGCGGCAGATCGAGCACCAGCGGGTACCGCGCCGAGTCGAGCGCCGCGCGCACATTCGCCCGCAGACCGCGTCCGTAGTCGTCATTCACGAACATGAGCGCCAGGCGCGCACCCTGCGGGTATTGCTCCGCCAACGTCTCGACGAGAAATCGTCCCTGCGCATCGTCGGGCGGCACCATGCGGTAGCTGAACGGGCCGGCCTGCGAATACAACGCCGAGGTCGCGGTCGGTGACAGCTGCACCACCTTCGCATCGTTGTAGAGTTGCGACACGGCAAGGCTCGAGCCACTCGTCACATGCCCGACCACGCCCACGAGTCCGGGGCGGGCCAGCAGCTGATCCGCAATCGCGACCGCATCGGCTGCAAGGTTGGACGAATGCATGAGAAACAGCGTGTCCACACGCAGCGCCGGGTCGGCCCGCATTGCGTCATCGACCGCCATGCGCCCCGCTTCGATGTATCCCTTGGCGGAGACCACGCCAATCAACGGGGCCGGGCGCTCGGCACAGCCGAACGCCGCGAGCAGCAGCAGCAACACAGCACGAATCGACACGGTCATGCGAGCAAGTCGAGGTAGCAGAGGATGATGCGCAGCTCGAGCAGCGTGAGGGTTTCCGACGGCGAGCATATCGGTGGAGTATCGGTGGCGTTGCACGTTGGCACAAATGCGGCGTCAGGCCGCGCGACTACCGACATCCACCGTGATGGCGCGCCACTGCCCCTGTCCGAAACGCCAGGCGCTGAGGCCGCAGCGTGTCATGTGCCCCAGCAGGATCGCCAACCAGATGTGCATGGCCTCCAAACCGATCGTCTGCTGCAGCAGGAAACAGAGGCCGATCGGCAGCACGACCTGGGATATGATTGAGATGTAGAGCGGGCTGCGCGTGTCGCCCGTGCCCTGCAGCCCGCCCGTGTAGGTGAGCGCCACCGCGATGAACACGCCCGAGATGCTGAGCACGCGCAGCAACTCCACGCCGATCTCCACCACCGCCGGATCACGCATGCCGAACGCGGCCAGCAGCACGCGTGGCATGAATACGTAGGCCAGCCCGATCACGGCCGCGCCACCCGCCGCCATGCGCGCCGCCATGTGCGTGGCCTGCTCCGCTCGCTCCGGTTGCCCCGCTCCCAGGTTCTGACCGGCGACCGTGGCCACCGCTCCCATCAATCCTACGGCGGTCCAGGTCACCAGACTGAAGAGCTCGGTATACGCCACCGCGTAGGCAGCCTGCGCCTGCGCACTCATGGCCAACGACCCGATGAACCCCAACAGCAGCACACCACCGATGTTCATCGCGATGCCCTGAATGCCCGCCGGGAGCCCGAAGCGGAAGAGCGATCGAATCACCTCCCAATCCGGGCCCCACGGGCCGGCGTGAGGAAACCGCACCACCCACGATCCGCGCTTGAGCGCGATCAGCGCGTACACGGCCGCGCTGCCCGTGGCGATCACCGTGCCCATCGCGGCGCCGGCGGTACCGAGCGCGGGAATCGGACCGAAACCGCGAATGAGCAGCACGTTCAACGTGATATTCATCGCCGTCACGACCACGCCGATGCGCAGTGGCGTCTTCGCATCACCCGCCGACCGCAGTGCGCCGCCGAGCATGAAGAACACGAGCATGCCGAAGCTGAAGCCGAACATGATGCGCAAGTAGGGCAGCGCTTCCGCCTGCACCTCCGGCGCCGCATTCACCATGCCCAGCAGACTCGGCGCCAGGAAGTAGCCCACCGGCGCGAGAATGCCCACCGAGAGCGTGACGGCCGTGAGGAAGGCCTGGTACACGGTGCGATTCACGCGCTCGCTATCGCCCGCCCCGGCAAATCGCGCGACCAGCACGCTCATGCCGGTGAACAGCGACGAGATGAACACCACGACCACGAGAAACAGCTGCAGACTCACGCCGATGGCCGCATTGGCCGTGTACCCCACATAGTGCCCGACCATGGCATGGTCCACAACGCCCTGCAGCCCGCCGATCACATTCTGCAGCATCGTGGGCCACGCAATGCGCCACACGGCAGGTAGCAACGGCCCCTCCACGATGGAGCGGTCAAACCCTTTGGCGTTGCTTTTCGGCGCTGGCATTCGCATAAGCTACTGCCCGGAACGCCGCGGAACGTGGCGGCAGCTGGCTGGGTAGTCGCGTCGCGCGTTATCATGCGTCCGATAGCCGCCCCCACTTCCCCCGTCGCGCGAGCCCCCCATGCGCTGGACCCCCGGCCACAAGAGTCGAAACGTCGAAGATCGTCGGGGCGCTTCCGGGGGACGACGCCCGCCGGGGGGCGGCATGCGGGTCGGTCTCGGCGGCATGATCGTGCTCGTCATTCTGAGCATCATCTTCAAGCGGGATTTCGTGAGCCTGGCCGATCCGGGCGCTGCGGGGTTCGGTGGCGCGGTGACGAGTGCGCCGACTGGTCCGGTCGCCTCGTCACCCGCCGAAGACTCGCTCATGCAGTTCGTCTCGTTCGTGCATGATGACGCGCAGGCAGAATGGACGCGGCTGTTTGCGAAGGACGGCAGTCAGTATGCCGACGCGGTGCTCGTCCTGTATCGCGACGCCACCCCCACAGCCTGCGGCACAGGTCAGTCCGCCTCCGGCCCGTTCTATTGCCCGGGCGATCAGAAGGTCTACATCGACCTCTCCTTCTTCGACGAGCTGCACACACGCTTTGGCGCCGCGGGCGATTTTGCGCAGGCCTACGTGGTCGCGCACGAAATCGGACATCACGTGCAGACCATCACCGGTACCTCGCAGCGGGTGCGGCAAATGCAGCAGCGCAATCCGTCGCAGGCCAACGCCCTCTCGGTGCGCCTCGAGCTGCAGGCCGACTGCTACGCCGGCGTGTGGGCGCACTCCACGGCACAGCGCCAGATGCTCGACGGTGGCGACCTGGAGGAGGGGCTCAACGCCGCCGCCGCTGTCGGCGACGACCGCCTCACGCAGGGACGCGCATCGGCCGAATCGTTCACGCACGGCACCTCGGCCCAGCGCATGGAGTGGTTTCGCCGCGGCTACGAATCCGGCGATCCGACCGCCTGCGATACGTTCAACAGTCGGCGCTGAGCCGACGGTCGGGGATCACTCGGCGGACGGTGGCGTTCGACGGCGCCTCGCCTTCTTCGCGGCTTTTGCGCGCGCCAGTGCCTCACGCGCCGCGATCTCGGCCTCCCGTGCCTGAATGGCGACATCGCGCACCGCCCACGCCGCGCGATCGCGCGCTTCGGCCTCACGCGTGCGCTCGAGCGACTGCGCATCCCGCCACGCCGCAATGCGCGCGTGATCGCCGCTGAGAAGCACATCGGGTACGGCGTGCCCGCGGTACTCCGGCGGCCTCGTGTAGCTCGGCGCACTGATCCCGCGATCATAGAACGAGTCGGTGCGCGCACTCTCGAGGTCGCTCATCGCCCCCGGCAGCAGTCGCACCGTGGCGTCGATGATCGCCAGCGCCGCGGGCTCTCCACCGGAGAGCACGAAGTCGCCGAGCGACAGCTCTTCGGTGGCGAGGTGCTGCGCCACGCGCTCGTCCACGTCCTTGTAGTGGCCGCACAGCAGCGTGAGCTCGGTATCGGCGGCGAAGCGCATCGCATCGGCGTGCACGAAGCGTCGGCCGCGCGGCGATAGCAGCACGATCGGTGCCGTGGCCTGCACCGACTCCACGGCCTCGAAAAACGGGCCGGGCGCCATGACCATGCCGGGCCCGCCGCCGAACGGATAGTCATCGACGGAGCGGTGCTTATCGTGTGTGAACGTGCGCAGATCGAGCAACCGATACTGCACACCCCCAGCCGCCGCGGCGCGCGCCGGAATACTCAGCGATAGCGGCGCGCGAAAAAACTCGGGAAAGATCGTGACGATGTTGATGGTGAGCACGACGCTCAGTCCACCAGCCCCGGCAGATCGATCAGGCGCACGGTGCGCGCGTCCCAATCCGCCTCGGCGATCAACTCCTCGCGCCACGGCACCAGACGCTTTCCGCGAGCCGTTTCGACCTCGATGAGCAGCCCCTGCGGCGCTTCGTACACGTCACAGACAGGGCCCAGTCGCCCCCCGTCGTGCGCGAACACATCGATGCCGATGAGATCGTGCAGGTAGACCTGGTCTTCATCGGGAGGCGGCAGCGTGTCCGCATCGGCGAAGAGCGTGCGCGCCTTCCAGGACTCGGCAACCGTACGATCGCTGAGTCCGTCGAGCGTGATGATCCAGCCGAGGTGCACCTCGCGCGCGTCGCTGATGGTGCGCGGCGCGGGGTCGATGCGCAGGCCGTCCGGCGCGCCGACATAAACGACGCGGCCGGGCGCGAAGACCGCACCCGGCACGTCGGACTTCGACTCGACCAGGAGCGCGCCGCGCACACCATGTGCACGACGCACCCGACCGACCAGCAGTTGCTCAGCCAGCGGAGTTACTCCGCGCTGTCGGCAGCCGCCGACTCGGCAGGCGCCGATTCGGCGAGCGGCACCGCCGCGGCGCCGAGCTTCGCCGCGAGGCGGGCCTCATGACGCGCCTTGAGCACACCGGCCTTGCGGAGCAGCGAACGCACGGTGTCGGTGGGCTGGGCGCCCACGTTCAGCCAGTAGTTCACGCGGTCGGTCTTGAGGTTGAGGGCACCCTCCGCGAAACGCGGCTGGTACTGCCCGATGATTTCGATGAAGCGGCCGTCACGCGGGAAGCGCGAGTCGGCGACGACGATACGATACATCGGGGTCTTCTTCCGTCCTTCACGACGGAGACGAATCTTCACGGCCATTGCAGCGATCCTTCCAGAGAGGGTGCATAACGCGGTGCCGAGCTCCTCGCATCACCGGTCGATCCGGCGCGCACTCGGGGGTGTACTGGCGTCGCCCGCAGGCGACCGTGTTCGGCTACCGCCCGCCGAACATCCCGGGCATCGGGAACGGCATCCGGCCGCCCTTCCCTGCCTGCCCGCCCATCTTCTTCATCATTTTCTGCATGCCGCGGAACTGCTCGAGCAGGCGATTGACCTCGCTCACCGGCCGCCCCGATCCCTTGGCAATGCGCGCCCGCCGCGAGCCGTTGAGCAGCTCGGGCTTCTTGCGCTCCGCCTTGGTCATGGACAGCACGATCGCTTCCACGTGCTTGAGACGCTTCGGATCCATCTTGGCATCCTTCAGCGCCTTGGTGTTCACGCCGGGCACCAGCTTGAGCAGGTTCTCCAGCGGTCCCAACTTCTGCATCTGGCGCATGGCGGTGAGGAAGTCGTCGAGATCCATCCCCTCCTTGCGCACCTTCTTTTCGAGCACCTTCGCGGCGTCGGCGTCGAACGCTTCCTGCGCCTTCTCCACGAGCGACACCACGTCGCCCATCTGCAGGATGCGGCCGGCCATGCGCTCCGGGTGGAACTCCTCAAGCGCATCCACCTTCTCGCCCACACCGATGTACTTGATCGGCTTCTGCGTGACGCCGTAGATCGAGAGCGCCGCACCGCCGCGCGCATCACCGTCGAGCTTGGTGAGCGTCACCCCGGTGATGCTGAGCGCGTCATCGAAGCCCTGCGCGATCTTCACCGCTTCCTGACCCGTCATGCCGTCCACCACCAGCATGATTTCGTCGGGCTTCACCGCCGCCTTGAGCCGCTTGAGTTCGTCCATGAGATCGGTATCGATCTGCAGACGGCCCGCGGTGTCGATGATGACGACGCGATCACGATTACGTGTGCCCTGCTCGATACCGGCCTTGGCGATCTTCACCACGTCGGTGGTGCTGCGATCGGCGTACACGGGGACATCGAGCTGCCTGCCCAGCGTCTCGAGCTGATCGATGGCGGCCGGGCGGTACACGTCGGCCGCGACCAGGCGCGTGCTCTTGCCCTCGGCCTTGAGGCGGCGCGCCAACTTGGCCGCCGTGGTCGTCTTGCCCGAGCCCTGCAGGCCGACCATCATGATGATGGTGGGCGGCACCGTGCTGATCTTCAGCCCCTCTCGGCGCTCGCCCAGCATGGCCGTGAGCTCATCGTGCACGATCTTGACGATCTGCTGCTCGGGCCGCACCTGCTTGATCTGCAGCGCGCCGATCGCCTTCTTCTCGACCTTCTCCAGAAACTGTCTGGTGAGGGAAAAGTTGACGTCGGCTTCAAGCAGGACGCGCCGTACTTCGCGCAGCCCTTCCTTGATATCCGCTTCGGTGAGGACGCCCTTGCCGCGCAAGCGGGCAAAGACGTTGCCGAGTTTGTCTGAGAGCTCGTCGAACATAGCCCTCAAACG
Source organism: Gemmatimonas sp. (assembly GCA_011390935.1). Classification (GTDB taxonomy): domain Bacteria; phylum Gemmatimonadota; class Gemmatimonadetes; order Gemmatimonadales; family Gemmatimonadaceae; genus JAABRT01. The sequence continues at coordinate 173,393 of JAABRL010000005.1, forward strand.
TATCTCGGTCCGTGCCCGGACGCTAGGGACCGCCCCCGAGATCGCCCTCGCAGCGCCGCCGCTCCCCGCGATCGGCGCAAGTACTGGCGCCATCGTGATTTGCGACCCGGGCGCCAGCCCGTATCTTCCCCCGTCTCACTGATTGGTGACATACGTCCGATACTTCATGTGACGGAGGCCGTCGCGCTGACGCCACAGCCCCCGACACACCCGCCCTGCGTCTCATCCACGCCGTGCCGGAATCTTTCGCCCGACCTGCCGTGTCCCGTCCTGCTTCGCGCTTTCCGTCGCTGCCCATGCCTCGCGGGCAGAAAAAGGAAGAGATCCTGCGCTCCGAGCTGCCGCCCACGCTGCCGCTCATGGCCTTGCGCTCCACGATCGTCTTCCCGCTCGGCACGATCGCCGTCCAGATGGGCGCCCCCGAAAACCTGGCGTTGCTGCGCGCGCACGAAGAATCGGGGCTCATCGTGGCGCTGGTGGTGGCCGGCAGCGAACAGGAGGACCCGATCGACCCGCGCAGCTTCATCGGCAAGGTCGCGGTCGCCGCGCGGGTGCACGAACGCATCAACCTGCCCGGCGACACGGTGCAGATCACGCTGCAGGGACTGCGCCGCATCACGCTCGACGACATCGACCAGGTGCAGCCGTATGCGCTCGCCCGCGTCCAGGGCGCCAAGGAAACGCCCGCCGACCCGGCCGAACTCGATGAGCTGATCGCACGCACCGTCTCCGCCGCCGAAACGCTCGCGGAGCTGATCGAGCGCATCCCGAGTGAAGTCCCCCAGATCCTCAAAATGAACGTGTCCGACCCCGGACGCTTCGCCGATCTGGCCGCCACCAACATGAACCTGCGCATCTCCGACAAGGATGAGGTGCTCCAGCGCCTCGACATCGGACAGCGCATTCGCTTCATCCTGTCGCGCCTCGAACGCGAAGTGGCGCGGGCACGCGTCATGGAGGACGTGAAGAAGCAGACCGAGGTGAAGATCGAGGAGCACCAGCGCGAGTTCTACCTGCGCCAGCAGCTGCGCGCCATCCAGTCGGAGCTCGGCGAGGCCGATCCGAATGAAAAGGAAGCGGTCGATCTGTTGCGCCGCATTGACGAAGCGCAGCTGCCTGACAAGGTGCTGCAGGAAGCGCGGCGCGAAACCGAGCGGCTGCGTATGCTCTCGCCGGCCAGCAGCGAGTATCAGGTCTTGCGCACGTATCTCGACACCCTGCTGGCCCTGCCGTGGCACCAACGGTCGGCGAACGATGCGGAGATTTCGCTCGAGAAGGTCGAAAACGCATTGGGCGATCGGCACTACGGACTCGACGAAGCCAAAGAGCGCATCGTGGAGTATCTCGCCGTGCGCAAGCTGCGGGGCGGCGATCCGAACGGCCCGATCCTCTGTCTCGCGGGCCCACCCGGCACCGGCAAAACCTCGCTCGGCACCGCGATTGCCAAGAGCATCGGGCGTGAGTTCTACCGCATCTCTGTGGGCGGCGTACGCGACGAAGCCGAGATTCGCGGCCATCGACGTACGTACGTGGGCGCCATGCCCGGCATGCTGCTGCAGGCGCTGCGACGTGTGCAGGTAAGGGACCCCGTCATCATGATCGACGAGATCGACAAGATGGGGAATGGCGGCGCCAGCGGTGATCCCACCGCGGCCATGCTGGAAGTGCTCGATCCGTCGCAGAACGACAGCTTCGTCGACCACTATCTCAATCTGCCGTTCGACCTGTCGTCCGTCCTGTTCATCTGCACGGCCAACAACATCTTCGACATTCCGCCAGCGCTGCGCGATCGCATGGAAGTGATTCGCATTGCGGGCTACACCATCGAAGAGAAGGTGGAAATCGCGGAGCGCTATCTGCTGCCGCGCCTCCTCACCGATCACGGACTCGACCCACTCGACATCACGCTCCCCGAGCAGGTGCTCGGCCACATCACGTCGCGCTACTCGCGCGAAGCGGGGCTGCGCGCGTTCGAGCGCTCGCTGGCGTCGATCCTGCGCAAGCGCGCGCGCGCGAAAGCCGATGGTGACACATCCAGTTGGCTGATCGACATCGAACGCGTGGAGACGATTCTCGGCGCACCGCGCTATACCATGGAGGAGGCCGAAAAGGAGCCGGAGGTGGGCGCCGTGACCGGGCTCGCGTGGACCAGCACCGGCGGCGAACTGATGACGATCGAGGCGTTGCACATGCCAGGTACGGGCAAGCTCACCGTGACCGGACAGCTGGGCGGCGTGATGCGTGAGTCGGTCGATGCGGCATACTCCTTCGTGCGCTCACGCGCGACGGCGCTGGGCATCAGCGAGGCATGCTTTCGTGAATCCGACCTGCATCTGCACTTCCCCGCGGGCGCGATTCCGAAGGATGGCCCCTCGGCCGGCATTGCCGTGACGCTCGCGCTCGCCAGTGCGCTGTCGCGCCGTCCCGTGCGACGCGATGTGGCGCTCACCGGCGAAGTCACGCTGCGAGGACGTGTGCTCGAGATCGGTGGCGTGAAGGAGAAGGTACTCGCGGCGTACCGTGCCGGACTGCGGGAAGTGATCCTGCCCAAGGCCAATGAAAAGGACCTGCGCGACGTGCCGGAAGAAGTGCGCAAGGGCATGGCGTTCACCTTTGCCAGCGGCATGGACGAAGTCCTGCATCTCGCACTGCTGGCCGCCGTCTCCGACACCCCGGCGGACCGTGCCGATCCTACAGCACCTTCGCCAACGCGTGCAGCAGCAGCCCCACCAATCCGCCAACCAGCGTTCCGTTGATACGGATGAACTGCAGATCACGCCCGATCTGCAGTTCAATCTTGCGTGACGTCGCATCGGCGTCCCACTGCGCCACCGTGGTGGCGATCAGCTGCGACACTTCGCCGCGCGCCTGCTCCACGGCATAGGTCACCAGCTCGAGTACCCATTGGTCCACCTTCGCCGTCAGCGCAGGGTCGTTCAGCACAGTGGTGCCGAGTCCGCTCACCCACCGTTCGATCGCGTCCGGTTCTTCCTGCTGCTCCTGCGACAGACGTTCCGCATACCGCGTGATGCGTCCCTTCAGGTCGCCCCACACCTCGGCTGAAAACTCGGCCACCTTGGGGTGGTCGAGCAGCTCGAGCTTGAGTGTTTCGGCCCGTGCGATCACATCCGGTGAGGTGCGCAGCGACTCCACGAACCGCTGCACCGCCTCGTCGTACCGATGACGGAGCGGATGCTCCGGATCAGCCGCCACGGCCGCCAGCGTGTTCTCCACGCCGGTGACAATCCGATCGTGCAGCTTGTTCTCCACCAACCCCGGCACCCACCAGGGACTCTCCTGCTTGATGCGCTCACGGATCACTTCATCGTTCTCGGCGATGAAGCGCGCGGCCAGACGCAACGCATCGTCCAGCAGCGTCTGATGACGTCCGCCCGCCGTGAGCAGTTCGAAGCCGCGGGCCAGCAGCGGTGCCACCTGCATCGTGCGCAGCCGGGTGACCACGGCCCGGTCCACGACCGCCTGCACATCGTCATCGCGCAGCACATTCACGGCGCCCGAGAGACCGGTTGCCACGTGACGTGCCAGGCGACGTGAGTTCTGCGGCTCGGCCAGCCAGCGCGCGGCCCGTTCGCCGAGCTTCATCGCGGCCAGCTTCTGCTCCACCACCTCGCGTTGCAGAAAATTGCGCTGTACGAAATTGCCGAGCGCCGTGCCGATGCGATCCTTGCGCGCCGGCACAATCGCGGTATGTGGGATCGGAATGCCGAGCGGATGGCGAAAGAGCGCGGTGACGGCGAACCAATCGGCGATACCACCCACCATCGCCGCTTCGGAGAACGCGCGCACCCACGCCAACCACGGGTACTGCGCTTCAAGCAACCGAGACGCCAGAAACATGGCGGCGACGACCACCAGCATCCCGGTGGCCGTGCGCTTCATGGCGACGAGGCGTTGCCGCTTGATTTCGTCGTCGGCGGTGATGCGCAGCGCGGGTGGCAGCGCCGGCTCGACCGCGTCGGTGCGCGGTCCGTCAGTCGTCGATGACAATCCGCTTCGGATCGATGAGTCCGTCGGCCTGTCGGAATGGGGCATCGGTGATCACTACGAGCGGAGTCGCCCCGCGAGTTTCCACATGCACGATCACGCTGCGCGCCACACGCCCCTTGGCCGAATCCGGCGGTGCGTAGTAGCGACGCGTCGGCGCATCCAGCGCGTCCTGCGAGTTGATGCGCGGATGGCGCTTGCGCAGCCACGACGTGTACTGGTCCACGAACTCGGCCGCTTCCACGGCATTGTCCCACGCGCTGGCCCACACGAGTGCATCGCCCTCGGGCAGTTCGATCAGCGCGTACCGATCGCCATTCACGCCCTGGGCGGCGCGACCGGCCTGCAGCTCGTTGTTGATGTACTCGTACATGATCAGCCGCGTCTCGAACTCGCCGAATACATTGCTGAATGCGACCGTGCCGCGTGCCGGTGCGGGGAGTGTCACCTGGTGCGGAATCCGTCGCTCAGCCGCCGTAGCGGGCGTGTCGCCCGTGCCGAAGTACGACCCGTCGCTGAGCAGCTGTCGTGTAGAGATCGGAAAATCGTCGAGCACATTGTCATCCGGCCGACGTCCGATGAACCGATGCACGAAATCGGCACCACCGGTGTACGGGAACAGCAGCGACTCGCGCACGATCATGGGGGCGTTCGCGAAGATCGGCATGCCTTCCTGACCGCTGCGCATCGCCGCACGCGCTCGATCCCATCCGCCCATGCGCATCCCTGTTTCGCCAAGCGACGCGCGCAGCTGCGCGTAGACCGCCTGTCCCTCGAGAATCGCCTGCGCGGCGACCTGCCGATCGGCGTCGTGGGTGGCGGACTGAATGGAGTCGATGTTCACATACTGATCCTGCAGCGCATGCACGAGCTCATGCGTGATCGTGATCTCCACCAGATCGGAGCGCACATCGTCCACCACGTACAGCACCTTGGTGGCCGGATCGTAGTAGCCCACGATCTGCTCCTCGAGCAGGCGCCGCAGCAGTGCGTTCAGATCGGTGTCCTGCGGGATGAGCCCGAGCACCTTGTACACGCGCTCCTGTCCGGCCAGCGACGTCGCCGCGCGCTCGCTGGTGAGCTGCTTGAGCAGGAACTCGCGCACCTCTGCCTTGGAGCGCGTCTCGAGGACCGGCGGCTCCTTGAACGTGAGCCCGGTGGCCTGCTCCACCTTGGGGATCGCGCGGCCAAGCACCTTGGCGTACGGGCCATCACCCACCGATGGCGCCGACTCGCACGCGGCGAGCAGCGTGAACGACAGGGCGGCTACCAGTCCAGCGTGGCGGCGAAAAGGCGAGAGATGCGTACGATGCGGTGCGGTCACAGGCCGAGGGTGCGCTCGAGGTACCAGGCAATCAGGGGGTCTCCCCAAAGCAAGGCAAGGAGCGCAGCAGGCGCAAGGAATACGCCGAACGGCACATCGGGAAAGGCGAACTCTTCGCCACGCTGTTTGGCCCGAACGGCAACGATCGGGCCGACGATGAGCAGGAAGAGCACGGCGCCCAGAAACGCGCCGCCCACGATGGTGAGCAGCGATCGCGGCGGTCCGAGGACCGCGCCCACGAACGCCATCAGCGTTTCGTCACCAAAGCCCATCGCCTCCTTCTTGAGCGCGACTTCACCAAGCCAGCCGATGATGCGAATGGCGCCCGCCCCGACGCAGGCCCCCAGAATGGCATCGATCGGTCCCGCAAACAGCGTCGGCCCGTCAAACCACACGACGGCGGCAATCGAGGTAACCAGGGCAAAGCCCAGCCCCGTGAGCGTGAACCCGTCCGGAATGAGATAGTGCTGCAGATCCGTGAGGGCGATGCCGAGCAGGATCGTGCCAACCACGGCGACGCGGAGCGCCTCGAAGGTGAACCCGAACGCGTAGACGCTGGTCAGCCAGCCAAGCGCCACGACCAGTTCGATCAGCGGGTACTGCGGCGAGATGCCAGCCCGGCAGCCCGCGCATTTGCCCCCCAGGCGCATCCAGCCGAAGATCGGCACGTTCTCGTGCCACCGGATCTGCCGCTCGCAGTGCGGACAGCGAGACGGCGGAGACACCACGCTGAGATCGGCCGGCCACCGCGCGACACAAACATTGAGGAACGAGCCGATGCTCGCGCCAACCACAAAGGTCGCGAGCAGAAACGGCCAGAATTCAGCGAGCGGCAAGGCAGCGGGCATGAACAGCAGGGGTCAGGGAGAACCAGACGCGAGCACGTAGAGCAGGATGCCCGCCGCCACGGCGACATTGAGCGACTCCGCACCCGGCACCATGGGAATGGCCACGAGGCGTTGTGCGGCCGCCGCCACATGCGGTGACACACCCGCGCCTTCGTTCGCCACCACCAACGCCAGCCGAGCCGGATGGTCGGCCGCCGCCTGGGTCACCGGTGCACCCGCTGCGTCAGCCGCCCACAGAGGCACGTCGCGCACCTGCAGCCACCGTGCGGCCTCATCCCAGGCCATCGGCACTACCGAATGCGTGAACACTGCCCCCATCGCGCTACGGACGACTTTGGCGTTCCATACGTCAACCGTGCCCGGCAGCGTGATCGTCACGTCCACCCCAAGCGCGGCCGCCGTGCGAAGGATCGTGCCCACATTCCCGGGATCCTGGACCGCGTCGAGCACCAGCACACGGCGCGGCACCGACAGATCGTCGAGCGACCTTCGGGGTATTTCTGCAACGGCGAGAATGCCTTGCGGTGACTCGGTGTCGGCGGCGGAGAGGAAGTCGGTCGACGACACGCGCAGCACGGGAACCGCGCGCACTGCGAGGCGCTCCAGGAGGGTCTGTACGCGAGGGTCGGTATCGGCATCGTCGGCCAGCAGCACGCCTCGCACGGGGAGGGCGCTCTCAACAAGCGCCTCAACCGTGCGAACGCCTTCGGCCACAAAGAGGCCGCTCCGTTCACGCGCTTTCCGGCGCTTGAGGTCACGGGCGAGAGTCAGCAGCTTCACGGGAGTCGGGTTGGACATCGGGTACTGGCAACGTGTCACTTCATCGCGCCGTTCGCGGCGCAGGTACAAGGATATGGGAAACCAACTGCGGGCACACCATCGCGACGAGGTTCGCCGAGGACGGCGCGGTACTCCCCTCTCGATCAGCCTGGTGGTCGGCGTGCTTACGCTCGGCGCCGTGGGCTGCATGGCCAGCACGCAGGAAGAAGTGGCCATGGGAAGTCAGTACGCCGCTGAACTCAATCGGCAGATCCCCCTCATTACCGATCCCGAGATCACGCGGTACATCACGGTGCTTGGCGACTCGATGGCTCGCGTGGCCGATACCCGAAATCTCGACTGGCACTTCTACGTGGTTGATCAGGCCGAGATCAACGCCTTCGCCGTGCCCGGTGGATACATCTATGTGAATCGCGGGCTGATCGAACGCGCGGAAACGCTCTCCGAGCTGGCCGGCGTGCTCGGCCACGAGATTGCGCACGTCACGCTCCGACACTCCATGGAGCAGATGGCCAAGGCCAATCAGGCCAACTTCGGGCTCGCGATCGGCTGCATTCTGGCGCCCGGGGTCTGCAACAGCGGCCTCGGCGCAACCGCGGTGCAGCTCGGTGCGGGCGGCCTGTTCGCCAAGTTCTCCCGCGACGACGAGAGCGACGCCGACCGTGCGGGCATCGAGTACGCCGTACGCGCCGGCATCGATCCGCGTGGCATTCCGGCCATGTTCCGCACCCTGCTCGCGGAGCGCCAGCGGCGTCCCGATGCCCTCGAAGGCATGTTCAGCACGCACCCGCTGGCCGAAGATCGCGTCGCGGAAACCGAGGCATTGATCTCCCGCATCGACCCGGTCGTCCTGCAGTCGCTCACCACCGACACGCGCGCGTTCCAGCAGTTCAAGGCACGACTCAAGTCGCTGCCCCCCTCGCCCACCTCGGGGGGGCGGTGACGGCTCCGCGTTCGCTTGGCCGGGTGCCCATTGCGCTCACCGTGGCAGGCTCTGATTCAGGTGGCGGCGCTGGCATCCAGGCCGACCTCAAAAGCTTTCAGCGATTCCAGGTCTTCGGCACGTCAGTGCTGACGGCGGTTACCGCGCAGAACACGCAGGGCGTGACCGCATGGGAAGCGGTCGGCGTCGACCTGGTGCGCGCGCAGCTCGACGCGGTCGCGTCAGACTTGCGACCCGCTGCCGTGAAGAGCGGCATGCTGGCCACGGCGCACGTGGTGCAAGCGGTCGCGGACGGCATTCGGACGCACGCGCTCGGCCCGTACGTGCTCGACCCGGTGATGGTCGCCACGTCGGGCGACCTGCTGGTGAACGACGGCACGGTGGCCGCGATTCGCACGCGGCTCGTACCGTTGGCGGCCCTGGTCACCCCCAACCTCGATGAAGCGCAGGTGCTGCTCGGCGCGCCCGTCGACGACGTCGCGAGCATGGAGACCGCCGCGCGCGCGCTCGTGCACGAACACGGCGCATCGGCGGCGTTGGTCAAGGGCGGACATCTGCCAGGACTCGAAATGGTGGACGTGCTCTACCTCGACGGCGAGATCGAGCACTTTCGCCATCCGCGCGTGGAGACCACCAGCTTGCACGGCACCGGCTGCACGCTCAGTGCCGCCATTACCGCCCACCTCGCACGCGGCAACTCCATGCGCGAGTCGGTGCGCAGTTCGCTCGACTACGTGTATCGCGCCATTCTCACGGCACCCGCGATCGGCGGCGGACACGGCCCACTCAATCACTGGGCCTGACCGCCATCACCGCGCGTGCAGCGCCTTCTGCATCACCGTGGCCGATGCGGGACACGCGCCGCGAAACTCCACCGAGGCCGTGACAGACGCCGGCACGGCCTCGCGTGTGGTAGTCACGAAGCCGAATCGTGGAAACCACGCCGCCGCGGTTGTCGTGAGCAGCACCAGCGTGCGTACGCCGTCGCGCGCCGCCGCAGTCTCGACAGCGTGCACCAATTGTGCACCGAGTCCCGAGCCGCGGGCGCGCTCGTGTACCACCAGCGAGCGCAGCAGCGCCGCGTCACCGTAGTGCTCGAGCCCCACCATGCCGAACAGCGTGCCCTCGTGCTCCGCCACGAGAAACGCCTGTACATGCGCGTCCACTCCCTCGACTGGCAAGGCGCTGTCCTGAAGCAACGTCCGCATGCTCGGCAGGTCGTCAGCGCGAGCAGCACGCACGGTGCCGGCGAATGGCTCAGGCATCGCGGCCCTCCACAGTCGGCTTGGTGGCGCGCACGAAGCCCGAGAAGAATCGGTTGTGCATGCCGTCCATGGTCTCGTCGTGCGCCACGCCGGTCTGACGGTGAAACTCGAGCGCATCGGCCGCGCTGTATTCGCGTGTCGGTTCCACGGACGCGTCCTCGAAGCCCGCCTCGCCGAGCAGCCGCAGGAACTCGGTTTCGTCCATCGCGCCCGCCAGGCACGCGACCCACGCCGCCATGCTCTGTCGCACCGCCGCGGGCACCACGCCACGTGAGAGTACATCGCTCACCGCAAACCGGCCGCCGGGCTTGAGCACACGGAACGCCTCGCGCAGCACCGTGCGCTTGTCGGCGGACAAGTTGATCACGCAGTTGGAGATGATCACATCCACCGACGCATCGGGGAGCGGAATCTGCTCGATGTGGCCGCGCAGAAACTCCACGTTGGTGAGCCCGGACTCGGCCTGGTTGCGACGCGCCAGCGCGAGCATTTCATCGGTCATGTCGAGTCCGTACGCCTTGCCGGTTGGCCCCACCCGACGCGCGGAGAGCAGCACGTCGATCCCGCCGCCGGATCCGAGGTCGAGCACCACCTCACCCGCCCGCAGCTCGGCGAGCGCCGTGGGGTTGCCGCAGCCGAGCGAAGCGAGCACGGCGCCCGACGGCAGCTGAGCGCGTTCGGTGTCGTCATAGAGGTTGTCCGAGATGGGGTCCACCGCGGTGGCCACGCTGGCCCAACTGGTCTCAGCGCCGCCGCAGCACCCGCCGGCACTCTCATTGGGTTCGACCGGTCCGCAACAGGAGGCACGTTGGCCGCTGGCGGCGACGGTCGCCGCCGCGCCGTAGTGGGCCTGGACCGACTGCGTGAGCGACTCGTCGGCGGCGTTGTGCAGGGGAAGTGGGGTGGCCATGACGAACTCCATCAAAAAATGTTGATGCATTTGGCCGCAGCAAGGCGGCAATGGACGTGCGGGGGACAGCGGGAACGGCTCAGCCGCAGCAGCGTGGCCCGGTCACCGGGCCAAGATCGCCGAGGGCGTCCTGCATCGAGGCCAGTGCCTCGGGTTCGAGCTGGTACCAGCTCCACCGGCCGTCTTTGCGATCGGAGACCAACCCCGCTTCGCGAAGCACGCGCAGGTGAAAGGAGAGGCGTGACTGCGCCGCGTCGAGGGCGCTCTGCAGATCGCACACACAGCACTCGCCCCCCTGCAGCATGGCCAGAATGGCCAGCCGCGTCGGATCGGAGAGTGCGTGGAAGCGACGCGCGAGCGTCTGCCGGTCGGCGGCCGTGATGGTCATATCGAACAATACATCAACAGCTGTTGATATGTCAATCGCCGGCCGTTGCCAGCTCCTTCACGAAACCGGTCACCAGCTGCTGGAACCGCTCCGCGGCCTCGCGCCCCACCTGCAGCACCTCGGCATGATCGAGCGGCGCCGGGCTGAGTCCCGCCGCCTTGTTCGTGATCAGCGAGATCGCCGCCACGCGCATCCCGAGTGCGCGCGCCACCACGACTTCCGGCACGGTGGACATGCCCACCGCATCGGCGCCGAACTTCTCGAGCATGCGCACCTCCGCCGGTGTCTCATACGTGGGACCCAGCAATCCCATGTACACCCCGTCCTTGAGGTCGATGCCGAGGGCATGCGCCACGCGGTGCAGCGCGGCCCGCAGCCCCGCGTCGTACGGCTCCGCCATGTCCGGGAAGCGCTCGTCGCCGGGTTGCACCGGACCGTGCAGCGGATTGCGGAACATCAGATTGATGTGATCGGCGACCAGCATCAGATCGCCCGGCGCGAAGGTGCGGTTGATGCCGCCCGCGGCATTCGACGCGAGGTAGACGGGGGCGCCGAGCGCGTGCAGTACACGCACCGGATAGCCGGCGATCGCCGGTGCATGGCCCTCGTACAGGTGCAAGCGCCCGGCCAGCATGACCACCGGCACCTCGTCGAGACGGCCCACGATCACCTGCCCCGCGTGTCCCGACACCGTCGCGGCCGGAAATCCCGGCACATCGGCAAACGGGATGTGCACGGCATCCTTCACCTGCAGCGCCAACCCGCCGAGGCCGCTGCCGAGCACGATGCCGCACACCGGTCGGGCGAACCGATCACCGGCACGACGACGAATCGCGTCGGCGGCCAGCCCGGCCTCATGCGCGCCGGGCGCATCGCTCGGCACGGCCATGGCGGCGGTACGAAAGGGCATGTTCATGCCGATGCTCCCGCTGGCTCGGTATCGAGCAGCACGCCGCCGAACTCCGCGCGGAGCAGCGCCATGTCCCGCTCGGCGTTCGCACGCAGGACCCGACGCTCAGGCAGCGGCAAGAAGGAGGCCTCGAACGCCTGCAGCGAAAGCGCCGATAGCACGTCCAGGTCGAAGCCCAGCTGATCGGCGCAACGCGCATACTCTTCCGTGAGCGTCACACCACTCATGAGCCGATTGTCGGTGTTGATCGTGACGCAGACACCGGCCTCGTGCTGCGCCTTGATCGGATGCTCCGCGAAGGTGGGGGCCACGCGCGTCTGCACATTGCTCGTGGGGCACACTTCGAGCGCAATGCCGCGATCGCGCACATACGCCAGCAACGACGGATCCTCGCCCAGCCGGGTGCCGTGACCAATACGATCGGCGCCGCACAGGTGCACGGCTTCGCGGATGGATTCGGCGCCCGCGCCTTCCCCCGCGTGCACCGTGACCGCGAGATCGTGTGCGCGCGCGAAGGCAAACGCCGTGGCGAATGAACGCGCCGGATTCTCTGCCTCGCCACCCGCCAGGTCGAACGCCACCACGCCAAGCGTGCGGTGCGCCGCCGCCAGCTCCGCCATCTCCAGCGCGTGCGACGGGCCCAGATTGCGCAGCGCGCAGATGATGCTGCGCGCCACGGTACCCGTCTCGCGCTCGCCCCGACGGAGTCCACGATGCACGGCCGTCACCACCTCGTCGAGCGAGAGCGCACCGCGCGCATTCAACGTAGGACACCAGCGCACTTCCACGTAGCGCACGCCGTCTTCCGCGGAATCGATCACGAGTTCGTGCGCAATGCGTTCAAGCGACTCGGCGTCCTGCATCACGGCGAGCGTGATCTCGAATCGCGCGAGATAGTCGCCGAGATTGCGTGCGTCATCCACCCGCATGAAGTCGCCGAGGGACGCGAGATCGGGCACCGGGAGCGCGACGCCTCGTTCCACCGCGAGCGCATGCAACGTCTCCGGCCGCAATGACCCATCGAGGTGCACGTGCAGCTCCGCCTTGGGGAGGCGCTGCAGCAGCGCGTAGCCGGCCGCGGAGACCGTCATGCGTCGCCCTCGGCGAGTTCAAGGCTGGTCGCGCGCACGGGCAGCAGGCGATAGATCGCGCCGCCATGCGCTGGGGCATCCACCCCAATGGGCAGACCGCGACTGTCGGTCAGTCGCTGGGTGCCCGCGACGAGGGCATCGGCGGCGGTGGCATCGAAGGCGCGCACCACGTCGAGCGCAGACGCACCGCGTGGTACCGAGACGCCGCGTTCGTTCACGTAGGCACGGAGCGCGTCGGGCTCGCGGACGGGCGCATCATCAGGGACGGACACAGAGCTGTTCATGCACAAAGTATAGAGGGGCGCCGGGGCGTTCGCCTACCCGCCGCGCGTCCGGGCCCGTTGTCGCGTGCTCGTCACAGCGTCGGGCGCCGGTTGCCCACCGCAGGCTTCGCAACGAGCTTTCGACGACGCACTGCAGGTCCCGTTGTCCGGCGCCCGAACGCCCGAGCCGGCCTCCGATACCGAACCGTGACCGAATCGTCGCTTCGCGGTCACGCCTCACCAGCATCCTGATGATCGTATCGAATCTGTTGCGAGGCTGTTGCGCATGAAGCCCCTGATCTTCGGCATCGCCGGCGGCACGGGGTCCGGCAAATCCACGGTGGCCCGCAAAGTCGCGGATGCCCTCGGTGACGCGTCGGTCGCCTTCATCGAAATGGATTCGTACTACCGGGACTTTTCGCATCTGTCCCGGCACGAACTGCACCATCACGTGAACTGGGACCACCCGGATGCGTTCGACGTGGAGTTGCTGGCCTCGCACGTGGAGGCGCTGGCACGCGGCGAGGCCGTCGAGGTTCCGGTCTACGAGTTCGCGACGCATTCGCGAAGCGCGGCAGTGCGACGAGTGGAACCGGCGGATGTCATTGTCATCGATGGCATCCTGCTGCTCGCCGATGAGCGGGTTCGCGCGGTTTGCGATGTGAAGGTTTACGTGGACGCCGATCCGGACATTCGCCTCATTCGGCGGATTCGCCGAGATCTGGCCGACCGTGGCCGTACGCTGGACTCGATCCTTGATCAATATCTGTCCACGGTCCAGCCCATGCATCTGCAGTTTGTCGAGCCGAGCAAACGCTACGCCGACGTCATCGTCCCCCGGGGCGGCAGCAACACGGTGGCCATCGAGATGCTGGTGGCCAAGATCCAGCGCCGTCTGACCGGCCGCAGCGCGCCGCGGCCATCATGAATCCACCTCCCGTGGTCGCTGATCGCGTGCTGGTGGTAGACGACGAGCCGGAAATCGTCGCGCTCGTGGCCTATCACCTCGCGAAGGCGGGTTACCGCGTGTCCACGGCCGCCAGCGGTCAGGACGCGCTCGATATGGCACGGCGTGAGCGGCCAGCGCTCGTGGTGCTCGACCTGATGCTGCCGGGGATGTCGGGGTTCGAAGTCCTCGAGAGTCTGCGCAGCGACGATAGTACGCGCGACGTGGCGGTGCTCATGCTGACGGCGCGGCGCGAAGAGGTCGATCGTATTCGCGGCCTGTCGCTCGGTGCCGATGATTACCTCACCAAGCCGTTTTCTCCGCAGGAGCTGGTGCTGCGGGTCGCGGCGATCCTGCGCCGTGCCGCGCAGCCGCAGCCCGCGAGCGCGGACACGTTGCATATTGGCCCCATTCGCATTGACCGAGCGGCGCTGTCGGTGCACGTTGACGAGCAGGTCATCGACCTCACCCCAACCGAGTACAAGCTGTTGATCACGTTGGCGGAGCGGCGCGGGCGCGTCCAGGGTCGGGGTCACCTGCTCGAAACCGTTTGGGATGCGGCCCCGGACATTCAGACGCGCACGGTGGACATGCACGTGCAGCGGCTGCGCGCCAAGCTTGGCCCCGCGGGCGACCTGATCGAAACGGTGCGGGGATTCGGGTACCGACTCCGGTCGTCGCAGGGGAGAAGCAACTGATCCGCACCGCTGGTGTGTTCACATGCGCCTGAGCCGTCGCCTGCTCCTGTTCACAGGGGCACTCGTGACGGCCGGCGCGGTGCTCGCGGCGGTTGTGACAGACCGCCGCATCGCACAGGCTCGCGACGTTGGCGCTGGAACCGGCGCGATCGACGCCGAGGCGTTGCGCCGCGGGGTGCAGCGCGACCTCGCGCTCGGCGCGGCGGCCCTGCTGCTGGTCGGGGGCGCCGCCTCGCGACTGATCGCGCGGTCCGTGACCACGCCGCTTGGCGAGCTGGGTGAGGTGTCACGAGCCCTTGCCTCGGGCGATGTGAGCCGACGGCCGGCACGGTACGGTACCGGGGATGTCTCGGATCTCGCCGAGTCGCTCCGACGCCTCGCCGAACAATCCAGCGCGCGCCTCTCCGCCCTGCAAGCGGAAGAGGCCTTGCTGGCCGCCCTCACCGAATCGCTCAACGAAGGGGTGATCGCGGTCGACGAAAAGCAGCAGGTGGTGCGCATCAATGAAACGGCGCGACAGATCCTGCGTCTGCGCGAGCCGGTGCCCTTCCCGGCCGACTTTCTGCCACGTGATCGCACGCTGCGCGAGTCGCTGGCCGCGGTGCTGAGCGGCGAGATTGCGCAACCATCGGAGGTGCGCGTTGACGACCGCACGCTGTCGCTCACGGCACGTCCGCTGCCTGCCGGTGGTGCGATCCTCGCCCTCTACGATCTCACGCCGTTTCGTCGGCTCGAGGCCGTTCGGCGTGACTTCGTAGCCAACGTATCGCATGAGTTGCGCACGCCGCTTACCGTGATCAGCGGCTTCGTGGAAACGCTGTCCGACGACGAGCTGCCGCGCGATCTGCGCAAGCAGTTCCTCGGCATGACGGAGTCGAACGTGCGGCGCATGCAGCGCATCGTGGATGACCTGCTCGACCTGTCCCGCATCGAGTCCGGCGGCTGGCTCCCCAATCCATCGGAGCTCGACGTGCGTGCGCTCATGGCCGAGATCACCGCGCCGCTCGCGGCGCAGGCCACGTCAAAGGGCGTGCTGCTCGTCACGCGCATTGCCGCCGGTGGCGAATCCGCCTACATCGACCCCACGGCTGCGCGCCAGATTCTGAGCAACCTGACGGAGAACGCGCTCCGGCACACGAGCACCGGTTCGGTCACGCTGTTCGCCGACGCCTGTGCCGAGGGGGTGTGGCTCGGGGTGCGGGACACCGGAACCGGGATTGCCGAAGAGCACCTGCCGCGCATTTTCGAACGGTTCTACCGGGCCGACCCGGGACGCTCGCGCGAAGCCGGGGGCACAGGCCTGGGGCTATCGATCGTGCGCCATCTGGCCGAAGCACACGGCGGGCGGATTCGCGCCGAGAGCATGATCGGGGCTGGCACCGAGATCGCCGTCCTGCTTCCGCCCGCGCCCTCGACCTGACCGGCGTCGACTAGCGCCGTGCGGGCCACGCGCGGGCGGCGAGGCGCGGTAGCAGCGCCGCCGCACTGCCCATGAGTGGCACAATCGACGGCCCGGTGCGCTGCCCTGCGAGGCTGGGGTTGATCACCAGCACCGTTGCCCCGTGCGACGCCGCGAGCCAGGGCAGTGACGCGGCTGGCTCCACCATGTTGCTCGTACCCACGCTGAGGAAGACGTCGCAGGCGAAGGTCGCGGCGCGCGCCCGCTCCAGCGCGTCGGTGGGGAGCGCCTCGCCGAACCACACCACGTCCGGGCGCAGCGGGGCGCCGCACAGCGCGCAGGGCGGCGGCGGCGTGGGCACGGCGTCTCCGCCGACCTCGTCCATTGCCAGCGGTGCCTCGAACGCCGGCGAGCAGTCGGCGCTGCACCGTACCCGCATGAGACTGCCGTGCAGCGAGACCACGTCCTCGTGGCCGGCGGCCTCGTGGAGCCCGTCGACATTCTGCGTGAGCAGCGTGCACCGCGGCGACTTGTGCGCCAGATAAGCCAGCGCCTCGTGGGCCGGATTCGGCCTGGCCTGCCGCACCAGGGACCGGCGCAGCGCGTACCAGCTCCAGACGCGCGCCGGGTCTTCGGCGAAGGCTTCGGGCGTGGCCAGCTCCTCGGGGCGGAACTGCGACCACCAGCCCGTGAGCGCGTCGCGGAAGGTGGGAATGCCGCTCTCGGCAGAGACGCCGGCTCCCGTGAGGACCGTGACCACCTCCGACGACCGCAGCATGGCGGCGGCCGCCGAGAGGGCCTCATCGAGGTCCTTGGGTAGCGCGCTTGGTGCCGGCGCGGGGGCCGGCATGGATACGAGGCGCGCACGGCCAGGATCGGCGGCCGCGCCTCGGGGGGAGGCAGGGTGCTTCGTGCTCATGTCCCCGCGAAGCTGCAACGCTCGGGGCCAACTGGCAACGGGGGGGGCGCGAT
>JAABRL010000059.1 GCA_011390935.1 Gemmatimonas sp.
CTGCCGTGGTTCACCGGGACCGCGTTCCTGCATTCGATCATGATTCAGGAAAAGCGCGGCATGCTCAAGAAGTGGAACGTGACCCTCGTCGTGCTCACTTTCCTGCTGTCCATCCTCGGCACCTTCATCACGCGCTCCGGCATCATCGAGAGCGTGCACGCGTTTGCGCAGTCGAACGTCGGATCCTGGTTCCTCGGCTTCCTGATTGCCGCCACGGTGCTCACGGCGATCCTCGTGTCCACGCGCCTCAAGGACATGGAGGCGACGGCTGAGCTCGAGAGCATGGTGAGTCGTGAAGCGGCGTTCCTGTACAACAACCTGGTGCTGGTCGGCATTGCGTTCGCCACGCTGTGGGGCACGCTCTTCCCGATCCTGTCCGAGTGGGTACAGGGCGAGAAGATCACGGTGGGCATTCCGTTCTTCAACTCGGTGAACACGCCGCTCGGTCTGCTCCTGCTGGCGCTCACCGGCATCGGCCCGCTCATTGCCTGGCGCCGCGCATCCACGGCCAACCTCAAGCGGCAGTTCGCCATGCCGGTGGCCGTCGGTGCGGCCTCGGTCGCCATTCTGCTTGCGCTCGGCATGCGTCACTTCTACGCCATCGTGTTCTATGGCATCTCGGCGTTCGTGGCCACCACGATCACGCTCGAGTTCGTGAAGGGCATCGGCGCGCGTCGGCGCATGTATGCAGAGGGGCTGTTCGCCGCCTCCACACGCCTGGTGATCCGCAACCGCCGTCGCTACGGCGGCTACATCGTGCACTTCGGCGTGGTGGTGATGTTTGCTGCCTTCGCCGGCATGTTCTTCAAGAAGGACTACGCCGAAGTCGAGCTCAAGCAGGGCGAGACATACGCGGCCACCGATCCGTTCGGCGACACCTGGACGTTCACGAGCCAGGGCATGTCGCGCTACAAGACGCTCAATCGCGAAGTGACCGCGATCACGCTCGAAACCGCGCGCAACGGCAAGCCGATGGGCTTCATGGTGGCCGAAAAGCGCCAGCACTTCGATGCGACCGGAGCGACCACGTTCGAGCCGTCCACCGAAGTGGCGATCAACGAGATGGCCAAGCAGGACGTGTACGTGTTCTTTTCCGGATTGCTCGATGCGGAGACTGCGGTGTTGCACATTCACTTCAACCCACTCGTGGTGTGGGTGTGGATGGGTGGTTTCATCATGGCGTTTGGCGGCATCATCGTGATGTGGCCGCAGGCACAGCAGCGCGAGCGCGGGTATGCGGCCGAGCTGTCGCCGCAGCATGATGGCGCGCTGGTTGGAGCAGGCGCGTGATCGCACGCGGCCCGTGCACGCGGCGTGCGTTTCTCGCGCACGCTGCGGTAACGGTGCCGCTGCTGGCGGTGGTGCCTTCGGTGCTGGGCGCGCAGTCGAACAGCCCGGTGAACATGGCCGGCGACTTCTACCTGCCCGTGCGTCCGGCACCCAAGGCGAATGCGGTCGCGCTGCTCGACGGTGACGCCATCAACACCCTCGAGCGCACGCTGGCCTGTCCGTGCCCGTGCACGCTCGACATCTACACCTGCCGCACCACGGACGTGACGTGCAGCAACTCACCGGCCATTCATCGCGATGTGGTGCGCATGGTGGACGGTGGGTATTCCGGTGACGAGATCGTCGCCGAGCTCACCAACGTGTACGGTGAGCGCATTCTCATGGCACCCCGCAAATCGGGGTTCAACCTGGTGGCGTGGTTTCTGCCGTTCGTGGCGATCGGAACCGGCGCGGTCGCGATCGCGATGCTGCTGCGCACCTGGCGCAACAACTCCCTCGCCGCGGCCACGCTGATGGCGGATGGTACGGTGCGCCCCATTCGCCCCCAGGGCACCGCCGAAGAAATGGCGCGCCTCAATGCTGCGCTGCGCGACGATCCGCGCTGAGCTTCCCTGACACTCCCCATGGACGACGGCTCGCTTTCCCTGATTCTTGGCACCGTGATCGCCCTGTTGGCGCTCTCGTATGTGCTCATGCCCCTGCTCGCGTCCACCGAGGACACACAAGCGGCGCTTGCGCGCACGGTGCGCGACCCGGCGCTGGTGCGTGCCGAGGCCTCCGAAGACGGTCTCGCCGTGACGGCACTGCGCGAAATCGAGTTCGATCGCGCCACCGGCAAGCTGTCGGATGAGGACTACGAGGAGCTGAAGGCGAAGTACACGCAGATTGCGCTCAACGAGATGCGCGTTGCGGATCGCGAGCGTGGTGTGCTGACGACGGCCGAGGTGTCCGAGACGCAGACAGCGGCGGATGCGGCGGAAGATCCCGTGGAGGCGGCGGTGCGGGCAGTGCAGGCGCGGCGCCCCAAGTGCCCCTCGTGCGGCCCGCGGCCTGAAAGTGATGCGACCTACTGCTCCGGGTGCGGACACTACCTGCCAGGGGCGTGTGGCAGCTGCGGTGCCTCGGTGGAGATGCCGGGTGCACGTTTCTGCAACAGCTGCGGGGCGCAGCTCGCGGCGTAGCGCCGCGAACGTCACCCCCGCTCGAGCGCCTCGAGCTTGCGGCGGGCCAGGCGCAGCGGCACGATCGTGAAGCCCACGCACGTGGTCAGCACCATCGCAAAGGGCAGCAGCAGACGCCAGCTGTCGAACTCCCAGCCGAAATGCTCGGCCAGCACCCAGCGTGACGCCGGACGTCCCGTGCCGTACGCCACGGCGGCAATGAGCACGATCGCACTCAGCATGAAGAGCAGCCCGCCAAACGACGTGGGAATCTGCGCCGCGTTCTCCGAGTCGTACTGCGGGTAGAACGTCCCGTACGACAGCGCCATCGCCGTCAGTGGGAAGACGAGCCCGGCAATTGCCGCCGTCGATACCACGTGCACGAACAGCGACACGTCGAGCAGCAGGTTCGTGGCCACGACCAGCATGATCGCCAGTACGAACAGCGGCACTGCGCCCACCCAGAACTTGGCCCACAGCAGGTCGCGCATATCGAGTGGACTCGAGCGCAGGAGCCACAACGCGCGCCCTTCGAGACTCACCGAGGGAAACACGAACCGCCCCGCAATCGATGCCAGCACGAAACCGGCCACAGCCAGATTCAGAAACGGAATGAGCTGCCTGAGCAGCGCCGTCATGCCCTCGCCGGTGAGCGGCAGATAGCGGATGTTGGCCACGTACACCACCAGCAGCACGAACAGCAGAATGAGCTGGCTCCACTGCGTGGTGTCGCGCGCGAAGATCTTCAGCTCCTTGAGTACGAGTTCGCGCCGATTGGCCGGCAGCCAGGCGAACAGCCGATCAATGAACGGGCGCGCGTGCACCGACGAGCCCTTGCTCGTCCCCTCCTGCGCTGCGCTGAATCCACGTGCCCACAGCGCCCGATGCAGCAGCAGGCCACCCGTCACGAGACCACTCGCCAGCAGCCACAGCTTGCCGAGCGGCGCTCGCGTTGGTCCACCCCGCAGAAAGCCCATCACCGCATCGCTGGCCCACTCACTGGGAAGAAACGGTGAACTCGGCGCGTTGATCGCCGACACGAAGTCCATGAAGTTTTCGAAACCCTCCGGGCGCACCAACTGCTCGGGACGCGCCATGCGGAACATCACCACGAGTGCTGCGACCGCGAGCACCACCACCACCGAGAGAAAATCGCGAGTGCGCCGCGCCGGAAACACGTTGGCGAGCACGAGCGTGAGCATCGCGCCGAGTGCGGTGGGGATCACGAAGTACGGGGTGAAGACCAGCAGCGCGAATCCCACGAAGCTCGCGCCGCCCTGATACACCACGCCGTAGGCGGAGAGCAGCGGTAGGAGCAGCAGCAGCACCATCCAGTTCGCGTGCACGCCGGTTTCCACCAATCGTGCACCATACAGCGAATGCTTCGGTACGGGTGCGGCGGCGATCTGGTCGAGGTCGCGCGCGAGGAACGTGGTGGAGAGTGCGCCTACGACATTGGACAGCAGCAGAATCGACGTGAACGCCAGCAGCAGCATGGCGAGCACCTTGCCCGCAAGAATGCCGCCGATGTCTTCGGCGCCCTTGAAGTAGATCAGCAGTCGACGGGCAATCGCGAACGCGGCCGTGAAGAAGCCCGCGCCGATGAGCAGCAGCACCACGCCGCGCGCGGTGTGCGTCTCGCCGGCGGTGGTGACACGGGCACGTGCGATCGCCAGCTTCGGGCGCAGCAGGTGCCACATGTCGGGCTTACGCATGCAGCACCTCACCCACATCGCGCGTGAGCTTCTCACCGGTCAGGCGCAGGAAGATCCCCTCGAGGTCGGGCGCGTCGTGATCGCCGCGCAGCTCGGGCATCGTGCCGCACGCCACCAGCTTGCCGCGCTGCATGATGCCGATACGGTCGCACATGCCTTCGGCGACCTCGAGCGTATGCGTGGACATCATCACCGTGTGTCCGTCGTCGGTGTAGCGACGGAACAGCTCCTTGAGCGTGCGCGACGACTTGGGATCGAGCCCCACCATGGGTTCGTCCACCACGATCACCGCGGGCTCATGCACGAACGCGCTGGCAATGATGAGCTTCTGCCGCATGCCGTGGCTGTAGCTCTCCACCAGTTCATTGCGCCACGGCTCCAGGTCGAACAGCGCGAGGAACTCCTCGGCGCGCCGATCCACGCCGGCGCCCTGCGCGCCGTACAGGCCGGCGGCAAAGCGCAGGAACTCCATGCCCGTGAGCTTTTCGTAGATGAACGGCCGATCGGGAATGAAGCCGAGCGATCGTTTGGCCCCGATCGGGTCGGCGAGCAGGTCGGCGCCTGCAATGCGCACGGACCCACCGGTTGGGCGCAGGATCCCGGAGATCATGCGCATGGTGGTAGTCTTGCCGGCGCCGTTGGGTCCCAGGAACCCGAACAGCTCACCGGCCGGCACGATCAGGTCGAGGCGGTCAACGGCGGTAAAGCTGCCGTAGCGCTTCGTGAGGGCGGAGATCTCGATCATTGTCTGCAGGACGACCGAAGACCCCCTTCCCGTCACGTCGACCCATCAATCGAGCCCGTCGTCTCCGTCCGGGTCGGTTTCGTCACGCACCCAGCCCAGATATCCCTCGAGACCGGCGTGCGTGGGGAACACCAGCAGCTCCGGCACATCGTACGGATGATGCAGCGTGAACGCCTCGCCGATCGCGTCGAGGCACGACGCCACCGTTTTGAGCATGACCACGACTTCCTGCTCGTCGGTGATCTCTCCTTCCCAGCGGTACAACGAGCGCGCACCAGGCATCATGGTGCCGCAGGCGATCAGGCGAGCGTCGAGCAGGGCGCGGACGAGCAGTTCGGCGTCGTCCGTGCTGCCAACGGTCGTGATCGCCATCACGACGTCGTGTGAATCGAGCGGAGTGGGCATCTCCAAGGGTACCGGACGGACCGGGGGAATGCGAACCGGGAACACCGGGCCGTGCCCCGCTCTTGTCCAGAAGCCCCGATCTGCGGTTACTTACACGACTATGCCCGAAACTGCGCTGGTCGTTCGCGGCGCCCGCGAACACAATCTCCGGAACATCGACGTCACGATCCCGCGCGACAAGCTCACCGTCATCACGGGGCTGTCGGGATCGGGGAAATCGTCGCTCGCCTTCGACACGATCTACGCCGAAGGGCAGCGCCGCTACGTGGAGTCGCTCTCCGCCTACGCGCGCCAGTTCCTCGGGCTCATGGAGAAGCCCGACGTCGATGCCATCGAGGGGCTCTCCCCCGCGATCTCCATCGAGCAGAAGTCGGCCGGCCACAACCCGCGCTCCACCGTGGGCACGGTCACCGAGATCTACGACTACCTGCGCCTGCTCTACGCGCGCGCCGGCACGCCGCACTGCCCCAACTGCGGTCGCTCCGTGCAGCGCCAGAGTCCTGCGCAGATCGCCGAGCAGATCCTGCAGTGGCCCGAGGGCACGCGCCTGGAGATTCGCGGGCCGCTGGTGCAGGGGCGCAAGGGCGAGTTCAAGGACCTCTTCGAATCGGCGCGCAAGCAGGGCTTCGTGCGCGCGGTCGTGGACGGTGAACTCGTCGAACTCGCCGAGCCGCCCAAGCTCAACCGTCGGCTCAACCACTCCATCTCCGTGGTGGTGGACCGGCTCGTGGTGCGCAACGAGGACCGGGGCCGCCTCACCGACTCGCTCGAGACCGCGTTGCGCCTCGCCGACGGCCTGGTGGAGGTGGTGCGCTACGATGGCAGCGAGCCCGAAACGCAGATGTTCTCCGAGCGGCAGGGGTGCCCCGAGTGCGGTATCTCGCTGCCCGAACTCGAGCCGCGCCACTTCTCGTTCAACTCGCCCTTCGGGGCCTGCGAAACGTGCAGTGGCCTCGGCACCACGCGCACCGTCAGCGAAGAGCTCATTCTCGGCGATCCGAGCATCACGATTCTCGAGGGCGTCGTGTTGCCGTGGGGTGAGCCGGATGGCTTTTTGCGCCGCGTGCTGCTCCCCGGGCTCGCCAAGCACATCGGCTTCAAGCTCGATACACCGTGGGGTGAACTGTCGGCCCCTGTACGGCGGCAGCTGCTGCACGGGCTCGATGGCAAGGCCAAGACGCAGCCCAAGCGCAGCGCGATCAAGCGCGGACGTGCCACCGCGGCCGACGCGCCCGATGTGGCGGCCTGGGACGGGATTCTCGCAAACGTGCAGCGGCGTTACGACGAAACGAGCTCCGATGCGATTCGCCTCGAACTCGACAGCTACATGGTGGCCGCGCCGTGTCCGGTGTGTCAGGGACGACGCCTGCGCGCCGAGTCGCTCGCCGTAACGGTGCACAACCGCAACCTCGGCGCGCTCGTGGAGCTGTCGGTGGTGGACGCGCTGGGCTTCTTCGAGTCGGTGCCCGTGCGTGGCGGCGGTCGCCCGGGGCTCGATCCCGGCATCGCAGGGCCGATTCTGAAGGAAGTGAAGGATCGGCTGCGCTTCCTCGTGGACGTCGGCCTCGACTACCTCACGCTCAATCGGTCGGCCGAATCGCTCTCGGGCGGCGAAGCGCAGCGCATTCGACTTGCCACGCAGATCGGGTCGCGCCTGGTAGGAGTGCTCTACATTCTCGACGAGCCGAGTATCGGTTTGCATCAGCGCGACAATGGGCGTTTGCTCGACACGCTCAAGCAGCTGCGCGATCTCGGCAACACGGTGATCGTGGTGGAGCATGACGAAGAAACCATTCGTGAAGCCGACTACGTGATCGACCTCGGTCCGGGCGCCGGCAAGCATGGCGGAGCGGTCATTGCCGCCGGCTCCGTGGACGACATCAAGGGCACGCCCGGTTCGATCACCGGTCAGTTCCTCAGTGGTGCGCGCATGGTGCCGGTGCCCACCGAACGCCGCGCCCCCGATCGCAAGCGCATGCTGCGCGTGGAAGGCGCGCGCGAGCACAACCTCAACGACGTCACCGCCGAGTTTCCGCTCGGGCTGTTCGTCGCCGTGACCGGTGTCTCCGGCTCTGGCAAGTCCACGCTCGTGACGGACATTCTGCAGCGATCGCTGTCGCGGCACTTCTTCCGCGCGCGCGTGCTGCCCGGGGCGCACGATCGCATCACGGGCATCGAACATCTCGACAAGATCATCGACATCGACCAGAGCCCGATCGGTCGCACACCACGCTCCAATCCGGCCACGTACACCGGTGTCTTCACGCCCGTGCGCGAACTGTTCGCCGAGCTGCCTGAGGCGAAGATTCGCGGCTACGGCCCGGGACGTTTTTCCTTCAACGTGAAGGGTGGTCGCTGCGAAGCGTGCCAGGGCGACGGGCTCGTGAAGATCGAGATGCACTTCCTCCCCGACGTGTTCGTGCCGTGCGACGTCTGCAAGGGCAAGCGTTTCAATCGCGAGACGCTCGAAGTACGCTTTCGCGGGCTCTCCATTGCCGATGTGCTCGACCTCACGGTCGAAGACGCGTGCACGGTGTTCGAGAATCAGCCGCGCATTGCGCAGCGACTCATCACGCTGCGCGACGTCGGCCTTGGCTACATCCATCTTGGCCAGAGTGCCACCACGCTCTCGGGTGGTGAAGCGCAGCGCGTGAAGCTGGCCACCGAGCTGGCCAAGCGAGATACGGGGCGCACGCTCTACATCCTCGACGAACCCACCACCGGGTTGCACTTCGAAGATGTGCGCGTGCTGCTCGAGGTGCTGCACAAGCTCGTGGACCGTGGCAACACGGTGCTCGTGATCGAGCACAACCTCGATGTGATCAAAACCGCCGACTGGATCGTGGATATGGGACCGGAGGGTGGCATTCGCGGAGGCACGATCGTGGCCAGCGGCACACCCGAGCAGGTCGCGGCCACGGCGGGGAGTCACACCGGACACTACCTGATGCCGTTGTTGCGCTGAGCGAAGGACTGCGCGGCACCCCGCTTGACCCAAACCCTCGCGCCTCGGGCCTTTGCTCGGAGGCGGAAGCGGCGCCGACACTGGCGCGACTCCGTGCGCCGGCCCTGATTTCACGCATGGTCTCTCTCCTCGACATCATCGGCCCCGTCATGGTTGGGCCTTCGTCCAGCCACACCGCCGGCGCCTGTCGCCTCGGGCTGCTGGCGCGTTGTCTCGTGGGTGGCACGCCCGAACGTGCGCTGCTCGAACTGCACGGCTCCTTCGCGCGTACCGGTGAGGGGCACGGCACCGACAAGGCACTCGCGGGCGGCCTCATGGGCTTTCGCCCCGACGATGAGCGCCTGCGCGAGGCGCTCGAGATCATCGATCGCGAAGGACTCGACTATCGCTTCGAGAAGACCACGCTCGATGATGATGCGCACCCCAACACGGTGCGCATCACGGTGGAGCGTGGGGATCGCAAGTCCGTGATGGTGGGGTCATCCCTCGGCGCAGGACGCGTCGTTGTCACCGAGATCGATGGGTATCCGGTCAGCGTCACGGGCAACCTGCACACGATCGTGCTGGTCGCCGAAGACGTGAAAGGTTCGGTCGCGCGCATTGCCACCATTCTGTCCGATGCGAATGTGAACATCGCCACGCTGCGCCTGTCGCGGAAATCGCGTGGCGGTGATGCGTTCATGGTGATCGAAGTGGACGAACAGCCGGGCGACGATTTGCGCGACGCGATCCGCGGGCTCTCGTGGGTGACGTGGGCGTTTCGTCTCGACAAGGTGAGCGCGTGATGTCTGTCGCCACCAGGAGCACTTGCTGATGTATCGCACACTTGCGGATGCGATCGCCGACGCCGAAGCGCGCGGCATCACGCTGGGCCGGCTTGCACTGGAGACGGAAGCCGAGGATCAGGGCCGTCCAGTCGAGGAGATTCGCGACGCGCTGCGTCGCGCGCTGCATGTGATGAACGGTGCAGTCGAGCGCGGCATGGAAGGCGATCTGTTCTCGTCGTCGGGTCTGGTGGGTGGTGACGCGGCGAAGCTGCGCACCGGCCCGCCGGGTCCGCTCGCCGGCACGCCGTTTCGCGACGTGCTCGCGCGCGCGCTCGCCGTGCAGGAGGTGAACGCGGCGATGGGCGTGATCGTGGCTGCGCCGACTGCCGGTGGTGCGGGCGTGTTGCCCGCCGTCCTGACGGGCCTGGCCGCCGCACGTGGCATCGACGAAGAGCAGGTGGTCGACGCACTCGCCACCGCCGGCCTTATTGGTGCCGTGGTGGCCGAGCGTGCATCGCTCTCCGGCGCGGAGGGTGGGTGTCAGGCTGAGACGGGCGCTGCCGCCGGCATGGCGGCGGGCGCGGCGACGGAAATGCTCGGTGGGACACCCTCGCAGGTGGGCCACGCCACGGCCCTCGCGCAGCAGGGCACCCTCGGTCTCGTGTGTGACCCGCTCGGCGGCCTCGTGGAGTTGCCGTGTGTCTTTCGCAACGCCACCGGCGCTGCGATCGCGCTGGCCGCGATCGAAATGGCGCTCGCCGGCATCACGTTCGCCATTCCCGCCGATGAAGTGATCGACACCATGGGTGAGATCGGGCGCAACATGGACGTGCGCTATCGTGAAACGGCCGGTGGCGGACTCGCGGCCACTCCGACCGGGCGACGTTTGGCGAAGGAGCGTCTGTACGACCTCAAGCGCAAGACGTGACGCGCGTGCGTCGATGCCTCGCAGGCGCCGGAACGCGCTGGCTGTGGATGACGGCGATGCTCGCGTTGCAGGCCTGCGGCGACACGATGCCGCGCTCGAACGCTGACGACGCGCTCGTCGAAGACCGTACCCCCGCCGCGGCGCGCGCCACCGTACCGCGCGATGTCTCCACACTCGGCGCCTTCACCGTCAGCGCGCTCACCGAATCCTCGGCTGCCGTGCGCAGCTTCAGTCACGCCGGTGTGTACTGGACGCTGAACGACAGCGGGAATGACGAGCGAATCTTCGCGTTCGACTCCACGGGGCGCGATTTGGGTGCCGTGCACGTGTCGGGCTCGCGCAATCGGGATTGGGAAGCGATGGCCACGGGGCCGTGCGAGGCAGGACGGTGCTTGTACATCGGCGACGTGGGTGACAACCTCGCGCGCCACGACGCCGTGGTGATCTGGCGCATCGCCGAGCCGTCGCCGCCTGGTGCGGGCAGGCGTGTGGAAAGCGAACGCGCCCTCGCCATTGCCGTGCAGTATCCCGGTGGCCCGCGCGACGTGGAGGCCATGTGGGTGGACGCGGACACGGTGCTCTGGCTGGCGACCAAGCGTCCCCTGCGCGACGAGCAGGATCGTTGGCGGCCGTCGCTTGTCTATCGCGTGCCGGCGAGTGCATGGCGCGCGGCGAATGGTTCGGTGCCCGACCCCGTGTTCGCCGAACTCATCGACTCGCTCCCGATCGTGCCGCGCGCCAAGCGCACGCTGGTGACGGATGCCGCGCTGAGCAATCCGTTCGGGGATCCGTCCCTCGATTCCCTGCTCGCCGTACGGGCGTACGGAGAGGTGCTCATTCTGCAGGTGGGTCGCACCAGCGGTCGCCCTCGCGCGCTGCTGGGGCGCTGCGATCTCGAGGCCTTGCGTGAGAAGCAGGGCGAAGGGGTGACGTGGCTCCCCGATGGGCGGCTCCTGCTCACCTCCGAGAAACGCGCCGCGCCGTTGCGTGCGGTGCGCTGTCCCTGAATCGAGTGGTGCGGCTCGCCTCGGAACGCCAGTGGCGGTATCGTACAGCGTGGCCGAAACCTTTTCGCCGCGTCCGGCCGTAGTGGGAGCTCGCCCCCATCCGTGAGGAAGCCATGATCACCCGTGAAGATGTCGAGTCGTTTCTCGACCGCATGTCCGCCGAAGGCGTGACCTACGAAGAGCTGGAACCCGGCCTCTGGGCCGTGCGCCCCGGTGGTGCCCTCGAGATCGATGTCGTGGTCAGTCACACGCCGCCCGTCCTGCTGCTGCGCGTCAAGGTCATGCCGATGCCGGCCGAGGCCGCCGATCAGGCCGCGCTCAACCGCCGGCTGCTCGAGCTGAATGCGTCCGACCTGCTGCACGGCTCGTACGGCATCGATGGCGACGCGGTGGTGCTCACCGAGGCCCTCGAACTCTCCTACCTCGACTTCGACGAGTTCCTGGCCGCGTAC
This sequence comes from Gemmatimonas sp., assembly GCA_011390935.1. Classification (GTDB taxonomy): domain Bacteria; phylum Gemmatimonadota; class Gemmatimonadetes; order Gemmatimonadales; family Gemmatimonadaceae; genus JAABRT01. Next base: position 11,435 of record JAABRL010000059.1, read on the forward strand.
GAAAGCATGACCCTCTCGCTGGCTTCGCACATGCGCGAGCTGGCTTCCTTCCGCGAGGTGCGCTGACCGATGGGCCTCTTCGACCGACTCTCGACCCTGATCAAGTCGAACATCAACGATCTCATCTCCTCGGCGGAAGACCCCGAGAAGATGCTGACGCAGATCATCGTCGACATGCGCAACCAGCTCGCCAAGGCGAAGCAGCAGGTGGCCGCGGCGATTGCCGATGAGAAGCGGCTGCGCGACCAGGCCGACAGCGAGTTCAAGCTCGCCGACGACTGGGAGAAGCGCGCCATGCTCGCCGTGCAGCAGGGACGCGACGATCTCGCCACGCAGGCGTTGCTCCGTCAGCAGGAGCACCTGGAGCATGCGCAGACGCTCGCGATGACCTGGGAGACGCACCGCAACGAAACGGAAGCGCTCAAGCAGTCGCTGCGCGACCTCAACGACAAGATCGAAGAGGCCAAGCGCAAGAAGAACCTGCTGCTCGCGCGTCAGCGTCGGGCCGAGGCGCAGCAGCGCATCTCGCAGACCATGTCGGGGCTGTCGGAGAACTCGGCGTTCGAGGCCTTCAACCGCATGGAAGAGAAGATCACGAGCAACGAGCGTCAGCTCGCCGCCGCTCGCGAGATCGATGCGGAGTTCACCGGTGACAAGCTCACGTCGGAGTTCCGGCAGCTCGAAAAGCGGGCCGGCGGTGCGAGTGCCGACCTGCAGCTGGCCGCCCTCAAGGAGCGCATGGGCATGCTCTCCGCCGGGTCGTCGGCACCGCCGCGTCAGCTGGCGGCCGGCGAGGAGGCCGCGCCGGCGAAGGGTGCGCTCCCCTCCGCCACCAAGCCAACGGGCGAATCGGACCTCATCGCCGAGATCGAGGGCTTGCGCGGGACGGGCTCTGGCTCCTGACTTATGGGCGTTCCGCCGGCCACCTGACCGCCGATCTCCCCCAAGCCCGCCATGAGCCGCACTCGTCGTTTCCTGGTCCTCGCTGAAGGCAACTTCGGCCCGCTGTCGTCCAAGACGGCCAATGCGTGCATTCGCTACGCGCCGCAGGACGTCGCCGTCATTCTTGATAGTGCTGCGGCCGGACGTACGGCGCAGGAAGTGCTGGGCTTTGGCGGCGGCATTCCGATCGTCGCCACCTTCGAAGATGCGATGACGTATGCGCCCACCGCGCTGCTCGTCGGGATCGCGCCACCGGGCGGCCAACTGCCGCTCGCGTGGCGCGGTCTGTTGTTGCGGGCCATTCGCTCCGGCCTCGACGTGTGGAGCGGCCTGCACTCGCTGCTCGGCGACGATGCCGAGATCGCCGCGGCCGCCGCCGAGCAGGAGGTCGAGATTCGCGATCTGCGGCGGGCGCCGGCCGATCTGGACGTGGCCTCCGGGCGCGCGCGCCACGTCGATGCAACAGTCGTACTCACCGTGGGGAGTGACTGCAACATCGGCAAGATGACCACCCAGCTGCAGATCCGTGAAGCCGTGGCGCAGCGTGGCCACCGTGTGGCGTTCGCGGCGACGGGACAGACCGGTATCCTCATCGAAGGTCGCGGCATTGCGGTCGACGCCGTGATCGCCGACTTCATCGCGGGCGCCGCCGAGCGGCTCACGCTCGAAGCCGCAGAGGACGCGGACATCGTGCTGGTGGAAGGGCAGGGCTCACTCGTGCACCCGGCCTTCAGCGGTGTCACGCTCGGGCTCATGCACGGGTCGTTGCCCCATGCGATGATCCTGTGCGCGCAGCCGAGCCGCACGGCGATCAATCGGCAGCCGTGGGTGCCGCTGCCATCGCTCCGCGAGCTGATTCGGCTGTATGAATGCATGGCGGAACCGTTGCGCCCCTCGCCGGTGATTGGCATTGCGCTCAACACCTTCGATCTGTCCGATGTGGAAGCGCACGAAGCCATCGAGCGTGCGCGTGCGGAAACCGGGTTGCCGGTGACGGATCCGGTGCGCTTTGCCACGAGCGCATTGGCCGACGCCATCGATGCGTTCCATCGCGAACGACTCGAGGCGCTCGCCGCGCTGGCGTAGCGCGCGGTCGGACGTGGTGCGTTGCCGCGCGATGTGCGACCGCGCAACGTTCTGACACAGCGGCCAAAAATTCGGTGATGGTCGGCGGTCTCCGCGGTCGTACCGTGCGACCATGCCGACCATCTCTGCTGCCGCCGCGAGTGCGCTCTGGCGCATCGCCGTTCCGTCAATCGTGATCAATGCTGGCTCGGGCGGCGCCATGCTGTCGATCACGCTGCTGAAGCCCACCGTGCTCACACTCTACGGCGGGCATTCGTTCGTGCTGCACGATCCGCTCGGGCTCATGGGGGATCGGTTGCTCGCACATGTGCATCGGGCCATCGCGGAACGCCCCGCACCGCCCGCGGCGGCGTGCCGCTGGGTCACGGCGCGCGGGCCACTCGCCGCGGTGTGGGAAGCCGCCGACGCCATGGCGGCACGCGGCGTGTGGCGGCTCCCGCGTCGCCGGTGGCCCGACACACGCCGTCGTGATGGCGCACGGGCGCCGCGCGTGGCCGAATCGCGCGTGGTGGAATCGCGCGCGACCCCGGAGCCGCCGGGCACACGTACGCTGCGCATCCCTGCGGAGTCGCCTTACGGCGAGCAACCGCGTGTGCTGCTGCTCAGCGAGTCCGATCGACCGGATGCACTCGCGCCGCACACCGCCGCTCGGCTGTTGCTGCGCGCCGTCCGGCACGAGTGGGCGGTCTTTGCCGTCACGCGCCAGGGACCGGCTCGGCCGCCAGGCGATGCCGGCGGGATCGGGCCGTCGTCAGAGGGGAGCGCCGAGCGCGCGGGTCGAGGACGTCTCGAGCTCAGCGCGCGTCCGTGGCGCACCCACCTCGTGTGCCGTGCGGGTGCGCTCGAACCGATTCCGCTCTTGTCGCCCATGCTCGACGCTGGCAGCGTTCGTTCGGCGCCCTGCGACTAGATTGTCGAGTGCTCCATCGCTGCTCTGTGCGTGCGCCAATGCGCCGTCGGCGGCGACTGTTCCCCGGCTTCCCGCGTGATTGCCATGTCCGAGTTTCGCCTCTTCAACACCCTGACCCGTCGCGTCGAACCGTTCCAGCCGGCCGACGGCCGCACGGTGCGTCTGTATGCGTGCGGGCCCACCGTGTACAACCCGGCGCACCTCGGCAACTTCCGCACGTTCCTCTTCGAGGATCTGATGCGGCGCGCCATGCGGCTGTACGGCTGGGATGTCATGCAGGTCATGAACCTCACCGACGTCGACGACAAGATCATTCGCAAGGCCGCGGCCAACGGCCAGTCGATCACGGAGGTCACGGAGCCGTTCACCGACCTGTTTCATCAGGATCGGCGCTACCTGCGCATCCAGGATGCGGAGGTGTATCCCAAGGCCACCGAGCACATCCCCGAGATGATCGCGCTTGTTGAAACGCTCGTGGCCAACGGGACCGCCTACGTGGGGGAGGACGGATCGGTGTATTTCGCCATCGATCGATTCGCCGACTACGGCCGCCTCTCGCAGCTCGACAAGCGTGAGATCAAGACGGGCGCGCGCGTTGCGCAGGACGAGTACACCAAGGAAAACGCGCAGGACTTCGCGCTCTGGAAAGCTGCCAAGCCCGAAGACGAAGCGACGGGTGCCGCGTGGGATTCACCGTGGGGTCGCGGGCGTCCCGGGTGGCACCTCGAGTGCTCGGCGATGGCCATGAAGTACCTGGGCGAGACGCTCGATCTGCACGCCGGCGGCATCGATCTGATCTTCCCGCACCACGAAGACGAAATCGCGCAGTCCGAAGCGGCCACCGGCAAGCCGTTCGCGCGCTGCTGGTGCCACGGCGAGTTCCTGCTCACCGATGGTGCGAAGATGGCCAAGCGCGTGGGGAACGTGGCCACGGTGGTGGACCTGCGCGCGCAGGGGATCGATGGCGCGGTGTACCGCCACTTCGTGTTCAACGCGCACTATCGCAAGCAGCTCAACCTGCTCGACGACTCGCTGGCGCAGTCGCAGGCGGCGGTGCGGCGCATCGGCACGTTTGCGCGGCGGCTGGCGGTGGCCTCTGGCGGCACGCCCGCCTTGGGCGACGCCGCACAGCGTGCCGAGGCGGCGTTTCGCGCGGCACTCTTCGACGACCTCAACGCCCCCGAGGCGCTGGCGGCGCTGTTCACGTTCATCAGCGACGCCAATCGCGAACTGGACGCCGCCGGCGATGATGTTGCGGCCTTGGCCGAGGCACAGCGGGTGTTCGGGGTGATCGACGGGGTGCTGGATCTCGTGCCGGCCGATGCCGAAACCGACGCGGAACTCGCCGCGTGGGTGGAGGAGCGCCTGGGCGCCCGGAAGGCCGCGCGCGCTGCGCGCGATTTCGCGGCCGCGGACGCCATTCGTGCCGAACTCGTGGCGCGCGGCGTCACCATCGAAGACTCGGCGGCCGGTACCACGTGGCGCGCCGGGTGATACGGGGCCTGCGAACCCGACGGAGACTTGATTTCAGGGCGTATTCGGGATAATCTCCCGGACTTGCCCGGAAGGCGCTCTGATCACACGGTCGGAGCGGCGGCGAGACACCGAAGCATGCTGAGTTGTGCTGACGTAGCTCAATTGGCAGAGCACCTGATTTGTAATCAGGCGGTTACCGGTTCGATTCCGGTCGTCAGCTTCCGGGAAGGTCGGCGTCGTGTCCGACACAGCGGTGGGGTACTCAAGTGGCCAACGAGATCAGACTGTAAATCTGACGGAGCAATCCTTCGAAGGTTCGAATCCTTCCCCCACCATACGCGCGTTGCAGGTGCAGGACTGTGCGGGAGTAGCTCAGTTGGTAGAGCGCTAGCCTTCCAAGCTTGATGTCGCGGGTTCGAGTCCCGTCTCCCGCTCTGAGTCAGGCGCGACGCCCCGCTGGCCATTGGCTGGTGGGGCGTTGTGTTTGCGGGGGGGAGTGGCTAGAATGCCGTTCTGCCCGACACCCATTTGGTGGTCGTGTCAGGCTCACGTAGCTCAGTCGGCAGAGCACATCCTTGGTAAGGATGAGGTCACCGGTTCGATCCCGGTCGTGAGCTCTCGGTGCTCGGGGTCTTCCCGGGTGCCGGTCCGAGAGGCGAACGGGCGCTCCCATGAGGGGCGCCCGTTTCGCGTTTGTGGGATCGCCGCGGTACAAGGCTTGCATCCCGCGCCGGCCGTGGCTACGTTCCAAGGCTCACCCCGTCAACCCCGGGAAACGTGCGTCCTGTCACTTCGGTGCGAGGCGTTCGCCGGCAAGACGAACTGGTGATTGGTCGGCGAGGCGGTCTCTGGTGCGCCGCGCACACGCATGGGGCGTGTGTGGCATGGCGCCGAGGCCCAGTCGCCCCGTAACGGCCCAGGTCGGGCCGCTGTCCGGAGCCGGAATCATGCCGCGCGACAAGATCATTCTCGGGTGCACCGAGTGCAAGAACCGCAACTACTTCACCACGAAGAACAAGCGCCTGCATCCGGAGCGCGTCGAGTGGAAGAAGTACTGCCCGCGGTGCAACAAGCACCTCGTGCATAAGGAAACGAAGTAATCATGGCCTCCGTCGAGGTGACGCGCCCCGGGCTCGGCACGCGCGCCGTTGCGTACTATCGTGACGTCGTGGCCGAGATGAAGAAGGTCACCTGGCCGGACAAGAACCAGCTCCGCCAGATGACCATCCAGATTCTCGTGTTCGTGCTGGTGATCGGCGCAGTGATTGCGCTCATGGATCTCGTGCTGCAGACGACGCTCATTCGTCTGCCGCAGTCGCTGTTCCGCTAAGGAGTCGGCGAATGCTCGAACACCGCTGGTACGCCGTGCAGACCACGTCGGGCCATGAGAACAAGGTCCAACGGCTGCTGCAGCGGAAGATCGACAGTGATCCGGCCGAGCCGGACACCCGGTCGATCCGGCAGGCGCTGGTGCCGACGCAGGAAGTCGTCGAGATCAAGAACGGCAAGAAGGTCACCGTGGAACGCAAGATCTTCCCGGGCTACGTGCTCGTGGACATGGTTGCGTCCCAGGACACGCTGCACGAAGTCAACGCCGTGCAGGGGGTCATCAAGTTTGTGGGCAAGGAGCGGGACCCGATGCCGCTGCGCCCCGATGAAGTCAAGCGTCTGCTTGGCATCGTCGACGAGGCCGAGTCGGGACCTGTGAAGGAAGAGATTCCGTTTCTCGTGGGGCAGGCGGTGCAGATCACCGAAGGCCCGTTCGCCGAGTTCAACGGAACGGTCGAGGAAGTGCTGGCGGACAAGGGGAAGGTGCGTGTCTCGGTCAGCCTGTTCGGACGCCCCACCTCGGTGGAGCTGGATTATCTGCAGCTGCGCGGCTACTAGCCGCGCAGTGCAGGGCGGGGGTCGCGAGGCCGCCGCACGCCGGGTACCACGACGGCGCTAAATCTCACCGTGGGAGCATGACCGGCGCCGGACTTCCCGGTGCCGAACGTTCGCGAGAGGTAGTCGGATGGCCAAAAAGGTTACGGGTTTCGTCAAACTGCAGATTCCTGCAGGCAAGGCGAATCCGGCCCCGCCGGTAGGTACGGCTCTCGGTCCGCAGGGAATCAACATCATGTCGTTCTGCAAAGAGTTCAATGCTCGGACGCAGGGCGGCGACATGGTGATTCCGGTCGAGGTCACGATCTACGGCGACAAGTCGTTCACCTTCATTCTCAAGACGTCGCCAGCGGCGGAGCTCTTGAAGAAGGAGGCGGGCGTCCCCAAGGGGTCGGGTCAGCCGAACAAGGTCAAAGTGGGTTCGGTCACCAAGGCTCAGGTGCAGAAAATCGCTGAGATCAAGATGCCGGACCTGAATACGGACTCCCTGGAAAGCGCGATGGCCATGGTGGCCGGTGCGGCGCGCTCCATGGGCATCACGGTGACGGACTGATGCGCAAGTACGGGAAGAAGTACACGGCCGCGGCGACTCGCCGCGAAGCCACCGTGCCGCATCAGGCAGGCCAGGCAATTTCGCTCGTCAAGGACATGGCGTTCGCCAAGTTCGACGAGACGGTTGAAGTGGCCGTGCGTCTCGGTGTCGATCCGCGTCATGCGGATCAGGTAGTGCGTGGGACGGTCGTGCTCCCCGAGGGCACGGGTAAGACCATGCGGGTGCTCGTGATCGCCACGGGTCCCAAGATTCAGGAGGCGGAGGAAGCGGGCGCCGATTTTGTCGGCACCGAGTTCCTGGCCAAGATCAAGGACGGCTGGTTGGATTTCGACGTCATGATCGCCACGCCGGACCAGATGGGGCAGATCGGTGCGCTTGGCCGAGTGCTCGGTCCGCGCGGCCTGATGCCGAATCCGAAGGCGGGCACGGTCACGTTCGACGTGGCCAAGGCCGTCAAGGAGTCGAAGGGCGGCAAGATCGAGTTCCGCGTTGACAAGGGTGGCAATGTGCACGCCCCGATCGGCAAGGTCTCGTTCAGCGCCGATGCGCTGGAGCGCAACTTCGCGGCGTTCATGGATCAGATCGTCCGGTCCAAGCCGAGCGCGGCCAAGGGTGTGTACGTCCGCAACGTCGCGATCTCGAGCTCCATGGGTCCCGGCGTCACCATCGATACCACGCCGTACCGGTAAGGGGCGACGCTACCATGAAGAAGACCAAGAAGACGGAGCTCGTCGGCGAGCTGAAGGAGAAGCTCGGCGGGGCGACCGCGGTGTACTACACGGATTTCACGGGGCTGAACGTGAAGCGCATGACGGAACTCCGTCGTCGCTTCCGCAAGGTCGGCGTGGAATACGTGGTCATCAAGAACACGCTCGCGCTGCGGGCGGTGAACGAGAGCGGTCTGGTCGGCGAGCGACTGCGTGGCCCCACGGGCCTCGTGGTCACCAGCGACCCCGTGCTCGGCGCCAAGGTGCTGACCGACTTCGCCAAGGAGAACGACCAGAAGCCTGCCATCAAGGGTGGCATCTTCGACGGTCGCGCCCTTGATGTGGCGCAGGTCAAGCAGCTGGCCGACATGCCGTCGCGCGAGCAGTTGCTCTCCACACTCGGCGCCACCATGCAGGCCCCGATGTCGGGCATGCTCGGCGCGATGAATGCGCTCTTTACCAACTTCGCTGGCGCGCTCGACGCGCTCAAGCAGCAGAAGGACGCTGCCTGAATCCCCCAGGCGTACTGCCTGATCAAAACGCCCCAGGAACACCTGGGAGATTACTGAGGAGATAGGACCATGGCGAACACCACGCTGAGCAAGGACGAAATTCTCGACGCGATCGGCAACATGTCGGTCTTCGAGCTGTCCGAAATGATCGAAGCGTTCAAGGAGAAGTTCAACGTCACCATCGCAGCCGTCGCCCCGGCGGCTGCCGCTGCCCCGGCCGCTGCGGCCGCGGCCGTTGAGGAGCAGACCGAGTTCGAAGTCATCCTCAAGGAAGCCGGCGCCAAGAAGATTCAGGTCATCAAGGTGGTCCGTGAGATCACCGGCCTGGGCCTGAAGGAAGCCAAGGACCTGGTCGATGGCGCGCCGAAGTCGGTCAAGGAAAATGTCTCGAAGGATGAGGCCGCTGGGCTGAAGGCGAAGCTGGAAGCCGAAGGGGCGGTCGTCGAAGTCAAGTAAGGTCCCGAACCCGCGGGCGGCACCACATTGGTGCCGCGCCGGGTTCTGGTTCCTTCACTCGACCCACGACCTCTCGTGATCCTGTCCGCACCTTCGTTGTTAATCACGCTGTACCGCTCCACCTCGACTCGCTCGGCGTTTTTCGCCCGGCGCGCCGAGGTTGGAGCGTTTCGTGTCCCCGCGCCTCATGCCGCGTTCGGCGGTGTGCTCGTGCGGGGCTCGGCCCGTCGGTGAGCCCTTGACGCCATGATGAACCAGATTTCGTTCAGCAAGCTCGACAACTCCATGGGGATGCCCAATCTCCTGGACATTCAGACGCGCGCCTTCGAAGCGCTGCTGCAACTGGATGCCGCCTCGCACGAGCGCGAGGATGTGGGCCTGGAGCGCGTCTTCAAGGACCTGTTCCCGATCACCGATGTGCACGAGAACTTCTCTCTCGAGTTCGTGCGCTACACGCTCGGCGAACCCAAGTACACCGTTGGGGAATGCATCGAGCGCGACATGACCTACTCGGCGCCGCTCAAGGCGACGCTGCAGCTGGTCATCTTCGAAGATGCCGGTGGCGAAAAGCGCCCCCGCAA
>JAABRL010000060.1 GCA_011390935.1 Gemmatimonas sp.
CCACCGCCGCCACGGCCAACATTCTTGCCGTGCTGCCGGGGACCACGCACCCGGAGCTCGTGTACGTGATCTCGAGCCACTTCGATTCGCGTGCCGAAGGGCCCGGTGCCGATGACAACACGTCGGGCACGGCGGTACTGCTCGAGACGGCGCGCGTACTCGCGTCCCGTCCGCAGGCGGCCACGATCGTGTTCGCCTCGCTCACCGGCGAAGAGTCCGGATTGCTTGGTGGCCGCGAGTTCGTGCGCGTGGCCAAGGCCGACGGACTCAAGCTGGCCGGCGTGCTCAACAACGACATGGTGGGGTGGGCCAACGATCAGCGGCTCGACAACACCATCCGCTACTCCAACCCCGGCATTCGCGACATTCAGCATGCCGCAGCGCTCGGCTTCAGCGACCTGATCACGTACGACGCGTTCTACTACAAGAGCACGGATGCACAGGCCTTCTACGACGGCTATGGCGACATCGTGGGCGGCATCGGGTCGTATCCGGTGCTCGGCAATCCGCACTACCACCAGACGCACGATGTGCTGGAGACGATCAATCATCGCCTCGTGGCGGAAGTGGCGAAGACCACCGTGGCCTCCATCATGTATCTCGCCTCGGCTCCATCACGGCTGGCAGGGCTGAGCACGTCGCGCATTGAGGGCAACGCGCTGCTCGTGGAGTGGACGGGGAGCCCTGAGCAGGACATTGCGCACTACGAAATCACGTGGGGGCCGGCGAGCGATCCCACGCGGGAGCGTACGGAGTCCACCAACCCCCGAATCGTGCTGCGTGATGTGCCGGTGGGGAGCGTGGTGCAGGTACGCGCGGTGAATCGCCGTGGACTTGCCGGGTGGGACTGGGCGCGCAGCAGTGTGGGGATGCGGTAGCGGCTGCAAACAGGGAGCCCGCCCGAGCAGTGCAGGCTCCCTACGGCGACCGCGCTCCATCCCGCCCGAAGTTCCACACGAAGTTCACCATCGGCAGGCAGCACCCGCCGCCATCCGCGGCGCCGATGACACCGAGGTCGGCGGAAAGACGGTCACCGATGAACCGCACCGCGCCGCTGAACAGCGTGAAGCCGCCCGTGCCGCTGGTGAAGATCCAGTTCTCGGTGAGGAACTTCACGTGGCGGCTGACGCGCGTTTCACCGCCCAGCACCAGCACGGGCGCATTGCTGAGTGACGACCTCTCGCCACCCCATCGAAAGCCCCAACCGGCGCCCGCGGTCACCGCGTGGTCGCGCGTGCCGAACGTGCCCACGCCGTACGTGATGCCAACCGTTCCATCCTCCCTGTTGTCCGGGAGGGCAAAGGCGAGCGCCCCGACCGAGAGCGCAGAGCGCTCGCGCCGTGACACCGTGAACTTCGGAGCCAGATAGAACACCGTGCCCATCGCCCCCGGGACCAGCGGTGTGCCACCGGCAATGGTGAACCGGTCGGTCACACCAAACGCGACCATGGGAAAGAACAGGAAGTACGCCGAGACGTAGCCCTGTCCGGCGCCGAGCGAGCGACCGGTGCTCGTGAAGAGCAGTCGCGTGTGATTGGGGTCCTCGGGCCAGAACTCACCCCCGACCACGCGCCCTGCGGAAAGGCGCTGGCTGCGAATCTGATCGGGACTGAGCTCGAGGCGCGCGCCGGAGACGGTGCGCAGCACGACGCGATCACGGTCTCTGGACAGAATCGACCCGTAGACGACGGATCCGTCCGTGAGCCGCACCTCGAGCATCGCGGCGGTGTCGGCCACCGAGGGGCGAGCGGTGTCGGACTGCGCGGACGTGGATTGCACGCCGATGACAGACATCCCGAACGCGAACAGGAGTAGCGACAGCTTGGACATGGACGCCTCACATGAAGGGCACGGACCTCGAACGCGGCACGATAGTGCCGCGCAGAGGACCGGGCCCATACGTCATGTGGCGTAGGCGATGGTCGAACCAGACCGAGGTGCACGAGCCCGCGCTGTTCGCGGTGCCGGGCCGGTGCTGCGGCTCAGCGAATGAGTACGCTCGTCCCGACGGGCACGTGCGTGTACAACCATTCGATGTCGTCGTCGAACAGCCGAAGACAGCCGTGGGTGACGGCCGATCCGATGGACGTCTGATGCGGCGTGCCGTGCACCAGGTATCCGTCGCCGAGATCGAGGGCGTACGCACCCAGCTCGCCGCGTACCTGTCGGTTGCGTGAACCGAACGGCGGAATGTAGAGCGTGGAGCCGAAGATGATGTGTTCGTCTTCGGGAAGCGGAAACCAGGCGCCGCCTCGTTCGACCTGGACACTCACGCGATCACCGCGGAGTTGCACGCGACGGCCATCGGCGAGATGCAGACCACTATCTGGCAGTGGCTTCAGCTTGAGTCCCTGTGCCAGCGCTTCTTCGGCGTAGTGCCAGTCGGGTGGTCGCCACACCGGATCGGCTCGCTTGCCGCGTACCACGTGGCGTCCCAGCGGCGTCTCGAATCGCCAGGAGCGGTTTCCGAAACGCAGCTCACGCCCGCTGGCCACCGCGATCGACGCGGTGCGCAGTGTGTCGCGGCCGGAGAGCACGTACAACAGGCGATCGTCGAGTGAGACCTCGATGTGCAGTCGCGCCGATACTGTACGCGTGGCTCGCACGCTCGACGCCGGTGTGATGACCTGCTGCGCATCGATCGACGGGGAGCACCACCCGGAGACGATGAGCGGCACGAGTGCCGCCCATCGACCCGAGTTTCGCGCCCGCATCAACTCGGAGTGCAGAAGGTGCGGGCGCTGATGTTCATCGTCCCGGCGGGTTGGTCGTCGAGCCGCTGTTCGGATAGCCGCGACCACCATCCTTCTGCATGCGCACGCGCTGGTCGGACGTCATCATGTTCGATTGCTGCTGCAACGACTGCTGCTGCTGTGTCGTCAAGCTATTGCGCATGGTATCCGGTGAGACCGCCATCGCGCGCAATGTGGTGACACTATCACGCAGGCGCTGGGCGATGGTGGGATCCATTGAGCGATTCGCACTGTCGAGCAGACGCGAGATCATGCTGTCGCGGGCCTGCGTGGTCATCATCGCGCCCTGACGCTGCATCTGGCTCTGCGTCTGCATGGTGTCGCGGGTGCGGGTGGTATCCTGCGCCGCAGCGCCGCTGGCAAAGGCAACGGTGGCGAAGCACGCCACGATCGTCGTGATTCCTCGAATGAACATGTGAAGCCCTCATGGGGGGAGAAACACGCGCATTCCTCGCAGAGGAGCAACAGCGTGAACGGGCAGTGCCGATCGTCATTGACCGGACTTTCCGTCATGAGGAGCTTAGAGCCATCGGGCCGCGAGCGAAGTTGCCCACAAGAGGCGAACTCGCGTGATCCCTGCTGACCGCACGCGCATGGGCCGAGCGATCAACCGACACGCCCCCCCTGCGACCGGGCGTCCTCCCCCCCCTCGTGCTAGCTGGCCTTGTAGGCCTCGAGCTCGATTTCGATCAGGAACTCCGGGAACGCGAGCCCCTTCACTTCGAGCCAGCTGCCCGTGGGAAACTGCCTGGTGTAAATGGTGCTCCGAAAGGCTGCCGACACCTCGAGGAACCGCGCCATGTCGGTGGTGAAGACGTCCTCGACGATGACATCATCGAAGGTGCAGCCGAAGTGCGAAAGGATGGCTTCGAGATCGGCATACACGTTCTTCATCTGCTGTTCCATGTCGCCGACGGCAGTTGGCGTGCCCTCCGCGTCCATGCTCACCGCGCCTGAGATCTTGATCGTGCTGCCGATGCGCACCGCGTGCGAGTATCCGAACGCCTGCTCCACTGCGGGTCGCAACTGAAAAAACTCGGGCGTGTTCGCCATGCGGTAGGGGCTCCGAGAATGGTGAGAGGGATGTTGCGTGTGGGGACGAGTCACGTGGACTGCGCGGCGGGATTCTCAGATCGTGAACTCGCGCAGTTGAAACACATTGCCTTCGGGGTCCACTGCATTGCACACGATGAAGCCGGGGCCCCTCCAGTTTTCGCGCCCCACCTCCCCGCCGAGTGCGGCCGCCTGGTCGCGCGAGGCGTCGAGGCTCGGCACCGTGAAGAAGAACTTGAGCGCGGTGTCTTCTCGCCGCTCCGGCGGTTCGCTGATGACGACGTCGTTCGCAATGTGAGGCGGCATGGCGTGCACGATGAGCTGAATATCGGGCGACGCGAGCACGATGAGCTCCGATGTCTCGGTGACGCGCCGCATGCTGGCAATCGCTTCGTAGAATCTCGCGAGACGGTTTGTGTCCTTGGCGTAGATGAACAGACCGGCGCGGGCGGGAGCGGGCATGATGGCGTGTGTGAGGGACCGATAGGCGCGCAGGTGCGGCGCCGCCGAACGTGCGCCCGGAACTTACCGTCCGCAACGGGGGGGCCTTGCCTCTGGCCATTGACTGGCATAAACTGAACACGTTCACTGAACGCGTTCATTCGCCCGCACACACACTATGTCGGCACCCAGCGTCGGGGCCACCCGCCGAGCCCAACAGAAGCGCGCCACGCGCGCCGCAGTCCTGTCCGCCGCGCGCGCGCTGTTCGCCGAGCGCGGGTTTGAGCAGACCACCATGCGCGACATCGCCGGCGCGGCGAACGTGGCCGTGGGCACGCTCTTCACGCACTTCGCCGACAAGCGGGTGCTGCTCAGCGAGGCGTTGCACGACGAGCTCGACGGGGTGTTGCAGGCCGCACGGGAGACGGCGCCGGCCTGCGGGATCGCGCGTCTGCTGCACCTGTCGGAACATCTCTTCGCGTACTACGCGGCCCGACCTGCGCTGGCGGCCGTGCTCGTGAAGGAGTCGCTCATCTCACCGCTCTCGGAGCGCAGCGAGCAGGTGTTGTACGGCTTCCTGCGCGAGGCGGAGGAGTCCATCGAGCGCGCGGGGCTGCTGCGCGAGGGCGTGTCCGCCACCGACGCGGCATCGGTGTTCTTCGCGCTCTACATCGCCGTGCTGCTCGGTGGTTTGCGGGCGGACCCGATGCCGGTACACGACATGACGCAGCAGCTCGCGCGACTGCTGCACGTCGCCTTTCCCGATCGTGCGGTGCTGCCATGATGGCCGAGCGTCGCATCCTGATCGTGGGGGGCGGCATTGGCGGGCTCGCGGCCGCTGGCGCGTTGCACCGTCTCGGCGCGCACGTCACGGTCGTGGAGCGCGCGCCGGCGTGGCAGCCACTTGGCGCGGGTCTCATGTTGAGCGCCAACGCGCTCGCCGTGCTCGACGCCCTCGCGCTGGGGGCGATGGTGCGTACGCGCAGTGTGGCGTTGCCGTCAGTCGCGCTGCGGTCCGCCGACGACGTCCTCCTGCAGGCGGTGTCGTACTCGGCGGAACCGAACCGTCTCGAGGCGCCGCGCGGCATGCATCGCGCCGCACTGCACGACGTGCTGCTGCACGGCGCCGCGGGTGTCACGATGCAGCTCGGTACGTCGGTCCAGGCCATCGCGCCCCTCGACGGCGGCGTGCAGGTGACCTTCACCGATGCGCGGGAGGCCACGTTCGATCTGGTGATCGGCGCCGATGGGGTGCACTCGCACATGCGGGCGCTGGCGTTCCCCGACAGCACCGCCGTGGTGCGCTACGCCGGCTACACCTGCTGGCGCACCGTCATGCCGAACGGCGCGAATCTCACGGGCGTGGTGGAGCTGTGGGGGCGCGGCAAGCGCATCGGACTGGTGCCGCTCCCCGATGGGCAGCTGTACGTCTTTCTCACCGCCAACGCCACGGCGGGCGAACGCGATCCGGTGCGCGGCGCGCACGCGGTGGTCGCGGCGCGTTTTCGCGAGTTTGCCGGGGACGCGCGACCGGTCATCGCCACGCTCGCCGCGCGCGACGATTTGCCGCTCCTGCGACACGACATCACGGAACTGTCCGATCAGCTGTGGGTGCGTGGACATGCGGCCCTGCTCGGGGACGCCGGCCACGCCACCACGCCCAACCTCGGACAGGGCGCGGGCATGGCGCTCGAAGACGCACTCAGTCTCGTGCACGCGCTGCGCACGCACCGCGCAATCGCCGATGCGTTGACGCACTACCAGGCGCAACGCGCGCAGCGGGTGGCCGACATCGTGCGCACCAGCCGCCGCGTCGGGCAGATGGGACAGTGGACGCACCCCGTCGCTCGCGCTCTGCGCGATACAGCGATGCGTCTCACACCGGCATGGGTCGGCGACCGAACCATGCGTGCACTGGTGCAGCCGGGCATCGCATTGGCGCGCGCCGCGAACTCCGAGCGGCACTGATCGCTCGTCACGGCAACCGAAACGCCACCACCGCATCCCCGAACCCGAACCGACCGCCGTCGCCACCGGCAGCAATCACCACATACTGCCGTCCGTCTGCACCCACGTAGGTCATGGGCGTGGCCTTGCCACCCGCCGGCAGCGCGGTGCGCCACAGTTCTCGCCCGGTTTCCACATCATACGCGCGGAACTGCCGGTCGAGCGTCGCTCCGATGAACACGAGTCCTCCCGCCGTCACGATCGCGCCGCCGAGATTCGGTGAGCCGAGATTGGGTGAGCCGACACGTGGCGAACCGAGTGCTGTGCCGGATGCGGCGTCGGCAGACATGTCGCCGAGTGGCACGGACCACGCGATCGTGCGCGTGGCGAGGTCCACGGCCACGAGCGAACCGAACGGTGGCGGCGTGCACGGCACCCCGTCGGGACCGATGAGCAGCCCGCGCACCTGATGAAAGGGCGTGTTGCGCAGACGGTTCACCTGATGGCCACGCGACTCCGCCTCGCGTCGCAGGGCCGCGATGTTGGTGCCCTCCGTCGGCACCAGTCGAATGAACGCGGCAATGGTATTCACGGGCACGATCGCGCGTTGACGCGGCGCATCCCACGCCACGCCGCCCCAGTGCGCACCACCGATATTCGACGGGAACGCGAGCGTGCCGCGCACACTCGGCGGCGTGAAGATGCCATCGTTGCGCAGTGCCGCAATCTGCTCGCGACACGCAGCGCGCGAGTCGTCGGTGAGTCCGAACGCGTCGCTGGCCTGCAACCGATGCGGGCTGAGCGGCGGCAGCGTGCTGAACGGTTGCGTGGGCCACGCCTGCTCACCGTTGACATCGCTCGTCGGCACGGGCCGTTCCTCCACGGGAATCAGCGGCTCCCCCGTGTCGCGATCGAGCACGAACAGCATCCCGGTCTTCGTGGCCTGCAGTACGGCGGCATGCGTGCGCCCATCGATCGTGATGTCCACGAGCGCGGGCGGGGAGGCATTGTCGTAGTCCCAGAGATCGTGGTGCACCGTCTGAAAGTGCCACACCACCGTCCCGGTCGTGGCGCGCAACGCGACGATGCTGTTCGCGTAGTCGTTGCGTCCGAGACGCGCTCCGCCGTAGTAGTCGGGACTCGGCGCCGATGTTGGCACGAACACGAGGCCGCGCGCGGTGTCGGCCACGATGACGCTCCAGGCGTTGGCCGCTCCCGTGCGGTGTGCGTCCTTCCCCTGCCACGCGCTGTACGCGGGATCGTCCGCGCGCTGCGGCACCGGGTCCCAGCTCCACACCTTGCGACCCGTGCGCGCATCGTACGCCCGCACTTCGCCACTCGCCGCGTCGGTTCGGTTGTTGTCGGCGATCGCGGAGCCCACCACGATGAGGCCGTTGATGATGGCCGGCGGCGACGTGACCTCGTACTCCGCGAACTCGAAGGGACGGTTGCGCAGTCCTTCGCGCAGCGAGACCACGCCGTCGCGGCCGAAGGCACGACAGAGTGCGCCGGTGCCCGCATCGAGCGCAAGCAGGCGCCCATCAATCGTGGCCGCGATGATACGTCGGCTGCATAACGCGCCGGCGGCGGCGGCGGGATCGCGCCACGACGACACGCCGCGTGACGTGAAGTCGCCGAAGCCGGCGCGTGCATTCACCTGTGCATCGTACCGCCAGCGTTCGCGCCCCGTGACCGGATCGAGCGCAATGATCTTGCCCAGCGGTGTGCTCAGAAAGAGTGTGCCATCCACGAGGATCGGCGTCGCCTCGAACGAGCGGGAGCCTGGGAGCAGTTCACCCGTGCGGAATGTCCACGCCGTGGTGAGCGTCTGCACGTTGCTCCGGTTCACCTGCGTGAGCGACGAGTATCGCGCACCGCCCGGATCGCCACCGTACACCGGCCACTCGGTCGGCGTAGCGGTCTGCGCCAAACCGCGCTGCTGCACGGTACAGATGAGGACACACAGCAGCACCCGCCGCACACGCGGCATACGCACGATGGATCGCATTGAGGTCTCCCGGTTGAGGTACAGCCGCAGGATGCACGACGGGCGATGCGATGGGCTCGCCAGGCGGGACGGCCGGGACTGCGGCGGGGACAACGGGGTGAAGCGGGTGGGCGTGGTACGCGCAACGCACCGCCCGCTGCTCAGTCCTGCTCGAGCTCCTGCGCGGCACGGAAGCGCCGACTCCAGCTGAGCGTCGTGCCGTTGTGCAGCACCACGCGATAGTCGCCATGCGACCACGGCTGAATCTCGCGAATCGCATCGACGCGCACGAGGTCACTCTTGTTGAGGCGAAGAAACTGTGCGGGATCCAACCGGTCAGCCAGCGATCGCAGCGTGCGTCGGACGCGAAAGGTGTGCGTGCCCGATCGAATGTCACAGTAGTTGCGCTGCGCGCGCACATGATCGATGCGCTCCACCGGGAGCAGCATCGCGCGTGTGTCATCATGCACGAGCAGGCGAGGCAGGTAGCGCGCGTTGGTTTCCACGACGGCCGCCACGGCGCGAAGGCCGCGTTTGCGTGTCGTGACGCTGCTCGCGAGCAGCTGACGCGCCCGTTCGAGCGCCGCGCTCAGACGTTCGGGTTGCACGGGCTTGAGCAGATAGTCCACCGCGCGGGCGTCGAACGCAGCAAGCGCATGCTCGTCGTGCGCCGTGCAGAAGATCGTGAGCGGCATCTCCTCGCCCATGGCGGCCACGAGACCGAAACCGTCCAGATGCGGCATACGGATGTCGAGCAGCACGACATCCACCGTCCCGGTGGCGATGTGCTCCATGGCCGCTTCACCGTTGGCGGCCTCACCCACCACGGTCACTGCGAGCTCCGCTGGGAGCGCGCCGAGCAGTCGCTGCAGTCGCGCTCGCGCGGGCGCTTCGTCGTCCACCACGAGCACACGCATCAGGCCGTCCGCAAGGGCATCTGCATCAGCACTTCGAAGCCGCCGCCGTTTGCGTTCCGCGCCACCAGCGTGCCCTCGCGGCCGAAGAGCAGCGCGAGACGCTGCGCCGTGGTCGAAAGTCCCGTGCCGAACGACGGTGTGTCGTCGGACACACCCGGACCGTCGTCGAACACGCGCATCGCGATGTGCCCGTCGACTACGTGCGTCTCCACGCGGATGATCGCCTGGCCGTCGCGCTCGAGGCGACCGTGGCGCACGGCATTTTCCACGAGCGGTTGCAGCAGCAGCGGTGGCACTTCGGCGTCATCCGGTACGTTGCCGCGATGCACCTCGAGCACCAGCGAGTCGCCGAAGCGCGCGCGCATGAGCTCGGCGTACGCATCAAGCAGGGCGAGTTCATCGCGAAACGGCACGAGTGCTGCGTCGTTGCGCCGATACGAAACGCGCAGCAGGTCGGCCAGCCGACCGATCAGGCGATCGGCGTGCATCGGATCCTCATGCAGGCGCGAGGCGATCGTGTTGAGCGCATTGAACAGAAAGTGCGGCTGCAACTGGAGTTGCAGCGCGCGCAGCCGGCTCTCGGCGAGGGCGCGCTCGAGATGCGCCGCACGCACCAGCTGACGCCGCCGTTCGGTGAGCCCGTCGCCGAACCAGAGTGCCAGCACGATCATGGAGAATCCGATGAGCGCACCGGGCAACTCCATCGCGTATCGCAGCGGCATGCGACCGTAGTCGTATGCGCCGAGCCCGACGAGCGGAAAGAGCAGCGTGCGTGTGCCCCACATGAACGTGGTGTTGAGCACGCTCGTGCACACGCCGAGGGCGAGGTAGCCGGGCAGGCGCACACCGGTGGGCGCCTCGCGTAGTGGCCAACGCGTCCACACGGCGAAGATGAGCCCGCTCAGCAGGAAGGAGCCGAACGCCCCCGTGAACTCCTCGATGCCGCGGGAAAGCGCGGTCCCCGTGTCCTCCCGCACCACGTCATCGAGCCAGAGGTAGACGAAGCGAAGCACGAAAAACGCCAAGTGCACCAACGCTGACAGGCGCCAGAACGTGCGCCAGTCCGCGGGGGCCTCGCGTGTCAGCGCCACCGTGTCGGTGATGGCGTGCGCGGGTGGGATTTCGGAGGTGGCAGCTGGCGTGATCACTCGCCAACGTTGCACGGGCGAGGTCGGGCTGCCAAGCGGGCGTGGGACATGGGGGATATCGGCGGGGACGACAGGGTGCCGACGGGCGCGCGTGCCTATGTCAGCGCATCGTGCCCGAGATGACCGGCGCGCGGCTGTACCAGCCGAAGGTACGCGAAAGGACCATGGCCCCCAGCAGTGCGACCGCGTACCCCAGTGCGGCAAAGGGGAACGCTGCCACATGGGCGTCGGGGAGACCGATCGCCGCATACGCGCCATCGAACAGCCAGCCGACCGCGAGGCCGAGCCCCATGGCCAGGGCGAAGCGCAGCACGCGATGCCGGTGGCTCGTTGTCTCCACCGGAGTTCCGGTCCACGACAACACCCGGAAGCAGAGCAGCACCCCGGCAATGCTGCCGAGCGCGCCGGCGTTGAGCCACGCCGCGGCTGGTGAGGCGAGTGCCAGCGTGAGCGTGAGCAGCGCGGCGCCTTCGAGCCGGCGATGGGGCATCGTGTCGGAGTCACCACGGCCCAGCACCCATCGCACGATCAGCACGGCCAACGCGGCCGTGACGAGACCGCCCAGCACGTCGGCGGGAAAGTGTCGTCCGAGATACATGCGCGAGAGTCCCATCAGGAGCGGCCACAGCAGTGCGAGCGACCACGCGACTCGGGACCGCACGCCGAACGCGAGCACCGTCGAGACGGTGGTGGCGGCGGCCAGTGCGGTGTGTCCGCTGACAAATCCGTAGCTGTCGGTGGCGGCGGCACGCACCGACTGGATCGCCTCCGACGGAGGCAGAGCCCAGAACGCGGTCGCGGCGCCTCGGTCCACAATGGCCGTGTTGGTTTCCCCTTTGCGCAGCAGGCGGCTGTCCACATCGACCGGTCTCGGCAGGGCGAATCCCACCTTGGCGGCGTTCACGAAGAACCCGGCCAGCAGCAGCACGAGCAGCACGCGCAGCCCGGGGCGTACTCGCCACGCAAACACGAGCGCGAGTATCACGGGCGTGTAGATCCAGTCGCTGCCCAGCTCCGAGACCAGCAGCATCAGCGGAAGCATCCAGTCGGGGCTGCTGGTTTGCAGCCAGAGCAGCAGGTCGGTTTCGAACATGGCGGAAAGCTCGTGGCGAACGTGCACCGGTGCCCACGCGCGACAGCGCTCGGGCCGTTGACCCGATGGTGCAGTGACGGTGGGTCGACGGAAGAGTTGCACCGCGTGCGCGCCGACGCCGGCCGACCGTGGGACATGCGGGATGTTCGCAGGGACGAACGGCCCAGCACCGGGCGATTTCGGACGACACTCACTGGCCGCCGACTCCCGAGAGACCGAGCGCCCACCTCGCCGCTCCGCCCCCCCCACAAGGGATTGCTGAACCCGGTGGCGCCAGCGGTGAAGAGGCGCGCGATTGGCGGGAGAGTTGGCTTGTGGTGCCGCCGAGGCCACATTCAGCAGAGGGTGCCTGCACAACCGACGCGTGGAACATACTGATGCCGAATCATCGAACCGCAGACTCGAGTGCACGCGAAACGCGAGTGTCGCGTCCTACAGTTGTCGCGCTGCTCAGCGTGCTGTTCGGCCTGACCGCGTCGCTGACCACCAGCGGCTGCGGCCTGTTCCCGCCCGATCGGTACACCATTCGGGTGGACAGCCTCACGGTCACGCCTGGTGCGGTGGCGGGTGAGGTGAGCATTCGTGCGCACGGGATCGCGGGCAGTGACGGCTGCGGCCGGCTGGAGCGTGTCGAGCGTGACGCGCGTGGCGACACACTGATTCGCCGTTTTGTGGGCGAGCAGCGCCATGGGAACTGCATTCAGATGCCGACGCAGCTCGAGTACACCGAAGCGGTGACGGTGCCACCGGGGCGCACCGTTCGGTACGTCGTGCGTCAGCCCGACGGGGCACCGCTCATTCGCGATCTTGCACCGTAAGGAGCGACGTCATGTGTAGAAACGTACGCCGCCGCGCGCCGAAGAAACGCTGATGCGTCGCTGTGAGCGACCGCGCTGCTAGCCTCCGGCCGCCGTCGTACCCAGCACGTCGGCCAACGTCTGCAGGAGCTCTACACTGGAAAAGGGCTTGGCGACAAACGCCTCATTGGCTCCGGCATCCATCGTTGCGATGCGCGTCTCGCTGTAGCCGCTCATGTATACCACCGGCAGCGTGGGCCGCTCAGCGCGAAGGCGTTGCATCAACTGGTGCCCTCCAACCTCTGGCATGCGCACGTCCGTCAGGATCACGTCGATCGTGTTGCCATGCGCCGTCCAGCTCCGTAGCGCGTCACTGCCATTCGCCGCCTCGCGGACCGTGTATCCACCGCGCTCCAACAGACGACGAGTGGTCAGCCGCAACGCCGGCTCGTCTTCGACCAACAGCACCGTCGCACCGGATACCGGCAACGGCGCGGTGGGCGAAGCGTTCGAATTGACCTGCGCGGTGGTCACGAGTGGAAACAGGATCGTGAAGGTCGTACCGACACCGGGTGTACTGTCCACGTGGATCGCACCATGAGCTTGCTGGACGATGCCGAAGACCGTTGAGAGTCCCAGCCCCGTGCCAAGACCGACGTCTTTCGTAGTGAAGAATGGCTCAAACACTCGCAAACGCGTGGCCGCGTCCATGCCGTGTCCCGTGTCGGTCACGGTCAGTCGCGCGTACCGCCCCTCGCTCAGGCCGGGCCACGTGCCGAGCTCGGCGGTGTGAAGGGTCGTGGTGTCGACTGCCAGTCGCAGCGTTCCTCCGTGTCCTGGATACCCGTGCTGCGGCGTGAGCAGCGCGTCACGTGCGTTCACGGCCAGATTCATGAGGACCTGCTCGAGCTGCCCGGCGTCTGCTTCGATCGTGCCGCGCTCGGCGCCGATCTCGACGTCGAGGCTGATCTCCTCGCCGATGACGCGTCGAAGCAGACGCTCCGCATTGCGCACGACGCTCCCCAGATCGAGCAGTGTCGCGCTGATGGGTTGCTTGCGACTGAACGTCAGGAGTTGCCGCACGAGCGTCCCGGCGCGCTCGGCCGCGTGCCGAATTTCCGCGGCGTCGGTTCTTGCAGGGTGATCATCCGGGAGCTCGGATGGAAGATCGTCCGTGAGCAGCTCGAGGCTACCGCTGATCACCGTCAGGAGGTTGTTGAAGTCGTGCGCGATCCCGCCGGCAAGCTGGCCGACCGCCTCCAGCTTCTGGGCCTGCCGAAGCTGGTCCTCGAGCGTACGCTGCTCGGTCACGTCCAGCGACACACCAACGACACGCCGAGGGCCGTTGGCATCACCCCCAACGACACCACCGACGGAGCGCAGCCAGCGGAGCGAGCCATCGACGCCAGCGATGCGGTGCTCGACGGCAAAGTCACCATCGGCGGCGATCGCAGCGGCATTCGCCTGTGCGACGCGCGCACGATCCTCCGGGTGTACCGCGTCAAGGAAGTCCGCAAATTGGCCCATCACGTCGGCACGCATCTCGGTTCCTTCTGCCGGAACGAGATTCCACAGCACGTCCGAGTCGAGGTCGCGTTCCCACACCACCATGCCCGCCACGGACATCGCGAGACGAAGTCGCGCTTCGGTGGCCCGCAATCGCGACGTCGCAACATCCCGTTCGGCGTCGGCGATGTGGCGGGCGGTGACGTCGCTGTGCAGGTACAGCGTCTCAACGAATGTGCCGTCCCCTTCGAACACGGGACTTGCGGCCTGCAGCGCCCAGAGCGGCGTAGCGTCACGCCGATGCAGCATCACCTCGTGCGTCTCGCTGGTGCCCCAGCGATTCGCGGCGAACCGAGCGCGCGCCGCCGCCGCATCCGATGCATTCAGGAGACCGAAGAAGTCGAGTCCCAGCAGCTCGTCGCGCGTCCGCTGCAGCATCTCGGCGAACCGGGGATTGGCGTAGGTGATCAACCCGGCAGCGTCCACGGTGCAGATGCCTTCGTATGCCACTTCAAGCAGTCGACGCCACTTCGCTTCGGCTGCCTGCAACGCCGTCTGTGCCATCCGCTCCGCCGTTACGTCCCGCACGGCGCCGGCCACCTGCACCGGTGTTCCGGCAGCGTCCGTGATGATGCGCGCCCGGTCGTCGACGAATACGATCGTCCCGTCCGGATGCAGCATGCGGTACTCGCAGTGCCAGCGCCCGGAACCACGAGTGAGCGCGGCCTCCCAACTGGCGGCCACCCGTTCGCGATCTTCGGGGGCGACGCATCCGAGCCATTCGTCGGACGTATTGGCCAGCTGCGCCGCGGTTCGACCGTAGATTGCCTCGACGGCGCCGTGGCGTTCCACGAAGCCTCCGGCATAGTCGTGTGTGTAGAGCACCTCCTGTGTAGCCTCGACCGCGAGCTCGAAGCGCTGCTCACGCTCGCAGCGCCGCAGTTCGGCGCTCACGGCGGCTGCCACGTCGAGCAGCGCATCCTCATCCTGTGCGGTCCAGTGCCGCGGTGCGTGGTCGATGGCGCACAGTGCGCCCAGCACGTGTCCCTCGGCACTGACAAGCGGCACGCCCAGGTACGCGCACACACCGAGATCTTCAATCGCGGGACTGTCGCGCACGAGCGGGTGAACCGTCGCGTCTTCGACGGCAAGCGGGGCCCGGGTCGTGACGACATGCTGACAGAAGGAGTGGCTCAGCGGCGTATGTCGCGCTTCGGCCGCCCATCCTGTGAGCCCCGCCAATCCCGGGAACCACTGCCCGGTGTCGTCCACGAGGCTGACGAGCGCCACCGGCACCTTGAGCAGCCGGGTCGCTGTGCGCGCGAGCCCGTCGAGCACTACCGACGGTTTCGGGCTGAGCAGACCGGTCGTCCGGAGCGCGGCGATACGGGCTGGCTGGTCGAGCATGGTCTCTATGAGAAGTGTGATGCGACGATCTCGCGCTCGGCGTCTTTCGCCGCCGCGCAACGTCATCACGCCGTGAGGGCGTGGGGTCGCAAACTCGCGCAATAGTATCGGCTGGCATCAGACCTTCCTCGACGGTTCGGCTCGCGACGTCACCGCGGTGACGTGACGGCTCGGAACGCGTCGGATTTCGGGCCGGCGCATCACGCCGGGGGTGTGTCGCATCCGCGGTGACCCCATCGCGTAGGAGTCAGTCAGGTTGAGAGACCCCACGCCCCTCCACGCCTCGCGCATGCCGCCTGCTCCCATCGCGCCCGATTCGCTCTTCGTCGCCTTTCAGACAGCCCTCGCCGGTCGCTACTCCATCGATCGCGAACTCGGTCGCGGTGGCATGGGGGTGGTGTACCTCGCGCGCGAAGTCATGCTCGATCGCGCCGTCGCGATCAAGCTGCTGCCGCCCGCCATGGCCACACAGCCCGCCCTGCGCGACCGCTTTCTGCGCGAAGCCCAGCTGGCGGCGAAGCTGTCGCACCCGCACATCGTGCCGATTCACAGCGTCGATTCGATCGACGACTTCGTGTTCTTCGTGATGGCCTACGTGGAGGGTGAGACGCTCGCACAACGCGTGCAGTCGCGCGGTCCGCTCCCGGCAAGTGAAGGTGCGCGGGTGTTGCGCGAAGTGGCCTGGGCACTCGGCTACGCCCACGCGCAGCAGGTGGTACACCGCGATGTGAAGCCGGACAACATTCTGCTCGAGGCCAACACCGGTCGGGCGCTCGTGGCCGACTTCGGCATTGCCGCCGCCACGGGCGACGTGAACAGCGAGCAGGTCGCAGGCACTCCGGACTTCATGAGCCCGGAGCAGATCCTCGGCGCGGAGGTCGACGCGCGCAGTGATCTGTATGCACTGGGCGCCACGGCGTTCTACGCACTCTCGGGACAGCTGCCGTTTGCCGGTGCGAACGCGAACGCCGTCATGGCGCGCAAGCTGTCCGCGCAGGCGCCGTCGCTCGCGTCGGCCGGCACCAACGTGCCGCGCAAGCTCACACAGCTGGTGGACTGGTGCCTCGCCACCGACTCCGCCGACCGACCCGCCAGCGCGCAGCAGGTGGCCGATCAGCTCGGCGTGGCCATCGAACAGCGTCGCGAGCTGCCGGTGGCGCTGCGCGCGTTCGTGAAGCGCAACGGTCGCACGGATGGGGCAGGGACGATGCTCACGCTCGTGGGCACGGTCGTGGGAGCCGGTATTGTAGCGGCCGTCGCCGGTCCCGTGCCGGCGATCGCCATGGCCGCGCTGAGTGCGGTCGCCGCACCGGTCACCTTCGGTGTGCTCGCGGCTCGACGCATGCTCGACCTCGGCTTCACGCACCAGGACCTCGGTCCGGCGTTCGAGGTGGAGCGGGAACACAGTCGCGAAGAGCGCGCCGTGCACCCCAGTCGCCTGCGACGCTTCGTCGAATCGACGCTCCGGAAGGTCGCGCGGGTGTCCTCGGCGACCACGGTCGCGGTCATGCCCGCCGTGCTGCTGGCAGGGGCTTCGAACTGGCGGTACGGCATTTCGCTCGCGCTGCTCTGTTTCGCGGTCGCAGTTCCGAGTGCGCTCGGCTATCTCGTGATGCTGCAGTTGCGCCGAGATGTGGACGTGGAGTTCTGGAGCCGTGTGTGGACTGGTCGGTTCGGCGCGTGGTCGTTTGCGCTCGCCCGCAGGTGGCGCGGCCGCGCGCCGATTGCACCCGCCATGACGCACCGCGCAACCGAACTCTCACTCGGTCTCGCCGCGGAGCAGCTCTTCGACAGCCTGCCCAAAGCCTCGCGCGAGTCACTCGGCGATCTACCCGCACTGATCGAACGGCTGCAACGCGACGCCAACGTACTGCGCACGCGATTCGATGCGTTGCAACAGGCACTGCACGGATCGATCCACTCCGCCGCGTCGCCGAACGACGACGCATCCTCGCATCAACAGGCGCTCGAAGAGGAGCGTGATCTCGTGCAGGCGCGTCTTCGCGAGACGGTAAGTGCGCTCGAGAACATCCGGCTCGGTCTGCTGCGACTGCACGCCGGCTCGCTCAGTCTCGAATCGCTCACCACGCACATCGGCTTGGCGATCGACGTGTCGGAAAACGTGGACCGGCTCATCAAGGCGCACGAAGAGGTCGACGAGGTGCTGCGCCTCCCGCAGCACATTGCCCTCACCCCGGCATAGGCCCCATGCAACAGAAACCTGTCATCACGGCCGACGCACTGGCTCCGGACTCGATGGATGCGGCGGCTCGACCGCTGCCGGACCGCGTGCACCACGCTGGCCCGCTTGTGGGCGCGAGTGCCGAGGGCGACGCGACGATGGTTCCTCCCGAGAAGAGCGTGTGGCGTTCGGCGCTCCGGTGGCTGCGCGATGGCGCGATCGGGCTCGCCATCATCACCACCATCCCGCTGGTGGCTGTCGGGATGCGTGGCAACATGCTGCAGCTCCTGCAAAGCGACCTCGGCACGCGCATCGAGCAGGTGCAGACGCTGCGCGAGCTGCGACTGCCCACCACGAGCGAACTGTCCCCGTTGGCCGCCGGCCAGCTGTGGCACGGCCTCGAGATCGTCGAGGGCGACGAGGCCTTCCCCACCCAAGCTGCGTCGCCACCCGCCGAGCGCAGCTGGCGCAGTGCCTCTTTCACCGATGACATGTTCGAGGGCATCAGTTGGCGCGAACACAACGTGCCGCAGTCGTCGGACATCTTGTGGATGGCGGGGAAAGGTCTCTCAGAGGCTGAACGGGCGTATCTGCGTGTCGTCGCAAACGCGCCAATCTGGCGCGACATCGATCGCGTCGCGTCTGCTGCAGCCGTGGACATCGTTGGTGCGCGGTTCGTACTCCCCTTTCGCGCCGATGCCACGCCGCTGTTCGCACCCGTTCCGTCGTTCTCGGCCACCAGGGAAATCGCTCACGCCGGTCTCGCGCGCGCCGCGTTTCATCTGGCGCAGGGGGAACCCGATCGCGCCGAGCACGCGCTGCGCTCCGTGCTGTCGTACGGGTTCGTGCTGCTCGACAACGGCACGACCACCATCGAAGGCCTCGTCGGTCGCGTGGTCGTGGGCATCGCGCGCGATGGCCTGCACGCCTTGTACACGATCACCGGCAATGAGGTGGGCGCGGCATTGACGGTCCCGATTGCCGAGCCGAAGGCAGCGACACCCCGAATCCGTGTTCCGCTGACCGAGGAGCGCCTCATCGAAATCGCGCTCGACCCGGCGGCGCCTCGCATGGTGCGATTGGAGAGCCTTCGCGATCTGGCATTCAACAGCTGTTCGAATGTGCGTGGGGCGCTGTTTGGCCCGTCCCCCGAGTCGAAGGCCGCCTTCGACAACGCGCGGCGGACACTGGCGCGCTATCCGTCGGAGGTCGCGCTGCTCGACCTCATGCAGGACGTACTCAACCGTCCGCTGGGCAGCGGCGAACTCGACACCCCAGGCGACCGAATGCTGATGGGCGCCGCGTCGGTGGCATCGACGGTGCTGCACACCCCGCACATTCAGACGTGCACGCGGGTGCTCAGCGCGTTTGATTAGGAGCGCGCCAGGCACCGCAAATCCGCGCGGCGTGGCTCGTGCATCTCATCCGGTATTTCATGACGCTACCTGCTCCGATGGGCCCCACCGACGGCACCGTGCGCGGGACCTTCAACACGCTCATCCGACCGTACATGGTCGTAACGATCGGCCTCCCGATCGCCGCCACCATCATCGGCATTCCGTTCGCGCTGATCTGGTTCCTCGGCGTTGGTCAGTGGTGGGCGCGGCACTACTACGATCGGCTCGAGTGCGAGCTCACGCACAAGACATTGCGCTACCGCAAAGGGATCATCATTCAGGTGGAGAAGACGATTCCTCTGGAGAACATCCAGGACGTGACGTTCATCGAGGGGCCGCTGCTTCGCCACTTCAATCTCAGTACGATCAAGTTCGAAACCGCCGGGCACTCGGGTGCTGCG
The DNA here is from genome assembly GCA_011390935.1 of Gemmatimonas sp. Lineage (GTDB taxonomy): Bacteria > Gemmatimonadota > Gemmatimonadetes > Gemmatimonadales > Gemmatimonadaceae > JAABRT01. The sequence continues at coordinate 19,030 of JAABRL010000060.1, forward strand.
ACGAGCGAAATGAAGCTCACCGGCATCGTGGACGCGCACGCCTTTCGGCAAGCGATCCTCGACGCCCGCGATCGCCTGCGTACTCAGGGGCGGGGCGGGCTACCGTCGCTCACCGATGGTGGTGCCGCGTCGCACACGGCGGAGCTTCAGACGTTGCAAGCGATTCAGGGGCAGCTGACCGAGATCACCGCCCTGCTGCGACGTCGCGTGGAGTGACCGTCGTCAGCACGCGCATGCCTGCGCGCCAGGCGTCGTGCGTTCGTGACCTGTGACGACTTTGTGCGACATCTCGCCGACTGACGTGTACAAGCGCGATGGTGTGACCAGGCGCTCGGCCGCGTCACGCCGCTTGAAGGTGCGACTGCACTACAGGGAGGCGACATTGCACGAATTTCACGACAAGGTGGCCCTCGTCACGGGCGGTGGTTCGGGAATCGGCGAAGCGATCAGCAAATCGCTCGCAACACGCGGTGCCAAGGTGGTGGTCAGTGACATCGATCTCGAGGCGGCACAGAGGGTCGCGCAGGAGATCAGCCAGACCGGTGGCAAGGCCAGTGCGATCGAGCATGATGTCGCGAAACCGGAGGACGCCGAACGGTCGGTGCAGTTCGCGGAGCAGACGTACGGTGCGCTGCACTACGCAGTGAACAATGCCGGGATCGGAGGAGCGCAGGCACCTGCGGGCGAAACCGATCTCGCCGACTGGGACCGCGTCATCAGCATCAACCTGAACGGCGTGTTGTACGGCATGCGCTACCAGATTCCTGCCATGCTGCGTGCGGGCGCGAAGGAGTGCGCCATCGTGAACACGGCCTCCATTCACGGGCTGGTAGCCGCCCCGCTCAACGGCGCGTACACGGCCGCGAAGCATGGCGTAGTGGGCCTCACGAAGAACGCCGCGGTGGAGTACGCGCCGCAGGGGCTGCGGATCAACTGTGTGGGGCCGGCGTACATCGACACGCCGCTCCTGGCCGAGCTCCCCGACGATCTGCGCGGTCAGCTGGTGCAGCGACATCCGCTCGGGCGGCTGGGACGGCCCGAGGAGGTCGCCCCAATGGTGGCGTTCCTGCTGTCGAGCGAGGCGTCGTTCATGACCGGCGGGTACTACCTCATCGACGGCGGGTATACGGCGGTGTGAGGCAGAAGCGGACCGGTAGTGCGCATTGCCCCTGATTGAGAAGCCCTTTCGCTCGAAACATCGCCCCGCACCTCGCCGTAGGGATAGGGAAGGACACTCCCACCTCCCCGCGATCGGTTTCTCATGCGTTACGTCGCGTGCGCGCTACTGGTATC
>JAABRL010000061.1:0-9605 GCA_011390935.1 Gemmatimonas sp.
AGGTGCCGGTCACGTCGGTCGTGCGGAAGTAGAACTGCGGGCGGTAGCCCTTGAAGAACGGCGTGTGGCGGCCACCCTCTTCCTTGTTGAGGACGTACACCTCGGCGGCGAACTTCGTGTGCGGCTTGATCGAGCCGGGCTTGGCGAGCACCATGCCGCGCTCGATTTCCTTCTTGTCCACGCCGCGGAGCAGGAGACCGACGTTGTCGCCGGCCTGGCCCTGATCGAGCAGCTTGCGGAACATTTCCACGCCCGTGACGACCGTCTTCTTCTCGGCGCCGAAGCCGACGAGCTGCACTTCCTCGCCGACCTTCACGATGCCGCGCTCGATACGACCCGTCGCCACCGTGCCGCGACCCGTGATCGAGAACACGTCTTCGACCGGGAGGAGGAACGGCTTGTCGACTTCACGCACCGGCTCCGGGATGTAGGTGTCGAGCGCATCGTACAGCTGCTGCAGACGCTCGATCCACATCGCATCACCCTCGATGGCCTTGATGGCCGAACCGCGGATGACCGGGACGTCGTCGCCCGGGTAGTTGTACTTGCTGAGGAGCTCGCGCACCTCGAGCTCGACGAGGTCGAGGAGCTCTTCGTCCTCGACGAGGTCGCACTTGTTCAGGAAGACCACGACCGAGGGCACGTTCACCTGGCGAGCCAGGAGGATGTGCTCACGCGTCTGCGGCATCGGGCCGTCCACGGCCGACACCACGAGGATCGCGCCGTCCATCTGGGCGGCACCCGTGATCATGTTCTTCACGTAGTCCGCGTGGCCGGGGCAGTCGACGTGCGCATAGTGACGCGCTTCCGTCTCGTACTCCACGTGCGACGTGGCGATCGTGAGGATCTTCGTGCTGTCGCGGCGGCCCTGCGACTCGGACGCCTTGGCGACCTCGTCATACGCGATGTACTTGGTGCCGAAGCCCTTGTCCGACGAAATCTTCGTCAGGGCTGCGGTCGTGGTGGTCTTGCCGTGGTCGACGTGGCCGATCGTCCCCACGTTCACGTGCGGCTTGTTCCGCTCGAACTTTGCCTTGCCCATAACGCGTCCGGTGTGAAAGAGGTCAGTAGTGTGATGAAGGCGGTTACGCCTTCACCTTGTTGATGATCTCGTCGGCCTTCGACTTCGGCACTTCTTCATAGTGCGCGAATTCCATCGAGTAGACCGCTCGCCCCTGAGACATCGAGCGCAGCTTGGTCGAGTAGCCGAACATCTCGGAGAGCGGTACCGTCGCCGAGATTACCTGTGCCTCGCCACGCTGCGTCATGCCAGCAATCTTGCCACGCCGCGAGGACAGGTCGCCGAGGACGTCACCCATGTACGATTCCGGGCACACGACCTCGACCTTCATGACCGGCTCGAGCAGGCAGGGGCTGGCCGCGCGGGCCGCCTCCTTGAATGCCATCGAACCAGCAATCTTGAATGCCATTTCCGACGAGTCGACATCGTGGTACGAGCCGAAGATGAGCTGAACCTTGACGTCCACGACCGGATAGCCGGCCAGCACGCCCGTTTCCAGCGCCTCCTTGATGCCCTGCTCCACGGGACCAATGTACTCACGCGGGATCACGCCGCCGACAATCTTGTCTTCGAAAACGAAGCCCTGCCCCGCTTCCGACGGCTCCATGTTGATCACGCAGTGGCCGTACTGGCCCTTACCGCCCGACTGCCGGACGAACTTCCCTTCAATCTTCTCGACGCGCTTGCGGATCGTCTCGCGGTAGGCCACCTGCGGGCGGCCCACATTCGCGTCGACCTTGAACTCGCGCATCATGCGATCCACGATGATCTCGAGATGCAGCTCGCCCATGCCGGCGATGATCGTCTGCCCCGTCTCGGCGTCGGAACGCACGCGGAACGTCGGATCTTCTTCGGCCAGCTTCTGGAGCGCAATCGCCAGCTTGTCCTGGTCGGCCTTGGTCTTCGGCTCGATGGCCACGTCGATCACGGGCGCCGGGAACTTCATCGCTTCGAGGATGATCGGGTTGTCTTCCGTGCACAGCGTGTCGCCGGTGCGCGTATCCTTGAGCCCGATCGCGGCGGCGATATCACCCGCGCGCACTTCCTCGATTTCCTCACGCTTGTTCGCGTGCATCTGGAGCAGACGCCCCACACGCTCGCGCTTGTCCTTCGTGCTGTTGTACACGTACGAGCCCGAGTTGAGCACGCCCGAGTACACGCGGAAGAACGTCAGCTTTCCGACGAACGGGTCGGTCGCGATCTTGAACGCCAGCGCCGCAAACGGGGCGGTGTCGGTGATCGGCGCTTCGATGAACGTCTCGTCGTGGTGCGGCAGATGCCCCTTGATGGCCGGCACGTCGGTCGGCGCGGGCATGAAGTCGATGACCGCGTCGAGCAGCGCCTGCACACCCTTGTTCTTGAACGACGCCCCGCAGAGAATCGGGATGAACTTGCCGGCGCACGTGGCCGTGCGAATCGCCTGACGAATCTCATCGATGGAGAGCTCCTCGCCCGCGAGGTACTTCTCCATCAGCGCCTCTTCGTACTCCACGACCGTATCGATCAGCTTGGCACGCGCCTCTTCCACGGCATCGGCGAACTCCGCCGGAATGTCCGTGACCGTGAACGTCTTGCCCAGCGTGGCCTCATCGAAGATGTACTGCTTGCGCTCGATCACATCGAGGTGACCCGTGAACAGCTCACCCGAACCCACGGGAAGCTGGAGCGGCTGGGCGCTCTTGGTCAGGCGATCGTGGATCATGGCCACGCACCGCTCGAAGTTCGCGCCGACGCGATCCATCTTGTTCGCGAAGATCATGCGCGGCACCTGGTAGCGATCGGCCTGGCGCCACACCGTCTCGGTCTGCGGCTCCACGCCGGCCACCGAGTCGAGCAGGGTCACGGCGCCGTCGAGCACGCGGAGCGAGCGCTCCACCTCGACGGTGAAGTCGACGTGACCCGGCGTGTCGATGATGTTGATGCGGTACTCGGGGCCTTCGCCCCGCTTGTCGCTCTGGCCATGGCGCTGCCAGAAGCAGGTGGTCGCAGCGGACGTGATCGTGATGCCACGCTCCTGCTCCTGCTCCATCCAGTCCATGGTGGCGGCGCCATCGTGCACTTCACCAATCTTGTGCGACTTCCCCGTGTAATAGAGGACGCGCTCCGTCGTGGTGGTCTTGCCGGCATCGATGTGAGCCATGATGCCGATGTTGCGGTAGTGCTCGAGCGGTGTAGTACGCGGCATTCGGAAGATCTCGGAGTCACACGCTCGCGCGTGCGCCAGCGAAGGTCAGATGAAAAACTCGGGAAAACCAGCAAAAAAACGGCTGGACCGAACGCCTCACTCAGTGAGGCCGGTATCCATCCGCCACCGCCGGGTGCACTCGCCACTGCTGCGCGTGTGGGGACCCTGGCGCGCCGAGTCAGCAAGGGTCGCCCCGAGCCGCCATCGACGTCAAATTGCCTGCGTTGCTTCTCGGGAGGCGTTTCATCACAGATGACGCGCCCGGTGCTGCACCGTGCCTGACCGTGATGCATGGTCGGAGCACTCCCCCGCGTGGTACCGCTGCGGGCCCATAGGATGTCGGCCGCAGGTGGCCGACGATGGAACACATCGAACAACACCGTTCGAAAACGGTCGTGTGTTCGCTCTAGCCCCCTATTATCGCCGCTCTCGCGGAGCAAGTCAAGGGTACACCCAAGCGCCACCACGGAGAGCGACACCGCCCGCTCGGCCCCCGACGCGCTGGCACGACCCGTGCCCCCTGTCGCAGCGGCACCGCACCGCTGTGGCGTCGCCTCCCATGCAGCAGCATAGACCCGACACGCGCTCAGCCGGTTCCACCGCCGAGACGCCTGCTCGGATGTGCCACCCACAGAGGAGCGGAACGATCGCGGCGACCCGGATCGTGCGTGTGGGCATGCACCTTGCTATGTTGGGGTGGCGTCGGAGTCGCTGTGGTCTCCGTTCAACAGTCGGTGCCTTGGAGGCGCAAATGCAGTTCTCGAAAGCTCTCATCGTCGCGGCCCTCGCGTTGCCTGGTACACTCCTCGCCCAGGGCGAGATCGTGCCAACGTCGGGTCCGAATGACGCGTCGAAGTGGTTTGGGTGGATCGAGGGGAACGGGTCGGCGGCAGTCACCACGACAGCGCCACGAGCCGGGTTCGGCGGCGTTGGCAACGGTTCACTGGAAATGTCCGTCTCCGGCGCCATGGATGACTGGGCGTTCTGGTACCGCCTCGCCTCCGGTGGCGACTTCTCGGACGGCCGGATGCTCGGCCATAGCTTCGGCTCGATCACGAGTCTGACCAGCCTGTCCTTTGACTGGTGGCGAGCGCAGGACCTCTTTTCGCACAGCACGGTGAACCCGGGAAACATCCCGAACTCCTCGCCGGTGGTTGACTGGCCCTACAAGACGCCGGTGCTCAGACTGTTGCTCGCCGAGACCATTCCCGGCGGCAGTGCCGACGCCGCCAGCCAGACCGTGGTGAGTGAGCTGGTCTGGGAAGGCTATTTCAACTGCGCGGATGGATCGGGCGGCGTCCGAACCTGCGCCGCTGGCGATACGCCGACCTCGCTCGGCATGTGGAACTCGGCGACTGGCATGCAGGACCACAACTTCTGGTATTACCGCGCACCGGTCACCCCCAGCGTCGGCGAGTATTTCGTGGGCGAGAACTGCGCCCTGCAGCCGTCCGATGTATGGGAGGGGATCGCCGTCGCCAGCACGATCGACAACCTGTTCGGATCCGCAGGATGCTTCAACCACTCGGCGTCGGTCATCGGGATCGGCGTCGGGCTCGGTAGCCAGTGGCCGCGCGCCTACCATGGTTTCGTGGACAACGTGCGCATGTCCTTCGATGACAACCTGGTGCTCGACGCCAACTTCGATTTTGTGGCGACCGTCCCCGAGCCCGGCTCCGCTGCGCTCCTGGTCGTCGGACTCGGCGCCCTCGGCCTCGCGGCCCGCCGTCGTCGCCAGCGCTGAGGCGCGTTCGACATCTGCCGCACCAGCAACACCCACAGCATCAGCACGACCCACAGCCCCCGACGCCCTAGCGGCGTCGGGGGCTGTGACGTTCATTGCCCGCGGCGTGATACTGCGTTAGTCTGTCGCCCATCTCGTTCAGCATGACAGGCCGCGCCCGCGGCGTGACCATGCACGCGCGGCGGTCGTCTGCGGAGTGATCCGGATTCGTGGCGGAGCGCGTCGTCTTTCGCAGCGCCCCTCGGCAACCGTGCCCGCCCCGCTCCTCAGCCTGAGCTCCGTGGACATCTTTCCCTCCCTGAACACCGACCTCGGCGGTGTCTCGCACAAGATCTGCGTGGTGGTCGGCACACGCCCGGAAGCCATCAAGATGGCGCCCGTCGTGGCCGAACTGCAGCGACACCAGCCGTTCCTGCAGCCACTGCTCGTCGCCACCACGCAGCACCGCGAGATGCTCACGCAAGCGCTCGATGTCTTCGGACTCGTGCCCGATGTCGATCTCGGACTCATGCAGACCGGACAGAACCTCGGCGTGTTCACCGCGCGGGCCATGGCGGCACTCACCGAGTGCTTCCTCACGCATACGCCGTCGTTTCTGCTCGTGCAGGGCGACACGTCCACCGTGACGGCCGCTGCGCTCGCGGCCTTCTATCAGGGCATTCCGGTCGGGCACGTCGAAGCCGGGCTGCGCTCCTTCGATCTCAGTAGCCCGTTTCCGGAAGAGGTCAATCGACGCGTTGCCACCTGCACGGCCAGCGTACACTTCGCCCCCACCACACAGTCGCGCGATCATCTCATCTCGGAAGGCATCCCCGAAGAGGATATCGTGGTCACCGGCAACACCGTGGTGGACGCCCTGCAGATGATTCCGCGCCTGGACACCTTCACCTCGCCGGCGCTCAACGCGATCCCCTGGGATCGCCGTCGCATCGTGCTCGTGACGGTGCATCGCCGCGAAAGCCTCGGGGCACCGCTCGACGGGTTGTGTGACGCGTTCCTCGCGCTCGCGGAACGACACCCCGATGTGCAGCTCGTCTTCCCCGTGCATCTCAATCCGCGCGTGCGCGACGTGGTGCACGCGCGACTCGCCGGCCATCCGCGCATCACCTTGCTCGAACCGCTCGCATACCCCGAACTGCTCGAGGTCATGCGTCGCAGCACGCTCATTCTGTCCGACTCCGGCGGCATTCAGGAAGAAGCGCCGTCGCTGCGCAAACCGATTCTGATTCTGCGCGACTGCACCGAACGCCCGGAAGTCATCGAAGCCGGCTTCGGCGAACTCGTGGGCACCGAGGCGGCCCACGTGGTCGCGCGTGCGTCGCTTCTGCTCACCGATGCCGCGCTGTACCAGCAACGCACGCTGGGTGTGAACCCGTTCGGCGACGGGCGCGCTGCGGAACGCGTGGTGCAGACCATCGCCGATCGGTTGCGCCACCCGTCCACGATCAGCGGTCCGCGTCGGCTCGACCACGCCGCCGTGGCGCATACGCTCGGACGCCTCGCCCTCGTCAGCTGATGCGCCCTCGGTTGCTCACGCGCGCGTCTCCACGTGTGCTCACCGTGCACAGACCGATTCACCGCCTGCTGCTCGCCGCCATGCTCTGCCTGGCAGCGCCGCTACACGCACAGGCGCCACTGGGCATTTTCGGTGGCAAGTGGATCGAAGCGGGTGTCACCGCACACAACGTGACGAACGACCTCGGTGACTGGCGTGGTGCGTGGGTGCGCACGGTCATTCCTGCGGGCACACGCAACACGGTGTGGGCCGACGCGCTGGCGCTCGAGGCCTTCGGGGAGCGCGGCGTGCAGGTTGGACTCGCACACCGGCATGACTGGTCGGGACGTTTCTTCCACATGGCAGGCGTCACCGTGGCTGACGGCGCGCCGATCTTTGCGCGCGTACGAGCCGATGTACAGGCGGGCGTGCGACTCGGCGCCGCACGCACCGTGGTCGCCGCGGTTGGTGTCTCGCACGTGCGATCCGTGCAGGACCTGACGGACGCGGCGCTCACTGGTGCGCTCGCCTGGTATGCACCACGCGGCTTCATCCTCGAGACCGGTGTGCGCGCCAACACCAGCTGGCCCGGGCGCATTCGCACCGCGCGCGTATCGGGTGGGGCGACGTGGATGGGCGAACAGCGCTCCTTCAGCGTGCGCGGCATCGGCGGTGAAGAAGGGTGGCAGGTGCTCACCGCGCAGACGGCGCTCGTGCGCTTCTCGAGCCAGGAGTTCGCGCTGTCCTGGCGCGAGCGACTCGGAACACGCTGGAGTTCAGCGGTGCAACTCGATCGCTACGACAATCCCACCTATGCGCGAACGGGCGTCACCATCGGACTCGCGAGGAACTGGTAGATGACGCGCCGGCTCACCCCTCCCGAAGGCGACGCGGCGTTCACCAACGCCGCGCGTCGCGGTGCAACCGTCAACGCGCAGCGCCGCCGCGGCGTGCAGGGCGGACGCATTGCGCCGCACCGATCCATGATCGGTTTGCGCGCGTCGCCCACGCTGCTCGTCGACCTGCTCGTGCTGCCGGCCATCCTGCTCATCAGCGTGTTCGTGGTACTCGATCGCCTCATGGATGCATGGCGGTGGCTCATGGAGTCCCTGAGCGGTCCGCTGGCGCTCGGTGACGGCGTCGGCACCACCATCATCGACCTGCTGCCATCCGTATCCGTCGCGGTGCCGGTGTACCTGGTGGAAGCCGGGTGGCCGAGCAACAGCCAACTGGTCGCGGGGTGGATTTTCACGGCGGTGCTGGCGTTCGTTGGTGCTGCACTGCGCGGTGGCTACGTGCCCCTCGGATACCTGCTGCGCGCACTCGCCATGCTGCAGCTGTCGGCGCAGGTGTGGTTCACGCTCGCCGCGCCGCCGTTCCCGTATTCCTTGTCGGTGTACGGCAGCAGTCTCCTGGCCACTGGCGTGGTCATTCTGCTGCTCGCCCCGTTCCTCGTGGGCGCGACGTACTTCGTGTTCGATTTTCCGCTGCAGAAGAAGCTGGCGCTCGGCGTGCTCCTGCTGGGCCATCTCGCGGTGCTGTTCCCGCTGCAGGCCACCGTGCACGTGTGGGTGATTCAGCACGCGTCCATGCTGGCCATGCCGATGCTGTTCCTCGTGTTCGGCGTGTTGCTCGACATCTTCGTGTACGTGGCGCTCTATGGCTGGGCCATGAGCTGGCGCTCCGGCCGCGAACTCGATGCCGTGGAGCGGCGTCCGCCCGTGCCCTCGCGACGCATGCGTCGCATTTCGGCGAGCGCCTGACATGGAGTCGATCCGATGATCATCACGCTTGCCACCATTGGCTTGTGGTTCACGGTGGCGGTGCTCGCGATCTACACGCTGCGGCACTATTTCTTCACGCTCAATCGCCTGTTCGGCAAACATCGACAGCCGTACGTCGACATCGTGGCGGGGGAATGGCCCACGGTGGCCGTGTTCGTGCCGGCGCACAACGAGTCGGCGGTGATCCGCGACTCGCTCGATGCGCTGCTCGCCGCCGACTATCCACGCGATCGCCTCGTGATCGTGCCGGTGGACGATCGGTCGGTCGATGACACGCGCAACATTCTGCTCGAGTACGCCACGCGGGCGCCAGCGCAGATTCGTCCGCACCTGCGCGATGGTGGCACACCGGGCAAGGCCGCCGCGCTGCGCGAGGCGATGGAGTTGCACGAGGCCGACATCTATCTCGTCTTCGACGCCGACTACATTCCGGGTCCACGCCTGGTACGCCAGCTCGTGGCGCCATTCTTCGATCCCGGTGTGGGTGCGGTCATGGGCCGCGTGGTGCCAATGAACGTGGGCAGTTCGCTGCTCACCCGTCTGCTCGACCTCGAGCGCGCCGGTGGTTATCAGGTGGACCAGCAGGCACGCATGAATCTCGGACTGGTGCCACAGTATGGTGGCACGGTCGGTGGCGTGCGTCGTTCGGCGCTGCGGCAGGTGGGCGGTTGGCGCATTGACAGTCTCGCCGAGGACACGGACATCACCTACCGCCTGCTGCTCGCGGGGTGGGAAGTTGTCTATCAGAACCGTTCCGAGTGCTACGAAGAAGTGCCCGAGACATGGCCCGTTCGCATTCGGCAGATTCAGCGCTGGGCGAAGGGACACAATCAGGTGCTCAGCAGCTACCTCGGTCGGCTGGTGCGCAATCCGATGCGTCTGCCGCAGCGACAGGTCGTGGACGGCGTGCTGCTGCTCGGCGTGTTCGTGGTCCCCCTCATTCTCATTCTGGGGTGGGTGTGCGCCATCACGCTGTTCTTCGCGGGGGCGCCACCGCAGTGGGGGCCCATGGCCGTGCTCGGTGTGTCGTCGTTCAACACCATCGGCAACTTCGCCGCCTTCTTCCAGGTCGCAGCCGCAAGTCGTCTCGATGGCTCGCGTGAACGGATTCGGGTGCTGCCGTTTCTGCTGCTCGGCTTCCTGGTGAGCACGTTCGCGGTTGCCCGTGCCTCAGCGTCACGTTCCTCGTGGATGAAGCCGAAGGGTGTCTCGTGGGACAAGACCGAGCGATACCGCGCACCCAACGGCGACCGGAAGGCCACATGAGCAGCACGCTCGCATTCCTCGGCGTGCTGGTCTTCACGCTGGCGTGGATCACGCTGCCGCTCATTCCGGCCATTCGTGAGCTTGTGAATCCGCGCGACGCCGGGCCGCTT
>JAABRL010000061.1:9907-19589 GCA_011390935.1 Gemmatimonas sp.
CGGCGCCACCGTGCGCGCCGCCATGGCCGAAGGGCAACTCACGATCGCCCCGCACGCCTCCGTGGTGCGCTGGGTGCACGGGGAACGCGCCCTCGCCGTGGGCGACGATGTGCAGCTGTTGGGTCGTGCGACCTCGCGTGGCCCGGTCGCGCTCGGACGCGGTGTGTCGTTCGACCGCATTCTCGCACCGTACATCATCGTGGGTGAAGCTACGGTCGCTCCGTCCACCCTGTCGCGCACGGCGTGGGAGATCGACGATCCTCGCCCGCAGTTTCATCTCGCCCGTGCGGCGGCGGTGCTCGCCTCGCAGCACTGGCTGGTGGATGAGAACCTGGTGATTCCCGCCGGCCACATCTTTCGCGGGTCGCTGGTGGTGCGCGGCTCGCTGCGCATTGGGGCGGGCACCGAGATTCGTGGCAGCGTGAAGGCCTATCGTACGCTGACGCTCGAGCCTGGCGCGGTGATCACGGGGACCGCCGCGAGCCGAGGCGACATTGAACTCGGTGAAGAGGCGCGCGTGTTCGGTCCGGTGATTGGCGAAGGGCGCGTGACACTCTTCCCTCGAGCGCGTGTTGGTCTGCCCACCATGCCGGCCTCGATTTCCACAGAGCGTATCGAGTTGCATGAGGGTGCCGAGGTGTTCGGCAGTCTGTCGGCTCGGCTCGAAGGGCGTACGGCGACCTGAGCCTCGCGCGATGCGGCGGTGGTGACCGATACACGAAGGGCCCTGCACCATGATTGGTGCAGGGCCCTTGTGTGTACCACGAGTGGCGACGGTTACCAGCGATAGTGAGCGAAGGCCTTGTTGGCCTCGGCCATGCGGTGCGTGTCGTCCTTCTTCTTCATCGCGTTGCCTTCACCGCGCGAAGCGGCAAGGATTTCGGCGGCGAGCTTCTGGTCCATCGACTTCTCGTTGCGATCGCGCGAGTAGCTGATGAGCCAGCGCATGGCGAGGGCGTTGCGACGGTCCTGGCGCACCTCGACGGGCACCTGATACGTGGCGCCACCGACGCGGCGGCTCTTCACCTCGACGACCGGCTTGAGGTTGTTGAGGGCCTGCTTGAAGACCGTAACGCCGGGCTGGCTGGTCTTGTCCTCGACGATGTCCATGGCCGAGTAGAAGATGCCTTCGGCCGTGTTCTTCTTCCCGTCGATCATGAGGGAGTTGATGAACTTGGAGACGGTCTGGCTGTCGTACCGGGCATCCGGGAGGATGGTGCGCTTGACGGCGCTTTTGCGGCGGCTCACTTCTTCTTACCTCCAGCCGCGGGCTGGCCGGGCTTGGGACGCTTGGTACCGTACTTGGAGCGGCTCTGATTGCGGCCGTTGACGCCCGAAGCGTCGAGCGAGCCACGCACAATGTGATAGCGCACACCGGGAAGGTCCTTCACTCGGCCACCACGCACGAGCACGATCGAGTGCTCCTGCAGATTGTGGCCTTCACCGGGGATGTACGCGGTGACTTCGAACTGGTTGGTGAGGCGGACACGGGCCACCTTGCGAAGCGCCGAGTTGGGCTTCTTGGGCGTGGTGGTGTACACACGGGTGCACACGCCACGCTTGAAGGGGTTGGCCTTGAGGGCCGGCGCCTTGTCCTTGCGCGCCACATCCTTGCGCGCCTTGCGGACGAGCTGATTGATCGTTGGCATTCGCCGAGATACCTGCGTTGGGTGTTCGAACTCCGACTTCTACGTGGATCGCATGTCGGGCAGACCGGGCGTCGGGGACCCCGGAGCCAGTGACAGGCCGCACGAAGGCGGCCGTGCCTGACAGGCGGCACGGAACAGAACCCTAAGCTTACTCTCGATTGGGAGCCGGGTCAACCGTCCAACGAACCAGGACCCGTACTACTTGCCGGCCAGAATCGCACTCACCATGTCCGAGATCTTCTTCTCCAACCCGCCCAGCGAGTTGCAGCGCATGTCGTTGGTCCCACCGCTCGACGCTCGACGCGCCGAACCCTGCACCAGGGTCTCGAGGCGCGACTTGCCTTCGCTGTCCGGCTGCACCTGCGAGGCGATATCGAGCGTCACGTCATACGTCTCGGCGTTCGGCATCCCGCTTTCCCCGCCGCAGTCCACCACGCGGATCATCGGCACCGAACCGACGCGACGGCGTGTACGGAAGGCGGAGTTCCCGAGCGACTTCTTGGCGTCCTCGCGGAAGGTGAGCGGAATTTCGAGCGATGCATACACCGACTGCAACGCGGACCAGGTCGCATCGACCGAGCCATTCACCACCGCGCCCACCGCGTTCGCGTCGTTCACCATGTTCATGCCCATGGTCCCACCACCGGCGCCCGTATTGATTGTTTGGGTGCTCACGCGTGATCCCGGCGTCAGCCCGCCCGATCCGCTACTCGGACTCGTCGTCGCACACGCAGACACACCCAAAACACACCCGATCAGTAGCAGCGTACGCATTGGCGAACCTCCGATATCCAGAACAAGGGGGGGGAACTCATGGACCCGTCTTTGTACGACGATACGTTCCCGAAGGTCCGTGCACCAGCCGGAACGGGGGTCGGGCGAGGCGCCTCCGACACGTCTGCGGGCCGATGCCCGTAACGTCGATGCCATTCCGGACGTATGTTCCCATACACGCCCCGACCCTGTGACTGACACGCTCGCGCTCCGCCTCCGCGAGGCCCTTGGGCCCGATTACACCCTCGAGCGGGAGCTCGGGGGCGCGGGCATGTCTCGCGTGTTCGTGGCGATCGAACGCGCCCTGGGGCGTCGTGTCGTGGTCAAGGTGTTGCCGCCTGACCTCGCGGCCGGCGTCAACATCGAACGGTTCCGGCGCGAAATCCAACTGGCCGCCCAGCTGCAGCATCCGCATGTGGTGCCGCTGCTCACGGCGGGCGAGCGCGATGCGCTGTTGTGGTTCACCATGCCCTTCATCGAAGGGGAGTCGCTGCGCGCCACCCTCGAACGGCGCACTCGGCTGCCCGCACGTGAGGTCATGCGCATCCTGCATGACGTGGTCGATGCGCTGGCCTATGCGCACTCGCGCGGCGTGGTGCACCGCGACATCAAGCCGGGCAACATCCTCATGAGCGGGACGCACGCCGTTGTCACCGACTTCGGCGTCGCCAAGGCGCTCAGTGCCGCCATTCCGCTCGTGGGGCACACCACCAGCGGCATGGCCATTGGCACACCAGCGTACATGGCCCCGGAGCAGCTCGCCGCCGATCCCGCCGCCGACCATCGGGTGGATCTGTATGCCGTGGGGCTGCTCGCATACGAACTGCTGACCGGCGCGTCCCCGTTCAGCGGCAGCTCACCGCAAGCCACGCTCGCGGCGCAGCTGACAGAACGCCCCAAGGCGCCGCATCTGACGCACCCCGAGGTCCCAGCCAGTCTGTCGCGCATCATCATGCAGTGTCTCGAAAAAGATGCGAATCGGCGACCTGCCACCGCGACCGCGCTGCTCGAGCTGCTTGCGGCCGCGCAGGCGGAGCTGAGCAGCGAGGTGGCGGCCGCGGGTCTCGCACGCACCCGGCGTGGACTGCTCGCCGCCTCCGCGCTGTTTGTGGCGGCGACCGCCGTGTTTCTGGTGTCACGACGTGGCGGTGATGCGGCGGCGAGCTTCCCGCGCGACTCGGTGCCCGTCGCGGCGGAAACGGTCGTCGTGTACCGTCCGATCCCGATGAGCGGCGATGCGCAGCCGTCCGTCTCCATGCCACTGGTGCTGTCGGCGGCCGAGTCGACCGCCATCGTACAGGCCTATCGTGACCGGGCCGGTGCTGGCGGCCGCCCGCAGACCGATGAGATCGATCGGGACTCACTGCTGGCCGAAGTCTCCCGTCTCTTCGCCGACTCGATTTCGCGCGCGATGGCGCGCATGGAGACGGCGTTCGCCGGCTCACCACGTCAGCAGGAGCTGCAGGCGTTGGTGCGTCAGATGCAGGGCATCGTGAGAGTGGACAGCTCGGTGCGTTCCTCTCTCGCAACGGTGACCGCTGCGCGCCCGCCCGGGGACTCGCTTCGCCGTCCGCCGCGCAGCGCGGGCGACCAGCCGTTTGTCGCCCCCCTGATTCCGCCGCCAAGCCCCGGCACGCGCCGACTCGCGATCCTCCCCTATGCGGATCGCACCAACGCGAGCGAGTTCGCCGCGCTTGGCCGCACCCTGCTCGATTCGATCGGTGGTATGCTGCGCAATACGCGGGGCGGCCGACTGGAGATCATCACGGCCGACGACAGCCGGCGTCTGCTGGGAGACACTCCCATGCGTTCCACCACCGCCGGCTTTGCGCTACGCGCCAACTATGTGCTCAGCGGCCTGTACCTCGTGCGTAACGACAGTCTCGTCGTGATCACGGCGCTCACGGATGTGCAGGGTGGCGCGGAATCGCGGTATCATCAGGAGGCCGTGCCACGCACGGCGCCGAGCAGCGCAGTGGTGCCCGCCACAGCGGCATGGGTGCGAGCGCGTCTCGACAGCATGCGCCGAGCGGTCACCACGCGCACACCGCCTCCCGGAATTGAACGGCGCGAACGGCAACGCTGAACACGGCCGCCAGGCACGCGCCCGTGCTCCGTCAGTGGGCGCCGAAGGCGCCCGCCGCTTCCGTCGCCGGCAGCGCGTCGCGCGCACGCACGCCGGCTTCGAACTCCCCCAGCAAGTGGGCGATGGAGTTGGCGTAGTAGCTCACCAGTTCGCGTCCGTGCGCAAGCACGATGTACGCATCACCGTGACGGCTGAGCACGCGCCGCATGCGCAACATGCGATACGCCACATCGAACGTTTCGCCGATATCGCGGTCATGTCGCAGCACGCGTCCGTTCAACTCCAGCAACACATCACGCATTTCAGCCATGCGATCAAGCAGCTGCCCTCGCGTGATCACATCTGCGTCAAAGCTCTGAATGGCGGCACAGGCAAGCGGCACCGGCGTGACGGGAACGATCTCGCCGATGCGGGACAACATGGCATCGCACAGCGCTTGCACCCGCGCGAGGCGCGCCTCGCGCGGCAGTGCAAACAGATCACCGTCCCCTCGCGCGCGCTCCTCCGCGAACCAAAGGGCGAGTGGCACCGGATCCCCCACGATCACGGCCGCGCGTCCATATCGACGCCAGCGACCCGTGAATGCACGAGCAGCGTTCCACAGCACGAATCGCGTCACCTCGGACAGCTGTGCCCAGCGCGAGGGGCGCTCGCGGTGCGCACCGCCTGACTGTTCGCGTTCAGCGCGCAGTCGCAGTTCGCGAAGCAGCGTGCGGTCCTCCAGCACCCGGTCGTAGTTCAGCGCCACCGGCACCAGCACCAATCGATCGCGAAACTCGGCATCGCGTCCCGTACCAAGCAGGTAGTCGAGCAGGCCGATCTTGCCGGGACGCAGTCGGCCATCACGCGTGAGCCCGCCCTCGGGGAAGATGCCCTGCGTGACTCCGTGCGCGGTAATGTGCTGCACATAGCGCTCGAGCACGGTGTGATAGAGCGCCTCACGATAGCCGCGTCGAATGAAGTACGAGCCGAAGCGCTTGAAGAGAAATTCGAGCGGAAACGCGCGCGCCCATTCACCCACCGCGTACGAAATCGAGACGCGCCCCGCGAGCGCATACGCGACGAGAATGTAGTCGGCATTGGAGCGGTGGTTGATGAGGTACACCACGATCGCGTTGCGCGGCAGCCGCTCGACCGCACCTGGTGACGCCGATTCCACCGACACCTTCCAGAACACTCGCAACACCGCGTTCGCGATCCCGTACCCGAGGCGATAGTAGGCCAGCACGTTGAACTGCGGCACGATTTCATCGAGGTAGCGTCGAACGCGCGCCCACGTGGCTTCGGTGGTGTCGTGCCCATCCGCCACGTGCTGCGCGACCGCCGTGACGATGGCGGGATCCTGCAGCAGTTCATCGATGATCTGCTGCTTTTCGGCGAACTTGTAGCGATCGACGCGCGCCCGAAACCGCAGCAGCGCGCGGCGCCCCATGCGGCGTAGCGTCGCGCGGAGGAGATACAGGGCGAGTGCGGCGAGGCCCACAGCCGCCGCGAGCAAGGCAAGAAGTCGCACCCGCCAGAAGGTACGGGGCGCGCGGGGGGGCGCTCAAGCACCAAGGGCCACCGGATTGCTCCGGTGGCCCTTGAGGCACAGCACGATCCTGCAGCGCGATTACTCGTCGCCGCCCAGCGAGAAGGCCGCCACTTCGGGCAGCGCGCCCGGAAGGAACGGATCGAACGTGGGCTCGAGCGCGGGCAACGGCTCCGGCTCGGGCAACGCTTCGCTGTCCACATCCACGTCCGAGTAGCGGTACATGCCCGTACCGGCCGGGATGAGGTGACCGATGATGATGTTCTCCTTGAGACCCAGCAGGTCGTCCCGCAGCCCGCGAATGGCGGCGTCGGTGAGTACGCGCGTGGTCTCCTGGAACGAGGCCGCCGACACGAACGACTGCGTGGTGAGCGAGGCCTTGGTGATGCCGAGCAGCAGCGGCTCGGCCGTGGCCGGCTGACGCTTCTCGCGCTTCGCTTCTTCGTTCGCGTCGCGGAAGGTGGCGCGGTCGACGTGCTCGCCTTCGAGCATCGGCGTCTGCCCCGGATCCATGATCCGCACCTTCTGCAGCATCTGCTTGACGATCACGCCAATGTGCTTGTCGTTGATCTTCACGCCCTGCAGGCGGTACACCTCCTGCACTTCATTGAGCAGGTATTCCTGCACCGCACGCGGGCCCTTGATCCGCAGGATGTCATGCGGGTTGACGGGGCCTTCCGACAGGCGGTCACCGGCGCGCACGCGGTCTCCCTCGTGCACGCGCAAGTGCTTACCGGCCGGTACGTCGTACAGCTGCTCGGGCTGCGAATCGTCCACGCTCCACACCGCGCCTTCGATGCGCGCGGGGCGCACGAAGATCTCGCGCTTGCCGCGCTTGATCTCACCGAAGCGCACGAAGCCGTCCACCTCGGAAATCGTGGCCGGATCCTTCGGACGACGGGCTTCGAAGAGCTCGGCAACACGCGGCAGACCGCCGGTGATGTCGCGCGTCTTGTAGGCCTCTCGGCTGATCTTGGCCAGCGTCATGCCGGCGCGCACCTGCTCGCCGTCATTGATGGTGAGCACGGCACCGATGGGCATCACGAAGTCGCGCACTCGCGCTTCCTTGCCGCCCTTCTTCTGCCAGATCTCGATGTGCGGATGCCGCTTCTTCTCACGATCCTCGATCACGACGCGCTGACGCAGACCGGTGAGCTCGTCGAGCTCCTCGGCCACCGTCTCGTCTTCCATGAGATCCACGAACCGAATCTCGCCTTCGACGTCGGCGATGATGGGGTTCGAGTACGGGTCCCACGTGAACACCACGTCTTCCTTCTCGACGCGCTGTCCGTCTTCCACGTGCAGGATGGCGCCGAGCGGCACTGCCAGGCGCGCTTCGACGGCCGCGTGCTTGTCGTTGGCCGACTTGATGAGCAGCTCGCCTTCGTACGACGTGACGATGCGCTCGCCCTGCGGATTTTCGACCGTGATGAGGCGATCACCGAGTTCGATGAAGCCCGCCTTCTTGGTCTTGCGCGACGTCTGCTCGGCGATACGCGCCGCCGTGCCGCCGATGTGGAAGGTACGCAGCGTGAGCTGCGTACCCGGCTCACCGATGGACTGCGCGGCGATGATACCGACGGCTTCACCCAGGTCCACCATCTTCATGGTGGCCAGGTTGCGGCCGTAGCACATGCGGCACAGACCGCGCTTCGCTTCACACGTGAGCACGGAGCGGATCTTCACCGTCTCGAGCCCCGAGTCCTCGATGGACTGCGCGGTCTCTTCGTCGATGAGCGTGCCCGCCTCGACGAGCAGACGCGACCGACCGGCCTCGTCGCGCTCCATCGGATCGTACACATCTTCCGCCGCCACGTTGCCGACCAGACGCTCGGCCAACGGCTCGATCACATCTTCGCCTTCCTTCAGCGCGCCGATGTCGAGGCCGAGGATCGTGCCGCAATCCTCTTCGGCGATCGTCATGTCCTGCGCGACGTCCACCAGACGACGCGTGAGGTAGCCGGCGTCGGCCGTCTTGAGCGCCGTGTCGGCCAGACCCTTCCGAGCACCGTGCGTGGAGATGAAGTACTCCAGCACCGAGAGCCCTTCACGGAAGTTCGACTTGATGGGGCTTTCGATGATTTCGCCAATGCCACCCGTGAGCTTCTTCTGCGGCTTGGCCATGAGGCCACGCATACCCGCAAGCTGACGGATCTGGTCGCGCGAACCACGGGCGCCGGAGTCGAACATCATGAACACAGGATTGAAGCCACCCTGCGATTCGCGCATGGCCTTGACCATGGCATCGGTGATGTCCGAATTCGCGTGCGTCCAGGTATCGATGACCTTGTTGTAGCGCTCACCGTTCGTGATGTTGCCCGTCGCGTAGGCGCGCTGGAAGCGCTCCACACGCTGTTCGGCCTCACGCAGCAGCCCCGCCTTTTCGCCGGGGATGTACATGTCTTCCATGCCGATGGACACACCGCCGCGCGTCGCGTTGCGGAAACCGAACTCCTTGAGGCGGTCGAGGAACGCCACCGTCTCCGAGAGTCCGCAGCTGCGGTAGCTCTCGAACGCGATTTCGCCCAGGACCTTCTTCTTCATGTCCTTGTTGTAGAACTCCATCCCCTTCGGAATGATCGCGTTGAACAGCACGCGACCCACCGTGGTGACGAGCCAACGCGGACCGGTGGTGCCGTTGATGCGCCAGCGGATCGGGGTGTGCTGCGTGAGGCGGTTGCCCGCCAGCAGCATCTCGATCTCGGCTTCGGTGGTGTACGCCGGCAACTTGGCCGCCGCGACCGGGTCCTTGCCGAGGGCATCGAATCCGGCTGGCGCCTTCGTGGCGAAGTAGCAACCGAGCACGATGTCCTGCGACGGCTCCGCCACCGGGCGGCCGTCGGACGGCTTCAGAATGTTGTTCGAGGAGAGCATGAGCACGCGCGCCTCGATCTGCGCCTCGAACGACAGGGGCACGTGCACGGCCATCTGGTCACCGTCGAAGTCGGCGTTGAACGCCGCGCACACGAGGGGGTGAATACGAATGGCCTTGCCTTCGACGAGGACCGGCTCGAACGCCTGGATGCCCAGACGGTGGAGCGTGGGTGCGCGGTTGAGCAGCACCGGATGGTCCTTGATGATGTCTTCGAGGATTTCGTACACCTGCGGGCTTTCACGCTCCACGATCTTCTTGGCGCGCTTCACGGTCTCCGCAATGCCGTTCTCCACGAGCTTGTGGATGATGAACGGCTTGAAGAGCTCGAGCGCCATGATCTTGGGCAAACCGCACTGGTGCAGCTTGAGCTCCGGACCCACCACGATCACCGAACGGCCCGAGTAGTCCACGCGCTTGCCGAGCAGGTTCTGACGGAACCGGCCCTGCTTGCCCTTGAGCATGTCGGAGAGCGACTTGAGCGGACGCTTGCCACGGCCACGAATGGCCTTGGAGCGACGCCCGTTGTCGAACAGCGCGTCCACCGCTTCCTGCAGCATGCGCTTCTCGTTGCGCAGGATGACTTCCGGCGCGCGGTGAGCGATCAGCTTGACGAGGCGGTTGTTGCGGTTGATGACACGACGATACAGATCGTTGAGGTCGGACGTCGCGAAACGGCCACCGTCGAGCGGCACAAGCGGCCGCAGGTCGGGAGGCAGCACCGGAATGACGTCCAGAATCATCCACTCGGGCTTGTTGCGGATTTCGCC
>JAABRL010000062.1:0-5008 GCA_011390935.1 Gemmatimonas sp.
GTGCGCTCCACCCCGGGCGAGGGCACCTGCGTGCAGGTGGAGTTCCCCATGCTGCCGCTGCCGGTGCGAACAGACGGGTCGTAGCGCCGGTTGGGGTGGCGAATTGCCAGCGTCCGCCCCCTATTTCAGGAGTTGCGACCGCGTCGCGCGCGTCTGACGCGCCGCGTGCCCCCGACCCTCCTGCCTGACCGGTCATGCCACACTTGACTTGTACCCCCGCCGCGGCGCCCCGTTCGGCCCGCTGGTTCACCGCGCTGCTGCTGGCGGCCGTCCCCGCGCTGCTCTCGGCGCAGGGCTATCAGCAGCCCCCCGCGCCGATTGCCGCCATTCTCGACGCGGCCCCCACGCCCATCGTGTCGTTGAGCCCCGACCGCTCGCTCATGGCGCTCTTCACACGCGCCGGCTACCCGAGCATCGCCGAAGTCGCGGCACCGGAGTATCGCCTGGCCGGCCTGCGTTTCGATCCGGTCTCCAATGGGCCGTCACGTGGGAGCGGGTATCGCGCCATCGCCTTGCAGCCCGTGCGAGGCGGCGGTGAAGCACGCACCCTCGACATTCCGCTCCCCGGCGACGGGCGCGGGGCTCCGATCGGCAATGTGAGCTGGTCTCCCGACGGGAAGCACATCTTTTTCACGCTCACCAGCGACGATCGCATCGAGCCGTGGGTGGCCGAGGTGACCACGGGCGCAGTGCGTCGGCTCGCGCAGGTGCGGCTGAACGCGGTGCTCGGTTCACCCTGCAGCTGGCTTGGCACCGAGCCCGCGCTCGTGTGCCGGACGGTACCTGCAGATCGTGGTGCGGCGCCGGTGCGCCCTGACACGCCCGACGGTCCGATCATTCAGGAGTCGGGCGGCGGCAGCGCGGATCGCGTGGCCACCTATCAGGACCTGCTCAAGTCGGCGCATGACGAAGCACTGTTCGCGTACTACGCCACAAGTCAGGTGGCGCGCATCGGCCTCGATGGTTCGACTACGGCGATCGGCCCGCGCGGCATCCACGCGAACGTGTCGCCCAGTCCCGATGGTCGGTACCTGCTGGTGAACACGCACGCCAAGCCGTTTTCGTACGTGGTGCCGCTGAGCTTCTTCCCGACCGTGACCGCCGTGTGGACACGAGATGGGCAGGTGGCGAAGGTGGTGCACGAACTGCCGTTGCGTGAGCGTGTGCCCTGGGGTGGTGATGTCGTGGCCGAAGGGCCGCGCTCGGTGCGGTGGCGCAACGATGCGGACGCATCGCTCGTGTGGCATGAAGCCATGCGCGGTGATACGGTCGCCGTGGATGGCGTGCGTGATCGTGTGCAGCTGCTCGCCGCACCGTTTTCGGGCGCGCCCACCACGATCGCGCGTCTCGCATGGCGCGCGGGCAACGTGACGTGGGCTCGGCAGGACCTTGCCATCGTGACGGAGCGCTGGCAGCGCACGCGCGAGACGCGCACATGGGTCATCGATCCGTCCAAGCCGTCAGCCGCACCGCGTCAGCTGTGGGCGCTCAGCTCCGAGGATCGTTACGCCGATCCGGGCAGCTTCATCACACGCAGCAACGCGAGTGGACAGGCGGTGCTGCACACGTCGCCCGATGGTCGCTATGCGTTCTTGCAGGGCGCGGGGGCGTCGAACGAAGGCGATCGCCCGTTCCTCGACCGCTACGATCTGCGCACCGGCGCGAAGCAGCGCGTGTTCCAGTCGGCGCCCGGCTTCTACGAAACGCCCACCGCCATGCTCGACGATCGTGGCGACCAGCTCATCACGCGTCGCGAATCCAAGACCGAGCCGCCCAACTACTGGCTGCGCAACACGCGCGCGCGCATCGCCCCGATCGCGCTCACGCGCTTTGCCGATCCGGCCCCGCAGTTTGCGGGCGTGACGTCGGAGCTGATCACGTACAAGCGCAAGGATGGCGTGCTGCTCTCCGCCACGCTGTACCTGCCGGCCGGCTACGACAAGGAGCGCGACGGCCCGCTGCCCTTCTTCCTGTGGGCGTATCCGCAGGAGTTCCGCTCGGCCGCGGCCGCCGCGCAGGTGCAGGGATCGCCCGATCGCTTCGTGCGTCCGAGTGGGTCGAGCCATCTGTTCCTGCTCACGCAGGGGTACGGCATTCTCGACGGACCGGCGATGCCGATCATTGGCGAAGGTGACGCGGAGCCGAATGACACGTACGTGGAGCAGCTCGTCACGAGCGCCGAGGCGGCGGTGGACGCGATCGTGTCGCGTGGCGTGGCAGACCGCGCGCGCATTGGCGTGGGCGGCCACTCGTACGGCGCGTTCATGACGGCCAACCTGCTCGCGCATTCGCGCCTCTTCAAGGCCGGCGTGGCGCGCAGCGGGGCGTACAACCGCACGCTGACGCCCTTCGGTTTCCAGGCCGAGCAGCGCACGTATTGGGAAGCGCAGGAGATCTACACGACCATGTCACCGTTCACGAACGCCGACAAGATCAAGGATCCGATCCTGCTCATTCATGGCATGGCCGACAACAACACGGGCACGTTCCCGGTGCAGAGCGAGCGCATGTATGCGGCGCTCAAGGGCAACGGCGGCACGGTGCGCTACGTGCAGCTGCCAGCCGAGTCACACGGGTACAGTGCGCGCGAGAGCATCGGCCACACGCTGCAGGAGATGGTGGCGTGGATGGACAAGCATGTGAAGGAGAGCAAGCCGAAGACGGCGATGGAGTGATCGGATGTCATTGGTGCGCCGCGCGGGGTGGCGCGGCGCGCCGATGACGAGAGGAGCCGGTTCGCCACCATTCTCCCCCCAAGGAGTGTGGTGCCCGCTCCGTTCCCTCGGTATCGTACCAAGATGACCCACGCCGAACTGGTCACCCTGCTCTGTGTCGCGCGCCAGGCACGCCTGGCGCGCCCCACCGTCCCGCTCGCCCTCGCCACGCTCGTGGCGGTGGAGGGGTCGTCGTATCGGCAGCCCGGCGCGTATCTGCTGTGCGATGCCGAAGAGCGGGTGCTGGCAGGCGCAATCAGCGGCGGATGCCTCGAGCAGGACGTCGCGGCGCGTGCCACCGAGGTGTGTGCGACCGGGCGCGCCGTGCTGCAGGCGTACGACCTGCGCGAGGATCTCGAAACGATCTGGGGCTTCGGCAGCGGATGTGATGGCGTGGCGCATGTGCTGTTGGCCCCGCTGCAATCGTTCGACGCGCTGGAGGCGGCGGTCGCGGCCGGCGTGGAGCGTGCCACCGGCTCGATGTGGCACGCGCTCGCCAACACTCCCGCCGCGTCGCTCGGCGAGATGCGCTTCGTGACGGCCGACAACGTGTCGCCAGGCGCCGCAGGCAGCGAGTGGTTCGCCGCGCCGATGCAGCCGCCGGTACACCTCATCATTGTGGGCGCCACGCGAGGCGCTGAAGCGATGGCGCGCATTGCCCATGTCACCGGCTGGCGCATCACCGTGGTAGACCATCGCGCTGAAGTGCTCGAGACGCTCACGCTCCCCGAGGCGTCAGAGCACGCCATCGCCCGTCTGGTGGCGCGCCCCGACGACGCGGCGACGTGGCTCGCGACGCACGCCCCCGTCGTGGACGCGCGCACGGCGATCGCGCTGTGCACCCATCGGTTTGAACACGATCTGGCGTGGTTGCATGCGGCCCTGCACACACCGGCCGCGTACGTGGGCGTGCTTGGCTCCCGGCAGCGCGCCGCCCGACTGATCGCCACACTCGACGACACAGCATCGGCATCGCGCGCACGCGTTCACGCGCCGCTTGGCCTCGATCTGGGCGGTGACTCGCCCGATGAGGTCGCGCTCTCTGCCGTGTCCGAAGTGCAGGCGGTGATACACCATCGCCCTGGCGGATCGCTGCGCCATCGTCATACACCACTGCACACGCGCACCGAGACACCACGTATGCTCTCCGAACCCGTCGTGGCCACGTGTGCCCTCGACAGCACGAAGGCACCGTGAGCCCGACTGCATTGCCCGCGGTCGTGCTCGCCGCCGGCGGATCGCGTCGCCTGGGAGAACCCAAGCAGCTGCTGCGTGATGCACACGACATCGCGCTCCTCACGCACTCGGTACAAGCCGCGCTCGACGGTGGCTGTGCGCCCGTGATCGTGGTGCTCGGCGCGGCGTCCGATCACGTGCGCTCGGTGGTGCCAGCAGGCGCCGAGTGTGTGGAGAACGCGCAGTGGGCCGAGGGGATGTCAACGTCGATTCGTGTGGGAGTGCATGCGGTCGGGCATTCGCCAGCGTCGGGGCTGCTGCTGCTGGCCTGTGACCAGCCCTCGGTAACAGCCGAGCATGTGCGTGCACTGCTCGAAGCGCATGCATCGCACGGGCAACGCGTGGTCTCGGAATACGATGGCGTACACGGCATTCCGGCCGTGTGGCCGCGTGCCGACTGGGATGCGCTCACGGCACTGGACGGTGATCGCGGCGCGAAGGCGTTGCTGCGCGGCACCGAGGCGTCGGTCACACTCGCCGATGGTGCGCGCGACCTCGATACCCCCGAGGACGTCGCGGCCTGGCGCAGCCTATTTGCACCATCGCGTTGAGCCGCCGTTGATCACACGGGAACCTTGATCGCCCCCACGGACTTGTCGGGGGCGAACCGCACTGCAATCGCTCGCTTCTTCGTCCAACTTCCGTGTCCCTGCTGCTCCCCGACGACGTCCATAATCGTGCCCTGCTTGCGCACGTGCACCCCGGCGACTGGACCAATCCGGTTGCTGCGGATCGCTACCATCTGGTGGTGATCGGGGGAGGCACGGCGGGGCTGGTGAGTGCGGCGATTGCGTCGGGGCTCGGCGCGCGCGTCGCGCTCATCGAGCGGCACCTGCTCGGCGGTGACTGCCTGAATGTGGGGTGTGTGCCGTCGAAGGCGGTGCTGCGCGCGGCACGCGCGTGGCAGGAGGCGCGACGCGCGCACGCCGAGTTTGGTGGGCCGGTCACTGAGGGCGAAGGCGACTTTGGCGCCGTGATGGAACGGTTGCGCAAGCTGCGCGCCGGCATTGCACCGATCGACGGTGCACCGCGCTACGCGTCGCTCGGCGTGGATGTGT
>JAABRL010000062.1:5191-14126 GCA_011390935.1 Gemmatimonas sp.
TGGTGGTGATCGGCGCTGGCCCGATCGGGCTCGAACTCGCGCAGTCATTCGCGCGCTTCGGCAGCACGGTCACGGTGCTCAATGCAGACACGCGTGCCATGCCGCGCGACGATGCCGACGCGGCCGCCATCGTGGAGGCGTCGCTGCAGCGTGATGGCGTGGTGCTCCACCATGGTGTGCAGATCACTGGCGTGCAGCGCGAAGGTGACGTGACCACGGTGCAAGTGACCACAGCGGCCGGACCGATCACGCTCGCGACCGATGCGCTGCTGGTCGCCGCCGGTCGTGCGCCCAATGTGGACGGTATGGGGCTCGAGACCGCTGGCGTGGCGTTTACAAAGAAGGGTGTGCAGGTGAATGATCGCTTTCGCACGAGCAACTCGCGCGTATTCGCGATCGGCGATGTGGCGTCACCCTTTCAGTTCACCCACGCGGCCGATGCGCAGGCGCGACTGGCGGTGCCCAATGCGCTCTTCTTCGGCATGGGGGGTGGCAAGGCGTCGTCGCTGGTGATTCCGTGGACGACGTACACGTCACCCGAAGTGGCACACGTGGGTCGCACGGCAGCCGAGCTCGAGAAAAGCGGCACCGCGCACGACACGATCACCTTGCCCATGCACGACAACGATCGTGGCATTCTCGAAGGTGATACCGAGGGGTTCTTCCGCGTGCACGTGGCGCGCGGAAGCGATCGGATTCTCGGCGCCACGCTCGTGTGCGAACATGCGGGCGACATGATCGGCGAGATCGTGACAGCCATGCGGCACGGGCATGGGCTTGGCACGCTGGCCAAGACGATTCGGCCGTACCCCACGCGGGCCGCGATCTTCGGGCGCGCGGCCGACCAGTACAATCGCGGACGGCTTACGCCTCTGGCCAAGCGTCTCTTTGCGGCGTTTTTCCGGCTGCGCACATGACCGCGCGCCGATCATCGGCGATCCGCCTCGGGATACTCGTGCTGGTGCTTGCAGTCGTGGGAGTGGCCGCCTGGCGCGCCGGCCTCTTCGATCTGCGCGATTCGGCGGCGCTGCTCTCAGCGGTCGAAGGCGCACGCACGCTCCCGTACATCCACGTGATCTTCGTGCTCGCCTACATCGTGGTGGCCACCTTCGGCTTGCCGGCCACGCCGTTCACCCTGGCGGGTGGCATTCTCTTCGGCACCGGCCTCGGCTCCGTGCTCAATTGGACCGGCGCGACGCTCGGTGCCACCGGTACGTATCTGCTCGCACGCGCACTTGGCGGTGACGCGCTGCGCGGCCTGCTCGGCTCCAACGCCGCGCGACTCGACCTGTTTGCGGGCGATGCGGGGTTTCGCACGCTCTTTCGCCTGCGTCTCATTCCGGTCATTCCGTTCAACGCCCTGAGCCTCACCGCCGCCCTCTCGGGGATCGCCATTCGGCCTTATATCGGCGCGACGGGCCTCGGCATCCTCCCGGGCACGGTGATTTATACGTATTTTGCAGGGAGCCTCGTGGGCGGTGTGTCGGGCGCATCGGCGTCGGCACGTACCAATCTCATCGTGGCGTCCGTGCTGTTGCTTGCCCTGTCCTTCCTGCCCGGCCTCGTGCAGCGCCTGCGCAAGCGTACGGCATCGGCGGCACCGTCGGTGGAACGCTGACGATGTCTCGCCAACTTCAGCCTTTCCTCCCTTCGCGCCCGACGTGTCCGACGCTCTGCACGACCGACAGCGGATCTTTCACGACGTCGCTTTGCGCTGGTTGCCGGACGTGACCCGCTTTGCCCGGTCGCTCACCCGCGACGACGCCGCAACCGAGGATCTTGTGCAGGAGACATTTCTGCGCGCCTGGCGGCACTGGGATTCCTTCGTGCAGGGCAGCGAGGCGCGCGCCTGGCTGTTCACCATCGCACGGAACGCCTGGCGCAAGCAGGCGCCGCGAGATGCGCGCATGGTGGCGGTCGAAGATGACGCGCTGCAGGCACTCGCCGAGCCCGAGTATCCACTCGGCGCCCCGGATCCGGTGTTGCACGCGCTCTCGCACACCGATCTTGGCGGCGCCATTCGCGAAGCGATTGATGCGCTGCCCGATGTCTTTCGTGAAGTGGTGGAGTTGGTGGAGGTACAGCAGTTCTCGTATCAGGAGGCGTCGGAGGTACTCGAGGTGCCCGTCGGCACGGTTCGTTCGCGGCTCTTCCGGGCGCGTCGACAGTTGCAGCAATCGCTGATCGAGCACGCGCGCGACGCGGGCCTCGTGCCATCCACCGCCATGGAGGATCGAACCTGATGGCGTGCAACGAATCGGGCGCGTCCACGAGCGCCGGCAACCCCGAGATGCTCGACTGCACCACCGCCATGCGCATGCTGTGGGACTTTCTCGACGGACACCTGGCCGACGCCGACGACGCCGCCGTGCGCGCCCACATGGATCGGTGCAGCCACTGCTTCCCGCACGCGCAGTTCGGGGAGCTCGTGCTCAAGGCCGTAGCGGCACAGCGTGCGGCGCCCGAACAATCCAGTTCGCTGCGCGAGCGCGTACTGTCTCGGCTGCGCCTCGAAGGCTACGACGAACTCTGACGCACCGCGCGGGAACTGCTCGCGCCGTCGTGGACTTGCCGAGGGCATCGGCTTGCGGTGCCACCGCGGCCGCCCGATCGTGTCCCCCTGATTCTCCGTGATGACTCTGCGATTCCCCGTGCCAAACCGCCTCATGCGGCTGGCCATGCTGACAATCCCGATGTCACTGTCGGCGCAACCCGCGCCGGTATCCGGCGTCGTTCGTACCGCCAGCGGGGCACCGATCGTCGGTGCCCAGCTTACCCTCCGTGCCGATGCCTCGTCGGTCGGCGATGCGGTCAGCGATTCCCTGGGCCGTTTCGTCGTGCGCGTCTCGCGCCCCGTCGACGGCTTCCTCGTGGCACGGGCCGTGGGCTTCCTGCCCGACTCCGTGCGCGTGCGCGCCACGGATGCGACGCGAGCGGTCGCCCTGCAGCTGCGCCCGTTGGCCGCTTTGAGCGTCGTGTCCATCGTCGCGCCTCGTCCGCGTCCGCTGCTCAACACCGCCGATGCGAGCACCGGCGGTACCGTGGAGCGCATGGAAATCGAACGGCTGCCTACCGATGCCCGTGACCCGATCACGCTCGCGTACACCATTCCCGGCGTGAGCGCCGGCACCGGCTTCTTTGGTGATGCCCCGCGCTTGTCGATCAACGGCGCCAACGCACTGTACACGCAGTACTCGCTCGACGGGCTTGAGAACAACGAAGGCTTCCTCGGCGGCGCACGTGTCGAAATGCCGCTGTCGGCGCTGCAGCGATTCACTGTGCTGGCCAACACATACGGCGCGGAGTTCGGCCGCAGCAGCAACGGCGTGGTGAACATGGAGTCACGCGCCGGTGGATCGAGGTGGGAAGGCGAAACGTTCGTATACAATCGCCCCGGTTTGCCCATCGATGCGCGAAGCGCCGTCGTGCCCGGGGGACAGAATCCCGATGATTTTCGACGCGCCCAGGAGGGGTTTCGTCGCACGCAGGTTGGCGCGTCCGGTGGCGGACCGCTGCGTACGGATCGGACCTTCGTGTTTGGTGCACTCGAGTACACCAACGAAAACGAGGACCGCATCGCGTCCACGGCCAACACCACTTTCACCGGACGCGAACTGCGCGGTACCGTGAAGGCCTTCGGTCGCGTGGATCACGGCTGGAGTCCCACGCAGACCACCACGTTGCGCTTTGCAGGCAGTCGGGTTGAGCGCGAGGGGCGCGGCAGCGGCATCGTGGCGCCCGAGGCCGACATCGTCACCCAGCGCTTCGGGTCGGCCACCGCCCTGGTGCACCGGTCGGCGCTGCGCAACGGACGCGCCAGCAACGTGATGTCGGCGCAGCTTGGCACGTTCCGCTGGAACTTCCCGCCCGCCGCCAGCAGCTTCGACGTGCCGCAGGTCACCATCCGTCGCGTGCAGGGGCTCGACACCGTGTCAGTGGGCGTCGTGGGATCGAGCAACTTCATCTTCGATGAGCGCGAAACACAGCTGCAGCTGCGCAACGTGTTCGAGACGCTCGTGGGCGATCGGCATCAGCTGCGCGTGGGCGTGGACGGATGGCGCTCGCAGTTCCGCCTCACCGGTTCGCAGACCAACCCCTCGGGCTCCTACGTGGTGCTCGACGAGGACAACATTCCATCGCGCGGCAATCGCTTTGCCTTCGCCGATGTACCGGCCAACGTGCGGGTGCTCAGCTACACGGTGGACGCGGCACAGAAGCAGGTCGATCTCTCGCAGATGCTGCTCGGTGCATTTGTCGAGGACCGCTGGCGCCTGACGCCTGCGCTGTCGCTCACACTTGGGCTCCGGTGGGACTACGACGACCTCACATCGCGTGGTGCGAGCACGCCCGACCTCGACAACTGGCAACCGCGCGCGTCCATCAACTGGCTCGTGGGCCCCAACGCCGTGCTGCGAGCCGGCGCGGGGCTGTACGCGGGCAAGTTTCCGTACGCGGTGTATTCCGACGCCATTCAGTTCGGCCCCGATGGCAACCAGACCGTGACGTTCGAGGGCGCGAATGCCCCTGCCTACCTGCAAGGGCCTCGTACGGCCACACTCGATCGATCGCAACTCCCGCCGGGCGAGATTCGCGAGCTGTTCGCGCTCGGGCTCGAGCAGCCGATGAGCCGTCAGTTCACCGCGGGCTGGCAGCAGCAGTTCGGTGCGCGTCTCGCACTCGGCATGGACGCCGTATACGTGGACACACGCAACCTGCCTCGCTCCTGGGATCTCAACCCGAACAGCCGCGGCATCGGACCGGCCGACACCATCAGCCTGTCCGTCACCGAAGGCGATCGATTCCGTCCGGTGGCCCCGACCACCGGCGGCGTGCGTCGCCGCACCACCACGGAAAGCGGCGGACGCTCCACCTATGCGGGACTCTACACCACGGCACGCTGGGTCATGGCGGATGCCTTTCTGGTCGATGCCAACTGGGTCTGGTCGCGCGCGCGCACCAACACCGAGGACATCAACTTCAACGCCACGCAGGGCAACGACTTCGAGGCCGAATGGGCCGACGCGATCAACGATCGCCGCCACCGGCTCGCGCTGCGCGGCACGTGGACACCGCAGTCGCGGTTCGCACTCTCCGGTGTGCTCGACTGGCAGACCGGTCAGCCGATCAACCGCGTGGCGTTCTTCCGCGACCTCGATGGATCGGGCGATACCTTCGGCAACGGATTCCTCGGGAATCAGGATCGCTTCTTCGGCGTGCCGCGCAACGGCGAACGGCTGCCGAGTGCGCTGTTCACCAGTGTGAGTGCCGCGTATACGCTGCGCGTGCGCACGCAGTCCGTGGAGCTGCGCACCGATGTGTTCAATCTGTTCAACGCGGTGAACGCGGGCGGCTATGCCAATGGTCTGCCGGGTGGTGGCACGCGTACGCAGGTAGGACGTCCTGGAGATCCGATTGTACTTTCGGCCGTCGCACCACCGCGGCAGTTGCAGTTTTCGGCGCGATGGGTGTTGTGAGCATGCGCGCGGGCGATTCAAGTCACGACCATCACGTCTCCGCTGTGCTCGCGCGCATGAGCCGCGTCGTGATGAACGCGTGCATGTTGTCGGTGCTCGCGGTCGCGGGTCTCGCCGCCTGCGGTGGTGATCGCGGTGACGCCACGCAGCTCACCACCACCGATGAACTCGCCGAACTCTCGGCCCTGCCCTGGGACAGCGTCGTGACTCGTGCGCGTGGTACGCGCGTGACCTGGCGCATGTGGCGCGGCGACCCCGCCATCAATGCCTTCATCGACGGCTGGGTGGCCGAGCAGCTGCGCGAGCGCTACGAAATCACGCTGGCTGCGGTAGAAGGTCAGGGTGCGGAGCTGGTGAACCAGTTCGTGCTCGAGCGCGAAGCTGGACGCGGCCGAGGCACGGCGAGTCTGGTGTGGATCAACGGCGAGACGTTTTCGCAGATGCGTGCCGAGTCGCTGCTGGCCGGACCGTGGGCAGGCACGCTGCCCAACAGTCGTTTCGTGGACAGCGCATCACCGATCATCGCACGCGACTTCGAGCAGGATCCGGCAGGATTCGAGAGTCCGTGGGGCGCGGTGCAGTTCGCGCTCATCTACGACACCGTGCGCACGCCGGAACCGCCGCGCACGATCAACGAACTGGCCGACTGGATTCGCGCGCATCCGGGACGCTTCACGCACGACCAGTCGTTTACCGGCGTGACCTTCCTCAAGCTGCTCATGTACGCGCGCGGCGGCGGGGTGGAAACGTTCGCGGGTGGGTTCACGGAGGAGCGTTATGCGCGGGGACGCTCGGCGGTGTTCGGCTGGCTCGATTCGGTGCGCGGAAACTTCTGGCGTGGCGGCGAAACGTATCCGCCGGACGTCGCCGCGATGCACCGGTTGTTTGCCAACGCCGAGATCGATTTTTCGATGTCGAACAATCAGCACGATGTCTTGAACAAGGTGCGGCAGGGCGTGCTGCCTCCCACGGCGCGCGCACTCCTGCTGCGTGACGGGACGATCGCCAACGCGCACTATCTGGGCATCCCGTTCAACGCGCCGAATGCGGCCGGCGCGATGGTCGTCGCCGATTTCCTGCTTTCTCCCGAGGCACAGCTGCGCAAGCTCGATCCCGACGTGTGGGCGGACGGCACGGTGCTCGATGTCTCGCGGCTGAGCGCCGAGTGGCGAGGCCGCTTCACCGCGCTCGAGCAGGCCACCGTGGGCATTCCGGGTGATTCCCTGCGTCGCTACGCGCGCCCCGAAGTGGCCCCGACATATCACGAGCGACTGCAGACGGACTGGCGGGCGTGGGTGCGCGGCGAGGCCAGGTAGCATGCAGCGCGCCGCACTCGCGTTGAGGCCGATGCTGCTGGCGCTGGTGGTTGCCTCACCGGTGTTGATCGGCGTGCTCTATGCGGCGCTGGCCAGCGTGGGTGTGGCAGGTGCCGGTGCCTCGGGACACGTGGCGCTCGACCGCGTGGTAGACGTGTTGAGCACGCGCAGCACTTGGCGCGCCATCGGCTGGTCGCTCTATGTGTCGGCGAGCGCCACGCTGCTGGCCACACTCGTCGCGGCAGCCGTGGCGATGCGATTCGGAACCATCCGTCGAACCGACCGAGCCGCGCGGGTCCTCGCCACATTCCCGCTGCCAGTGCCGCATCTCGTCGCCGCAGCCACGGCACTGATGCTGTTCGCACAGAGCGGCCTGCTGGCACGCGTGCTATTCGCAGTCGGGCTCATCGATGTGCCGGCTGACATGCCGGCGCTCGTGTACGATCGCGCAGGTGTCGGGCTCATTCTCGCGCTGACGTGGAAAGAGATCCCCTTTCTCGCGGTGGTCGCCTTTGCGGTGCGGCACAGCGAGCACGACGCACTCTCCGAAGCGGCGCGTACGCTCGGCGCACAGCCGGCGCAGCTTCGGCGCCTTATCACGTGGCCGCTGCTCTGGCGCGGCATGGCGCCCGCCGTGATCGCCGTGTTCGCCTTTGCGCTCGGCAGCTACGAAACGGCGGTGCTGCTCGCGCCGGTCGATCCGGCGCCGCTTGCCGTGCTCACGATGGAGCGCTTCGCCGATCCGTCGCTCGCTCGGCGCGGTGACGCCTACGTGCTCGCGCTGGTGGGCCTCGCGCTGGCCGCCGTCGCCGTGGCGGCCCACGAGTGGGCGCGTGCGCGGTGGTCGGCATGAACAGCACGCGCGCCACGCACGCCGCACGTCGCGGTGTGTGGCCCACACTCGCCCTCGCGGCGCTCGCGGTCTCGTCACTGCTGCCGTTGCTGGTGCTCCTGCTCCAGTCCGTGGGCGTGTCCTGGCGCTGGCCGCTGCTCCTGCCTGAGGCGTACACCACCATCGCCTGGCGCGCGATTGCGGGCGCCGCGCTCGGTGCTGCGGCCCTCACGAGCACGCTGCTCGCGCTGGCCACGGCGATCACCTCGGTACTCATCGCGCTTCCAGTGGGACGCGCCCTCGCCACGCTGCGCACACCGTGGCGTCACGTTGCCGCCGCGCTCGTGTTCCTGCCCGTGGCGGCGCCGCCGATTGCACTCGGCGCGGGCTTGCAGGTGGCCACGCTGCAACTCGGTCTCGGCGGTACGTTCGCTGCCGTGTGGATGGCGCACTGCGTGCCTGCCATCGGCTACGCCTCCCTGCTCTTCCTCGGTGTGTTCGGCGCACGCGACGCGCACGATGAAGAGGCCGCGCGCTCCCTCGGAGCCTCGCGTGCCCAGGTGTGGCGTTTCGTGCTGCTCCCCACCCTGCGCGGACCCATCGGTGATGCGCTCGCGATCTGCTTTCTCGTGTCGTGGGCCCAGGTGGCGCTCACACTCGTGATCGGTGGTGGCGCGGTGCGGGCACTCCCGATCGAAGTGCTGGCGCTGGTACGCGCCGGGCAGGATCGTGAGGCCGCGGTAGGCGCTCTGCTGCTGGTGGTGCCGGCCATGCTGGCGCTGTCGGCGCTACGGGCCGGTGCACGGCGCACTACCGCCCTTCCCGCCTGACCGAGCCGTCGCGAGCTTGCCTTCAGTGACCGACGCCCTCTCGTTGCACGATGTGGCCATTCCCTTCGGGAACAAGCCCGGCCTGTCCGGGCTGCGCCTTGGCGTGCCGTCCGGTGAGCGGCTCGCGTTGCTCGGCCCATCGGGCGAAGGCAAGACCACGATGCTGCGCGCAATCGCCGGCCTCACCGCGGTGACGGCCGGGCACGTGCTGATTGATGCGCGCGATGTGACCATGCGACCACCGGAACAGCGCAGCGCGGTGTACCTGCATCAGCAGCCGGTGCTCTTTCCGCACCTCACCGTGCGAGACAACGTGGCGTTTCCGCTCGTGGTTCGCGGTGCCGATCGAACCGCGCAGCAGCGGGTGGTGCAGCCGCTGCTCGAGCGACTGAACATGCAGGCCCTCGCCGATCGCCTGCCGCGCACCCTGAGCGGTGGACAGCGACATCGTGTCGCCCTGGCGCGCGCCCTCGCCGCCAGCCC
>JAABRL010000063.1 GCA_011390935.1 Gemmatimonas sp.
CGACACGAGCACGCGTTCACGCGCATCCACGAGAATGCGTGTGGTGCCGTTGGGGAGACGCGTGATCTGCTCCACACGGGCAATGACGCCCACGCGGTGCAAGGTGCTGCCCGTGGGGTGCTGCTCCTCGGGATTGCGCTGCGTCACGAGCAACAGCTCGTGTGACCCTTCGGCGGCGGCCGTGATGGCGGCCAGTGAACGCGCACGACCTACGAGCAGTGGCATGGCCACGTGCGGAAACATCACGACATCCCGCAACGGCAGAACGGGATACCGCGTCGGCTTGGTGCCGGAACGCGGGGCAGGGCGGGAGGTCAGGCTTCCTTCTTCTGTCGCGTGGGAGCGATTTCGAGGAGCGGCGGCCCACCGGTGGTGACCGAGGCCTCCGTGACCTTGACCTCCACGATGTCATCGCGGCCAGGCAGGTCGAACATCGTTTCGAGCAGCGTCTCTTCGAGGATCGCGCGCAGACCGCGCGCACCGGTGCCGCGCCGCAGCGCCTTCTGCGCAATCGCCCGCAGCGCCGACTCTTCGAACGTGATGCGCACGTCCTCGAGATCGAACAGGCGCTGATACTGCTTCACCAGCGCGTTCTTGGGCTCCTTGAGGATCTGCACGAGCGCCCCTTCATCGAGCGCGTCGAGCGGCACGCACACCGGCATGCGCCCCACGAGCTCGGGGATGAGACCGAAGCGCAGCAGATCTTCGGGCTCCACTTCGACGTACGGCGACTTGTTGACCACCTCGGCGCTCACCATCACCGTCTCCCCCTCGGGGAGCGACCCGGGACCGCCAAAGCCGATCTGGCGACGCCCCACGCGTGCTTCGATGATCTTCTCGAGCCCGTCGAAGGCGCCACCGCAGATGAACAGGATGTCCTTGGTGTTGATCTGGATGTATTCCTGCTGCGGGTGCTTGCGGCCACCCTGCGGCGGCACCGAGGCCACGGTGCCTTCGAGGATCTTCAGCAGCGCCTGCTGCACGCCTTCGCCCGACACGTCCCGCGTGATGCTCGGGTTCTCCGACTTGCGCGCGATCTTGTCGATTTCGTCGATGTACACGATGCCGCGCTCGCACTCGGCGACATTGAAGTCGCCCGCCTGCAGCAGCCGCACCAGAATATTCTCCACGTCCTCACCCACGTAGCCCGCTTCGGTGAGCGTGGTGGCGTCAGCGATGGTGAACGGCACGTCGAGAATACGGGCCAGCGTCTGCGCGAGCAGCGTCTTGCCGGTT
Organism: Gemmatimonas sp.; assembly: GCA_011390935.1. Taxonomy (GTDB): domain Bacteria; phylum Gemmatimonadota; class Gemmatimonadetes; order Gemmatimonadales; family Gemmatimonadaceae; genus JAABRT01. The sequence continues at coordinate 1,237 of JAABRL010000063.1, forward strand.
CCGGTGGGGCCGAGCATGAGGATGTTGGACTTGTCGAGCTCCACATCGTCCTCACGCGCCGAACCGGCCGCGTTGATGCGCTTGTAGTGGTTGTACACGGCCACTGACAACGCCTTCTTCGCCTGCTCCTGCCCGATCACGTACTGGTCGAGCGTCGCCTTGATCTCTCGGGGGGACGGCACCTGCGTGATCGCTTCCGTGACCTCGCGTTCTTCATCCTCCGCGAGGATCTCGTTGCAGAGAGCGATGCACTCGTTGCAGATGTACACGGACGGTCCGGAGATGAACTTCCGGACGGCGTCCTTGGACTTGCCGCAGAACGAGCAGCGCAGGTGTTTGTCTTGGGACATGTCAGCGTACAGGGGTCAGGGATCGGGGGACAACGGGCACCCCGCGTACTCGTATGAACTAAACCCCTGCACGGGTACAGGGTCAAGCGAGCAGGGGCCACCACTGAGAGTCTCGGTCGCAGGGCCGCCGGACCACAGCGCGGGCCCGTGGGGGGCGTGGTGCCCGGGACACAAAGCGGCCGCTCCCGGAGAGGAGCGGCCGCCTCGGTTCCCACCGGTGGCGCTTACTTGGCGGCGACCAGCAGATCGGACTCGGACGTGATCACATTGTCGATGAGACCGTACAACTTGGCTTCCTCGGAGGACATATAGCGGTCGCGATCGGTGTCGCGCTCGATCTGCTCGATCGGACGCCCCGTGTGCTTGGCCATGAGTTCGTTCATCTTGGCCTTGAGGTACAGGATTTCCTTGGCCTGGATCTCGATGTCCGACGCCTGACCGCCGCCGCCCGACTGGTGCGGCTGGTGGATCATGATGCGGGCGTGCGGCAGCGCGCTGCGCTTGCCGGCGGCACCGGAGCAGAGCAGGAAGGCGCCCATGCTGGCGGCCATTCCCATGCACGTGGTGTGCACAGGCGACTTGATGAACTGCATCGTGTCGTAGATGGCCATGCCCGCCGAGACGCTGCCGCCCGGCGAGTTGATGTACAGATTGATGGGCTTGTCCGGGTTGTCGGCGTACAGGAACAGCAGCTGCGCGATGATCACGTTGGCCACATCGTCGTTGATCGGCGTGCCGAGGAAGACGATGCGGTCCATGAGCAACCGCGAGAAGATGTCATACGAGCGCTCGCCACGAGACGAGCGTTCGATGATGTACGGCGTGTAGAGCGTAGCCATAGGTGCGAAAGGGGTGTGGCGGGCGTCAGCCCGCGGTCACGGTGTTGCGTTCAAGAAGCCATCCGAACACACGTTCTTCGGTCATCTCCCGCTCGATTTCCGGGAGCCGACCGCCCTTCTGGAGCTGCGCGTACACCTGCCCAGGATCCACGTTCCGGGCCGCCGCCATCTCCTCGATCCGCGTATCGATGTCAGCCTCGCTCGCCTTGAGCGACTCGCGCTCGGCCAGCGTGTCGATCACCACATCACGCTGCACCTGACGCATCGCCATCGGGCGGAACTCCTCGGCGAACCGGGACAGCTCCTCCTCGGGGATCTGATACATTTTGGCGTACCCCTCCACGAGCTGCTGCACCCACACGTTCGGTACGTCAAACGGATTGGCTTCGAGCAGCTGTTCCATGAGGCTGGCGCGAACTTCGGCCTCGGCCTCACGCTTTGCATGCGCCGCCATGTCGGTGCTCACCGCTTCACGCAGTGCGGCGACCGTTTCGAAATCACCGATCTCGCGCGCGAACGCGTCGTCGAGGTCGGGGAGCAGCTTGCGCTTCACGTCGGACACCGTCACGCGTGTGAGCTTGGCCACGCCGCGCTGGCTCTCATCGGGGAAGTCGTCGGGCCACTTCACCGGGCGCTCGGCCGTCTCGCCGGGCGTGACTTCCATGATCAGCTCTTCGATGCCGGGGATGGCCTGGCCACCACCGAGCGTGAGCTTGTATTCGCGTCCTTCGGGCAGCGTGCCGTCGGCATCGGCCGTGGAGAGCACCACCGTGACCATGTCGCCCGGCATCGCCTTTTCCGTGACCGGCGTCCAGTTCGCGCGCTGCTCGCGCAGCCGCTCGATCTGCTCGTCAATGGCGTCTTCCGTGATGGACGGTTCCTTCCGCGTGACGGAGAAGCCCTCCACCTTCTCGAGCGTGATCTCGGGGCGCACTTCGAAGTGCAGCTCGAACGTGAGGTCGCTGCCGGGCTCGAACTTGAGGTCGTGCACATGCGGCTGCGCGGCCAGCTTGAGCGTCTCGCTCTCGACGGCCTGCTTGAAGGCATCGTTCACGAGCGCTTCGAGCGCCTCCTGCCGGATGGCTTCGGCGAACTTCTTGCGCACGACGGCGGCGGGCGCCTTGCCCTGCCGGAAGCCGGGGAGGCGAACCTTGCCGGCGTACTTGCGCGCGGCCTTCTCTTCAGCGGCCGAGACCGTATCGGCGGGAACGGCGATCTGCAGACGGCGGGAAACGCCCGTGGTCTCGGTCGGCGTGATGGTGATGGTCATGGTACGAAATAGGGACGCAGGATGGGTTAATCCTGAAAAGTACTCGGTCGGTCCACCGAGGCACAGCGGGTCGGCGCACGCCACCGCATGTGCGGTGGCGTGCCGACCTGCTGGCGGAGGGACTAGCGGGCGGCGCCCACCGGCTGGCCGGCCACGGTGCGCGAGCGCTGGCCGCTCGCCTGTCCGATGATGTCGGCCACGATCTTGCCCGAGCTGATCACGCCCGGCAGACCGGCGCCCGGGTGCGTGCCCGCACCACACATGTACAGGTTCGGGATGTCCCGGTCCTGATTGTGCGGGCGCCAATAGGCCGACTGGAACAGCGTGGGCTGCACGCTGAAGGCGCTACCCAGATAGCTGTTGAGCGTGTTCTGGAAATACAACGGGTCGATCCGACGCTCGGTCACGATGTGCTTCGAGAGCTCCGGCATGTGCCGATCCTCGAGGTACTGCATGATGCGGTCGCGGTACCGATCGCCCACGCGCTCCCAGTCCACATCGCCGCCCAGATGCGGCACCGGCGAGAGCACGTACCAGCAATCGTGGCCCGGCGGCGCCAGCGACGGATCGGTGGCCGTGGGGCGGTGCAGGTACAGCGAGAAGTCGTCGGCCAGAATCTTCCGCTCGAAGATGTCCTCGAGCAGCGCCTTGTAGCGCGGGCCCATGATGATCTCATGGTGCGCGATGTTCTCGTACTGCCGATCGGTGCCGAAGTAGATCACGAACAGCGACATGGAGTAGTCGTACTTTTCCATGCGCTTGTCGGTCATGCGCGGACGCGCCCACGCCGGCACGAGCTTGCGATAGGTCTGCGCGATGTCGCCATTCGACACGACCGCGTCGGCTCGCAGCGATTCCCCGCTCGCCAGTGTGAGGCCGGTGGTGCGCTTCGTGGCGCGATCGACGGTGATCTCCGTGACTTCGCTGTCGTAGCGAATCGTGCCGCCGATGTCGGTGAAGAGACGCACCAGCGACTGCACCAGCGCACCCGTGCCGCCCATGGCGAACCACACGCCCCACTCGCGCTCGAGCGTATGAATGAGCGCGTAGATCGACGACGACGAAAACGGGTTGCCGCCCACGAGGAGCGGGTGAAAGCTGAACACCTGCCGCAGCCGCTCGTCACGCACGAACTGCGACGCGTACGCAGCCACGCTGCGATCGGCGCGCAGGCGCACGAGATCGGGGAGCACCTTGAGCATGGAGCCGTACGACGGGAACGGCGTGTCGATGAGCGCCATGCCCGTCTTGAAGATCTCGCGCGTGCGCCCGACGAAGCGGTCGTAGCCGGCCACGTCATCGGGGTTGAAGCGCGCGACTTCCTTGCGCAGGTGCTCCGGATCGCCGTTGTAGTGGAAACAGCTGCCGTCTTCGAAGCGCACGTTGTAGAACGGATCGAGCAGCCTGAGCTCGAGGTAGTCGCTCGTGCGCGCGCCGCACAGTTCGAAGAGATCGTGCAGCAGCCACGGCGCCGTGATGATCGTGGGGCCGGCGTCGAAGGTGAAGCCGTCCTGTTCGAACACGTAGGCGCGGCCACCCGGCTTGTCGAGCTTCTCGACAATGGTGACGTCGTGTCCCTGGGCCTGCAATCGGATGGCGGCCGCGAGGCCACCGAAGCCACTGCCAATGACGAGAATGCGCATGTCAGGCGAAAGCTGAAGAAAGCACGCTCAGCGTCTCGCGAGCAACGCGAGATGCCACACGTGGAAAACGAGCGCCGTCGTCAGCGCCAAGAGAAACGCTGCAGAGGCCGCATCGTGTGCCCGAACCACATACAGGGCGGCCATGAACGCGAGTCCCGCGCCCAGAAACGAGCACACCAGCAACGGGCGCGGACCCTTGCCCGTGCGGCGGTGCCACACAATGAGCGCGATCGCTTCGACGACGACGCCCACCATCACGATCCGCAGGAACAGCGGCGACGCGAAGAATGCGAGGAAGTCGACCATGATGTGGGGAGCCCGGCAACGAGAGCGCGTCGACACCGCCACCGCGGATCGACGCGCTCTGCCGTGGCGTCAGTCGCCGGCGACGGCGACGTCGCGCAGGCCGATCGAATCGCGGCGTGTGCTGCCCGCAGCCGCGACCGGCGAACCGGCGCGCCACGCGAGGCCGAGCGGGATGGCCATGGCGATGAATCCGAGCACACCGGCCCACGGCATGTCCTGCCGCATGCAGATGGCGATCGGCAGCAGGCCGTTCACGCCGTAGAGCACGAGCGGGAAGCTGCTGGGCGACACTTCGCGGGCCCAGCGCGACGGCGGCACGATGGCGAGCATGAGGCGCGCCACGATGATGCCGGTGAGCAGCCACCCCATCCAGTTGGTGAGGGGCATGCCGTAGAACATTTCGCGACCGATGAACTGCGAGAACGCCGACTCGCCGCTGAGGTCGGGGATCGACCAGATCCAGTGACGCGTCTTCACCATGGCGGGGTCCATCGACACGTCCCACGCGGTGAGCACGATGCCGGCCATGAGCGCCCACCACCACTTCGACGTGCTGTCGTCCTTGGCCTGCAGCAGTCGCCCGCAGATGGCCAGCGACGCGTACAGCATGAAGAACCAGCTGGTGGGAATGTTGAACGGCACCAGATCGAGGATCTTGTAGCCGAGCAGGTTGGTGTAGCTGTACACGCCGAAGGGCAGGCCGGTGTACGTGCCGAGCAGTTCGGAGCCGAGCGAAACGGTGAAGCTCACGCCAAAGATGGTGAGCGCCGAGCGGGTGCCGAGACGTCCCATGGCGTGCAGAATGCCGGCCAGCGCGCCGAGCACCACGGTGGTCTGGCCGCCCCAGGCGTAGCCGATGGCGTACACCTTCATGTTGGTGGGCGTGCGCAGCCAGTCGGGGAGCGGCGGCGACAGGAACGTCGCGAACGCGAACGCCGAGAAGGCGCTCAGAATCGAGTGCGCGATGAGACAGAAGAGCGCGATCCGCAGAAAGAGCGCGGTATTATCGCGATCCGGGGCGGTGTGAGTGACAGAAGACACGGTGATTACCGGGAGATCAGGGTCGCGCGCGACTCAGGCGAGTCGCACGTGGTCTTTGCTCGCAACCGAGGCGGTACCGTCCCACCGGAGGGTGGGACCGTCTCCAACGGTCGCGGTGTCGAGTGGGGCTGCGCGGAAGCGCCAGGCATCCCACAAAACATTCATGCGGGCAACGCGGCCAAGCCGCGCGCGGGACGAGAGCGTGTCGTAGCCCTGGGCCTCGATGGCGCCAAGGATGCCCGCGTAGCCCGTGGCACAGGCCCGCGCGCATCGGTGCGCGTCGTGCGAGAGCAGGGCAATGCCGGGGAGCGCCGCTTCGTAGAGCGCGCGGGCCCGGCCCACTTCGAACGCCATCATGGGGCGCCACCGTTCGTCGCGGGACAGCGCCGGATTGCTCAGCACGTCCTTGCGGGTGAGCCCGAACATGGCGAGGTCTTCGTCGGGCAGGTAGCAGCGCCCGCGATGCACGTCTTCCCCGATGTCGCGCAGGATGTTGGTGAGCTGCATGGCCACGCCGAGGGTCCGGGCATACCGAACGGCGCGAACGCGGACGTCCTCACCACCCGGAACACCGAAGATGTGGGTACACATTTCGCCAACCGAACTGGCGACCCCTTCGCAGTACACCTCGAGTTCGCGCCAGGTGCCGTACTGGGTGGGGCGCAGGTCTCGGGCGACCCCCTCCAGCAGCTCGAACAACGGTTCGGGGGGCACATCATATTCGCGGGCCACCCACGCGACTTCCCGAAACACCGGTCCGCTCGGCCGGCCGGCCAGCGCCGCGCCGAGCTGTCGCTCGTAATCGGCCAGCTGCGCCTCGAGGGCGTGCTCCGTGCCCGGGGTTGCACGATCGACCAGATCGTCGGCAATGCGGCAGAAGGCGTACAGGGCATACGTGGCGCGCCGCTTCGTGGCCGGCAGCAGATAGCTCGCCAGCGTGAACGTGCGCGCATGTGTCTTGACCAGATCGGCACAGTGCGCCGAATCGCTGCCGACTGCAACGGTGTTCACGTCAGCTGCGTAGGCGGCGCTCGGTGCGCCGGCCCCTGGCACGCTGGCCGTGGAGACCGCCACTGCGGGCGCACCCGCACCGGGCGCGAGCGCCAGATCTGCATGACCGACCAGCCGCTGCGGGCCGAGGGCGACTTCGCGATCGCTCATGCGTGGGGCCGTGCCGGCGCGAGTTGACATGCCATGCAGTGAGATTCCAGTCGAAGCAGCAGGTCAGGGCGACCCGCCGGGTGTGATGTCGTACCACATCGCAACGTGGACGACAGACAAGTGAACGCGCAGACGGGCCCCGCGTTCCCAGCGGATCCCACAGGCGACCGCTCGCCACGCTCCCCTACAGTGCGGTATCCGGGCAGCACTGTCAACCGGGGTTGACACCACGCTGAGCCGCGTGGTTTGATGGGCGGCCGACTACCGGGCGCGGAAGGCCGCCAGCGCCTTGGACGTGAAGTCGGAGAGTACCATGCGGCCGCTCATGGCCGCGCGCTGCGCGAGCAGGGGCTCCCAGTCGGCCGTGCCGTCCCAGAAGATGCGCTTGAGTTCGGCCATGGCCTCGGGGTTGGAGGCGGCCAGCGTGGTCGCGAGCGCGCCCACGGCCGCGTCGAGCGCCTCGACGGTGGGTTCGAGCCGCGCGTAGAGCCCGTGCCGCTCTCCCCAGGCCGCGTCGCGCCAATCGGCATCGACCGACATGGCGGCAAAGGGGCCGCGTCCGACACGGCGCTCCACCACCGTGCCCACCACGAACGGACCGATGCCGACGGCGAGCTCGCTCAGTCGCGCCGAGGCGTTCGTGGTCGCGATGGCGTAGTCGGAGGCCGAAATGAGGCCAACGGCGCCGCCCGCCGCTTTGCCGTGCACACGAGTCACCACGAACTTGGGCGCGCGAATCATGGCGAGGATCACGCGCGAAAATCCGCTGAAGAAGTCGGCACCCTGCTCGGCGCTCGTGATCGACGAGAACTCGTCGAACGACGCACCAGCGCAGAACGGTCCGGACCCGCCGCTCCGAACCACGATCACGCGCGCGTCGGGGTGCTCACCGAGCGCCGTGATCTCGGCGGCGAGTTGTCGCAGCAGCGAACCGGGCAGCGAGTTGCCCTTGGGGTGAAAGAACTCGACGGTCCCGATGCCGTCGGCGATGTGCACCGATACCCGACCGTCGGGCACGGAAATGGAGGGAGCGTCGTTGGCCATGTCGGGTAAGATACAGCATCACCACGATTGTCGAATCCCGGTCACGACCCGTACATTCGGAGCTATGGAACAGCCAATCACCGCACAAGCCGACGAATCGGCCCTCGTCGCCGCCTTCGAGGCGCGCATCGCTGCCGGCGAAAGCATCGAGCCCAAGGACTGGATGCCCGAGCGTTACCGCAAGCAGCTCGTGCGCATGATGTCGCAGCACGCGCACTCCGAAGTGGTGGGCATGCTGCCCGAGGGCAACTGGATCACGCGCGCGCCGTCACTGCGCCGCAAGATGTCGCTCATTGCCAAGGTGCAGGACGAGGCCGGCCACGGGCTGTACATCTACTGCGGCACGGAAACGCTCGGCGTCGATCGGCACGAACTGCTCGAGCAGCTGCTCGACGGTCGCGCCAAGTACTCGAGCATTTTCAACTATCCCACGCTCTCGTGGGCCGACATGGGCGTGATCGGCTGGCTCGTGGATGGCGCCGCGATCGTGAACCAGACGATTCTCGCGAAGACGTCGTACGGGCCGTACGCGCGGGCGATGGTGCGCATCTGCAAGGAAGAGAACTTTCACAAGCGTCAGGGCTACGAGATCTGCGCCACGCTCGCCAACGGCACCCCCGCGCAGCGCGCGATGCTGCAGGAAGCGGTGGACCGCATCTGGTGGCCGGCGCTGATGATGTTCGGCCCCAGTGACACCGATTCGCCCAACTCCGCCGAGCTGCTCAAGTGGCGCGTGAAGCGCAAGACGAACGACGAGCTGCGTCAGCGGTTCGTGAATCTCACGGTGCCGCAGGCGATTGCGATCGGTCTCACGCTCCCCGATCCCGACCTGCGCTTCGATGAAAGCACGGGCAACTGGGAGTTCGGCGAAATCGACTGGACGGAGTTCTTCCAGGTGATCAAGGGTGAAGGCCCGTGCAACCGCGAACGTCTCGCCGCGCGCAATCAGGCGCACGCAGATGGCGCGTGGGTGCGCGAAGCGGCGGCCGCGCATGCGGCCAAGCAGCAGCGGTCGTCCACGCAGGCGGCGTAATGTCCACCACCGATACCACTCCCCGGTACGAAGGACAGCTCCCCGCCGACGGTCTCACGGTCACGGGCGCTACGCAGTGGCCGCTGTGGGAAGTGTTCACGCAGGCCGGCAAGGGCGCGCCGCATGAGCACGCGGGCAGTGTGCACGCCACCGATGCGGAACACGCCATGCAGAACGCGCGTGATGTGTATGCGCGTCGCGGCGAAGCGGTGAGCTTGTGGGTGGTGCCGGCCACGGCGATCGTGGCGTCAGCACCCGGTGATGCGGGGCCGTTCTTCGATCCTGGCAACGACAAGGCCTACCGGCATCCGCAGTTCTACAAGGTGCCGCGCGGCGTGCGCGTGTTCTGATGGCCGATCATACGGAGGTGGAGGAGGTGCACGAGGACAGCGCCGCTGACGTGACGTCGGCCGCGCTCGAGGTGGCGCCGTACAACGTGGCGGGCTCACGCGGTCCGCGCTTCGGTGCGCCGCTGGTGGAGTACGTGCTGCGCCTGGGCGACGATCGGCTGGTGCTCGGTCACCGTTTGTCGGAGTGGTGCGGACACGGCCCGATCCTCGAAGAAGACATCGCGGTCGCCAACCTCGCGCTCGATCTGGTGGGGCAGGCGACCATGTTCCTCGGCCTGGCCGGCGAGCTCGAAGGCGCGGGCCGCGATGCCGATGCGCTGGCGTTCTTCCGCGATGGCACGGCGTATCGCAACGCACTGCTCGTGGAGCTGCCGCGCGGCGACTTCGGATTCACCATGATGCGGCAGTTCCTGTTCGACGCGTTCAGTGTGGTACAGCTCGATGCGCTGGCGTCGTGCGGGCACGCGCAGCTCGCGGCGATTGCGGCGAAGTCGCTCAAGGAAGCGAAGTACCATGTGCGGCACAGCGGCGAATGGGTGGTGCGGCTTGGTGACGGCACCGAGGAGAGCCACGCGCGCATCTCGCGATCGCTCGCGGAGCTGTGGCGCTACACCGGGGAGCTGTTCGAGCGTGATGTGATCGATGACGCGGTCGAGGCGCACGGCATCGTGTTCGATCACGAGGCGGCGCGTGCGCGGTGGGAGGCGATCGTGCACGATGTGCTGCAGCGTGCCACGCTCGAGGTGCCGGCGCCGCCGATCATGGCGAGCGGTGGGCGGCGTGGTCGGCACACCGAACATATCGGCCACCTGCTCTCGACCATGCAGAGCGTCGCGCGCGCGCACCCCGGCGCCACGTGGTAATGCTCGCCGCGCGCGACGACGTCATGGCCGTGCTCGGCACGGTCATGGACCCCGAGGTGCCCGTGATCAGCGTGGTGGAGCTCGGCATCATTCGCGATGCCGAGGTGCACGACGGGGTGGTGTCGGTCACGGTGACGCCGACGTATTCCGGGTGTCCGGCGATGCGTGAGATCGAGGACGACATTCGCTCGGCGCTCCTCGCGGCCGGCGCGCGGGATGTGCAGGTGCAGATGGTGTTTGCGCCGGCGTGGACCACCGACTGGATCGGTCCGGAGGCGCGCGAGAAGCTGCGGGCGTACGGCATCGCGCCGCCGGGGCGCGCCGAGCAGGGCGGGTTGATCACGCTCACGCGGCGTCGGGCGCCGGTGGCGTGCCCGTTCTGCGGGTCGAGTGACACGCGCCTGCAGAGCGAGTTCGGGTCGACGGCGTGCAAGGCGATTCACAGCTGTAACAGCTGCAAGCAGCCGTTCGACGAGTTCAAGGCGATCTGATCGTTCTCGCACAGTCCGTCTGGCTGTGCGCGCCGTGCACGTGACGCTTCACGCAGAAGGCCGCATGAAAGGTGGAAAGGGAGGACGCGGTCGATTGCAGCGCCCGCTCGTGCAGGGGCCCACGAAGGACGCGCCGCGCGGCAGCGGCCGCAAGAAGGGTGAGCCGAAGCGTGATTGGGGCGCCCAGCCGAAGGAGAGCGAGAAGCCCAGCGCGGAGCGGCCGAAGGCGGCGCGCAATCGGCCCACGGCGTAGGGGCCAGTCCCGACGCCGGGTGCAGCGAACCGCAACGCCCGCAACTGCTACCGAAACTGCAACCGAAACTGCAACCGAAACTGCAACCGCTAAAGACGCGAAGGCGCGACGGGCGCGAAAACAACGCGAACACTGCACGCTCCTTACACCGACGTCACTAAGGCGCGGCCCTCCAGATTTTTGGATGGAAAGCGACGTGGTACGCCCTGCATGAAGTGTTCGCGTTCTTCGCGCCCTCGCGCCTTCGCGTCTTTCGCAGTTGCAGGCCCCGCCCCTACACCTCGCGCAGCTTCCAGCGCCCGCGTTTGAAGAGCACCGCGCTCACCGCGGCCAGCACGATGTACGCGATCGGCACCGCGATGAAGACCCCGCGTTCGTCCAGCCCCGCGCGCGTGGCCAGCAGCCAGGCCAGCGGGATCTGCACCACCCAGAAGGCGAGCACGTTGATCCACGTGGGCGTCTGCGTGTCGCCAGCGCCGTTGAACGACTGCTCGAGCACCATGCCGAGCGCGTAGAGTGGGAAGCCGAGTGATACCACGCGCAGCCCGAACACTGCCACATCCACCACGGTCTGGTCCTGTGTGAAGAGACGCACGAGCGGGGTCGTGAACATCAGAAACACTACACCGATGGCGCCCAGCACCAGCATGTTGAACTTGGCCGCCGTCCACACCGCCGACTCGGCGCGTTCGGGCAGCTTGGCGCCGAGCGACTGCCCCACCATCGTGGCCGCCGCAGCGCCAATGCCGTACGCCGGCATCAGCGCAAAGATCAGAATGCGAATGGCGATCGTGTAGCCGGCCATGGCGGTGCTGCCAAACATCGCGATCACGCGCACCAGCCCCATCCAGCTGGCCGAACTGATCGCCACCTGCACGGTGCCCCATCCGGAGAGCTGTGCAATGCTCCACATGGTGGCGGGCTCCACGCGCACATGATGCCCGCGAACCACGAGATGTCCCGTGCCGCGCGACAGCAGCCAGAGCGCATACACCAGACCGATGCCCCGACCGATCGTGGTGGCGATGGCGGCGCCGGTGAGGCCGAGTTCGGGGAACGGGCCGAGCCCGAAGATGAGCGCCGGATCGAGCACGCAGTTGATCGCGTTCGCGAGGATGAGCACGCGCATGGCGACGGCGGCATCACCTGCGCCACGAAAGACCGCGTTCACGAGGAAGAGCAGAAACGCGGTGGCGCTGCCGGCCAGCGAAATGCGCGCGTACATGGTGCCCGTGGAGAGCACCGCGGCATCGGCACCCATGAGTGCGAGCAGCTCCTCGGTCCAGATCGCCCCCGCGAGCGACAGCAATCCGGACACGAGCACGCCGAGCAGTAGCACCTGCACGGCTGCACGCGCCGCCGCGTCCGGTTCCTTCTCGCCGATGCGTCGCGCGACGGTCGCCGACGCGCCGATGCTCAATCCGAACGCGAGCGTGTAAATCACGATCATGAGCGATTCGGTCAGCCCCACCGTGGCCACCGCAGCCGCGCCAAGCCGCCCCACGAAGAACACATCGACCACGGCGAAGATGCTCTCCATCGACATCTCCACCACCATCGGAATGGCGAGGAGGAAGATGGCGCGGCCGATCGTGCCCGCGGTGTAGTCGTGCGTGGAGCCGCGCAGCGCGTCGCGAATGTCGCGCCAGAAGGCACGACGAAACGGCACCGTGGGCGGCGCCGTGGACGGATCGGCATCGTCGCCGAGCGGAGCGTGTTGTTCGGACACGGCAGAAGCTTACATCAGCGCTCGGTGCCTGTCCCGGGGAGCGCGGCGAAGAAGGGCGGCAACGCGATCGTGAGCGGCTCCCGATCGGCGCGGGGCTGCCACACGATCTCGTCCTCGCACACGTGCGGACGGTCCTCACCCTGCTGCCATCGCTCGACGAGCTGCGCGTCGAGGTCCACGATCCAGTAGTCGGGCACGCCCTCGTCGAGGTAGAGGCGCCGCTTACGGTTCCGGTCGGCATAGGCGGTGCTGGGTGACTGCACCTCCACCACCAGCAGCAGATCGCGAATCTCCCGCCAATCAGCGGGCGGGTGTCCGGGCAGGAAGGGCACCACGAACAGGTCGGGTTGCACGAGCCGACGCGGGGAATACTCGATGTCGGCGGGGGAAAGCAGGGTGCGACCGAGCTGCTCGCGCT
>JAABRL010000064.1 GCA_011390935.1 Gemmatimonas sp.
GCGCTGGTGCTGTCGTAGCCGATCGCCAGCGCGGTGTGGGTGACGGACTGGCCGTCGGCCAAGAGCGTCATGGCGTGCAGCAGGCGCGCGCGGTGCCGCCACACGCCGAAGGAGAGCCCCGACTCCGAGCGAAACAAGCGCTCGAGCGTACGCACGCTTGCACTCGCGTGACGCGCCAGCCGCGACACGTCGTGTGACTCAGCCGGCGCGGTGCGCACGGCGTCGGCCGCTCGTCGTGCCCGTGCGTCGCGCGGCATCGGCAACTCCATCGGCCCGGTTGACGCGGGCGCCAGTTCATCGGCCAGCACCGCGAGCAGGCGGCAATCGGCCTCGAGGTGCTTATGCATGACGCCCAATACACACATTCGGCGGAGCAGTTCGCGCACCAGTGGCGTGACCTGCATGACGCCCGGCACGCTCGCAAACGCCCGGTCATGCGGCGAGGCAATGTAGACCTGCCGCAGCGTGCCGCGGCCAGCCAACTGCACAGCGTGCGACAGGCCCGCAGGGATCCACAGCGCCTGATGCGGTGGCACGACCCACACCATCGCGTCAACCGTGATGGTGATGACACCGAACGAGGCCCACACCATCACGCCCCATGCACTGCCGTGGCGCTCCCAACGATAGCCGGAACTGAAGCCGATGGACACGGCGCGAACCATCGCATGTTCAGGCGAAGCATCAGGGCAGGCATGGCGGATATTCGACATTCTTTGCCAATGTGGCGCAAGCCGACCCAAGCCGCCATCAGCTACCCTGCCGTTGACCGCGCCCCCCGCCCCCTTCCCGAGCCCCGAGACTCGCATGTCGAACCCGATCCGCACCGAGACGCCCGTTCGCCACTTCGCGATCAACGCCGACGACACCGCGCGCGCGCAGCGCTTCTACGAGGCCGTCTTCGGCTGGCGGTTCAACGCCTGGGGACCGCCCGGATTCTGGATGATCGACACGGGCAGCACAGCGCCCGAGGCACCCCGAGGCGCCCTGCAGCAGCGCCGCACGCTGATTGAGGGGGAGCGCATGAACGGGTTCGAGTGCACGATCGCCGTCTCCGATCTCCACGCCGTGGAACGGACAATCGTGGCGCAGGGCGGCACACTGCTCATGCCGCGCACGACGATCCCGAGCGTTGGCTACCTGCTCTGGTTTCGCGACACCGAAGGCAACGTGGCCGGCGCGATGCAGTACGATGCGAGCGCTCGCGTCGAGGACTGACGCGGCTTTGCCAACACATGAGGTGGCGTCGGGTGCCGGCGCGAAACGTTGCGGCTCCCCTCAGAAAATCCGCGCGTCCGTCTCTTCGGTGCGAAACATCACCGCATCGCGCTCCAGCAGCGCACGACTACCCTCATCGAGCGGCTCACTGCGCGAACGTGATGCCCCCATATCCGCAAAGAGCTTTGACAGCGCCGCGCGCTGCGACGCATCGAAGCTCACCGGAATCGGCGTCACCGCGAGCGCGCGGTACCACGCGCCCACAATCGGATGCGCCAACGCCGCGCTGCGCCCCTCGGGCGTGCCTTCGGCGACCGACGTGGCGATTTCGGCGAGGAACTGACTCACCGCCGAGAGCGCCCGACGCTCCACATCGTTGGCGGGGGCTGCAGCCAGCAGTGCGCGCGCGGCCTGCGCACGCGGTCGCAGCATGCTCACGTCGTCGAAGAAGCGCAGCAGTTCGGTGGTGCGACGCGTGGCTGCCGACAGCGCGTGTTGACGCCGCACCATGAGCACCGCGAGCGCGACCACGCCGAAGAGCATCGTGAACAGCAGGAACCGAATCGGGCCGCTGGGAATCGCCCCCGACGACATGCCCTTCATGATCGGCACCACCACGGCCAGCGTGGCGCCAAAGAGCATCATGCGGACAATGGGACGGGTTCGGCGCTTGGCTGTAGACATGGCAGGAACGCAGGAGTCGCAACGCGGCGGGCACAGAGCAGACGAGTCAGTCGTCCCATGGGATATCACACACCGAGCACACGCTGTCACGCCGGCGTCTTGCCGCACCCCTGCCGCCGCCGCCCACCACGCTCACAGCCGCGCGCCGCACCGTCGGCAGAAGATCGCATCGGCGCGATGCCCCTCCGCCCCGCACGCCGGGCACGCGTTGTTCGTGACCTCCTGGCGCAGCTCGCGCGTGAGCTCCGCGGTCACGATGCCGGTCGGCACCGCGATGATGCCGTATCCGAGCAGCATCAGCATCGCGGCCAGCAGTCGACCGAGCGCCGTCACGGGCGCCACGTCACCGTAGCCCACCGTCGTGATCGTGACGATGGCCCAGTAGACCGACGTCGGGATGTCTGTGAACCCGCTCGCCGGCCCCTCCACCAGATGCATCGCCGCTCCCACGATCACTACGATCGTGAGCACCGTGAGCAGGAAAATCGTGATCTTGCGGCGACTGGCCCGCAGTGCGCGCCATAGCTGCCCCGACTCGTTGAGATACGCGGACAGCTTGAGAATGCGGAAGACACGCAACAGACGCAGACTGCGGACGACCGACAGCGCCTGCGCACCGGGCAGGAGCAGACTCACGTAGGTGGGCAGAATCGCCAGCAGATCCACCACGCCGTAGAAGCTGCGCGCGTAGCGAAGCGGTCGCTGCACGGCGTACAGACGTACGACGTACTCCACCGTGAACAGCAGCGTGAAGAACCACTCGAGCACGTACAGCTCGCGAAAGAATCGCACGCGTACGCTCGGCACGCTTTCGTACAGCACCGTCACCACGCTCGCCACGATTGCCACGAGCAGCACGATGTCGAAGGCGCGACCAGCCGGCGTTTCTGCCTCGAAGACGATCTCATGCACCCGTTGCCGTCGCGCGTCGGCAGGGTACTGCGCATCATGCGGCCGATCCCGCGGCGGCGTCATGACCTGGCCGATCGAGCAGCGCGCCGGAGCTCACTCAGACGGCACGCGCCCACGTCACACCACCGTCGACGGCGGATACACCGATTCGTCCAGCGGTGTGGCCTCGTCGATCAGCATGATCGGAATGCCATCCTGCACCGGGTACACCAACTGTGAGGCGCGGCACACCAACACCTCTGGCGGACCCGCGTGATACTCCAGTGGTGCCTTGCTCTTGGGACACACCAGCAGCGCCAACAGATCGGGGGACAACGTCATGCACACCTCAGGAAGCCATGGATCAGACACACTGATGCAATCTGCGCTCTCCGCCCCCTGAAAGGCAGGGTCAGCGCCGCCTCACACGCGATCGCCGGCCGCAAACACTCCATCGAGCGGCGCCTCGGCACTGTTCGTGAAGGTGCTGCCGCCGAGCAGTCGCAGGCACGGCGCGATACCCGGCCACACTGCCGCCAGACATACCGCGATCGACGGCGGCTTTCCCGGTAGATTCACGATCAGCGTCTGCCCGCGCGTGCCCGCCACCTGCCGCGACAGAATCGCCGTCGGCACGGTGCGCAGCGACGCCATGCGCATCGCCTCGCCGAAGCCGGGCAGCAGCCGATCGCAGACCGCCTCGGTCGCGTCGGGTGTCACGTCGCGCAACGCCGGTCCCGTACCACCTGTGGTGACCACGAGGCGACACTCGCGCCAGTCCGTCAGCTCCACCAGCGTCGCTTCCACCATCGGCCGTTCATCGGGAATGCAGCGGTACGTCTCCTCCCACGGCGAGCTGATCCACTGCGAGAGGCACGCACGAATCTCCGCGCCCGACAGATCCTCGTAGGTCCCCGCGGCCGCGCGATCGGACACCGTGATGATGCCAACACGCAGGGGCACGGGCTCAGGACTGATCGATGTCATCGCCCGCTCAACTGCTCTTGCGGGCGAACACCACCGCCACCCCGAGATCCATCACGGCCACCGCGATCAAGGCACCGCCCACCAGCATATTTCCCATCGCGAACAGGAAATACAGACCGATCAGCAGCATCACGAGTGCGCTGCCCAGCAACACCTTGGAGAGCAACTGGTAGGGAGGGTGGCTCATTGGAGACGAGAGTCGGAAGGGAGGACAGCCTGCGTTGCCAGTGAGACGATACACCGACGCGCAGGTCATCGCGCGGCGACCCACCGCCGGCTACGGCATCCCCACACTCACCCGCAGCTGCAGCGCCCGCCCCGGCGCGTCCGCGAACTCCTTGTAGCGACTCAGGAACGGACGATACCGCCGATCGGTGAGATTGCGCACCACGACGTCCACCTGCAGCGGCCCGCGCGCCGTGGCCAACGCCACCCCCGAGCTCAGGTGCCACAGCGTGAACCCCGCCGGTGCCACATCACCCGGATCGAGACGCGACTGCGTGGCGTGCGACTCGCCGCCCAACCGCACGTACGGCGTGGCCGAGGGCCCCAGCACACGCTGCACCCATCCGCGTGACGGCTCACTGAGCCGAACGCCCCACGTCGCGCGCGCCGGCGCCACGAACGTGAGCGGCACATCGATGGTGCGATTGTCGCCAACCGTGAGATCGGCACCCGCGTCCACCGTAATCCACGAACGCGGCTGCACCGTGAACGCCACCTCACCGCCGCGAAGCCACGCATCACCCTGCACCACCGCCAACGAGTCGAACACGCGCGCACTCGTGCCGAACGGACGCAGGTAGATGTAGTTGCGAATCTGATTCGAGTACACGCCGGCGTCGAGCGTGAACGCCTGGCGTCGCACACGCACGCCCACATCGGCGTTCAGCGATGTCTCGAGATCGAGTGTGGGATCACCACGCTCGAACGCCCGCGTTCCTTCGTGGAAACCGTTGGCGAACAGCTCGTTGTACCACGGGGATCGGAACCCGCGCGCCACCGCCACCACAAGTGCCGCATCCTCACGCATCGAGTACGTCGCGCCGAGGTTGCCGGTCCAGGTGTTCCACGCCCGTCGCGTGCGCCGGAGGTCAAGCACTGCATCATCCTCGCCCACGATCGAGCGCACGTCCCATCGCGCACCCGCGCTCAGCGTGAGCCGCCCCCACTCAGCCTGCTCGTAGCCATACACCGCCATGTTACCGGCCGACGCATCGGGCACGAGCGTCTCGGTGCCTGATTTGCGAAAACGCTGCTGCATGGCAGCCACGCCCAGCATGCCGCTCCAGCGCCCGCCAAGCAACTCGCGCGAGGCGTCGTGCCAGTGCGCCGTGAGTGTGGTCGTGCGCGCCGTGAGTCCGAGTGCGTGCTCCGCAGCCTCTACTTCATCGAACTCGCGGCGATCGTTGCCTTCGTGCGCGAGATCCACTTCCATGCGGCCGCCGCGCAGGGGCAGGCGCAGCTCCACCTTGGCGCGCTCGCTCGCGATGCGCTGGTATCCGCTGTAGCCGGGGGCCTCGATCGGATCATCGAAGATCTCGATGCGTTCATCACGTCGTGAGACGCGCGTGGCCACACTCCCCCACCCGCCACGATAGCCCACCGCCACCAGGGCGTTGCCCGTCTGGTTGCGGGTATTGCGCAGCGGACCATCGGGCGTGCGCATGTCGCCCATGGCGCGCCCCGTGAGCGACGTGCGCCACCCGAGCCCGCCCGCGCCGCCCTCCAGCGATACGGTCGCTTCCGGTCCGCGCAGGTTGGCGTCGTACACCGTGGCCACTCCGCCCATCATGAAGGGATCGCGCCCTGTCGCATCGGGGAGCGCCCGCGCGACCACGTTCACCACGCCACCGATCGCATCGCTGCCGTACAGCACGCTCGCCGGACCCTTGATCACTTCGATGCGTTCGGCGTCGCGCGTCTCGAGCGTGGGCGCATGGTCGGTCCCCCACTGCTGGCTCTCCACGCGCTGCCCGTTGTCGAGCGTGACGACGCGCTGCGACGACAGCCCGCGAATGACCGGCTTGCCGATGCCGGTGGTCATGCTGATCGAGCGCACGCCGGCCACCGGCTCCAGCGTCTCGCCCAGGGAGCGCCCTTGGGCCTCGCGCAGCGGCTCGCCGCCGAGCGTGGCCATGGCCTGCGGCGCGCGCAGCGGCGTGGTGGCCGTGGGACTCGCCGAGACCTGCACCGCCGACAGCTCCACACGGCCATCGTCGAGGGTGAGCGCCAACGTGTCCTCCCCGGCCGACACGGTCGTGAGCGCCGGCGTGAATCCGATGCGGGTGACCGACAACCGATAGCGGCCGGCCGGCACCACGCCGAACCGGAACCGGCCGGCGCTGTCGGTCATCACCTGGCGCTGCAGCTCCACCAACTGGACTCGCGCCACACTCACGGGCCGACCGGCCTGATCCCGCACAATGCCAGCCACCGGTCCGGCCGAGCGACCGGACCCTACCGGCAGCTGCGCCGCGACAGGCGCCACCGACAGCAGGCTCGCCGCCGCCACGCCGCCCGCGAACCACGCCGCGCGCAAAGGGCGGCTCAACGAAAGCGAAGTCATCTAGTCTCCTGAATCAATGTTTAGGATAGACTAAACAATCCACGCACCCGTCACAAGGGCACCGCCGGCGACCTACTCCGGCAGCGCCCGCCGCACTGCGATCACCCCGCGCAGATCGCCCTCGGCGTACCCCACTGCCATGTCCTCCGGATAGCGCTCCGCCAACACCGACCGGATCGACGGCGCGATGTTATCCGCTGGCCCATGACACGTGACGCACCCCGCAGCGACCGTGATCGGGCGGAAGTACCGCAGCTCCCGCGTGCCCGTCGCCAGTCGCCGCACTTCCACATATTCCGGCGGCAGCACGCCGGACTCGTGCAGGTCGGCCAGCAAGTCGAGCACCCGCACCTCCACCGTATCGGGTGCGTTGGCCGGGTTCCGTACCTTGAGGCTGGTCCGATGCACGTCGATGCCATCGGCCTGATACCGCGCGGTCAACAGTTGCGCCGAGTCCGCGCAGAAGGCGAGCGCGCCGTCCGGGCCCTCGGCCTCGAGCTGGCCGAGCAGGGCCGTCATGAGCCCCTTGCCAAGCGCGTCGGCCGCCCCGCGAGCCGACAACAGCGAGGCACTGTCCACCGCTTCGAGCGAGGTCGCCTCGAGCACCTCACCAGCCAGTGACAACTCCGCCTGCGCCACCGGTTCATCACGCCCGCCGCAAGCAACCAACAAAGCGCCGCCAGCCAGTGCGAGCAGCGTCCGGTACCATCCCGTCATGTTGCATTCCATCGTGCACTCCGTGTGTGTCGAGGCAGACGTTGCGCCGCCCCGCCCTACTCCCCGCGCGGCCTGGCGTGCCGCGTCACGCGCCAGCGACCATCGTCGAGTCGCTCGGCCACATACACATGCTGCGCGCCCACCCCAACCACGCGGTGATGCAGCGGCAGCGTCACATCGAACGTCTCGGCCACGCCCGGACGAAACACGGTGTAGCGCTCCTCCTGTTTCGGTGCCGTCTGCGTGCGCCAGGTCCACACGCTCCCATCCTGTGCCGCACGCGCTTCGATGAACGGACCCTTGATCGGCGCGTACTGCAGCGCGCTCACCGACACCGACGTGGGCGCGGGCAAGCCACGCATAGTCCCACGATCGGCGTCACTGCTGCGCACGGGAACGAACGGTCGCGGACCACCAACCACGCGCACACCACCGGCGAGATGGTACTCCACCTCGTGCGTTCCCGCGCGCGCGATCCACACCGTGCCATCGGACAGCACGCCCCACAGGTCGCGCGGTGCGAACTCCGGCGGCGCCACATACGATCGCGCTCCCATGGGAACGGAAACCGTGGCGGCCGGCACCAGCAGACGGCCCAGCGTATCCACACCCGTGGCATGCACGCGCACGAGCGGCACCGAATCATTGCGTGAGCGCTCGCCGAGCGCCGACACCCACGCGCCGAGTGTGTCGCGTCGCACCGTGAACTGATCGACGGACTCCGGGACACTGGCCACCGAATCTGCTCGCCCCTCGCGCGTGAAGCCCACGAGACGGCGCGCCACACCGTCGAGCGCCATCACGCCGCCGCCGCGCGCATCCATCACGGCAAATGGCATGCGAAACTGCCCGGGTGCATTGCCCAGCGCACCGAGGGTGTCGGCAGTCGTTGCGTCGCCGAACGTGGCGCGCAGCAGCGCAGGCTTCTGGTAGAGCGCCAGCCACACGCGACCGTCGGCATCCTCGTGCAGCTCCTCCACTTCGTCCACCACGAGCGGCGCCGCATCGGTGAACGAAAGCGACGCGGTAGGCACCGCATCGACCACGGGGGCGGGCGTGTCGGACGTACCGCAGGCCGCGGTGGCGAACAGCGCGACGAGCAGCGAAGGAGTAACGCGGGGCATTGATGAACGCATCAGGGGACGAATGACGTCGAGCAGGCGATTCGCACTCCGATCCTAGCGTCTCCAGCGACGCAACGGAATGGGGCTGCGTCGCCCACCGGCCAGCAGCGCAACCAGCACCAGAACACACGCGCCCACAATTGCGCCGAGAAACGCCTGCCCCGCGATGCCGTAGCGCGCTCGCGATTGATCGTAGGCCTCCTGTGTCACGCGCACCTGCAGCGCCACGATCTCACGCATGGCCGACGACAGCGCATCGAGATCGGGCATCACATCGGTTTCGAGCCACGGCGCCAACGGGGTGGCTGTACTACCGGCGAGTGAGTCGGCGAGCACGGTGGCCTGCGCGAAGCCGCGCTCGACGGATGGCGCCACGCGCGTCACAAGCATCGACTCCGCCGGTGTGAATCGTGTTTGCAGATAGGCGCGCCACGCCGAGTCCGCGCGTGATCGCGAAGCGCGAATCACACCCGCTGCGCTGTCTCGACTCACGACGCCGCGCTCTGCCTTCACGGCCATGTCCGTTACCAGATGCTGCATCTCGTCGTTCACGGTGTGCAGCAGCGCCAGCGCCTCGACCCGATCACGGAACACACTCTCGAGACTGCGCAATGATCCGCCCAGAAACGCCCAGCCAAGCCCGGTGGTGAGCAGCACCAGCACCAGCAGCCCAGCCAACGCCTGCGGCAGGCGCCGATCGGCCGTCTTGCGCTGACGCGACGACGCTTCGGCGGGAGGATGGGATGCCGACACAATCGGCTAGTAGCGCGCGAGATATCGCTCGAGCTCCCACGCGGACACCTGCGTGTGATACTCGCGCCACTCGGCACGCTTCGCGGCGAGATAGTGCTCGGTTACGTGGGCGCCGAGCGCGTCCGTGAGCACGTCGTCCTTTTCGAGTTCGTCACACGCTTCATCGAGCGTGCGCGGCAGATCGTCGATGCGCAGCCGACGCCGTTCGCGAAACGACATCTCCCAGATGTTCGTGTGCACCGGTTCGCGCCAATCCGCCTCGGAGCGTACGCCGTCGAGTCCGGCCGCGAGCATGGTGGCGAGCGCCAGATAGGGATTCGCGCTCGGGTCGGGGGTGCGCAGCTCCACGCGTGTGCCGGCGCCGCGTCGATCGGGGACGCGAATCATGGGTGAGCGATTGCGCATGCTCCACGCCGCATGCACGGGCGCTTCATACCCCGGCACCAGTCGCTTGTACGAGTTCACGAGCGGATTGGTGATG
This sequence comes from Gemmatimonas sp., assembly GCA_011390935.1. Taxonomy (GTDB): domain Bacteria; phylum Gemmatimonadota; class Gemmatimonadetes; order Gemmatimonadales; family Gemmatimonadaceae; genus JAABRT01. Next base: position 9,425 of record JAABRL010000064.1, read on the forward strand.
GCGCACAACGCCCGCGCGTGGCGCAGCAGCCCCCCGATGTAGTGCAGCGCCGTACGCGACAGCTCCCACTCCCGCTGCGGATCCCAGAAGGCATTCTGCCCCATGCGGAACAGGGACTGATGCGTGTGCATACCACTGCCGTTCTGTGCGAACACCGGTTTGGGCATGAACGACGCGAACAGGCCGAACTGACGCGCCACCTGCTTCACGACGAACCGGAACGTCGCGATGTTGTCCGCCGTACGCAGCGCGTCGGCGTACCGAAAATCGATCTCGTGCTGCCCGTGTGCCACCTCATGATGCGCGCCTTCCACCTCGAAGCCGAGCTGCTCCAGCGCGTCCACGATGGCGCGGCGTGCGTCTTCTCCCAGGTCCATCGGCGCGAGATCGAAATAGCTGCCCACGTCGTGCGTGATGGTGCTCGGCGTCCCATCGGCGTTCGCCTTGAACAGGAAGAACTCCGCTTCCATGCCGGCGTTCATCACGTACCCGAGCTCCGCCGCCGCGGCGACCTGCCGCTTGAGCACCTGCCGCGGATCACCGTCGAAGGGACGGCCGTCCGGGTGGTTCACATCGCAGATGATGCGCGCGATGCGCGCTGCCGGATCACCCCACGGAAAGACCTGAAAGGTGGACAGGTCTGGCGCGAGCAGCATGTCCGATTCTTCCACGCGCACGAACCCTTCAATGCTCGATCCGTCGAACAGGATGTCTCCCTTGAGCGCCTTCCGGAACTGCGACGCCGGCACCTCCACATTCTTGATGACCCCGAGAATGTCGGTGAACTGCAGGCGCAGAAACCGCACCTGATGCGCCTCGGCGAGTTCGAGGATCTCGGCGCTGGAGGCGCCGCTGAGGTCGCTGGTAATGAGCGAGCGAGTGCTGGGAGACACGAACCGGAGCGGGCGAAACGTTCGACGCGAAGACGCGCAGGATCACGCGGATCCTGCAAACTACCCCGGAATGTTGGAAGTCGTGGGGGGAAGGCTCTAGCTTTCGCAGTCCATGCCTGCTTCAACTCTGCCTCCCGCTTCTTCGCCCGTTAGCCCGGGCAGCTTCTGTGCCGCCTGCGGCGCCGGTCTCGCCTCCGGTGCCCGCTTCTGCCATCGCTGCGGCACGGCGTCGGGCGAGACCGCCCCCCCGGTGGCGGCGGCCGCTTCCACCGCCGCGCCGAGTGGCGGCCTCGCCGGCGTGCTCCCGTGGGGTGTGGCCTTCGTGGCGCTGATGGCGCTCGTGGCCATGGTGGCCGGCCAGAACTTCGGTGCCGCCAAGGGCAGTCGCATTGACGGGTCGTCCAATGCCGTCGCCACGCCGAGCATCGACGGGCCGGCCCTCGGTGCGGGTGCGCCAGGCAGCGGAGCCCGGGCCCCGGACATTTCGAGCATGGGCCCCGAGGAGCGGGCGGACCGGTTGTACGAGCGGGTGATGATCTACGACGAGGCCGGCAAGCGCGACTCCGTGGTGATCTTCGCCCCGATGGCGCTGGCCGCCCACGAACTGCTCGACAACATCGATCTCGATCGTCGCTACCACGCCGGTCGCATCGCCGAGGCGGCTGGCCTCGCGGATCTCGCGCTCGCGCAGTCCGATACGATCCTGCAGAACGACGCGAACCACCTGCTGGGTCTCATGCTCGGCATCCGGGCCGCACGGTTGGCGCAGAACGAGGATCGGGCGCGCCGCTTCGAGCAGCAGTTCGTGCGTGTGCTCGACGCCGAACGGGCGCGTCGTCTGCCGGAGTACGACATGCACCGCGCAGAAATCGAACTGGCCCTCGGTCGCGCACGCACGACACCGTGATCGCCAACGGCTGACGCGCACGATGCCGGCTCCGCTCGACCCGATCGGCACGCGTGCGCAGCGCGAACGGGACGCCCTGCTGCAGCTCGCGCGCGACATGGCCTCGGGTGCGCCGTCCACGCGTCGCGTGCTCGTGCACCTTGCCGAAACGGCGCAGGCGTTCACGTCGGCTGAAGGCGCCTGTGTGCTCGAACTGCGCAACGAGACGTATCGGGTGGTGGCGCCCACCGGCATCACGGTACCGTATGATGGGCAGGCCTTCCACATCATGCCCGGGCATTCGCTGTTCCGAGAAGTGCTCGCGACTCGCGATGTGGTGGTTACCAACGACGGCCAGCGCGATCCGCGCGTCGATCCGAGGTTCCGAGCCGCGCTGAACATCCGCCACATGGTCGTGGCGCCAATCATGCTGCATGGCATGATCGACGGGCTGCTCTTCGTGATGAATGCGGCCGCGCCCGACGGCTTCAGCGAGGACGATGCGGCGTTCCTGCGGCGCCTGGCGGACTTCAGCGCCGTCGCCATGCGCGACGCAGAGCTCGTGCAGCGTGCCGACGATGCCGCCGCCGAAGCGCGTCAGCAGGCGCGTGACGCCGCCGTGTCTGCGCGACGCAACGCCGTGCTGGCGCGGACCGCCCAGGTGTTGGCCACGGTGGAGCGTCCCGAGGCAGTCTACGCGCAGATCAATGACATCGTGCGGGAGCTGCTGCAGGGGGGTGGCTTCGCGATTTACGAAGCCGATACCATCACGCAGCGTGTGCGCCTGGCCTTTCAGGCCGGCGTGGGCCAGGTCGATCCCGATCGCGTCGCCGAGAACTTCTGGGTGATGCGGACCGGGGACGTCGTGCGCGCCGGTGCTCCGATTCTCGTGAATGACATGACACGCGGCTCCCCCACCGAGCTGCGCCTCACCGAGCCGCTCCGCCAGGCCGGCGTGCAGAGCCTGGCCCTGCTGCCGCTCACGATTGCCGGACGCACCGCCGGCCTCATCGGCATTCGGTTCCTCGAGCCGTGGAGCTTCGACAGCGGCGATCGCGAGTTTCTCGAAGCCTTCGCCGCGCAGGTCGGCCAGGCGCTGCGCAACGCACGACATTTCGATGAACTCGAAGCGCGCGCGGCCCGCCTGTCAGCGCTCGCAGCGGCCCAGCAGCAACTCTCTGGCGTACGCGCCGCGCCAGCACTGCCCGACGCGGTGCTCGCGGCGGTACAGCTCGTGGTACCGCATGTCGTGTCGTGCGAACTGCGCGCGGTCGCGGACGCGTCGCGGCCCATCACGCTGGCCGAGGGCAGCGAGGAAGTGCAGATGTGCGTTCCGCTCTCGGCCACGCACATGCTCTGCGCGCACACGCGTCGCGCGACCGGCTTTGATGCGCAGGATGCCGATCTGCTGGCGATTCTGGCGCGTCACGCGATGCAGGCGTGGGAAACCGCGCTGATCCTCGAGGGCGAGGAGCGCGAGCGACGGCGGGCAGAGGCCGCCGCTGACATCGCCAAGGCGGCGCTCGGTGCGTCCGGGCTCACCAGCGGGGTGCGAACCATTGTGGACCTTGTGCAGGCCGTCGCCCCTGGAGCGGGCGTGGCGCTGGGCGTGGCGCGCGCACGCGACGGCCGTCTCGAGTATCTCGTCGCCGCGGGAGCGCTGGCGGCGCTGGCCGGCTATCGACCGCCGGGATCGCGCGGCGTGCTGGGGCTCTCACCCACCGGTGCGCCAGTGGCCCTGCCAAGCCTGCGCGCCGAGGCGCCAGACGCCATGCGCGAGCTCGTACCCGAGCTGCCCGCGCTGGTCCTGCCGCTGATCGCGCGAGAGCGCGCCGTGGGCGCCCTCCTGCTCGTCTCCGACCAGTCGCCGCCGTGGACGTCGGCCGCGCGCGAAACGCTCGAACGGCTCTCGGCCTCGATCGCGCTCGCGGTGGACGCCATGCTGCTGGACGAGGAAGAACAGCAGGCGCGCGAGCGAGAGCAGGTGCTCGGCGCGGCGCTCATGACACTCGACCATCCGGTATTCGTTCTCGACGAGCAGCGCATTCGCATCGCGAATCCGGCGGCCAGCCGGGAATACGGCTGGCCTGTGGCGCAGCTGGTGGGACGGCGGTTCGACGAGCTGGTCGTGTCCGCGCCCTCGGCTGGCCCGTGGGGCATCGCCCCCGACGCACAGACCACCGCCCCCGTGCCGCTGCACGCGGTGGACGCACTGCCGGTGCATGTGCACCGTCGCCGCGATGGCAGCGAGTTCCCCGCCGCCGTGGCGGTCAATCCGCTGCGCAACGCGCAGGGCGCGAGCACCGGCGCGGTCGTCTCGGTGCGCGACCTGACCGCGGAGCGGGCGCAGGCCGAGCAGCTGCGACACGCGGAGAAAATGGTCGCGCTCGGCGAACTCGTGGCTGGTGTGGCGCACGAGATCAACAACCCGCTCACGGGCATCTCCGCCTTCGCCGAGCTGCTGCTCGAGGATCCGCTCGAGGACGAGCAGCGCGAGTCGGTGGAGATGATCAAGCGCGAGAGTGAGCGAGCCACGGCGGTCATTCGCGACCT
>JAABRL010000065.1 GCA_011390935.1 Gemmatimonas sp.
CCGACGTTGATACCCATGTAGAAAATCGAGAAGCCGGCATCACGTCGTGCGCCGCCCTCGGGATACAGGTCGCCCACGATGGCCGAGATGTTCGGCTTGAGCAGACCGGTACCGCACACGATCAGGATGAGTCCGAGAAAGAAAAAGATCTTCCCGAGCCCCACGCCCGCCATACCGGAGACGCCAATGGAGAGATGGCCGGCGGTGATCAGCAGCGCGCCGAGAAAAATGGCGCGTCGCAAGCCGAGCAACCGGTCGGCGATCCAGCCCCCGGGCAGCGAGGCGACATACACGAAGGCACCGTAGATGCCCACGATCGCCGAGGCCTGACCCCGCTCGAAGCCGAAGCCGCCTTCGGCCAGTGCCGCGGCCATGAAGAGTACGAGGAGCGGGCGCAAGCCGTAGAACGAGAATCGCTCCCACATCTCCGTGAAGAAGAGCGTGGACAACCCGCGCGGGTGTCCGAAGAAACGCGTGTCGTTGACGTACGGCGCGGTGTCGACGGAAGAATCCTTGGACATCAGGCGAGGGTGGAGGGAAGGGAGGGCGGTGCCGCCGCTGGCACCTTGTGGCAGGCCACCCAATGCGCAGGGGCCTTCTCTTCGAGCGCGGGGATCACGTTCGCGCACATGGCATCGCGATCCGGATGTGAACAGCGTGGATGAAACACGCAGCCGGAGGGCGGGTTGGCGGGCGAGGGCGGATCGCCGGCGAGCAGAATCCGTCGACGCACGCGTCCCGGTTCAGGGACAGGCACCGCAGAAAGCAGCGCCTGCGTGTACGGCATGCGTGGTGTGGCGAACAGCGCCGCGCGCGGCGCCAACTCCACGATGCGACCGAGATACATCACCGCGACACGATCCGCCATGTGCGCCACGACGGCGAGATCGTGCGCGATGAAGAGATAGGCCAGCCCTCGATCACGCTGCAGATCGCGCAGCAGATTCACCACCTGCGCCTGCACGCTCACGTCGAGCGCGGAAACGGGCTCGTCGCACACGATGAAGCGAGGCTCCACGGCGAGAGCCCGCGCGATGCCGATGCGTTGGCGCTGTCCACCGGAAAACTCATGCGGATATCGCGTGGCGTATTCCGCGCGCAGCCCCACCTCATCGAGCAGCGCGCGCACGCGCTGCTCCGCGGCCGCGCCTTCAGCCAGCTGGTGCACGAGCAGCCCCTCGCGAATCGCCGCGCCAACCGTGAGGCGTGGATTGAGCGAGCCGTAGGGATCCTGAAACACGATCTGCATCTCGCGACGCAGGGCGCGCAGCGAGGCCGCATTGAGGGCACGCACGTCGCGACCGCCAAAGTGCACCTGCCCGCTCGTCGGTTCGATCAGCCGCAGAATGGCGCGGCCGGCGGTGGTCTTCCCCGACCCCGATTCCCCGACGAGCGCGAGGGTTTCGCCGTCCGCGACGGTGAACGACACGCCATCGACCGCTCGGATCACCTGCGTCGGTGCGCGAAACCAGCCGGCGCGCACCGGAAAGTGCTTGGTGAGGTTCCGAACGTCGAGCAACGGTGCGACGGAGGTGGTCTGCGCCGTCATGTGCGTCGTCGCTCCGGCTCTTGTACGAGATGGCAGCGCACGCGATGCGCCGGACCGAGTTGCACCAGCGGCGGCGCGTCGGACGCGCAGCGATCCCACGCGTGTGCGCACCGCTCGCGAAAGCGGCACCCCGCTGGCCAGTCGGTGGGCGGTGGCACGGTGCCGGGGATCGTGCGCAACCGTTCGCGCGACGTGTCGAGTGTGGGTACGGCGGCCAGCAGCCCTTCGGTGTACGGATGGCCTGGGGCCGAGAAGAGCAGCTCCACCGGTGACTCTTCCACCACTTCCCCCGCGTACATCACGAGCACGCGCGAGGCCATCTCGGCCACCACGCCGAGATCATGGGTGATGAGCAGCAGCGCCATACCGGACCGTTCACGCATTGCGCGCAACAGCTCGAGGATCTGCGCCTGAATCGTCACGTCGAGCGCGGTCGTGGGCTCGTCGGCGATGACGAGCGCGGGCTCGAGGATGAGCGCCATCGCAATCATCACGCGCTGGCGCATGCCGCCAGACAACTCGTGCGGATACTGCTGCGCTCGCGCGGCTGCGTCGGGAATCCCCACCAGCGCCAGCATGTCCACGGCTCGCGTCCACGCATCGCGCCCGGACAGCGCGGTGTGCACGCGTACGACTTCCGCGACCTGGTCGCCCACCGTGAGCACCGGGTTGAGCGCCGTCATCGGTTCCTGAAAGATCATGGCGATCCGGTCGCCGCGCAGGGAGCGGAGCGCGCGCTCGGGCATGGTCAGGATATCTGCGCCGTCGAACTCCACGCGGCTGGTGGGTGCGAGACGGGCGCCGGTTGGCATGAGGCGGAGCAGCGAGAGCGCGGTGAGCGTCTTGCCGCACCCCGACTCGCCCACGAGCGCCACCGTTTCGCCCGCGTGCACGGTGAAAGACACCCCGTCCACCGCGCGGGCGGGGCCGGCCTCGGTGAAAAACGAGACACGCAGGTCGTGCACGGAGAGCAGGGGGCTGGTCACGCGGCAACCTGTCGTGGGGCGAATGACTCGCGCAAGGCATCGCCGAGTGCGTTGCAGGTGAGCACGGCGAGCACGAGGGCCGCGCCGGGAAAGACCGTGAGCCACCAACGCGCGCCGCCGGGCAGCTGGCCGTCGCGCAATATCGTGCCCCAGCTGGCGTCCGGCGGTTGCACACCCAGCCCGAGAAACGAGAGGCCCGCTTCAAGTGCGATCGTGTTGGCCACGCCGAGTGTGGCGGTGACCACCAGCGTGGGCCACACATGCGGTACCACGTGCCGCCACAGAATGCGTGCTTCGCGCACCCCGGTCGCGCGCGCGGCCAGCACGAAATCGCGCTCACGCAGCCCGCGCACATCACTGCGAACGAGTCGAGCGACATCGTACCAGCCCGTGAGGCCAAGCAGCAGCACGAGGGTGTGCAGCGGCAGCGTGCCCCAGAGCGCCGACATGAGGAGCAGCACGAGCAGGCGAGGCACGGCGAGTGCCACGTCAAGCAGGCGCATGCACAGCGCGTCCACGCGCCCGCCAATCCATCCCGCGGCCGCCCCGTACGTCGTTCCCACCAACGAGGCGAGTGCCACGCTGAGGAATGCGACGGAGAGCGACACCCGTGCGCCGTGCAACATGCGGCTGAGTACGTCGCGCCCCAACGGGTCGGTACCGAAGGGATGTTCCACCGTTGGCGGCAGACTCTGGATCAGGCCGTCCGCGGGAATCGCGTTGGGAGGTGCCGGCGCGAGCCACGGGGCGCCCAGTGCAAGCACCACGAAGCACGCCAGCGCCAGCAGCGGCACGAGGGTTCGGCGCCGCGCGCTCATGACCCGACGCGCGGGTCGACCATGCGCTGCACCAGATCGGCGAGCAGGCTGCCGAACACGGTGACGGCGCTGGAAAGCAGCACGGCAGCCGTCACGAGATCGTAATCACGGGCATTCACGGCTGATACCGTGGCGTTTCCCATGCCGGGCCAGGCAAAGATGCGCTCCACGAACACCGCGCCACCAACGAGTGCCGGGAGTGTCAATCCCGCGAGCGCGATAACCGGTGCCAGTGCGGTACGCCACGCATGCCAACGCACGCCGCGCTCGGCGACCCCCTTGGCACGCGCCGTGCGCACGAACGGTTCGCGCCACGCATCACGCATGCTGCTGCGCTGAAAACGCGCGAACACCGACACGCCCACCAGCGACAGCGCGAGCCAAGGCAGCACGAGATGCTCGAGGCGGTCGCGAACACGTTCGCCGAACGGCAGGATCTCATGCATCGCGCTCACCATGCCCGTGGCGGGGAGCCACCCCAGCGTCTGGACGAAGAGCTGCAGCAGCAGTAGCGCCAGCCAGAACTCCGGCAGACTGTAGAGCACCAGCGTGGAAGTCGTGGCCACCTGATCCCCGAACGATCCGGCGCGCGTGCCCTGCCACGCACCCAGCCACATCCCGAGTGAGAGGCTGGTGACCAACGCGAGTCCCATCAGCAGGGCGGTGCGTGGCAGCAGATCGGCGATCACGTCGCGCACCGGACGCTGATGCTGCTCGGACCAGCCGAGTTCGCCGCGCACGATGTTGCCCAGCCAGCGCGCATACTGCACGGGCATCGGGTCGTCGAGTCCTCGCTGCGCGCGCCGTGCCTCGATGGTGGCACGCGGCAGCGGCAGTCCCTCGAAGCGCATGGCATACGGATCGCCGGGCGCGAGCCGCAGCAGCACGAACACGAGGGTGGACGCGGCCCACACAACACCCACCGCTTGTGCGAGATGGAAAAGCCATCGCCGAGGACGCGAGGCGCCCGATGCTGCGCCAAACACGCGGATCAGGGCGCCGTGCGAAGGCCGATACGGTCGCGGTCGAGCCGCTGCTCGGGGGCGATCTGCCATTGCGCCAAACCGTGCCACCATCCCAGCGGCGTCGGCGGCCCGGGCTCGATGCGCCGGTGCATGCCGGCCAGCACGCGGTCCTCCACCAGCCAGATCGCCGGCGCGTCATCGATGATCGTCTGCACCAGGCGATGGAGGGTGCGGGTGCGCGTCTCGGTATCGAATGCCAGCAACGTGGAGTCGATGTTGGCGTCCACGACATCGCTGCCATACCGCGCGTAGTTGTCGGCGCCAATGGCGGAGGTCATCCAGACCTGCCGAAGTCCCACGAGCCCCGGGGAAAGGCTCCAGCCATTCGTGACCGCGTCGTATTCACCGTCCGCCAGTCGCTCGCGGAGCGTGTTCACCTCGAGCTGTTGCACCACCAACTCCGCACCGACACGTTGCCACTGGTCCTGCAGCAACACGGCCATGCGACTGCGGTTCTCGCTTGTACTCGGCACCATCACGCGCACGCGCAGGCGCACACCGTCACGCGCGCGCACGCCATCGGGGCCGGCCACGCGCCAATCCGCCGAATCGAGCAAGGTACGCGCCGCCTCCACATCGTACGGCAGCGGCGTGATCGCGAGGGTGTCGCTCAGCCCCAGCCGCGGCACCGGGCCGATCGCGGGCTCCCCGAGCGAATCAAAGACCGCCCGAACGATGCGCTCTCGATTCACGGCCATGGACAGCGCACGGCGCACCGCACGATCGCCAAGCACCGGATGCGGACGCGCCCCAGGGCCAGGTGCTCGCAGGTTGAACGACATGAGCTGATAGCGCATGGACGGGTACGCCAGCGCGCGCACTGTTGCACTGTTCGCCACCTGGTCCATCGTCTGGGGCAACAGGTTGGCCGCAAAATCGCTCTCCCCCGCGAGCAGCTTCGTCATCGCCGCGCCGACGTCGGGTACCGGCTCGTACACGATCCGATCGAGCGGCGGTCGACCACGCGCATTGGCGGTGTCCGCCACCAGCTCGATGCGACCGTCACTGGTCCAACGAACAAAGCGGAACCGTCCGGTGCCTACGGGTGCCCGTGCGATCGGCGCCGCGGCCAACGCGGCCGGATCGACGTCCGCGAGCAGGTGTGACGGCATGATGAACATGTGGTGCACCGCGTCGTACAGCTGCTGCGGTGCGCGCTGCTTGAACCAGAATACTGCGGTCGACGCATCGGGCGCCGTCACCGAGTCGATGTTGCCGAGCAGCGAGGCGGTGCCGTTCTCGACAAGGGGATGGGTATACAGCGCGAAGGTGCGCACCACATCGTTCGCCACCAGCGGGGCGCCATCGTGCCACCGTTCTCGTGTGTCGAGCGTGAAGGCGATCGACAGCGAGTCGTCCGCCCACTCCCAACGGCGCGCAAGGCGGGGGGCGAACTGCGCCACGTCGCTCACGTCCAGCGCCGGCCCGATTTCGGCCAGCCGGTCGTACACCACTTCCACGATCGCCTGTTCGTGCTCGTGGCCCATGAGCGCCGGCAGCAGCGTTCTGGGTTCACCGACCAGGGCGATCAGCACCGTGCCGCCCGGCTCGCCGGGGTCTGCGCCCGCGATGGGCCGTTCCGCTTCCCCGCACGCCACCAGCGTCAGGACACTCATGGAGGCGAGGAACAGCGAACGCGCGCGATCGGAAATGGACATGGTGGGGACGCGGGAAACAGGAACGAGCAGGTCATGACTACGATGCGCCGCGACCATCATCGACGCCAGAGCCAATCGGGATCGCCGAGTGCGGCGGTATGGGCGCGCATTCGGTCATCGCAGCCGGTGCGCGCCGCCAACGCGGAGGGCATCGCCGAAACGTGGCCCGTGGTCTGCCATGCCGAGTGCAGGGCCGTGGTCACGCATTCGGCCAGCGACGCCGCCGACGGCGCGAGCCAGCGCTCGAGGTCGGTGGCGTGGGGCGCGGGCTCCGGCGCGCGCTCGCCACGCCGAAAGGCGGCCAGCCGATGCTGCGTGTCGCGCACAAGGATCGCGCCGTGCTGCAGATAGGCGTGGGGCGTGCGCCAGACCGCGCTCCCGACCAGCTTGCGGCCGTGTACGGCCAGCTCGCCGGCGGCCGGCGCGGCGAAACAGGCCGGACCGTCAGGGGCAACAGTCGGCGCGTCGCCTGCCTCGCACACCGTCGCCGGCACGTTGAGTGCCCGCAGGGCCGCGAGCAGCCGCTGGTTCACGGCGTCGTAGGCCCAGCGCCACGGGGTGGCGCGGGCCAGCGGCATGACCACGCTGTAGGTGACCTCGTGCGCATGCAGCAGCGCGCGCCCACCGGTGGGGCGACGCACGACGTCGTAGCCCGCGGTCTGCATGGCGGCCACGTCCCAGGCGAGGCGCACCGGTTCATTGCGGCCGAAGCTCACCGTCGGTCGCGCCCACTGATAGGTCCGCAACACCGCGCTTCCGTCGTGATGTGCGAGGTCGAGCAGCGCCAGGTCCAACGCCATGTTCGTCACGCCGTCGTGCGGTCCGGACTCGAGCGTCCACCACGCGCCTGGCCACGCCGCCTGCGCGGCGCCGGCGTCGCTTGCAAGTCGTCGCGAGGAACTCGGCACGATCATTAACTTATCGGAGTTGACCTGCGGACGAATCGACCGCGCGGTCGACGTGTCACACCCGGTCCGCATCGGGCCGGCTCCCCTTGCATCGTGATTCCGCCGGCTCACGCCGGCTTTCGAGGATGGTCATGGTCACCCGCACCGCTCCTGACTTCGCTGCCGACGCTTTCGCGCCTCGGCACAACGCGCCGACGCCCGCCGAGCAGCAGGTCATGCTCGACGTGCTCGGCTATCCCACGCTCGATGCGTTCATCGACGCCGTGGTGCCCGAGACCATTCGCTTTCGGGGACAGCTGCGCGCCCGCGCGGCCCGGAGCGAATCCGAGGTGCTCGCCGATCTCAAGGCCATGGCGTCGCACAATGCCGTCTGGCGTTCGTACCTCGGGATGGGCTACGCCGACACCATCACGCCGCCGGTGATCCTGCGCAACATCATGGAGAACCCGGCGTGGTACACCGCCTACACGCCGTATCAGGCCGAAATCGCGCAGGGCCGCCTCGAGGCGCTGCTGAACTATCAGACCATGGTGGCCGATCTCACCGGCCTGGAAATCGCCAACGCGTCACTGCTCGATGAAGGCACGGCGGCTGCGGAATCGATGGCGATGGCGTTGGCCGTGCGCGGCGGCCCCACCAAGAACACGTTCTTCATTGCGCACGATTGCCATCCGCAGACCATCGCGGTGGTGCAGGCGCGTGCGGAAGCGCGCGGTGTGACGGTGGTGGTGGGCGACGCGCTCGCCACCGAGTTCGATGCCTCGGTGTTCGGCGTGTTGTTCCAATATCCGGCCACCGATGGTGCCGTGCACGATTATCGTACCGCCTGCGAGCGTGCGCACGCGGTGAACGCGCTGGTCACGGTCGCCACCGACCTGCTGGCGCTCACGCTGCTCACGCCGCCGGGCGAGTGGGGCGCCGACGTCGCGGTTGGCAGTTCGCAGCGCTTTGGCGTCCCGATGGGCTACGGCGGTCCCCACGCCGCGTTCTTCGCGACGCGCGACGAGTTCAAGCGGCAGCTGCCGGGGCGCATCATCGGTGTCTCGCGCGACGCCGACGGCCGCCCGGCGCTGCGCATGGCGCTGCAGACGCGTGAGCAGCACATCCGCCGCGAGAAGGCCACGAGCAATGTGTGCACCGCGCAAGTACTGCTGGCCGTGATGGCCGGCATGTACGGGGTGTATCACGGGCCGGCCGGACTGCGCCGCATCGCCGAGCGTGTGCACGGGCTCACCGCCGTTCTTGCGGCTGGGCTCGAGAAGCTCGGCCTGCACATCACGCACGATCAGTACTTCGACACGCTCCGGGTTGAAGTTGGTGCGCATGGGCAGGACGACATTCTGGCCGCAGCCGCGGCACGCCACATCAACCTGCGTGTGCTCGAATCCGGCACGCTCGGCGTGGCGCTCGACGAGACCGTGTCACCGGCCGACGTGGCCGATCTCTGGGCCGTGTTCAACACGGGCGATGCGCCGGACTTCACCTTCGAGCAGATCGCCGACGACGTGGATGCGCGCTTCGACGAACGATTTGCGCGTACCTCGCCGTATCTCACGCACCCGGTGTTCTCTCGCTACCACAGCGAGACGGAAATGCTGCGCTACATGCACGCGTTGCAGTCCAAGGACTTCTCGCTCGTGCACGGCATGATCCCGCTTGGCTCGTGCACCATGAAGCTCAACGCGACGGCCGAGATGATTCCCGTCACGTGGCCCGAGTTCGGCAAGCTGCATCCGTTCGTGCCCACGGAGCAGGCCGCCGGGTACGCGGCGATGTTCGAGGAGCTCGAGCGCGATCTCGCCGACATCACCGGCTTCGCCGCCGTCTCGCTGCAGCCCAACGCCGGGTCACAGGGCGAGTACGCAGGGCTCCTGGTCATTCGCCAGTACCACCAGGCGCGTGGGGAAGCGCATCGCGATGTGTGCCTCATTCCGCAGTCGGCGCACGGCACCAATCCCGCGAGTGCGGTGATGGCCGGCATGCGCGTGGTCGTGGTGAAGACCGACGCGAACGGCAACATCGACGTGGATGATCTCCAGGCGAAAGCCGTGCAGCACAGCCACGAGCTCGCCGCACTGATGGTCACGTATCCGAGCACGCACGGGGTGTTCGAAACGCGCATCAAGGACATTACCGCCATCGTGCACGAGCACGGCGGTCAGGTGTACATGGACGGCGCCAACATGAATGCCATGGTTGGTGTCTCGCGCCCGGGCGATCTGGGAGCCGACGTGTGCCACCTCAACCTGCACAAGACGTTCTGCATTCCGCATGGGGGCGGTGGACCGGGTATGGGCCCCATCGGGGTCGCGCCACAGCTCGTCCCTTTCCTTCCCGGCCATCCGATCATCACCACCGGCGGTACGCAGGCGATCGGGCCCGTCTCGGCGGCGCCGTGGGGCAGTGCGAGCATTCTCCCCATTTCGTACGTGTACATCAAGCTCATGGGTGGCGACGGACTCGTCGAGGCCACGAAGCTCGCGATTCTCAATGCCAACTACATCGCGAAGCGGCTGGAAGCGCACTACCCGGTGCTGTATCGCGGTCAGCACGGGCTCGTGGCGCACGAGTGCATTCTCGATACACGCGGCTTCAAGCAGAGCGCCGGCATCGACGTCGAAGACATCGCCAAGCGGCTGATGGACTACGGCTTCCACGCCCCCACCATGTCGTTCCCGGTGGCCGGCACGATGATGGTGGAGCCCACGGAGAGCGAGTCACTCGCGGAAATCGACCGGTTCATCGAAGCGATGATCGGCATCCGTGAGGAGATCGCTGCGGTGGAGCGAGGTGAGCAGCCACGTGAGGGCAACGTGCTCACGCGTGCCCCGCACACCGCGCGACACGTCACGGGAGACGTGTGGGAGCGACCGTATGGGCGCGAGCAGGCGGCGTACCCCACGGCACACACGCTCGATCGCAAGTTCTGGCCGGCCGTGGCGCGCGTGGAGAGTGCGTATGGCGATCGCAATCTCGTGTGCTCCTGTCTGCCCATCGAAGCGTATTCGGCGTAACCGATCGCGCTCCACGACAAACGCCCCGCAGCGATTCGCTGCGGGGCGTTTGTGTCTCCACGACGCGACCTGCGAGCGTCAGCCCACCAGCGCCGTGTACTCGTCGGCGGACATGAGGCCGGCGTCACCACCGGCGTCGAGCTTCACCTTGATCATCCAGCCGCCACCGTAGGGATCGCTGTTCACCAGCGCCGGTTCGCCGTCGAGCGCGCCGTTGATCTCGAGCACTTCGCCCGTGACCGGCATGAACAGTTCGGAGACCGCTTTCACGGCTTCCACCGTGCCGAAGACATCATTCGCGTTGAAGCGCGCACCCGCCTTCGGCAGGTCGACGTACACGATGTCGCCGAGTTCACCCTGTGCGAAGTCGGTAATGCCGATGAGCACGACCCCGTCCTCAGCAGTGGACTTCACGTACTCGTGTTCCTTGGTGTAGCGCAGGTCGGCGGGAATGGTCGACACAGGTCGGGCTCCGTCAGAAAGAAAAAGGGTCACGGCCGGAAGCGGGCCAGCATGGCCTGCCATATGGCGTCCACCTGCGAGTCCAGCGCCTCGCGGGAACCGTCATTCTCGACGATCCACGTGGCTCGGGCCCGTTTCGGGGCGACATCGGCCTGCGATGTCATCATCGCCCGTGCGTCGGATTCCGGCAAGCCACGATCGCGCATCAATCGGGCGAGGCGCACCGGTTCGGGCGCATCCACGAACACGATCGCGTCGAACTGGTCGGCCAGGCCGGCCTCGAACAGCAGGGGGATTTCGTCCACCAGTACCCTCACGCCGTCGGCCTCCGCCGTGTGAGCCCGCGTCGCTCGCAGCCGCCCCACGTCGGGGTGCACAATGGCGTTCAGCGCGGCCAGTGCGTCCGGGTGGCCGAAAACGCGCGTTCGCAACGCCCCGCGGTTGAGCGATCCGTCCGCCGCCAGCACCTCGTCGCCGAACCGCGCCGCGATGGCCTCGAGCGCCGGCGTGCCTGGCGCGACCACTTCGCGCGCGAGCTGATCGGCGTCGAGCACACGCGCGCCGAGTGCGGCCAGGCGCCGCGCGACGGACGACTTGCCGCTGGCGATGTTGCCGGTCAGCCCGATGCGGATCATGCCCGAAAATGAACACGCGCGGCCCGCACGCGCAAAGGCCGCCGACAAAATGTCGGCGGCCCGTGTCCTCGCGCGATCCTACGGTTTACGCAGCGGCGGCGGCCGCCTGATCGTCGTCATCGTCGTGGTCGCCGATCAGGTCGTCGCGACGGCGGTCCCGCGTCACGAGCAGCTCCTGAATCACCCACGCCGCGCCACCACGGAGGCGAATCTGGTGCGGCGTGCACCCCAAATAGCGCTGGCAGGTGTTGCGGAAGGCACTGCCCGACGGAAAATCGAGGGCACTGGCGACGCCATCGGCGCTGCGCGATCCATCTTCGAGCATGCTGGCCGCGACCACCAGTCGGCCCCAGGTCAGCAGCTGGTGCGGGGGCGGCAACTGCGCCCCTTCCAGCCGCTTCGAGAGCAGGCGACGCGACACGGCGATCATGCGGGCGAGGCCATCGGGGGTGAGCCGTTCGTGGGCGCGCGTGACCGAGAGCATCACGGCGTCGCGCACGACCGAGCGCAGTCCCGCCAGATGCGGCCGCAGCAGACTCGACACGCTGCGCGCTTCGGCCTGATCGAGCAGGGCACCGAGTTGGGCCGGTGAGTCCGATTCGTCGGCCACGATCAGCACGTCGATGCCACAGCGGCCGGCGTCGAACATGTCGCGCGCGCGCTCGCGCGTGAGATCCACGTAGGCCACCAGTGCGGCGCGCGGCACGCGCACGCGCAGTTGACGCACGCGCTCGAAGTCGGCGCGACCATCCACGTAGAGGTCGAAGACGACGACGTTGATCGGACCGCGTTCGCAGGCCCGCGTCAGCGAGGTCCAGTCATCACACGGCACGAACCGATAGCGGTCGCGGGCCGCCTGACGCAGGCGCGCCGATCGGGTCTCGTGCGCCAGCAGCGTTGCAATCACACCCATGGCACAGACCGGGAGAAACGAGGGAACAGGGACAGCATCGTGGGAGAGACGCGGCAGCCCCGGTCCGCGTAACGCGGCGTCACAGTCCCGGCAGAACGGCTGTCCGACGTTGCTCGTGTTTGACGCCCCCTGACCCACCGACAATCGGCTGCCGACTACAGCAGTCGTCCCTGTGCCGCGTCGGCGCGTGGCACCATGTGGCACGCACGGCATCGGGCCTCGTACGAATCGGCGGCACCGACCATGATCGTCGGCGAGTCGTACGGCGCTGGCTGCCCATCGATGAGGCGCTGATTCCGACACGCCGCGTTCCCGCACAGCACGCAGATCGCGTGCAACTTGTCTACCGTTTCCGCCACCGCCATAAGCTGCGGCATGGCGCCGAACGGCTCACCACGAAAGTCGGTGTCGGTGCCCGCAATGATCACGCGTCGGCCCCGCTCGGCCAGCGCCGTGGCCACGGCCACGACGCCGGCATCCAGAAACTGCGCTTCGTCGATGGCGATCACGTGCGCCGTGGGGTCCACCCGCTGCATGATCTGCGCGGATGAATCCACGGGCACCGCTTCGAGTGAACGCTGGTCGTGGCTGGTGACCATCCAGAGTCCCGCGTAGCGATCGTCCAGGTGCGACTTGAACACCTGGACGCGCTTGCGCGCGATGGTCGCGCGACGAACGCGACGCATCAGCTCTTCCGATTTCCCGCTGAACATCACGCCGGCGATTACTTCAATCCAACCGCCAGACGTGTGAAACCCGGCACTCATCCGTTGTCACGCTCACGCGAACGACGGAACGGCAGGGCGGGGCGCTCAGCACCGCGGGGACCGCGATCATCCGGGCGCGGGCGCGACGAGCGGGCCAACTGCTCCCCACGGCCTGCCCACTCGGAGCGTGATTCGGTGCGCTCGGCAGGCGAGCGGTCGCCGAACTCACGTCGGGCCGCGTCGCCGCCGAACGAACGGCCGCCGCCTCCGAACGACTTCCCGGCGCCACCCCCGAACGACTTGCCAGCGCCCCCGCCGAACGACTTGCCGCCGCCGCCGAAGGAGCGACCGCCACCACCGCCACCGCGCGGCCCGCCACGGTCGGGGCCACGCTCGCCGCCACGCGACGGTCCACGATCGCCACGGTCGAAGGAGCGCTCACCGCGCTCACCACCACGCGCCGGAGCGCCGCCACCGCTCCGGGCATCATCACGCCCACGCGGTGGACCGCTGCGCGCCGGACGCCCTTCTCCGCCACGGTCTTCCCACGACTTGCCACCACGCGCGGCGCCGCGATCACCACCACGCTCGCGTGGCGGACCGCTGCGAGCCCCACGGTCAAACCCGCGGCCGCGCTCGCCACCGCGCTCCGCGCCACCGCGCGCACCAGCAAACCCGCCGTGGCCGCCCGCACTGCGGTCGTCACGACGCACATGCAGCTGACGCCCGCGCAGCGTCACGCCCGTGAGCTTGTCGATCACGGTTTCGGCCGCGTCGCTTGCCACCTCGACCAGCGTGTGCGACTCGAACAGATCGATGCTGCCGATCCGATCGCCCGGCAGCCCCGACTCGCCGGCAATCGCGCCGAGCAGATCGCCGGGGCGGACGTTGTCCCGCTTGCCCACGTTGAAGAACAATCGCGTGGTGCCGCTGGCCGCGGCGGCCTCGCTGGCGGCCACAGCCGCCGCGCGAATCGGCGCCGCGAAGACCGCGCGCGAGCTGGCGACCTGACCGCGTGCGGTCGCGAGGGCCCGGCGCGCGTCGTCGTACAGGCGCACGGCGGCCGCCGCAACT
>JAABRL010000066.1 GCA_011390935.1 Gemmatimonas sp.
GCGATCGGAGCAGTCATTACAGGATCCTCCTCTTAGGCGGCAACCCCGGGACCGGCGAAATGCCGGCCCCGGGGCGGTCGAGCGTCTATTGCTGCTGCGCCGATTAGCGCAGGAGCGACAGCACGCCCTGACTCGACTGATTGGCCTGTGCGAGCATCGCCGTGGCCGCCTGAGAGAGTACGTTGCTCTTGGTGAAGGTTGCCATCTCGTCCGCCATGTCCACGTCGCGGATCGATGATTCCGCAGCGCGTACGTTCACGATGGCGTTCTTGAGGTTCTCCACGGTGTAGTCGAGCGCGTTCTGTCCGGCACCGATCTGCGCCAGCGTCGCGTTGACGGCGGTGAGGGCGGTGTCGGCATCGGCCAGCGAGGAGCTGCCCGTGAGCGCCGTGTTCGTCATCGCCGCGTTGACCGTCACCTGGCCGTTCGTGTCCGAGTCGAGGACCTGGAACTCGAGGCTGGCGAATACGTTCGAGCCCTGGAAGTTGGCCGTGTTCTGAATACGGGTCGCTTCCGTGGACAGCGTGGTGATTTCCGCCGACAGCGTGGCCGACACGGTGCCGTTGTTGGCCGTCGACTCGCGCTGCACGATCAGTTCCTTCTGACGCTCGAGGATGCGCTGCACCGTCGAGGCCGCACCTTCCGCGATCTGGAGCATCGCGTTGCCCTGCTGGGCGTTGTTGGACGCCTGCACGAGCGAGCGGCTCTGCGTACGCAGCTTGTTCGCGATCGAGAGGCCTGCCGCGTCATCGGCCGCACGGCTGATGCGCAGACCCGAGCTCAGCTTCCGCATGCTGCTCTCGGTGGCGACGTTGTTCAGGAACAGGTTGCGGGATGCGCCGAGCGCGCCGACGTTGGTGTTGATCTTCATGGGGACTATCCTCCGTGATGGTCGAATGAGGCATCCGTGCCTCGTCCCGGATCCGGGAAATGGATCGCGGTCAGAGTGTTCTATCGACACATCGGCGGGGAACTTGAGCGTTCGACAGCGGAAATTGTGCGGTCTCTCACGCCCGTGGTGCGTCGCGTTTCACCCGCGGCCCGACGTGGGCCCGACGTGTCACGGAACGTGCCGATGAACACGATGGCGCGGCACGAACGACTGGCGGCCGCGCTCGCGGCCGGTGAGCAGGCGCTGCTCGCGAACGACTTCGCGGCCGCGGCCGCAGCGTTCACCGACTGCGCGGCGCTTGCGCCGGCCGATGTCGGGATTGCGCTGGCCCTCGCCAACACGCACCAGATGTTGGGCGCGGTCGAAGCGCGCCGCGCCGCACTGCACTCCGCGTTCACCGATGGTGATTGGCGCGAGGTGTCGGTGGCGTACGCGCTGGGCGGCGCTCTGCTCGAGTCCGGGTCGCCTCACGAGGCGGCGCTCTGCCTGGAGTACGTCCGACGCGACCACCCCAACGATCCGGCCGCTCTCGCTGCGCTGGCCAGCGCGCTGCGTGCTGCGGGCGAGCCCGACCGCGCGTGGCCGCTTGCCAAACGCGCCGCCGAGCTCGCACCGCGGGCAGGCGCACCGCTGCTGACCGCGGCGCAGGTGCGTCACGACCTCGGTGACCTGCTCGGCGCCCTCAACTGGCTCGACAAGGCGGAGCACGCGCGACCCCAGCATGCCCCCACGCGGCTGCAGCGGGCCTATACCTCCTTGTTGCGCGGGGCGAGTGCCACCGGCTGGGCGCTGTTCGAGCATCGTCCGTTGCCTGTGGCCGAGACCGGCGCTACCCCGTGGACCGGCGAGCCACTCAACGGCGAGTCGGTGCTGGTGACGGCGGAGCAGGGCGTCGGTGATCAGTTCCAGTTTCTGCGCTTTCTCCCCGAGCTCACGGCGCGCGGGGCGGGCGCGATCACCGTGGCGTGTCACGTCGGTGCGGTGTCCCTGTTGCGCGCGAGCGGCTTCGACGCAGTGGCACGGGGCGACGAACCGAGCACGGCATGGCACGTGCCGCTGCTCTCCTTGCCTCATCGATTGGGCACGGGTGCGCAGCTGTTCGGGGATCGTGTGCCCTATCTGCACGCCCCGGACGTCCCCACGCCCGCGCTGCCACCCCCGGTCGCGGGGGAGCGACGCCTCGGACTGGTGTGGGCCGGGAACCCCGGTTTCCCTGGCCGCGTCACGCGCGATCTCGACCCGTCACTGCTGCCCGGCATCGTGTGCATCCCCGGCGTCACCTGGATCTCGCTGCAACAGGGATCGGCCGGCGAGGTGGACGTCGAGGGGCTGCATCGACTGCCTCCACTCTCGGATTGGGCCACCACGGCGGCCGTGCTGCGTCAGCTGGACGGGCTGGTGACGACGGACACCGGCATCGCGCATCTGGCGGGCGCGATGGGAGTGCCGACGTGGGTGCTGCTGCAGAAGGTGCCGGACTGGCGGTGGGGGCTGAGCGGGACGAGCAGCCGCTGGTACCCGACGGCGCAGCTCTGTCGACAGCAGACGCACGGCGCCTGGGACACCAGCATCGCGTCGCTGTCGCGGAATCTTCGCGAGCCCTAGCCCGGTCCCGGCTCACCCCCCGTACAGCGGCCCCCACCAGTCGGCGCGCTCGAGGTACCACGACACCGTGGCCGCCAACCCCTCCGGCAATGTCCAGCGCGGTCCGACGCCGGTGACCGCTTCGAGTCGACTCGGATCGATGGCGTAGCGACGATCGTGTCCGCGCCGGTCGGTGACATGCGATACGAGGTCGATGCAGCGCGCGCCATGTGCGGCGGGGCACTCGGGAAAGCGCGCTCTCAGCGCGGCCTCGGATGCAAACCGCGCGTCGAGACGCTCACACAGCGCCGCCACGAGCCTCAGGTTGGTGCATTCCGCGCGGCCGCCCACATTGAAGGTCGAGCCCACGATCGGAGCGTCGAGCAGGCGGTCGATGGCCGTGCAGTGGTCCGACACGAACAGCCAGTCGCGCACCTGCTGCCCGTCGCCATAGATCGGTAGCGGACGGCCATGCAGCGCGTTGAGCAGCATCAGCGGCACCAGTTTCTCGGGAAACTGATACGGGCCGTAGTTGTTCGAGCAGTTGCTGATCGAAATCGGCAACCCGTAGGTGTGGTGCCACGCGCGCACCAGATGATCCGACGCGGCCTTGCTGGCGGCGTAGGGCGAGCTCGGCTGATACGGCGAGTCTTCCGTGAAGGGTGCGTCCGACGGTGTGAGGCTGCCGTAGACTTCATCCGTGGACACGTGGTGAAAGCGCACGCCGTCGCGAAATCCGGACGGTACTCGCCAGGCATCCATGGCCGCATCGAGCAGCACCTGCGTGCCCACCACATTCGTGCGAATGAACACGCCGGGTTCCGTAATGGACCGATCCACATGCGACTCGGCGGCGAAGTGCACGACCGTATCGATGGCGAACTCGGCCATCACGCGCTGCACAAGGTCGGCATCGGTGATGTCCCCGTGCACGAAGCGAAAGCCGGAGTGCGACTGCACCGAGGCAAGCGTCTCGCGACGCCCTGCATACGTGAGCGCATCGAGGACAACGACGAGGTCGCCCGCCGGCTGCCGCAGCCGGTGCTGGACATAGTTGCCCCCGATGAAACCGGCCCCGCCGGTGACCAGCAGTCTACGCATCCAGCA
The DNA here is from genome assembly GCA_011390935.1 of Gemmatimonas sp. GTDB lineage: Bacteria > Gemmatimonadota > Gemmatimonadetes > Gemmatimonadales > Gemmatimonadaceae > JAABRT01. Next base: position 3,584 of record JAABRL010000066.1, read on the forward strand.
ACTCCTCGAGCGTGGCAATCACACCACGTGACCAGGGCACCGGCGTGATGCCCAACGCCTGCCAGCTCGCGAACGCATCGAGCACTGCCGCACGGGGGCGGACCGCCCGCTGCGCGTCGGCTGCGGTTTGCACCGGGACAACGCCAGCGTGGACCGGCAACCGGCCCCGTCGCGACAGTTCATCCGCCACACACTGCGCCACATCATACCACGACGCCACCCCCGCGTCCGTGCAGTGCAGCACGCCGCGCAGCGCGGGCGTGCTCACCACCCGCCAGAGCGCGCTGGCCAGATGCGCCGCGCGCGTGGGGGTCCCGATCTGATCAGTGACCACGCGCAGTTGCTCCCCCCGCTGCAATCGCTCCGCAACGGTGGCCACGAAGTTCGGCGGGTGCGCCGAGTGCAGCCACGCCGTGCGCACGATCACCGCATCCGACGCCAGCGCCAGCACCGCGCGCTCGCCCGCCGCCTTGCTGCGTCCGTAGACGTTGCACGGGGCTACGGCGGCGTCCGTCCCGTACGGCGCGCCACCGTCGCCACCGAATACGTAGTCGGTGGAGAGATGCACGAGGCGCACCCCACGCGTCTCGGCGCTCCGTGCCAGCGACGCGACGGCGGTGCCATTCACGGCCTGCGCAGCCGCCTCGTCCTGCTCCGCGGCATCCACGGCCGTGTATGCGGCGGCGTTCAGCAGCACCGCGGGGCGTTCGTGGTCAAGGATCCGTTCCACCGCGGACACGTCACAGACATCGAGCGTCTCGCGGCCGTACGCGCGCAGTGAGATGTGCGACGGCGCGCTCGCCACGAGCGCGCGACCGAGTTGGCCGTGAGCGCCCGTGAGCACCACGCGAGCACGCGTGGTGTCGCTCGCGTCCGGAATCGCTGCGAACCCGGACGTCACAGCCGATCGTATCGTGGGTCGAGCGCACGCGCTGCGGCATCGCGCGCGGACAGGATCGGCTCGAGGCCATCCGGGAGCGGCCAGCGCACGCCAATCGTGGCGTCGTTCCAGCGTACCGTGACCTCCGAGTCGGGATCGTACGGCGTCGTGCACTTGTAGAGCACGGTCGCCGTCTCGCTGAGCACCAGAAACCCGTGCGCAAACCCGGGCGGAATCCAGAGGGCGTCGCCCTGCGTGCCGTCGAGTTCATGTCCCAACCAACCGCCGTAGGTGTCCGAGCCGTCGCGCAGATCGACGGCTACATCGAAGATGCGTCCCTCGAGCACGCGTACGAACTTGCCTTGCGGCTGGTCGCGCTGCAGGTGCAGACCGCGCAGTACATGCTGCGCCGAGCGACTCAGGTTGTCCTGCGCGAAATGATTCGGGATACCCGAGCCGGCCAGTTTACCCGCGTGAAAACACTCACTGAAGGCACCGCGCGCATCGGTGTGCACCGGGCTCTGCACGTGCAGGACGCCGGGCAGTTCAAGGGCACTGACGATCATGCCGCCCGCACCACGTCGCGCACGCTCCAGCCGGATCCCTCTTCATCGACCACCCGCTGCAGATACGCGCCATAGGCGCTGCGACCGAGTGCATCCGCGAGCGCGCGCAGCTGCGCCGCATCGATGAATCCCATGCGAAACGCGACCTCTTCGGGCGCGGCGATCTTGAGCCCCTGCCTTGCCTCCACCGTCTGCACGAACTGACTGGCCTGCAGCAGGGCATCCGGTGTGCCCGTATCGAGCCACGCCGTGCCTCGCCCGAGTTGCCGCACCTGCAACGCGCCGCGCTCGAGATACACGCGGTGCACGTCGGTGATCTCCAGCTCACCGCGCGCGGATGGCGTCAGCGCGGCCGCGATCTCCACCACCTGCTCGTCGTAGAAATACAGCCCCGGAACCGCCCACGGCGAGCGCGGGCGCATCGGCTTCTCCTCAATCGAGAGCGCGCGTCCGTTGTCGTCCACTTCCACCACGCCGTACGCACACGGATCCGCCACACGATAGCCGAAGATGGTGGCACCAGCGGTGGTCGCCGCCACGGAACGCAACGTCGCGCCCAGGTCCTGCCCATGAAACAGGTTGTCACCGAGCACCAGGGCACTGGGTCGCCCCTCGACGAACGACCGGCCGATGCGGAACGCGTCCGCAAGCCCGCTTGGTGCGGGCTGTTCGGCATACGACAGCGACAGTCCCCAGCGCTCACCGTCACCGAGCAGGCGCTCGAAGGCCCCCCGATCATGCGGCGTCGTGATGAGCAATATCTCGCGCACGCCGGCCAGCATGAGCGTGCAGAGCGGGTAGTAGATCATCGGCTTGTCATACACGGGAAGCAGCTGCTTGCTCACCGCGGCCGTGATCGGATGCAAGCGGGTGCCGGCACCACCGGCGAGTACGATGCCGCGGCGGGTCATGAGGACGTGACCGCGCGACGAGACGACGCCAGCGCCGACTGCTCCGGACGCATGGCAAGCCGACGAAGCCGAGCGTGGACCTGCTCGGCCGCCTGACGCCACGTTCGGTGTGCGAGTACATGCTGTCGCGCCACGATGCCGACCGCTTGCGTCGCGACACGCTCTCGGGCGAGCCGGATGAGTGTCTGCACAAGTACGTCCTCGTCCACGCCATGCGACGCCGCAACGCGACGCATCGGGACGTGAATCGCGTGCCCGACCGGAGCGATCTCCCGATACACGCCATGGTCCGCCACGATCACCGGCAACCCGAGCGCCATCGCTTCGAGCGCGACGCGTCCACCACCCGCGTCGGCCGCGGGGCACACCACCGCATGCGCGAGCGCGTACGCGTTGGGAAGCAGATCTTCGGGCACCGTGCGTCCATCGTGACGCAGATCAAGGTACTCGTCGTCGGCATACTCCGTGTGTCGTGTCATGAAGTTCGTCAGCGCATTCGCAAAGCGAAGGTCGCGCGCCTGCTCGCTGTCCTGGCCGTCGGACGTCCGGAACGTGAGCGCCAATCCGGGCACCTCGCGCCGAGCACGCAGCCACGCTCGCAGCAAGGGCTCCCAGCCCGACGCATCGCGCCAGTCGGTGACCGCGAGCAGACGAACCGGTCCAGCCGGTCGATTCTCGTGCACGTGTGTGCGATACAGAACGGCGGGCACGCCCGCAGGAACCACAGCGATGCGCTCGGGCGCTACGCCGTGCTCGGCCAGATGAGTGGCCGCATACTGCGAGGGCACCCAGAACTCGTCTACCGGGCGTTGAGCCCACTGACCGTAGGCATCAAGCGGTGTGTCGAACAGGACCGCCACGGCGATACGCGCACGATCGTGCCGCACCCAGTGCGAGGGTGGACCGGCATAGCACTGCACGTACTCGGCCTCGAGCGGGCGGCGCTCCAGCTCGAGCAGGCGCGAGCGATCCGATGCGTTGATGTCGGTCGGCGGTGGCAGCACACCAGCCGGCTCCACCCGTGCGACGGACAAAGGCACGCCAGACGCGTCGAGCGCCAGGATGACGTGACGACACGGATCGCTCACGCGATCCCATGCGGTTTGCCAGAGGACGGCTGCCGGTACCGCGCCTGCCGGCGCGTAGCCGCGCGACCGCAACAGGCGATCGGCATCGGACACGGTGCTCGCGGAGGCGATGATGTCGCGATACCGGCTGGCGATCTGCGCGGGGGAACCAGTCACCATCACGTGCGCGCGGGCCGCCGCCCCCAGTCGGGCGCGACATGCTGGCGACTCGGCGAGTTCAACGAGGGCGTCCGCGAGATTGCGTACTTCATGTTCGAATGGGATGTGTACCACCGCATCACGGGGCAGATCCGCGAACTGCGCATAGTCGGACACGCAGGCCGGACGACCGCTGGCCAGAATGCGCGCCAGCGACGCCGATTCTTCCCCGCGCGCCGGAAAACGCAAGTTCACTGTCGCATCGGCTGCGGCCAACCAGTCGAGAAAGTCGCGGTCGGTCGTCCATCCGGTCAGCTGCACCCGGTTCGACACGCCGCGCTCATGCGCCAGGCGTTCCAGGGCAGTCTGGTAGGCGACTTCCGGTGCCTCACCAGCGAGCACCAGTCGTGCGTTCGGAACCCGCGCCGCGATCTGCGCCATGGCCTCGACCGCCACATGATTGCGTTTGTGATACTGCACCAGACCGAGCGAGACGATGAGGAATGTGTCCTCCGGGACACCGAGGCGACGACGCGCTTCCCGGCGCTCGGCGGTCTCTTCCGTGGACATCGCGAGCAGCGCCGGCGGCACCGTGAGCGGGACCACGTGTACCGGCAGTGAGGGAAACTCCTCCTGCAGCACATCGCGCGAGTGCGCGTTGTGGACCACGGCGGCCACGGCGTGGCGAAAGAGCCCCTGCAGGTGCACGCGACTCGACACCGATCCGCCGGTCCCTCGCACATCGTATTCGTGCAGGACGAGGACCGTGGGCGCGTGGCGTGCGATCTCGGCCATGCGCGCGTGGAACTGATTGTTGCCGATGTGCAGGAAGACCACGTCTGGGCGTCGCAGATCCCACACGGCACCGTAGTCGTGGGCCGAGTAGACGTGATGACTGTCGGTGATCCAGGAATCCGTCGGGACCACGTCCGCCGTCAGGAAGTCGACTTGCGCCTCGTCCCGCAGCACCTCGGCGAGTTCCCGTACCACATCGGAGACACCGCTGCGCACGGGTGCCAGCGGCGTTACCATGGCGACCCGAGGCCGAGCCTGACGACCCACGCCATCCGCGTCATGCAGGGACTCCTCATCGGGAATGATCACGTCACGCCATCGCGTCAGAAATCGCAGATAGTTCGCATCGGAAGCCCGGTGCCCGAACACCAGCGTGGCCGATTCATGATGCCAGATCACACTCTCCGCGGCGACCACGACGCGACGGCCGCGCGCGCGCGCGGCGAAGCAGAGCTCCAGATCCTCGCCACCATTCCTGTAGTCCGTGTCGAATCCGCCGATGTCATCGAAGAGGGCACGGTCCACGAGCAGGCTGGCGCCGGTGACCGCCTGACATTCGCGTGATCGCCGCACGAACGGCAGGTCGGCGTAGCAGAACTTGTACAGATGCGTGGAGGTTCGATCCTCGCGGAACGCGATGCCGACGTGCTGGACGCGTAGCGGTGCCTCCTGCGCATGCGGTGGAAACACGAGCAGGCTGCCGACGATACCCACCGAGGGGTCCGCCTGGACCGCCGCGAGCATCGGCTCCAGCCAGCCGGGCTGCGGCGTGGTGTCGTTGTTCAGGAAGTGCAGCCAGCGACCGCGGGCCGCGGCGGCACCTGCGTTGCACGCACCGGCAAAGCCCTGGTTGTCAGCGAGGTGGACCGTACGCAGCCATGGCCATCGGCGCATGGCACCGTCCAGGTACGCAGCAGTGCTGTCGAGCGAGGCATCGTTGACCACAATCACTTCGACCGCGAGATGCGACGGGAGCGTTGCCTCGAGTGCTTCGAGGCACGACGCCGTAAACGTCACCTGACCATGCACGGGAATGATGATGGACACCAGCGGTCCGGGAGCCGCTCCGGGGTACAGGACACGGGAAAGCGCTCGCACATCCGGATGCGCGGGGGCCAGCTCCCCAGCCTTCGCCAGTGCCTCGTCCGCGGCGGAGCGCCGCGACGGAATCTGCAGGAGCGCGATTGCACGCTGCAGCCAGGCATCGGCGTCATCGGGCTGCTGCTCGATGCGCACACGTGCGTGCTCGGCCGCTGCCAGATGATCTTCGTCCCGCAGACAGGCGCGGCCGGCGCGACGACGCACCGTGGTGTTCCACGGGTCACGATCAACGGCCTGCTCAAGCCATGCCCGCTCTGCATCGACGTCGCGGTCCGCCTCGGCACGCACCGCCAGCGCCAATCGCAAGGCCACCGATTCAGGGCGCAGCACGAGCGCCGCACGCAGGGCATCTTCCGCGAGCGTCGCGTATCCGCCCGCGTACCAGGCGTCGGCCTGTGCGAGCAATGCGTCGAGCGCCTCGTCGCGCGGCACCGCGGCGCATTCGCACCATGCACCGCGCGAATCGACGGACATGAGGAGCGCACGAAGATGCGTGGTGTTGCGCACCCGTTGTCTCGCTTCCTCATGCGTCATCGCTGCAAGCAACGGAGCGAAGCGGTCATCCCCAGCGGGGACACACGCGGCGAACAGCCGCCCCATGCTGTACGTGTCGCAGTGCACACCATCGCCCGGACGCGCATCGACATTCAGCCACTCGGGCGTCGGCGCGTCGAGACGGGGCGCCGTGGCCCAGCCGAAATCGAGCAACACGGGGCGCCCGTTGCGGATGCGCACGTTGCCCGCGTGAATGTCCCGATGCGCGATCTGAGCGCCCCGCAGCGCGTCGAGCAGCTGCAGGCCATCGGCAAAGAAGGCGGCCAGACGCGCCGGCGAGGCGGCCAGCTGCGGTCGCAGCTGCGTGAATGATTCACCGTCGACGCGTTCGAGTGTGAGCTCGGACCATCCGTCGTGCTGTCGATGGTCGAGCACGCGGGGGAACAGCGGGCCGTCCAGGCGGGACAGGATGCGGGCCTCGTGGCTCGCAAGCTCGCCCGTACCCTGCTTGACAATGCGATCACCGAGGTCGTACACCACGCTGTCGGCCGGCACGCCATGCACCTCGGCGAGCGTGCGCGCCGACAGGATCGTGTGGGATGCCGCAAGGCGTGGAAGGCGGGCGAACACCTCGAGCTCTACCGGCGCCATCGGAATGGCCTCGGGCAGCATCGCCAGATAGAAGACGGACGCCTCCCGCGGCCGCATGCAGTCGTATCTCTGTACGCGCATGAAGTCGTCGAGCAGACGTTTCGCCGCAAACGGATTCGCGAGGACCGCCTCCGTCACGTCCATCAGGCCCATGGACATGGCGTTGCGTGCCAGCCGCTCCACGTACACGCGTTCGATGCGTGGCTTGTGAAGCAGCATGTGATACAGCAGCGAGAAGAAGTAGTCCTCTTCGGAGGGTGTGTCGAAGCCGTCGACATGCCGAACGCGCCGCTCGAGCATGTCACGCTGCCATCGTTCGTCATAGTAGCCGTCCCCCGGAGCCTTCGGATCGAGCACGAGAGGCGCGCCGCCAACCACGGCGATGTAGTGCCGACCGTGTGGGTCGTTCGCGTCCGGTGTGGCGTTCGCCGCCCACGTGAAGTCCGGCACCGATGCGACCAGCAGATCGATATCGCCGTGCAAGGCGGGATCGAAGGCGTGTGGCAGTGCCTCGAAGTTCCGCAGCACGAGATAACGCGTCGTCTCGTTCAGGATTGCAAACAGGTGCACCAGGTCGCGCCAGCCGTTGCTGCCCGCGAGATCCGCCTCGCGCGTCGCGATGGTGCCGTCCCACGGCGCAGGATGGCGGTCCACGATCTCGTTGATGGGCGCATCGAACAGCAGCGCCACATCGTGACGCGCTTCGTCCACTGTGTCGGTCGCGTGCACCTTGTGCCCGCCGCCCGTCCAGCTGCGGTAGGTCGCCTTCGCGTCAAAGGTTCGGGTGTTCACCACCCGCGGCCCCTTGCTGGTCTCCCGTTCGGCATACGCCGGGCGTTCGTCTCGCACGAGAATCGCCAATGCCGGCCCCGTGCCGCAGTGTTCCTCCTTGAACGAGCCTGGCGGCAGTGCCTGTCCGTAGAAGCGGGTGAAGTTCTCGGACACGCGGTCCGGTGTCCAGCGCAGTTCGGTGACGTGCACGATGGTGAAGCGGCTCGCGAGATCCGCCATGATGCGCGCTTCCTCGCTGCGCGCCGTCTCCCACAGCACGAACAGGTGATGTTCGTGCGCCGGCGAACCCGACGGCACCGGCACTGCTGGTGACACAACCGGTGTCGCTTCACGTGCGTTCGATGTCGGCGGTGCCGTGTGTGCGCGCGCACCATCGGCGAGCATCTGGCCGATCTCCTGCATGCGGCTCCCGACCACCTGCGCGGCGTGCCCCCAGGTCCACTGGGCGACCATCGCCTCACGGGCGCGCTGGCCGAGTAGGCGCGCCTCCGCTGGCTGCGCGTGCACGCGCCGCAGCTGCTCCACCAGATGCGTCGAACTCGGATCGGCCCAGCGCTGCCCATCATACACCGAAAAGACGTCATCGCGCGCCGGCACGAGCCCGTTCACGTTCACCAACAGACTGTTGTCGTCATGCAGGAAGTCCAGCGGCGCACTCCAGCGTGTGGTGATGACGGGCACGCCGCAGGCCATCGCTTCCATGAGCGGACGCCCCCACCCTTCGCCGCGGCTCGCGGACACCAGTGCATCGGCGCGCCGATAGAGCATCGGAAGCGTCGCGTCGTCGAGCGGCGCATCGAGGACCACAATGGGCGCGAGATCGGCGCGGGTGCACCCGAGCGCTGAACACAGAAACGCATCCAGCTGTGCACCCGCTTCCGGATGTCCAGCCGCACGCGCGGCCGACCGAATGCGCGTGCGCAGCACGAGCGTCACGTTGTCGTCGCGCGTGAAGGCCTCGGCCCACGCACGCAGCAAGACGTCCCACCCCTTGCGGTACGACCATTCGAACACACCAAGGAACAGCGTGCCGCGCGCACCCTCGATCGCCATCGGAGACACGTGTGGTGAGAAGTGCGTCACGTCGACACCACCCGGGACGCGCGTGATCGGCACGGTCACACCCGCCCGCCGGAACGTGTCCACGTTGAAGGTGCTGGGCACCCACAGTTCATCGAGGCGATTGCACTGGGCGACCCATGACGCCGGTAGGCCATCCGTTTCGAACATGGTGCGTCCCACCTGCCAATCGACACCCTCCGCACGCGCGAAACCGTCCGCCGGGAAGTGCTGCACCACCACGAGCGGACGGGCCAGCCCGCGCTGCTGCTGCGCGGTAAGCGCCTGTTGCATGGGCGCCGAGAGGGACGCACGGAACGCGGCATCACGCACGCCAGCCTGTCGCAACGCTACGGGCAGCCGCATGGCCTCGAGCGCCGTCAGCAGGCCGCGTGCTTCATCGGCATACCCAGTGGGCTCGTCGATGGGCGCGCACCACACCAGGTGCGACGTGTCACTCATTGCAGTGCCCTGAGCAGCGCGCGGGCGGTGTGGCGCCATGTATGGCGCTCTGCCGTCTCGATCCCCGCTTCGTTCACCGCAAGCGCGCCCGATTGCCGTGCCCGGTGCACCGAACGCAGATGCGTCACGAGCTGCTCCTGCTGCGATGCGCCCCACGCCGCCCAGTCGCCGTACGTCTCGTGCGGCTCGAGCGCATCGACGGTGACGAGGTGGGCATTCTGCGCATCGAGGAATCCGGTGTGTCCGCTGTACGCGGTCGCAATGAACGGCTTGCCCACCGACAGCATCTCCAGCGCTTCGAGATTCCATCCTTCGGCTCGTGCGCAGGACACGCCGCAGTCGGCGGCGGCCATGCGTGCGGCCACATCCGCTTGCGTCGGCAACGGCTCCGTCCGGAGGGTGATGCGAGCGGCCAT
>JAABRL010000067.1 GCA_011390935.1 Gemmatimonas sp.
GAACGGCGGGTTGTCGAAGTACTTGATGCTGGTACCCTCACGCAAAAACTCAGGGTTGGACACCACACCAAAGTGCTCGCCCGCCTTCTTGCGTGAGGTTCGTTCAATCGCCGGAATCACGAGGTCGTGCAGCGTGCCCGCGAGCACCGTGCTGCGAATCACGATCACGTGATAGGCATCCTTGGTGGCGAGCGCCGCGCCGATCTGCTCCGCCACACGCTCCACATACGACAGGTCGAGCGATCCGTTGGGACGGCTTGGCGTACCCACACACACCAGACTCACGTCGGTGCTGTGCACGGCGTCGTGCACGCTGGTGGTCGCACGCAACCGACCCGCGGCCACCATGTCGCGCACGAGCTCGCCAATACCTTCCTCCACGATCGTGCTCTGCCCCGAGTTCACGAGCGCCACCTTGGCCTCGGCCACATCGACACCGAGCACATTGAAGCCTTCACGCGCAAAACAGGCGGCGGACACGCACCCTACGTAGCCGAGTCCGAAGACGCTGACTGCAGTCATATCGATCCTTGTGGTTCTGGAAGAGAAGCGTCGGCCCGCAGCGCCGGTGCTGCAGTCATGCAGGAGGCCACGAAGTGGTCCGCCACGGCATGCCAGCCGAAGTTGTCGCGCACGAGACGCGCCGCACGATCGGCCATGGCCGTGGCGCGCGACACATCATCGAGCAGCTCGATGCACCGCGCCGCGAAATCGGCATCGCGGTCGGCAATGAGCAGGTGCTCGTTGTGGTGCACCGGCAGCCCCTCGGCGCCCACGGTCGTGCTCACCACGGGGCACTCCATGGCCATGGCCTCGTAGATCTTGAGGCGCGTGCCACCACCGATGCGCAGCGGCACGACGAAGACGCTGCCTTCCCCCAGATATGGGCGCACATCGGGGACCGAGCCGGTCACCGTAATGCCACTGCCGGGGGTGGCCAGCGCCTTCACCGCCGCTGGTGGGTTGCGCCCGACCACACTGAATGTGGCATCGGGTCGTGCCGCGCGAATGCGGGGCCAGACCGTTTCGGTGAACCACGTGATGCCATCGGCGTTGGGCATCCAGTCCATGGATCCGGTGAACACCAGGCGTCCGGGTTGCCGCGCGGAGAACGGGGCCGGATTGAAATACTCGACATCCACCCCCGTGGGCACGCTGCTCACGGAGGTCACGCCGTAGCGCTCGCGGAAGATGTCGGCGTCGTTGTCCGAGACCGCCACCACGTGGTCGGCAGCGCGGCAGGCAGCACGTTCAAACGCTTCGGTGCGCCGCCACTGCATGCCGAAGTACCAACGCGAAAGCGCATTGCCGGCCACTTCGGTGTGCCGGCGCCAGATTTCGGCTTCCACGTTGTGCTGAAAGAGCACCACCGGCACGCCAAGATTCTCGGGCAGATTCACCCACGGCGTGAGGAAGTCACAGACGATGAGATCTACCTCACCCCGCTCTACGGCGGCACGCACACGTTCACGAAACGCGGCCACCTGATAGCGCTGCAGCGAGTAGGCCAGCGGTGAGAACAGGTTGCCGAACAGCTCGCCGTAGAACTTCGCCGTACCACGTGGCGTCACGCGGAACGGCACCGTCTCCACCTCGCTCGCGTACTCGGCGGCGCGCTCGCGCGCGTCGGGCGCAGCCGAGCCGTCATCGAGGGCGAGGTACGTGATGGGGTGCTTGGCGTTGATGGCGCGCAGCATGGCATACGTGCGGATCTTTCCGCCCTTGTCGATCGGGTGCAGCAGCTCGGTCTTGAGCCAGAGGATACGCATGGCTCAGGCCTCCAGGGCGATGATCGGCGCGCCGGCGGCGGGCGGCCGCACCACTGCGACCGCGGGGTTTCCTCTCATGAGCGTGCGTGGAGGCACGACGCCGCCCACGACGCTGCCAGCCGCGATGACCGACCCCGCGCCGATGTGCGTGCCAGGCAGGACGATCACGCCGGTCCCGAGCCAGACGTCGTCTTCGAGCACAATCGCCCGCGGCTTTCCCGCGGTATCGAGACGCGTCGCGGGAGCATCCATCGCAAGGACATGCCCATTCGCATCAAACAGCTGGCAGTTGGCGGCAATAAGGCAGCGTTGCCCGATGGTGATGGAAAGCTCGGCGTGAATGCCGGACCCGTGCACACGGGTGCCCGCTCCGATGCGCACAACCGCACCCGGACGGTCGGCCAATATGCGAACCGGTCCCCACATGGCCACGTGATAGCCACGCTGCGCGGAGTCGAGTACGACGTCTTCGCCGAGCTCGAGTCGTGCGCCCGGCACGATCTCCACAATGGGTGCATCGCGCAGCAGGAAGTTCGATGGCAGAACAGCGCGGCCGTCGCGCGCCAGCGCCGAGAGCACACGTCGCCCGCGCCATGCCGACAGTCTGGATCGAATTGCTGGCATCGCCCTCACCCCGCCGACGCAGCGCGACGCGCCTCACCGGCAATGCCGGCGAGCGACCGCAGGTGAGCGGGACGCGGGATGATTCGTTCCTGCCAGGCCGTGCGCAGCTTGCTCTTCCAGTAGTCGCGGCGTGCAATGGCGCGGTGCGCCTGCGCCGTGGGCGTGGCAAGGTAGGTGCGGTGCTGCGACGGTGCCGTGCCCTGCACGGCCCACTCGCGCCCGTTCCAACGTGCCGTACCCACGCGTCCCGCATTGCTCGCCGGGGACCAGTCCACAGCGAGTGAGGATCGTGCCCACCACGCGCGGCGCTTGCCGTCGCGCGGCATCGTGGGGGCGACCTCCATGGTGTCCGGGAAGCGCAGTTCGAGCGTACCAAGTCCGTAGGCGATCGTACGCCCATCCGCCACTTCCCACGCCTCACGCACATGCGCGTGATGCCCGATCACGAGGTCGGCACCATCTGCGACCAGCGTACGCGCCAGCGTGATGCGTTCAGGGGACGGAGCGGTCAACCACTCCTGACCCCAGTGCAACATCAGCACCACACGATCGGCGATCTCACGAGCGCGTTTCACGGCCTCACGCAACTCTGCAGGCTCCAACCGCTGCACCAGGGGCGCTGCCTGCCTGGCTTTCTCCGCCGTGCCAAAGCTCTCATCGGCGACGCGCGCAATGAATGCCACGCGGTGCGCTTCATGCGTGATCACGGTGCACGCCGAGCGGCCGCCAAACGGGGTGCCGACCACCGTGGCGCCGAGCGATTCGAGGTGCCCGATCGTCGCCGCCAGTCCGGCTTCACCCAAATCGGCCGCGTGATTGTTGGCGACACTCGCCACCGCAAGGCGATCACCAAAACAGGCCGCCAACGCAGCGTGCGTAGAGTACGGCTGCACGAGGGACTTCGCCTGCGCCCGATCCGCAAGCACTGGCCCTTCAATGTTGGCCACGATCAGCGATGATGTCGCCGCCATGCGCCATTGCGTCTCGCTACCAAGCGCCACATCACCGACGAATCGCAGGCTCACGCGGCACGACCTGCCGCTGCGTCGGCCGCATGCTGCACCAGCGATACCGTGAAGCGGTGTTTCCCCGCGCTCGACCGTGGAATCTCGCTGACCAGTCGCGCCTCGCACGTGAGCTGTCCCGGTGCGAGCGCTTCCACCTGCCCACGAATGTTGGCCATGACGGCGTCGAGTCCGCTTGCCGCGGCTTCAGGGACCGCCAGTACCTCGATATGATCGAGCGCGAGCTGGCGGAACTGGAACATGCGCACGCCGTTCACACCATAGAAGAGGTGCGTAAAGAACTCACCGTGCACCACCCGACCATTCTCGAAACGGAACGAATCGCTCTGGCGTGCGATATCGAGCTTCATCGCGGGGAAGCCGGAACCGCAGCCGCATACGTGGGCACCGAGCGTGCCGCAATCATCGTTGCGATAGCGAATGAAGGGCATGCTGCGATCGATCAGTCCGGTGAGCAGAAACGGCTGAGGGCCCTCAAGCAGCGGATCCTCCACCTCGGCGTAGACGAAATCGGCGTTCAAGTGGAACGTGCCGCGCGAGCACTCGCACGCGATGTTGCGCACCTCCGAACTGCCGTACACATCGTACGCCTTCGCCTGAAAGGCACGCTCCATTGCGTCACGCTGCCGCGGCAGCAGCTTCTCAGCGGTGCAGAACAGCCCCTTCACACGCGGCACGCGCGCACCTGTGCGCAGCGCCCACTCGGCGAACAGTCCGATGCTGCTGGCATATCCATGCACAATGGTGGGGCGTACTCGCCGCAGTGTCACCAACCAGCGCTCGAAATCGGCGTCGCTCTGCTGGAACGGGTCGAACTGATACGACCGGCGCAGGTACTGCCGAGCTTCGAACTCCAATCGAGACATGGCCTCGATGCGCTCGTTGAAACCCCAGAAGAACGCGATCATCTCACCGGGCTGCCAACCACACTGCAGAAAATTGCGGTACGTGCCAGCATCCGACAGATCGGTGGCGGCACGATCGTGATAGAACTCCAGCGGTACGCCGGTGGACCCACCGCTGCGATGCGTGAGCAGCTTCGAGCGATCGGTGCCTTCAGCGATCAGTTCAGGTCCGTGCGCCCGAATGATGTCCTTGGTGAGCACCGGGAACGCCGCAAAGTCTGCCGGCGTGCGAATGTCGCGGGCACCGATGCCGAGATCCGCGAAGACTTGCCGATAATACGGCACCTTGGCTTCGGCGTGCGCGAGCAGGCCGCTCAACCGCGCCCACTGACGGCGGCGCACTTCGTCGGCGGCAAGGGCGGGCTCACCACGGATTTCTTCGAACACTCGCAGCGCCGCCGAGCCGCGCATGCGGTGCGCCAGTGTGAACAGGGCGTTGCCGATCATGCGGCCACTCCCATCAGCTCCCGCGTACCCGTCCCCATCGCCCGCTGCACATCATCAACCGACTCCCCGTCAATCCACAGCCGGTGCCATACTTCGAGGTTAAGCAGCGCCCACAGCCGTTCATCGTGCTTGGCCGTACCAGCCTGATGCTCGTGCACCAGTGCTCGAATGGCCGGCCCATCGAACAGGCCGCGTCCGAGTGCACGCTCGGAGAGAATGAACTCGTTGACCACGTGCCGGTGCGACGTTCGCAACCACGCACCCACGGGCACCGGAAAGCCCATCTTTTTTCGCGACAGAATCTCCGGCGGCAGCTTGCCCTGCATGGCCTCGCGCAGCACCACCTTGGTGGTGAGGCCGCGCAGCTTGAGCGACGCGGGCAAGCCGGTCACCCACTCCACGAGCGGGTGATCGAGAAACGGCACTCGGCTCTCGATGCTGGCCGCCATGCTCATCTGGTCCTGCTTCATGAGCAGTTCGTGCAGATAGGTGGCGGTGTCGGCGTACAGTAGCTGTTCCAGCAGTGGACTCCCGGCGCGCCGCGCCATGGCCGCATGGTGGGCCGAATACGGATCGGTAGCCGCCAGTCGGTCGCGCAGCGCGGGCGAAAGCACCTGCTGCTGTCTTGCGCGACCAAAGACGGCGAAGTTGTCGAAATACAGCGTGTCGAGATCACTGGGCAGGACCAACGGAGTGCGCGCGAGCTTGCGCGCGAAACCCGAGTGCGGCGAGGCAGCGCGCACGCCGCCAGCGACCGCGCGGCGCACCACCCCCGGCACCATCGATTCCCACCGCGTCCCGAACGCACGAAAGAGCGCCGTCATGCGATAGCGATTGTAGCCGGCCAGCGTTTCGTCGCTCCCTTCGCCGGTCAGCACCACCTTCACGTGCTGTGCCGCCAGCCGCGAGACCGCGAACAGCGCCACACTCGACGGATGCGCCATCGGCTCGTCTTCCTGCCACACCAGCTGCGGAATGAGCGAAAAGAACTCGTCGCGCGCCAGCACCACCTCATGGTGATCGGTGCGATACTGAGTGGCCACCTGCCGCGCATAGCTGAACTCGTTGGCCTCACGCTCGGCGAACGCCACGGAAAACGTCTTGATGGGCTCCTGTACCAGCGTGCTCATCACGGCGGTGATGGCGCTGCTGTCGATGCCGCCCGAGAGAAACATGCCGAGTGGCACGTCGCTCATGAGGCGCAGTCGCACGGCTTCCGTAAAGCGCTCGAGGTACTCCTGCACGAGCTCCCGATGGGGGCGCGAGGCGTGCTCCCCTTCGCCCACCGGCAGATCCCAGTAGCGCGTGCTGGTGATCTCGCCGTTGCTCCAGCGCAGCACATGGCCCGGGGGCAATCGGCGCACGCCGGCGAAGAGCGTCCCATTCCCCGAGGGCGCGTGGTTGGCCAGGAAGTCGGCAAACTCGTCGTCGTTCAGCTGCGCCGACACGGCGCCCGCTTCGATCAGCGCCTTGATCTCGGAGGCAAACCAGAGGGTGCCGTCGGCGCCGTGCACATAGTACAACGGCTTGATGCCGAACCGATCGCGCGCCAAAAAAAGCGTGCGCTCGTTTCGATCCCACAGGGCGATTGCGAACATGCCCCGCAGCTGCTCCACGCATGCAGCGCCGTGGCGCTCGTACAGATGCAGCACGGTTTCGGTGTCGCTGCGCGTGCGGTACGACACGCCCTCGCGCTCGAGCTGTGCCTTGAGCGTGGGGTGGTTGAACACCTCACCGTTGTACACGAGCGTGTAGCGGTCACCGACCGACTGCATGGGCTGGTGGCCGTGCGCCACGTCCACGATGCTCAGCCGCCGGTGTCCGAGCCCCACCTGCCCTTCCACGTGTACACCGGCGCCATCGGGCCCGCGATGCACGAGTGTATCGCGCATGCGTTCGACCAGCTCACGACGCACCGGAGGTGCGCCGGCCGGAACCACGAGGCCGCAGATGCCACACATGAAGGAAGAAGATGCTCAGGTAGGAGGATCAGGAGAACGAGGTCGGCGTCACGATGTCGTCGCGCTGGTAAAGCACCACTCGCCACGACGGCCATCCGCGCGCAGCATGATCGGGCGACAACGGCTCCACACTACGCACTGACACGTCGGAAGACGCGAGCCCCGGTACCACGAGCGCGCAACACGCGCGCACTTCGGCCTGCACAGGCGTGCACGTGACGCCTGTCACATTCGCGCAGACAGCGTACCCCGGAGAATAGCCCTGCATCGTGATGTCTGCATGCCACTCCGGGGGGATGACGATTGTGGCCAGCACGTGGGCACGATCCGATGATACGGTGTCATCGAGCAGAAGGATCCGATGCTGCTCAACGACGGCCCGCACGCCCACCGGTGGGCGCCAGTGCAGCCGAAGCGGTTCGATCGGCTCCCCGTCGAACCAATCGAAGACGAGCAGCGCCTGGTCGTGCAGCAGTCGGAGCTCGCGCCAACTGCGCCCGGTGCCGGTGCGGACCAGTGTACCGAAGCCGTCGTGCCACGCCTGTGCCACCTGCTCGGACCCGTGCAGGCGCGTTCCAGTCACACACGTCGTTGGCACACGAGTCCAGCGGAACGGTCCACCGGGGGTTGCCGAGGACGCGTCGCCGACGGTGAGCGCATTGTGCGCCATGGTGGCCCGAAGCCGATCGCGACCATCACCCATGTATTGAAACGTGCCCGGATCGGCAAGCACGGTGCGACCGTGCACCGATACCTCGATGGCGAGCGCATCGGCATGGGCGTGCGCGCCGCTGAGCGCGCTGTGCGGTCCGGCGTCCATGTACACCGCGATCTGCGCACCACGCAGCGCAACCCATCCGCCATCGGGGAGCCAGGCGCTCACGTTTCGATCCGAGCTGTTTTCCGAAAGGCCCGCGGCGAGTGCGTGCAGTGCACGCAATCCGGCGTCCCCGCGCCGCCAGGCCACCCCCTGCGCCGCCGGGCCGCTCGAGCAATCGCCAAGGCCACGCAGCAGCGACGCGTCCGCGAAGGTGACCGCCGCCCAGGCGAGCGTGTCGCGCACGTCACCGTAGCTGCCCGTGGCGAGTGGCAGCAGCCGCCCGCCATCGTCGTCACCGAAGCGCACCACGGTGCCATTGGCGTGGGTCATTGCCGCCAACGCGCGGGCGGCGGCGTGTGTGCGACCGCGCACCACCTCCGGCACCTCCAACCGCGCCTGCTCGGCCAACGCGAGTGCCTCGAGGTAGAAGTCCACGGTGTACGCCTGGTACCACCCCGTCTGTTCGAAATAGGTGCCGTCGGGGCGAATCTGCACCGTGGCTTCGGTGCAGAGAATGCGCCACGCCAGCGCCCGCCAGGTTGCGGCCCGCGGCAACCAGGGAAAGGCCACGCCCAACGTGAGCAGACCGAGCGCCTCGCCCGTGAGATGGGTGTTGGGGCTGAACCAATGGCTCAGCCACCGTTCCACATGCCGACCGTGCGCATGCAGCGCGCTTGCGAGCGACGTTGCGAGGGCCGCCGGTGGCGGGGAGGGCGCAATGTGCAGCGTGTACGTCCAGGCGATCGCGCGGAACGCTACCTCGAGGCTGCTGGCCCAGTTGATGCCTTGCCCACGCGGGTTGTGTTCAAGCCAGTGCGCGAGTCGCTGCCACAACGCGTCGCTGTAGCGGGCCTCGCCGGTGAGCGCCGCCGCCTGCGCCAGCCACAGCATCCATTGGTGGCGGTTCAGCTCCCACGTGATCTTGTGGTCCCCGACGGCGTTGACGTCGAGATACGGCACCTGCGACCAATGCAGACGAGGCGCCACGCGCCCCGAGAGCATGTCGCGGTGCCAGTCGGGAACGGCGCCCCAATGCAGCGGTTCGGCGTGACCGTGCGCATGGCCGAGCAGGGGGTAGCGGCCGGCAAGCACCAGATCGGCCCGCGCGCGCACTGCCTCGGTATCGAGCGCGGCGGCCGCGGATGGTGTGAGCGTCGGGGCGGGGAGTTCCGGTCGTAATCGCGCGGCGTCACCGGGCGGCGGCGCGCCCCACGGGAGCAGGCCGTGCTGATCGCACATCGCTGCGAGCCGCTGCGTCCCGCGACCGGCCAGTTCGGCCAGCCCGGGGATACGTCGTGGCAACATCACGAGATGCGGTTCGCCCGTTCCGCCTGCGCGGACGTGACGACGGCGTGCGTAGTGGGGGCAGCCGCAGCCGCGGGCGCGCCGTAGAGCGCCAACCAGCGCTCGCGCACGGCGGGCCAGGTGTAGCGTTCAAGGCACTCGGCGCGCGCGGCATCGGAGAGCGCGAGCGCGGTGGGCGGGTCTCGCAGCAGGTCCAGCGCCGCAGCAGCCAGCGCTTCGTGATCGCCGGCCTCGACCATGCGCCCGTTCTCACCATCGCGCACGATGTACGGAATGCCGCCTGCATTGCTGGTCACCACCGGCAGACCGCAGGCGAACGCCTCGATGACCGAGTTGGGCATGTTGTCGATGACGGGGCTGTTGAGATACAGACTGGCCTCATCGTACAGCTGCGGCATGCGTTCGGGTGGTACCGACCCGGTGAAGGTGGTGTGTCGCAGCTGCAGCGACGCAGCCAGCGCATGCAGCTCCTCTCGCAACGGGCCGTCACCCACCACCGTGAGTGAGGCCTCGGGCGCGACGGACTGAATGCGTGCGAAGGCCCGAAGCACCGTGGCCACGTCGTAGTGCGCCTCGAAGTTCCGATTGGCCAGGAACCGGGGCGGCAGCTCGACACGACGGCGATACGGGAGCCGGTCCACTTCCACGAAGTTCTCGACCACGGTGGCGTGCAGGCCGAACTCGGCGAACACGTCGCGCAGGTAGCCGCTGGGGGTCACGATGTCGTGCGCCAAGCGCAGCAGCGGAACCGCATGGCCGTAGCGCGTGAGATGGTCCCGAGCTTCACCGCTCCGGTAGTTCACATACACGCGCTTGCCGAACAGGCGTCCCACGAGCATGGCAGGCACCGGCGCCAGCAGAAAGCTCCAGTAGCTGGCGGAGAACGCGTGGATCACGTGCGCGCGTGGCACTCGCACCAGGAGGGTGAGCCAGTACAGCAGGCTGGTCACCACGGTGCGCACATACTTGATGCGTTGCAGGGCGACCAGTGGACCCGGCAGCGCCGGATCGACGGGCAGAAACTGCACATCGAGAAATGATTCGGAAGCGAACCGTTTGATCAGACGCTCCGCCTGGACCGCCTGTCCGCCCAGAAAGCGCCGCGACGGCGCAACGATGAGGACGCGGCGAATCCGCGCGCCGTCAGGGCCGCTCACTCACCCGAGCCGCCCACGACGAGCATCGGCGAGTCGGCGTCCGGCTCCCGTGAGACCTGCCGACGCTTGGGTGTCGCTTCGAGACGCAGCTCCTTGGCCACTTTCAGGGCGCCGAGTCCGAGGGAGATCGCGGCGAGACAGGAGAGCGTCGCTCGCACCAAGGACAGCACGATATTGTTGCGCAGCGGGCCCCGCACCTCGGCGCGGGCCATCTGGCGCACCTGCAAGCCATCGAGCGCGATCATGGCCAGCACGGGGAGCAGCAGTACCCCGAACACGATGAGCAGCACGCCGGCCAGCTTGAGCACGCCAATGGATTCGTCCGCCCACGCGACGACGGCCACGATGAGCGCGCCGATCAGCAGCACGGGCGCGGCGTTGACGACGGCGATTTCGGCCTGAAAACGCCACTGCACCAGATACCACTGCAATGGCCAGATGCGACCGGCGAGCTCCAGCAACGGGGCGAGCATGAGCGAGAGGCCAAGGGGATAGGCGTATTTCGCCGCACGCATCGATTCGGAGTTCGTCGGCATGAGCTGGAGAGGTGAGGAGCGTGATCAGGAGAGGAGCCGACCGGTGGCGACGTCGTATCACGGGAGGAAGACGAATCGTCACACCCTGCGGTCACCTCGCGTACCGGGCACGGTCCGTGCCGTTGCGGCGAAGCTTCACATCAAGTGAGTGTAGTGGCAAGGCCTCACTGGTGCCGCAGCAAAAGGACAAAGGCATGAGACCAGTGTAGCATGCCTGCAACAGATGTGCTGCAGAAATACACACCACTCCGAGCTGACGCACGGCTTCTTTGACATCATGGATGCTCCTCAGATCACGGTCCGCCCGCTCTCTCAGATCGATTCCGTCGTGGTGGAGTCGTTCATTCTGCGCCATCCGTCTCACGGGCCCGGCCATCGACTGGCGCTCGCGCGCGTCGACGCTGCTCTCGGATGTACGGAGCTTTCGTGCATCGCCCTGCTGGATGATCGCGTGGTCGGGTACGCGCCGGCGCGCGCGGTTCGCACCAAGACGCTTCGGGTGATTCCGACCACGAACGTGAGCGGGGGCCGGCTGGTGGCGTGCGGACCGCTCGTGGAGCCGACGCTACCCAAAGCGCAGCAGGCTGAGGTGTTCGCCGCACTCGCTTCGGCGGTGCAGGCGGCGGCGCGACGCGAGGGGGCGGAGTGGCTGCGCTGGGTGCACCCGCCGGTCCTCGGCGACCTGCCCACGCTTGACGCCCTGGACCCGAGCCCGTTGCTCGCCGCCGGTTTCGAACTGCGGGTGCTGCCGGGGCTACTGGTCGACCTGCGCGCGAGCGAAGCCGAGCTGCTCGCCGGGCTCAATCCCACGACCAGACGTCGCATCCGGCGGGCTGAGCAATCGGGTTTGGTGAGTACGGAGTTTGAGGGCAGCGCAGCGGCCGATGCGCTGCAGCCGCTGCGGCAGCACGCCAGCGCGGCGTTCGGTGCGCACCCCAACGCAGACCAGGCGTTCTCGGCGCTGCTGACGCTGCTTGGCGAGACACGTGGCGAGCAGACCGAGCACGCGGATTCTCCGGTCGCCCCGCTCCCCCCCTCGGCGCTGCTGCAGCTTCTGTGTGTGCGTCACGCCACAAACGGGGGGACACTCGGCGCCGTGGTGACGTGCGAATCGAACGGACTGGCCTACTATTTTCTGGCGTTCAACTCGGCCGAGGGACTGGCACAGGATGCGAATCCGGTTGGCCTGTGGCGCGCGATGCTGGCCTCGAAAGCCCGGGGGAATCGCTGGTTTTTGCTGGGCTCGCTGGAGTACGGTGAGGGTAAGTCGGCGCGCATCAGCGCGTTCAAACGTCAGTTTGGAGGGGCGACGGTGCTGGCTCCGGTTGCGGAGTGGTGTGCTCGCCCGCTCGCGGTCGCGGCGCGGCAGTTACTGACGCGAGGGGTGACGGCGCTCAGATCGAGTCGCCGCGGGTGAGCCGACGGGTGTTCGCCACACAGAGTGGTGCGACGACGCAACACCGCTGTTCGTATCCGGGTGAGCTGTCGCCATGGTCCTGCGATTCCTGGCGCTGGGCGATCTTGCGTAACTAGTTGTTTTTAAATAGCTTACGGAAGCATCCTGCGAAGGCGTGTTGAGTGCAGCGGTCGTTTACCCTCACCGGGTCCGTGGCACGCCATTTGCTCCTCTTGGTGACCAGTTCGGAGCGCGCGAGACGTCGAGTGCTAGGTAGCACGTCAGTTTCGTTAGGTGCCGATTTGTCGCGGTTTCATTATTCAGATCAGGAGTTAGTTCCATGAAAGGCTTCATGAAGTCGTTGGCAGTCGCCGCGATTGTTGCCATGCCGCTCTCGGCTGGCGCGCAGGCGATTGATCCGACGGTCTCAGTGAACATCACCGGACACCCGCGCTCCATTTCGGGCACTGGGTATCCCACCTCTGGTAACGGTGGCGGTTTCACCGCAAACTTCACCGTGGAGTTCCCCACGAACACGGCGACGTTCACGGACTATCTGGTGTGGTGCATCGATCCCACGCGCCTCGCCACCGTTGGTAGCACCAACAACTACGGGCTGTGGTCGCTCGCGGGTTTCGTTGGCGCTGGCGCTGGCGATGCCAACGGCAGCACGCCGGACATCAATGCGATGAACACCATCGCGTCGATCGTGTTTGATCTTGAGGACAACTTCGGTGCGCTCAACAGCACCGAACGCCGGGACCGTCA
>JAABRL010000068.1:0-7483 GCA_011390935.1 Gemmatimonas sp.
GCACTCACGAGCTCAGCCATGAATTCCATGTCTACGTCACCTCCCTGCCTGCACAGTCACGCGAGACCGATGGTCGCCGCATGCTCGTCGTAGGTTGGCTCCGCTCGACTACTTGGTGGCCTGCCCGCTCAGCTCCGCTCTACCGGGCGACGGGGGACGTTAGGAATGAATCGTTGGGAAGGATTCGAAAGGGGTGAAGACGCGAAGAAGCGCTGAGCCCGAGGGCGTCAGCGCTCCAGATGTACCCAGCGGTTGGTGGCGTCCAGGATGGCCAGCACGGCAGAGGTCTCGGCACTCTCCCGCACCTCACAGCTCCCGGTCAGCACCACGAGCTCACGGCCCAACCGCGCGGTGACGCTCACAAACACAAACTCGCGATCGAACGCGTCGATTCGCTTCGCGCCCTCCAGCGACAGCGCACGCTCGCCACTAGACGACGTGTTCACCGCCTGTGCGATGGCCGCAATTGTCGCGCGCGCCGCCAACTCCATGCGGCTGCGCTCCGTCTCCTGACCCTCTGCTTCACCCACGAAATGCGACCCGTCGCGCTGCAACGTCACGCGACACAGCACGCCCTTCGCACGCGACCGACGAACTTCGACATCCTCGAAAATCAGCACCCGTCGTCCTTCCGACGCCGTGCCGCCGCCCTTCAGCGACGTGGACGATCCGGAGCCGAACGATGCCAGAGGAGTGCCCGAGATCGCAGATAGCTCCGGCTGCCGAGCCGACACGCGATCGGCCACCACCTCTCGCTCCGCCGTGGCAGCCTCCGCCGTTCTCGGCAGATCGGCCGCCCGCGGAGCGTCCAGCGTGGTGGCAATGGAGATCTTGCGGTGGTTCACCCGCAACCCGAGCTGCGCAATGAGCGCGCTCTCGATGTTGCGCACCGTCGCCTTGGGCGGCACCGCGTCTGTCGTGAGGACATGGATCTCGTCGATCGCTCCGCTGTCATTGGGCACGATCCGGACGCTCAACACCCCGGGCAAAGTGGCGATCAGCTCCTCCGCTCGGCGCAACGGCAACACGCTGCCGGCAATCGTCCCGGAGACACCGGGCTGCGGCGATGGGATGGACGTCACGTACGTGCCAAGGTTCGCGGGAATGGACAGGGCGTGCTCCAGCGTGCGTGCCACGCGACATGGGTGACGCCGCTCCACTGGCTCGATTTCGGAGCGACCGAACGCCTCTGACCCCAACGAGAGCGAAGGGACGGAAGACAGACCGGGCCAATATGTGCTACGAGGCACACTTCGGCAATACTTCGGCACACCCAAGATATTGTAACGTATGGACGTACCTGCCCCGACCTCATGTAACGTCGAGGTCCGGCCACGTCCCGTCCGCCTGATACTCGCGGAGCTTGCGATACAGCGTGCGTTCACCGATCCCCAGTAGTTCGGCCGCCTTGCGACGGTTGCCGCCCGTCTCACGCAGCATGACCTCAATGGCCCGCCGCTCGATCTCCGCCATCGTCGTGCCTGGACCCACCGTAATGACACTCGGCGGCGTCGGTTGGTCACGTGGCGGAATGCCGCCGCCACTCCCAATCCACACGTCCGCCACCGAACCACCGGGCGCCACCGTCCCGACCACCGAGTGCACATCGCCCACCCACGCTGCCGGCACCGGTCGCGCCTCGACATCCATGCGACGACGCAGCTCCTCGACCTGTAACTTCAACTCCACCAGCGAGCGCACGATGAACTCGAGCTCGCGCCCCTGTGCACGCTCCCCCTCGCGCACGACCGGGCCCACCGGGACCGGCAACAGGCGACGCCCGCCCGCCTCGCGAATCGCGCGCGGAATATCCTCGGCGCTGATCTCACGGCCCGGCGCCAGCACCACCATGCTCTCCACCAGATTCCGCAACTCGCGCACGTTGCCGGGCCACGGATAGCTCACCAGCAGATCGAGCGCGTCCGCCGAAATCCCGTGAAAAGGCCGGTCATGCTGCGCACTGAACTCACGCACGAATCGGCGCACCAGCAGCGGAATGTCCTCCCGACGCTCCCGCAGCGGCGGCAGGTAGATGCGGAGCACGTTCAGGCGGTAATACAGGTCGGCGCGGAACGCCCCCTCCTCCACATGCTCACGCAGCGGTCGATTCGTCGCCGCGACCACACGCACATCCACGCCGAAGCTGAGCGCCCCACCCACCCGCGTGACTTCGCGCTCCTCGAGCACGCGCAGCAGCTTCACCTGCGTGCTCGACGGGATCTCGCCGATCTCGTCAAGAAACAGCGTGCCGTGGTCGGCCAGCTCGAAGCGTCCAAGGCGTCGCTCCGCAGCCCCGGTGAACGCGCCCTTTTCATGCCCGAACAGCTCGCTTTCGAGCAACGTCTCGGGCAGCGCACCCACGTTCACGGCAATGAACGGCTTCGCGCGGCGAGGCCCCAGACGATGAATCGCCCGCGCCACCAGCTCCTTGCCGGTGCCGCTCTCGCCCTCGATGAGCACCGTGCTCGTGACGGGCGCGATCTGTTCCACTTTGACGAGCACTTCGCGAATCGCCTCCGACTCGCCCACCAGCCCCGTGATCTCCGCCACCGCGCGCCGCTCCAGTCGTCGATGCACGGCATCGGCCACGTCCTCCACCGCGATCGGTTTGGCGAACAGCTCGGCGTACCCGGCGAGACGAAGCCGAGCGATAAGCGTATCGTCAGCCACGTCGGTGAAGCCCACCACACTGACGCCTTCCCACAGCTGCTCGCGCACCAGCCCGAGATTGGGACCGTCAAGCAACGCCCCGGTGAGCACCACCATGGAGGGACGCGCGCGCCGCATCGTGCCGCGCACGTCGTCGAGCGGAGACACCAGCACCGTCTCGATGCCGCGCGCCTCGAGCGCGGCGTTCAACCGCACCGCGGGCTCCACATCGGTCAGCATGACGACCACGGTGCCCAACGGCATGCCGTCGGGCACCGGACGCGACGCTCGCGGGCCGGTTCGGCTCACGCCTTGCCTGCCCGCTTGTAGAACGGCAGGCTCACCACGCGTGCCGGTACCTGACGCCCCCGAATGTCCACTGCAAATGTGGTCCCCGGCACAGCCGCGGCCGTCGGCAGATAACAGGTGCCGACAGGCTCGGCGAGCGTTGGGCTCATGGTGCCGCTACAGACCGTGCCCACCTGCAGGTCCCCGTACCACACGGGCATGCCATGTCGCGGAATGGCACGCTCATCAAACGTGAAGCCCACGAGCTTGCGCTCCGCCCCGTCCTCGTGCTGACGCAGCAGCACCGCCTTTCCGAGAAACTCGGGCTTGCCGAGCTTCACGAGCCACGACAGCCCCGCCTCCAGCGGCGTGGTGTTGATGTCGAGCTCGTGTCCGTAGAGCGCCATGCCGGCTTCCAGCCGCAACGTGTCACGGGCGCCGAGTCCGCAGGGCGTCACCTCACCCGTCGCCATGATCGCGTCCCAAACGGTGCGCGCATGCTCCCACGGTACGTACAGCTCGAAGCCCAGCTCGCCGGTGTAGCCGGTGCGCGAAATGATGGCGGGGACACCAGCCACTTCGCCGTCCACGAAGCGGTAGTACTTGATGCCGCCGAGTTCCTGGTCGGCGAGTCCCTGCACCACTGCGGGGGCCTTGGGTCCCTGCACCGCGATGAGCGCGTACGCGTCGGACACATCCTCGAGCGTGGCATCGAAGCCGGCGAGGTGCGCACGCAGGTGTGCCAGATCGGCGTCACGGTTGCCGGCATTGATCACCAGAAACAGGGAGTCGTCGCGGCGATACACGAGCAGGTCGTCCACGATCGTACCGCGCTCGGTGAGCAGCGTGGAATACTGAATCTGCCCGACTGCCAGCGCCGACACATCGTTGCTGGTGACATGATTCACGAACGCGATGGCGTCCGGGCCGCGCACGATCACCTCGCCCATATGGCTGACGTCGAACACGCCGCACGCTTCGCGCACGGCGCGATGCTCCGCGGAGATCCCGGCGGCATACTGCACCGGCATCTCCCAGCCGGCAAAGGGCACAATGCGGGCGCCGAGGGCGACGTGTGCGTCGTACAATGGCGTGCGGCGAAGCGACTGGATATCGGTCATGGTACTGGACGGAGTTGGCGTTCAACGGTGTGTCTGTAACATGCTGAACGCCCCTCTCATATGCCAGCGTGGCAGCCACCCCTCACGCCGGCACACACACAACCGCGGCTCAGAGCCCGGCGACGATCTCCATCACGGCCGCCGCATGCCCCGCCGGCTTCACCTTCGCAAACACCTCGGCAATGCGACCCTCCGCGTCGATCACGAACGTGGTGCGCTCCACGCCCATGTACTTCTTGCCGTACATCGACTTCTCCTTCCACACGTCGTAGGCCTGACACGCCACCTTCTCGGTGTCGGCGATCAGCGTGAACGGCAGCTCGTACTTGGCCTTGAACTTCTGGTGCGACTTCACGCCATCGGGAGACACGCCGAGGATGACGGCCTTTCCGCCGTCGAAGCGAGGAAACAGGTCGCGGAACTCGCACGCCTGCGTGGTGCAGCCGGAGGTGTCGTCCTTGGGATAGAAGTACAACACCACGGGACGGCCGCGCAGCGACGAGAGGGTGAGCTCGTCACCGGTGTCGGTGGGGAGCGTGAAGTCGGGGGCGAGTTCGCCGGAAGTCAGCATGAGCAGATGTGTGTGGAAGTGAACGAGAGCGACCGGGTGCGCCGAGCCGCGTCAGAGGCGCTCGCCACCCATGAGCACGGCCATGATCGCCTTCTGGATGTGCAGCCGGTTCTCGGCTTCATCCCAGACGCGGCTCTGCGGCCCGTCGATGACATCGGCAGAGACCTCTTCGCCACGATGCGCCGGCAGACAGTGCAGGAAGATGGCATCGGGTGACGCCTGCGCCATGAGCGTCGCGTCAACCTGAAAGTGTGCAAACGCCGCGATGCGGGCCGCCTGTTCCTCCTCCTGCCCCATGCTGGCCCACACATCGGTCGTCACCACGCGCGCACCGGCCACCGCATCGCGCGGGTCGCGCAGCAACTGCACGTCGGCCCCCGCGTCGCGAGCCCGGGCAAGAAACGCGGGATCGGGGTCGTACCCTTCGGGACACGCAAGACGCAGTCGGAAGCCGAGCAGCTGTGCCGCTTCGATCCAGGAGTTGGCCATGTTGTTGCCATCGCCGATCCACGCGACCGGCACACCCTCGTGCGCCCCACCGAGGTGCTGCCGAATGGTGAGCACGTCGGCAAGAATCTGACACGGGTGCGACAGATCGGTGAGCCCGTTGATGACCGGCACATCGGCGGTCGCGGCGAGCAGCTCCACATCGCTGTGCGCGAAGGTGCGAATCATGATGCCCTGCACGTAGCGCGCGAGCACGCGCGCCGTGTCAGATACCGGTTCCCCTCGTCCAAGCTGCACATCACGCGGCGAAAGAAAATGTGCGGTCCCACCAAGCTGCGACGCGCCCACTTCGAACGATACGCGCGTACGCGTGGACGATTTCATGAAGATCATCGCCAGCGCCTTGCCGGTGAGCGGGCGCGCCGTGTACTCGCCCGCACGCATGCGCTCGGCGAGGACGAAGAGCGACACGAGTTCATCACGCGAGAAATCGCGAATGTCGAGAAAGTCGCGGTGTGGTGCAGACATGGGCAAAGCGGGAACCGGGATGATGGAAGAGACGCGCACCGCACCGGCCTCGCACACGCGAGACCGGCGCGCGCACTACATGATGCCGATCGGCTTGGGGGCCGTGGTGATCACGCCGGGCACCCCAGCGCGCTGCAACAACCGATTGAAGGCAGCGAGGTCGTTCGACATGAACGCGTCGATCTCGCCACGCAGCGACCGCCAGGCCGCCTCGACTTCGACAAACCGCTCACGCGACGGACGCGTGAGGCCGGGATTACCCTCGATCTCGCCCCAGAGGAAGCCGAACTGCCCGTTGAGGCCGTTGGGATAGTTGATGATGTCCTGCCCGTTGCCGGCCTTGGTGGTGAGGCGCGGCTCGAAGCCGTTGAGCTTGCCGACCACACCGCGCCCCACAATGCCGATGGAGTCGCCGAGCGGCAGCTCCCTGGCGCGCGTCACGACGCCCTGCACCTGCGTGCGTACGTCGCGCACCTGGAGCACCTGATCGTGCATCTCACCGATGCGCGTGGCGATGGTGACGGCCAGCGAGTCGCGCGCGGCCAGCACCGCCGTGGGGACCTCCTCGAGGCGCGGGTCACGGCGCACGGCAAAGGTCTGCCGCTGCTCGGCGCCGTTCACGTTCAGGCGCACGGTGTACGTACCCGGCATCACGAGCGGGCCCCCGTTGGGTGCGCCGAACAGTGTGACGCCCTGCAGCGTGGTGGGGCCGGTGCGGCGCAAGTTCCACGTCACCGCGTTGAGACCGGTGCGCAACGTGATGCGGTCGAGCGGTGCGGTGGCCTTGGTGGAGAGCGAGCGCACCACCTGCCCGCGCGCGTCGAGCACGTCGAGCGTGATGGCCGAGGCGGTGTCGGGCGCGGCGGAGAGTCGCACATGGAACGTGGCGCCAAAGGCGGGGTTGCGTCCCACCCGATCGGCCGGGCCACCACCGCCGCCGCCCGCGAGCACGGCATCGCGCGGCTGGTACAGGTGCACCGGGGCGCTGGCTACCGTGGCGGAGTGCTGCCGCAGCGGCGACAAGTCGTCGAGAATCCAGAACGCGCGCCCCTCGGTGGCGGCGATCAGGTCGCCGTGCCGCACCTCGAGATCCGTGACCGGCACGACGGGCAGGTTGGTGAACGGCACCCAGTTCGCCCCGGCGTCGAGCGAATAGTACGCGCCCGTTTCGGTGCCGGCGTACAGCAGCCCCGCCTTCTCGTTGTCCTCGCGCACCACACGCACCGGCTCACCGGCGCGCAGCCCGTTCACGAGGCGCGTCCAGCTGCGCCCGTAGTCGGTGCTGCGGAACACATGCGGCGTGGGGTCGCCCACGCGATCCTTGCGAAACGCCACGTAGACGGTGGCCGGATCGTGCGGCGACACCGCGATCTCGTTGGTGAGGCCGTCACCGGCCACGGCGGGAGTGACGTTGGTCCAGGTGGCGCCGCCGTCACGCGTGAGCTGCACGAGGCCGTCATCGGTGCCTACGTACATGGTGCGCGCATCGTGCGGCGACTCCTCGATCACCACGATCGTGCCGTACACCTCACCACCGGCGCCTTCGTTCGTGATCGGACCGCCGCCCCACCCCTGACGCGTGCGATCGTTCTTCGTGAGGTCGCCGCCTACTTCACTCCACGACGTGCCACGATCGGTGCTGCGGAAGAGCACGTTGCCGCCGTGATAGATCACGTTGGCGTCGTGCTGCGAGACGAGAATCGGCGCCGTCCAGTTGAAGCGATAGCGCGTGCTGTCGGTGCGCTCGGTCAGATTCATGGCCGGCCACGGCATGATGGAGCGCGAGAGCCCCGTCACCTGATCGAGTTCGTCGATGATGCCCTGATAGCAGCCGCCATACACGAAGCGCGAGTCCTTCGCGCTCACGCCGATGTTCGCG
>JAABRL010000068.1:7652-12666 GCA_011390935.1 Gemmatimonas sp.
CGCTCCAGCTCCGTCCGCCATCGAGCGAAATGCTCGCGCCGCCATCGTTGCCGTTGATGACGTAGCGCGCATCGGTGGGATTGATCCACAGCGCATGATTGTCGCCGTGCGTGGCGGGCACGACGCTGAAGTTCGCGCCGCCGTCGATGGAGCGCAGCACGGGCGCGTTGAGCACCCACACCACGTCGGCGTTGGCCGGATCGGCGATCACCTTCATGTAGTACCAGGAGCGCGTCTGAATGAGGCGGTCAGCGGACATGCGACGCCACGAACGCCCCGCATCATCGCTGCGATACAACCCACCCTGCTCCGCCTCCACAATCGCGTACAGTCGATCGGGGTTGGCCGGAGACACCGTGACACCGATCTTGCCCATGAGCGCGGGCAGCCCCTGCGTGAGACGCGTCCAGGTGTCACCGCCGTCGGTGCTCTTCCAGATGCCGCTGCCACTGCCACCGCTGCGCACGTACCAGGGCTCACGCTCGTGGTCCCAGAAGGCCGCGTACAGAATGCGCGGGTTGGTGGGATCCATGGCGAGATCGTTCGCACCGCTCGTGGCGTTCGCCCCGGCCAGCACCTTCGTCCACGTGGCCCCACCGTCATGCGTGCGATACACGCCGCGATCCGGGGTGCCCTTCCAGCGATCACCCTGCGCGGCCACATACACGACATCGGGGTTCTGCGGATGCACGCGCACCGCCGCAATCTGTCGCGTGGGCGCGAGTCCGGCGTGCGTCCACGTGCGCCCCATGTCGGTGCTCTTGTAGACGCCATCGCCATACGTGGACGACTGTCCACGAATGGCGTGTTCGCCCATGCCCACGTACAGCACGTTCTCGTCGGACGGGGCAACGGCAATCGCGCCGATGGAGCCGGTCTTGAACCAGCCATCGGAGATGTTGCGCCAGGAGATGCCGGCGTTGTCGGTCTGCCACAGACCACCGCCGGTATAGCCGGCAAAGTAGGTGAGCGGACGCGACGGCACGCCGGCGACGGCGACACTGCGACCGCCGCGCGACGGTCCCACATTGCGCCACGGCAGGGCGGCCACATCGGACGACGGCTCGCCGGCCGCGGCGCTGATGGTCGCACGCGG
The DNA here is from genome assembly GCA_011390935.1 of Gemmatimonas sp. Lineage (GTDB taxonomy): Bacteria > Gemmatimonadota > Gemmatimonadetes > Gemmatimonadales > Gemmatimonadaceae > JAABRT01. The sequence continues at coordinate 8,749 of JAABRL010000068.1, forward strand.
CTGCGCGACCGCGGATTCCGAGACAACAGACAGCGCGGCCAACGTCAGGGCCGCGAACAGCACAGACACGGGACGTAGCATGACAGGCGGGGTTACAGGATGTACTTGCGGAGGTCTTCGTCTTCCACGATGGCCTGCAGTCGCGACGTGACCAGCGCCGCATCGACGTTGATGGGCTCCTTGCCGCGATCGGGCAACTCATACAACACATCTTCGAGCAGCGTCGTCATCACGGTGTGCAGGCGCCGCGCCCCGATGTTCTCCATGCGCTCGTTCACACGCGTCGCGATGCGCGCGATCTCGCGAATGCCATCGTCGGTGAATGACAGGGCCGCGCCTTCCGCTTCCACGAGGGCCGCATACTGCTTGGTGAGCGCGTGCTCGGGCGTGGTGAGAATGCGCACGAAATCCTCTTCGGTGAGCGGCTTGAGCTCCACGCGAATGGGAAAGCGTCCCTGCAACTCGGGAATGAGATCGCTCGGCTTGGAGACGTGGAACGCGCCGGCGGCGATGAAGAGCACGTGATCGGTCTTCACCATGCCGTAGCGCGTGCTCACGTTCGAGCCTTCCACGATGGGGAGCAGATCGCGCTGCACGCCCTCGCGCGAGACGTCGGGGCCACCACCCTGCCCACGCTCGCCGGCGATCTTGTCGATTTCATCGAGGAAGATGATGCCGAGCTTTTCGACGCGTTCAAGTGCATCCGTGGTGACATCGTCGATGTCGATGAGCTTCTCGACCTCCTCATCGAGCAGGATGCGGCGCGCTTCGCTCACCTTCACCGTGCGCTTCTTCTTGCGCTTGGGCATCATCTCGCGCAGCCAGTCGCCGAGTCCTTCCATACCGTCCGGCGCACCACCGGACGCCATGGCGCCCGGCATCATGGGTCCGGGTTGCAGCACCTCCACTTCCACTTCACGACCATCGAGCTGTCCGTCAATGAGCAGCGTGCGCAGCTTTTCGCGCGTGCGACGGTAGCGGTCGACGTTCGGGTCGTCGTCCGGGGTGTGCATCACGGCGCCGGAGGCCGACACGGTGAACACGCCACCATCGGCCACGGGCGGCGACGCGGCGGGCGCATCGGCGGCCGGGGCGGCGGACGTTTCGGTGCCGGCGGGGGTGCTCCCGGCGGGTCCGCGCCGCGCGAGCACCTCGGGGGGGGGCGGCAGCAGCAGATCGAGCAGGCGATCGTCCACGCGCTCATTCGCGAGGTCTTCAACTTCGGTTTCGCGCTCGGAGCGCACCATGTCGATCGCGCTCTCCACGAGATCGCGCACCATCGACTCCACGTCGCGTCCCACGTAGCCGACTTCGGTGAACTTGGACGCTTCCACCTTCACGAAGGGCGCAGCGGCGAGCTTGGCGAGACGACGCGCGATCTCGGTTTTGCCGACACCGGTAGGACCGATGAGGATGATGTTGTTGGGCGAGATTTCGTCGCGGATGGCGTCGGGCGCACGCTGGCGGCGCCAGCGGTTGCGCAGAGCGATGGCGACGGCCTTCTTCGCGTCATCCTGTCCCACGATGTAGCGATCCAGTTCGGCAACGATCTGGCGCGGCGTGAGATCAGCGAGGCGGGCGATGGCCTGTTCGGTGCGGGCGGAGGGCATGCGTGGTGGCAACGAAGCGCGCCGTCCGCGCTGCGGGAGCGACGAACGGCGCCGGTGAACGAGCAGCGCTTACGCGAGGGGCTCGAGAACGGTGATATTGGTGTTCGTGTACACACAGATCTCGCCGGCAATGCGCAGCGAGCGGTCCACGATCTCGCGCGGCCCAAGGGACGTCTCGGCTACCAGCGCACGCGCGGCGGCCAAGGCGTACGACCCGCCGGAGCCGATCGCGAGGATCCCGTCGTCGGGTTCAATGATCTCGCCGGTCCCGGACACCATGAATCCGTGCTGCGAATCGGCCACGATGAGCAGCGCCTCGAGGCGGCGCAGCACGCGGTCGCTGCGCCAGTCCTTGGCCAGCTCGACGGCAGCGCGCGGCAGGTTGCCGGGAAAGCGCTCGAGCTTCTCCTCGAACTTCTCGAAGAGCGTGAGCGCATCGGCGGCCGACCCGGCAAAACCGGCGAGGACACGGCCGCCCTTGAGGGCGCGCACCTTGACGGCCTGGGACTTCATGACCGTGTCGCCAACCGACACCTGCCCGTCGCCGCCAAGGGCGAGTTTGCCGTCCTTTCGGACGGCGAGAATGGTGGTAGCGCGAATGCGGGGTAGCGTGCTCATGCAGGTAAGATAGGCACCAGTGACAGTGGGCGGAGGGGGGACGCGCGGCTACATTTTCACGAGGATCGCGAGTGAGACGGGTGCATCATCCTGTCGCCCGCGCACCACGACGGCCACGTCCGGAGCCATCCCATGCCTAGCGCCCCCCGTTCGCCACGCCTCGCGTGGCTCGTGAACCTCTTCGACGACCCGGACGCCCAGCACGCGCATGCGGCGACAGCGCTGCGGCCGCTCGCGAACGCGCTCGGGGCCGAGGTGGTGCCGATGTTTGCGCTCGATGACACGGTCGCCGCGCTCGCCGATATTCCCGAGACCGAGCGGCACGCCTACACGCGCGCCCGCCTGATCGCACTGCTCGGGGCGAACGACCTGCCCGCGGGCGAGCCGGTGATCGTGCAGCCGGGCGCGGGTTCCTCGCAGAAGGAGCGCGTGGAGCGACTGGCTGAAGCGGCACGCGACCTCGATCCGCTCTTCATCGCCGTGCATACGCACACGTACAGCGCGATCGATCGGTTCTTCATTGGCAGCTTCTCGGAGAAGTTCTTCACGCGCTCGCCGAGCCCGGTGCTCGTGCTCAACCCGCACGCCGAACTTCCCACCACCTACAGCACGATCGCGCTCGCGACCGACTTCTCGGACAGCGCCACCAACGCCTTTCACGCGCTGCTGCCGATCGCGCGAGGCCTTGGTGCCCACGTGCTCGTGCAGCACCAGCTGTCGGTCCGCGAGCTGCCGCTGTTCATGAACAGCCCGGCGTCGCGCAAGCAGTACGACGAGGAGATCGAAGCCGAGCGCCAGCGTGCCGAGGAGCAGCTCACGCCGTTGCGCGTGGCGGCCGAGGCGGCGGGGGTGTCAGTGAAGACCGATGTCGTCGTGACCAGCGCATCAGTTTCGCCCGGCGAAGGGATCGAGGAACGCGCTGCGAATCAGGGCGTCGATCTGATCGCCGTGGCAGCCCATGGCGACCACAAGCGCCCCGGCAACATCGGCAGCACGGCACTCTGGCTCATGCGGCAGGCGCAGCGGCCGGTGTTGGTGTTCCCTGGGGTGGCACGCTGACTTCAGGCGACTCCGGTCATCACGCCCTCGGGTGAGCCTGCCGGTACACCTTCTTCAGCCGTTCCACACTCGTGTGCGTGTAGATCTGCGTGGTGCTGATGCTCGCGTGCCCGAGCAGCTCCTGCACGGCGCGCAGATCGGCGCCAGCGTCCACGAGATGCGTGGCGAAGGTGTGCCGTAGCGAATGCGTACTCAGGTCGGCGCCTTCGCTCACGGCGTCGAGCAGCGTGCTCATGGCATCGTGCAGCGCCCGTGCGCTGATGCGCCGCCCGCGTTCGCTGAGGAACAGGGCCTGTCGGTCGACCTTCGCCCCGCGGCTGCCCGTGAGGTGTGACACGAGCCGATCGCGCACGGAGAGGTAGTTGCGTACCGCACGCTGCGCGTGCTCACCCACCGGCACGATGCGCTCCTTGCGCCCCTTGCCGCGCACCTTCACCTGCAGCGACAGCAGGTCGATGTCGCTCTGGTCAACGCCGCGCAGCTCCGACAGACGCAACCCGCACGAGTAGAACAGCTCCACCATGGCGGCGTTGCGCACATCGGTGAAGCGCCCCGACTGAGCGCGTGTGGCGGCGTGCGTCATGAGCGTCTCCGCCTGCGTCTTGTCGAGATAGGCGGGCAGGGTGCGAGA
>JAABRL010000006.1:0-2670 GCA_011390935.1 Gemmatimonas sp.
ATAACGTGAATTCCACTGCGGGGAATCACTGCAAGGCCGGCCTTATACAGCGGCCACACGCAGCATAGCGACGCCCGCATTCTTCGCGTCGAACGCTCCCAAATATCCTAGCCATCGACACTTGCGCCGCAAGAGGGCGGGGCTGTGCGTCGCGTTTATGTAGCGGATAATGCTGCATAATGCCGATCGCCGCCGAGCAGCTCCCTTGTCTCTCCCTGCCCTGGTGGCCCCCGGTAGTGCACCGTGGCACATTGCGACGGTCCACAGGGTGCAACCGCGGCCCTGCCCTCGCTGGTTCGAAGCCCTCCGGAGTGAAGCGTGGTTCGTCCTGTCCGTGCCGTCCGCCCCCTGTTCGCCGTCCTGGCGACGCTGCTCACCGTCTCCACCGCCCACGCACAGGCCCCCGCCGATTCGTCCGCGCGTCCCAAGGTGCTCGTGATCGCCACCGGCGGCACGATCGCGGGTGTGCAGCAGGCCCCCGGTACACTCGGCGCCTATCGCGCCGGCACGCTCACGGCCGAGCAGGTGCTCGCGTCCGTGCCAGAGCTCGCGCAGCACGCGCGCATGGAAGCCGAGCAGTTCTCGAATGTGGCCAGCACCTTCATCACACCCGCGCAGTGGGTCGCGCTCTCCAAGCGCATCAATACCGTGCTGCGCGAACGGGATGACATCGCCGGTGTGGTCGTCACGCATGGCACCGATCGTCTCGAAGAAACCGCCTTCTTTCTGTATCTCACCGTGCGCTCCGACAAGCCGGTGATCGTGGTAGGGTCGCAGCGCCCCGCCACCGGCATCAGCCCCGATGGTCCCATCAACCTGCTCGCCGCCGTGCGCACCGCCGCGGCACCGGCCGCGCGCGGAAAAGGCGTGATGGTGGTGATGGACGATCGCATTCTCTCCGCACGCGAAGTGCGCAAGGCGTACCAGCGCGTGGGCGGATTCACCACCGGCGAAATGGGCATGCTCGGCGTCGTGGGCGGCGGTGGACCGGAGTTCTTCTTCACCCCCGCGCGCCGGCACGGCCTCACGAGCGAGTTCGATCTCACGAACGTGGACTCACTGCCGCGCGTGGAGCTCACGTTCTCCTACCCCGGCGGCACCGGCCCGCGCTTTGACACCCTGCCGGTTGGCGTGGTCGTGGCCACCACCGGCTTCACGCCCGCCGAAGGCGCCGCCTATCGCACGCTGCGACAGTCGGGCGTGGTGGTCGCCACCACGTTCCCCTCGGGTGACAACGTGAACGCGCCACCGCGCGCACGTGCCCCCGGCAGCGACACGCTCCCCACCAACGCCACCGCCGCCGATTCTGCCGCACTCGCTGCACGCAGCGGACCACCGAGCGTCGTGGCGCAGCACCTCACACCACCGAAGGCGCGCATTCTGCTCATGCTCGCACTCACCCGCACGCGCGTGCCCGCCGAAATCCAGCGGTACTTTCTCACCTACTGACGCCGTGCGTCTCTCACTCCGGTTGCCTCATGCACCACAAGGATTATCCCGATCATCATGACGCGGAGCTCGTGCTCAAGCTGTACGACCTGCGCCGCGAATCGACCATGCGTGAATCGCGCTCCGCGCTCATTGCCGGTTTCCTGCCCACGTCGTTCGATGACGTGCTCGCGATCACGAAGTACGATCATCCGCTCAACGCCGCGTTCCGCCAGTGCTCGTCGTTCTGGGAAATGACGTACGCGATGGCGCGCCACGGGGTGATGCACGCCGACTTCATGCTCGAGAGCAACGGCGAAGGACTGCTGCTCTTCACGCGCATCGAACCGTGGCTGGCGGAGTATCGCGCACAGGTGAATCCGATCGGCTTTCGCAACGCTGAGTGGGTCGCCACGGAATCTGAAATGGGACGCCTCATCGCCGAGCGTTTCCGCAAGCGCATGCAGGCGCACCTCGACGCAGTGCGCGCGGCAACACCCGCGTAACGCGCGATCAGGACGGCGTGGCGCCCGACGCGGCCGCGCCGATCCCCGCGGCGCGGCCCGTCGCCCACGCCCAGTAGAAGTTGTAGCCGCCGATCGGCCCGAAGGCATCGAGCAGCTCGCCGCACAGAAACAGCCCGGCGTGCTTGCGACTCTCCATGGTGCGCGGGTCGATCTCGGCGAGACTCACCCCGCCGCCCATCACTTCGGCCTTCTTGTAGCCCTCGTCGCCCGTCCACGGCAGCGGGCCGCGCACGAGCGTCTCGATCACGCGCATGCGTTCGTCGCGTCGCAACTCGGCCAACGATCGCGCCGGATCCACCTGCGCACGTTCCAGCAGCACCGTGGCCAGCCGATCGGGGAGCGCCGCGCGCACCACGCCACCCACGGTGCGGTTGCCCTGCGGTCGCAGTGCCGCTTCCCACTCCTGCTCGGTGCGTGCGGTCCAACTCACGCGCACCTGTGCGGGCTCGCCACCTTCGGCGCGCGAACGTACCGCCACGTGCGAGACATTCAGCGCCGCCGGCCCGCTGTAGCCGCGGTGTGTGAACAGAAAACCACCACTGGCCGATGCCGTACGTGCGCCAGCGCGTGCGGTCAGCGTGACCGGCAGCGAGATACCGGCAAGTTCGCCAAACGCCGTGCCGTCATCCGTCAGCGGCGTCAGTGCCGCGTAGGTGGCGTGCACCGTGTGGCCGAGTGTGCGCGCAATGCGCAAACCGAACCCGTCGCTCCCCGT
>JAABRL010000006.1:2839-54947 GCA_011390935.1 Gemmatimonas sp.
CGCACATCGCGCGCCTTGTGCGAGGCCGGAAACACCTTGAGCAGCTCCGGTTCGTCGGACAGCGGAATGCCCACGTCGTTTTCGAAGAACCGCCGCTGTTCGGCCAGCGGCCATGACCGCACGATGCGGCGCAGCGTGTTGGGCGAGGAGTCGGTCACGAAGCGTGATTCATCGAGCGACAGCGGCAGCACATTGCAGCGGCCGCCACCGCTGATGAGAATCTTGCGCCCACCATCCTTGGTGCGCTCCACGAGCGTGGTGTGCGCACCATGCGTGGCGGCAAAGATGGCGGCCATGGTACCGGCTGCGCCGGCGCCGATGACCACGACGCGGCGCGGCGCCGAGGCCGAGATGCTGGACAGGTCTGAAGAATGAGGCACAGTGCAAGCTACTCGGCGCGTCCCGAGCGCGGCGGTGTCAACAGCCACGGCGTCGGGCGCGTATTTTTCCGATCCCGCCCCGTCCTCCCACGACTGCAACCCAGGAGCCGATGTCCCGCTGCCGCCCGAGTCTCGTGTGCTGCCTGGCCCTCGCCGTCGGTGTCCCGCTTGGGACACATCGGCCACTGGCCGCCCAGGCCCGCCCCGACTCGGTCGCCCGGCAGGACTCCGTCCGCCCACTCGGTGAGGTGCGCGTGCGCGCGGCCTACGCGCCTCGGGTCGTCGGCAGCGCCTCCGCGGTCACCATTGCCCCCGACTCCACGCCCATGGGTCAGACCGCACCGGTCATGGGCGAGGTGCTGCGGCAGATGCCGTTCCTGTACGTGCGACAGAACTCGCGCGGTGAGACCGAACTCTCCGTGCGCGGTTCCGAATCGCGGCAGGCGGCCATGCTGTTCGAAGGGGTGCCGCTCACGCTCACGTGGGACGCCCGCACCGATGCGTCGGCCATTCCCCTCGCCGGCGTGCAGCGCGTGGAGTACGTGCGCGGGCTGTCGTCGCTGCTGGCCGGTCCGAACGCCATCGGGGGTGTCGTATCGGCGGGGCTCTGGTCCGATCACAATCCGGGCGCACGACCGGCACCGGAACTCCGCTTCGACGCACAGGGCGACCAGTTCGGCGCGATGCGCGCGTCCGCCGTGCTTGGCGGCGCCGTGCGTCACTCCGAGACCAGTTCGGTGAGCGTGCGCGTGGGCGGTGGGCTGCGTGATACGCCGGGCTTCGCGCGGCCTGGCGACGTCACGGAGCCCGGCACGGTGGACCGGCTACGCCTGAACACCGACCAGCGCAGCGTCGATCTCTTTGCCGGCGCACGCTACGAACACGTGCAGGGACGCTACCTGTCGGCCTTCGTGTCCGCCTTCGACGGGGAGCGGGGCGTCGCGCCCGAGTTGCACATCGACACGCCAAGACTGTGGCGCAATCCGGAAGTCACGCGACGCATTGCGTCGGTGACCGCGGGCACCGGCCATATACGCTCGCGATTCGGCATCGGCGACGTGGAGACAGCACTCAGCTACAATCAGGGCACGCTTGCGATCGACGGGTTTTCCGATCGTCGATACCAGACCGTGGCGGACACCGAGTTCGGCAACGATCGCACGCTCTCGTTGCGCGCGCTGTTCGATCAGGAGCTCGGGCGCTTCGTGGTGCTGCGCGGCGCCTTCACCAACGCCGATATTCGGTATCTCGAAACCATCGGCAACGCCCCCGCGCTGCGATACGCGCAGCAGCTGCGCAGCGCCGCACTGGAGGCCGATATCAACCCCACGCGCTTCGTCACGCTCACGGTGGGGCTGGCGCATGACGATGCCCAAACATCCGAAGCCGGCGGACGCGAGCCGCTCGGGCGCAAGAGCGGCCTCGGCTGGCGCAGCGGCGTCACCTGGTTTCTGCCGCAGCATGGACTTCGTCTGCACGCCTCGGCCAGCGAACGCCGCCGCTTTCCCGCGCTGCGCGAACTCTACTCCGGTGCGCTCGGCCGCTTCGCCCCCAATCCCGCGCTGCGCCCCGAACTGTCGCGTGGCGCCGAGGTGGGCGCGACCGTGGCGCGTGCGGCGTTCGACCTCCAGGCGGTGGCGTTCACCTCACGCATCGACGACGCCATGGTGCGCATCACGCTCCCGGATCGACGGTTTCAGCGTGTGAATCGCGATCGCTTCACCAGTCATGGGCTCGAGCTCACGGGTGGTACGCGCATCGAATCGATGACACTGCGCGGCGACATCACCTGGCAGCAGGCGCGCATTGCCGATGCCTCGATCACCGATGCCACGCTGCGCCTGCCCGAGGACGTGCCGAGCGTGTTCGGCTCCCTGCTCGCCACGCTGCCGATTTCGGATGAGTCGGAGGCGATGTTCCGCCTGCGCGCACAGGGCGACACACGCTGCACCAATCCCGGCACCGGCAGTCTCGACCGGCAGCGCGGTGCGCAGGCGCTCGACGTGGGGGTGGAACGCCGCTGGATTCCCACCGGGTTTCTGCGGCGTGCGCGCGTGCTCTTTCTGGTGGAGAACGTGTTCGACCGCGCGATCTACGACAAATGCGGACTGCCGCAACCGGGGCGCACGGCGCGCGTGGGGATCAGTATGGGGTGAACCCGTGGCGGGCGACGGTCGACCATCAAACGTCGCCTCAGCCGCACTCCGGCGCACGAACCTGGCCGCGACGTTGGGATGGGCCCACGGCCAGGCGGCTCATCTCCCCCGTGCTCAAACTGAGGGCGCCCCCGCAACTCGTTCTTGACACATTCGACGGCCGGCGGCATACTTTGTTCGGTAAGCAAACAAAGCCCCCCGCCGACGTCCGCTCAGGACCATCGCTCGGCGCGGGACCTCCGCCCCCTCCTCGGAGTTGTCAGATGCCCCCGCGATCGTTTGCACGTTCCCTCGTCGCCGTGATGGGGGCGTCGATCGTCTTGGCCGCGTGCAGTCGCGACCTCAGTCTGCTCGAGCCGGCGCCGTTCCCCAACGAGCCTGGCATTTTCATCGATGGCTTCGCCCCAGGCCTCGGCTTTCAGGCGTTCGCCGGCTCCAAGACCGATGCCGTGCAAATCGACGCGGCGACGAAGTTCCGAGGCGCGAATGCGATGCGAGTGACCGTGCCGGCCCCGGGCGACGCGAGCGGTGCGTACGCCGGGGGCGCGTTCGTGAGCAACGTGCCGCGCGACCTGCGCGAGTTCGACGCGCTCACCTTCTGGGTGCGGGCCAGCACGGGCGGTCAGCGCCTCAACGTGGCCGGTCTGGGCAACGACAACACCGGGACGTCGCGCTTCACCGCCGAACGCAGCAATATCCCGCTCACGACCAGCTGGCAGAAGGTCGTCATTCCCATTCCGCTCGCCGAGCGGCTGGACGCGGAACAGGGGATGTTCTTCTTCGCCGCCGGGCCGGACAATGGCATCGGCTACGATCTCTGGATCGACGAGCTCAAGTACGAAACGCTCGGCACCATTCGCACACCGCGTCCCGCGATTACGCCCGCGACACTGCGCGCGCAGGTCGGGGCCACGCTCACGATCACCGGCACGTCGCTCACGGTGGACGTGGACGGTGCCGACGTGAGCGTGTCCGCAGCCCCGTCGTACTTCACGTTCACGTCGGCTGATCCATCGGTTGCCACCGTGGACCAGAACGGCCTGGTGACGGTGGTGAGTGCGGGGACCACGAGCATTACCGCCTCGCTCGGTGACGTCGCCGCGACAGGGGCGATCACGGTGGCCACCGAAATTCCGCCGTCAGTGGCCGCGCCCACACCCACGCGCCCCGCGGCTGACGTCATCTCGCTCTACAGCAACGCGTACAGCAACGTGCCCGTGGACACCTGGTCGGCCGACTGGGATCAGGCCGACGTGAGCGATACGCAGATCGCGGGCAATGCGGTGAAGCGGTATACCAACCTCACGTTCGCCGGCATCGAGTTCGTCTCGCAGCCGGTGAATGCGACCAGCATGACGCACCTGCATGTGGATCTGCTTCCCACAAGCGCGGCCACGTTCCGCATCAAGCTGGTGGACTTCGGTCCGAACGGCGTGTTCGGTGGTGGCGACGACAGCGAGCATGAGGTCACCGTATCGAGCACGGGTGCTCCCGGCACGTGGAGCAGCTTCGACATTCCGCTCAGCACCTTCACGGGCCTCAGCGGACGCAGTCGGCTCGCCCAGATGATCATCTCGAGCACGGCCGGCACCGTGTACCTCGACAACCTGTACTTCTACCGAGAGGGCGCGCCGCCGCCGCCCTCGGGTGGGCCTGCCGCACCAGCCCCAGCGCCCACGTTCCCCGCCGCCGATGTGATCTCGCTCTTCAGCGACGCGTACCCCAACGTCACCGTGGACACCTGGTCGGCGCCGTGGGATGATGCCAACGTGGAAGACGTCACCATCGCTGGCAACGCCGTGAAGAAGTACACGAACTTCGTCTTCGCCGGCATCGAGTTCACCTCGGCGCCGATCAACGCGACGGCGATGACGCACTTCTCCATGGACATCTGGACGGCCGATCCGACTGCCTCCCCGGCGATCTTCAAGATCAAGCTCGTGGATTTCGGAGCGAACGGGGCATTTGGCGGAGGCGACGACGTGGAGCATGAACTCACCTTCACCGCCGCAACCACGCCCGCGCTCGCCACGGGCCAGTGGGTGCGCCTGGACATTCCGCTGTCCGCGTTCACCGGGCTCACCACGCGTGGACATCTGGCGCAGTTGATCCTGGTGTCCGACCCCAATACGGTCTATGTCGACAACGTGCTGTTGCACAAGTGACCTGGACCTTGGCGCGGCGCCCCCGCGCCCCTACGGGGAAGTGATGAGCGAACGTTCCGAACTGGAGACCGCAGGCACGGACGTGCTGCCGGCGTCCACGCGCCCATCCGCGCTGGCCGACGACGTGCTGCGCATGATCTGGACGGAGCGCACGATCTCGCGCGCCGAAATTGCGAGACGCGCCAATCTGTCGCGCTCCACCGTGTCGGAGCTGGTGGCGTTTCTGCTCTCCACCGGCCTCGTCTCCGAGGCGGGCGTGGGCGCCTCACGCGGGGGTCGCCGTCCGATCAATCTGGAGTTTCAGGATGAGGCCTGTGTCATCGTCGGCCTCGACATCGGGGCCACGCACCTCACCGCCGTGCTCACGGACCTGCGCGGGCGCGTACTGGCCGCGGAGTACCGGGAGTGGCCCGTGCGCACCGATCCGGACGGAACGCGCGCGCTCGCGATCGAACTCATCGTGGCCTGCCTGGCCAAGCGGGCTGACGTCTCGCGTTCGCTGCTCGGCATTGGTATCGCGGTGCCGAGTCCCGTTGATCCGCGTCATCCGGAGCGACTTTCCCCGCTGGTAATGCCGGATTGGGGCGGACGCAACGGCTTCGACGTGATCCAATCGCGTTTTGGTGTGCCGTTGTTCATCGACAACGACGCCAACCTCGGCGCGCTCGCCGAACAGTGGTGGGGGGCGGGACGTGGTGTGCCGGATTTCGCCTACATCAAGGTGGCGACCGGTGTGGGCTCCGGCCATGTGATCGAAGGACGTGTACGCCGTGGTGCCACGGGGGTCGCCGGAGAAATCGGACACGTCGCCATCGATCCGCGCGGCGACCAGTGCGCGTGCGGCAATCGAGGCTGCCTCGTCACATTCGTTGGCGCAAACGCCCTCGTGGAGCGTGCTCGCACACTGCTTCCCGATTTTCCGGCGTCGTCCCTCGCGTCTGTTCCGCTCACGATCGAAGTGATCGAAGCCGCGGCCATCGCCGACGATCCGCTCGCCGTCCAGGTGGTGTCGGAAGCCGCGGAGTATCTCGGCATCGCGATCGCCGGTATGCTCAACCTCATGAACCCGGGCGCCGTGATCATTGGCGGTGGCCTCTCACGCGTCGGCCATCGATTGCTCGCGCCGCTTCGCGAAGTCGTGTTGCGTCGCACGTTCGTGAGTGCCGTGGCCGCGTCGGAGATCAAGCACAGTGACCTTGGACCGCTCGGCGTTGCCGTCGGGGCCGCCACACTCGCGCTTGAAGCCGCTCTGGCAGACCCGTCGCTCTTTCCGTCCATCGGCGCTCGATAGCGCGCCCGATCCCCCCACTTGCCATGCGCCATTCTCCACTCCTCCTCGCCGCGCTCGCGGCTACCCTGGTCGGATGCGGCAGCACGGAGCCGTCAGGCGAATGGTCGCTCGTGTGGTCGGATGAGTTCGACGGCGCAGCCGGCACGCTGCCCGATGCCACCAACTGGCGCTTCGACGTGGGCACGGGCTGGGGAAACCAGCAGCTCGAGTTCGATACCGATCGCGCAACCAATGCCTCGATGGACGGGAGTGGTCACCTCGCCATCACCGCGCGTCAGGAGTCGTTCAACGGCAGCGCCTACACGTCCGCGCGCATCACCACGGAAGGCAAGCGCGAGTTTCGATACGGCCGAATCGCCGCGCGCATCAAGCTGCCGGTGGGTCAGGGCATCTGGCCGGCCTTCTGGCTGCTCGGCACCAACATCACCACCGTCGGCTGGCCGCAGTCGGGTGAGATCGATGTCATGGAGTATCGGGGGCAGGAACCGCGCGTCGTACTCGGTAGCGTACATGGCCCCGGATACTCCGGCGGCAATGCCATCACGCGACGCTATGAAATGCAGCAGGCGCGCTTCGATGATGACTTTCACGAGTTCAGCATCGAGTGGAAGGCCGATCAGATCGACTTCTTCGTGGATCGAACGCTGTATCACACGGTGCGCCGCAGCGACGTCCGCGGCGACTGGGTGTTCAATCAGCCGTTCTACATCATCCTCAACGTGGCCGTGGGCGGGACATTCGTGGGGCCACCGAATGCGCAGACACGATTCCCGCAGGTGATGCTCGTGGACTGGGTGCGGGTGTACGAGCGCGGCCAGTGAGTATTGCCTCGCGCTGGCGCGCCCTGTCGCAGCTCGCCATTTCGGCGTGGCATGCGCGCATGGACGATTCGGGCAAGACGGGCTTCACCACACAGTTCCCCACCGCCAGCGCCGACCGGATTTCGTTCCCGCGCAAGATCGCGTACGGCATGGGCGCCTTCGTGAACAACATGCTCGCTGCGGCTATCGGCGGCATGGTGATCGTGCTCAACCTTGGCCTCGGCATGAATCCGGCCCTGGTGGGTCTGCTGGGCGCGCTGCCGCGTATCACGGATGCACTCACCGATCCGCTGATGGGCTACGTCTCCGACAACACCAACTCGAAGTGGGGACGGAGACGGCCGTACATCTTCGGTGGTGCGATCGCGGCTGGCGTGATCTACGCCGCGCTCTGGCAGCTGCCGATCGGGCGCAGTGAGAGCTTCTACTTCTGGTACTTCCTCACCGGCTCGATCGTGTTCTACCTCGCCTACACGGTATTTGCGACACCGTGGGTGGCGCTGGGCTATGAACTCACCCCCGACTATCACGAACGCACGCGCCTCATGGGCGTGCAGAACTTCATCGGGCAGCTCGCGTATCTGGTGTCGCCATGGTTCCTGTGGATCATGACGCACAAGCCGTGGTTCGAGGATCAGGTGGCTGGCGCGGCCGGACTGGCGATCGGCATCGGGGTGGTGACCATCGGCGTAGGCGTGCTCCCCGCGATCTTTCTGCGCGAACGATTCGTGGCGGTGGCCAGTGACCCGAGTGCGGCGAAGGAGTCCGGCCTTGCCGCCCTGCGCCGCAACATGACGCAGTTCTTTGCAGGCTTCGGCACCACGCTGCGCTCGAAACCGTTCCTCAAGCTGTGCGCGGCCACGTTCCTGGTGTTCAACGGCTTCATCATGATCTCGTCGTTTCAGACGTACGTGATCATCTACTACGTGTTCGGCGGTGATCAGGAGATGGGATCACGCTATGCGGGGTACGCCGGTACGCTCGGCGCCGCGTCCACGTTTGCCGTCATCTTCATCGTGACGTGGCTCAGCACGCGACTGGGCAAGCGCAAGGCGTTCTTTGCCTCGACAGGCATTTCGATCGTGGGGTACGGGCTCAAGTGGTTCTTCTACAATCCGGAGTACCCCATGCTGCTGCTGATCCCCGTGCCGCTCATGGCCTTCGGTTTGGGCGGCCTCTTCACGCTCATGGGATCGATGATCGCCGATGTCGTCGATGTGGACGAACTCGAAACGCACCAGCGGCGCGAGGGGATGTTCGGCTCGATCTACTGGTGGGTCGTGAAGCTCGGCATGGCCGCCGCGCTCGCGGCCGGTGGATTCCTGCTCAACGCCACGGGCTTCGACGTGGCCCTCGGCGGTACACAATCGACGCAGACGATTCTGCTCATGCGCATCTTCGACGCCGTCATCCCCATGGTGGCTTCCGGGCTCGCCATCTGGGCCGTGGCCACGTACCCGATCACCGAAGAGCGGGCGCATGCGACGCGCACCGAGCTGGAAAACCGCCGCGGCGCGCCGGTGGCGGCGTAGCGATACGTAGTGCGCGGTCGGCGGTCCACGGCACCGCGGCGTACGTCGCGGTGCCGTACAGGTAGGGAACTGCGAAAGACGCGAAGGCGCGAGAGACGCGATGGACGCGAAAACAGCACGCTTGGCGGCCAGTTCGGAGCTGGCCCCGGCTGTGGTCCTGGTTCTGATTCAGAACGAAGCAGTCCAGCATCGTTCCGCCGTTTACATACGACGTCCTGTGCCCCTGCATGTAGTGTTCGCGTTCATCGCGTCTCTCGCGCCATCGCGTCTATAGCCGTTGCTGTTGCTGTTACGCGAGCCCTGAACCTCGAGGCCCGGCTACGCGCTACTACAGGCCGTATCCCCGCGGCCAGCGCGTGCCGATCGTGGGCCAGCTGAACGGCAGCACGCCCGTGAACGGATGGTCACCGAAGAGCACGTCCGCGACACCCTGCCCTTCCGAACCAGGCAACCACGCGGCCACGAATGCCGATGTGTGCTCGAGCTCCGTATCGACAATGAGCGGTCGTCCAGAGACGAGCACCGCGACCACCGGAATGCCCTGTGCACGAATGGCACGAATACAGGCGAGATCCTCCGGATGCAGGATGCGCAGCTCCAGCGTTTCGCCATACGGCGCCAGTGGTGCCGGCTGGCCAGCCGTGCGCGAACCGGGCTGCACCGTGCCCGGTGGACGAATGTCGCCCATCCCTTCGGCGTACGGGCGTTCGCCGATCACCACGATCGCCACGTCGTGCTCGGCACCATCAGCCGCGGATCCATCTTCACTCAACACCGCGTCGGGCGCGACCTCACGAATGCCTTCCCAGATCGAGGTGCCGCCAACGATCGACTGGTTGCCCGACGTGCCCTGCCAGGCCACCGTGAATCCACCGCACTGATGCCCGCGGTTGTCCGCATTCTTGCCGGCCACCAGAATCCGCGCCGAGCGCGACAGCGGCAGGATGTCGCCATCGTTCTGCAACAGCACCAGTGACTTGCGCACCGCCTCGCGCGCCACGGCACGGTGTTCCGGCGCGCCAAGACACGAATGCTGCGCCCACGGACGCGCTGCCGGTCGCGGGCGATCGAACAGTCCGTAGCGATGCTTCACCGAGAGAATGCGACGCACCGCGTCATCGATGCGCGACATGGGCACCACGCCGCTGCGTGCATGCTGCAGCAGCACGTCGAGGTACTGCTCCCACTTCACCGACACCATGAACATGTCGATGCCCGCGTTCGCCGCCATCGCCAGCGCTTCGGCGGGATCATCCGACAGGTAGTCCACGCCGTCCCAATCGGAGATCACGAAGCCGTCAAACCCGAGGCGCTCCTTGAGGACCTCGGTGATCAGGTACCGGTTGCCGTGGCACTTCACACCGTTCCAGCTGTTGAACGACGCCATCACCGTGAGCACACCGGCCTCGAGCGCGGGCAGATAGGGGGCCATGTGCACACGTTCGAGTTCCTCCTCCGAGATCACCGTGTTGCCCTGATCGCGTCCGTCGGTAGTCCCACCATCGCCAATCCAGTGTTTGGCACACGCGATCACGCTGTCGGTACCGAGGTCGCCCTGCAACCCTCGCACAAAGGGAGCGGCGTACGACGCCACGAGTGTCGTGTCCTCCGAGAAGCTCTCGTAGGTTCGCCCCCAGTACAGGTGGCGGGCAACGGCCAGCGTCGGCGCAAACGTCCAGTCCACACCGGTCGCGAGCACTTCGCGAGCCGTGATGCGCGCAATACGCTCGGCCAACTCGGGATCACGCGCCGCGCCGAGTCCGATGTTGTGCGGAAACACTGTCGCGCCGAGCACATTGCCATGTCCGTGCACCGCGTCCACACCGTACAGCAACGGGATCGGGACACGCCCCGGCTCGTCGCGCATTGACGCCATCCAGTAGGCGTCGTTCATGGCGATCCAATCGGCTGGCACGTTCGCCCCGGGCGCCGAACCGCCGCCGCTGAGCACCGAACCGATGTGATGACGCGCAACCTCTTCGGGCGTGATGGCCATGCGCTCCGGTTGGAGCATCTGGCCGACCTTCTGCTCGAGCGTCATGCGGGACAACAGCTGGTCCACGAAGGCGGTCGTGGACGGTGCAGCGGGATCGAAAGACATGGGGAGTGAAGTCGGTGATGACGCGCGTCAGCGCGTCGAGTCGTCCACGAGCACGAACTCGGTGCGCAGCTCGGTTGCAGACGAGCCGCCAATCCAGGCATGAAATCGCCCTGGTTCGACAATAAGCCGATGCGCGCGACCAAAGAAGGCCAGATCGCGCGGTGTGAGGGTGAACTCGACCTGTCGCCGCTCGCCGCGCGCCAGCGACACGCGCGTGAACGCCTTGAGTTCGCGCACCGGCCGCGTGATGTCCCCCACCAGATCGCGCACGTAGAGTTGCACGATTTCCGTGGTGTCGCGGGGCCCCACATTCACCACATCCACGCCGATGGTGAGACTGCCGTTCATGCGCAGCACCGCCGTACTCGTCCACAGATGTTCGTACTCCACATGTGAGTACGACAGGCCGTGCCCGAACGGATACAGCGGCGTGAACGCGGTATCGAGATGAAACGACGTATTGCCCACCGACACCTGCGGCGCACGCGCCTCGATGTCGTCGATGAAGACGTACGATTCGTGCGTGACCGGCTTACCGGTGTTCCGGTGCGCGTAGTAAATGGGAATCTGCCCGGTGACCCGCGGGAACGTGACGGGCAGCTTGCCACTCGGTGCACGCTCGCCCAGGAGCAGGTCGGCAATCGCCGGGCCGCCCATCGTGCCCGGATGCCACACGCACAGCACCGCGTGCGCGTGCCTGACCGCGGACTCGAGTGCGAGTGGGCGGCCAGTCATGAGCACGAGGATCACCTTGGTGCCCGTCGCGGCCACCGCCTTCAGCAGCGCCTCCTGCGCGCCGGGAAGGGTGATGTCGGCGCGGCAGTGCGCCTCACCCGAGAGAATCGCTTCCTCGCCCAGCACGAGCACCGCCACGTCGGCACGCTCGGCCAACGCCACCGCCTCGGCGAAGTCGTCGTGGCCGCGGCTGCGCGTGGTGGCCACGCCCCGCGCGTAGGCCACGTCGGCCCGATCACCGATGCGCTCCCGTAGCGCGCGCAGCACGGTGCGGCTGTGCGACGCATCGCCGTCGAACACCCATGTGCCCAGCTGTTCGTAGGGATCGTCGGCGAGCGGGCCGATAACCGCAATGGTCCCAAGCTGATCCGCGTGCAGCGGCAACGCCCAATCGTCGTTCTTGAGCAGCACGGCACTCGCGACCGCCGCATCATACGCGGCCTGCAGGTGCGCGTCGTTGGCCGCCGGAAGGAAGGCGGCCGGATCGGTGTACGGCTCGTCAAAGAGGCCGAGTCGGAACTTCACGCGCAGAACGTTGCGCACCGCCGTGTCGACCTGTTGCATGCTGATGCGTTTGTCGTGCACGAGCGACGCAAGATGATCGGCGTACGTGGTGCTGGCCATCTCCATGTCCACGCCCGCGTTGGCGGCCTGATACGCGGAGTCGCGATCGTCTTCGGTGAAGCCATGCACCGCAAGCTGGCGAATCGACTCCCAGTCGCTCACCACGAGCGCGTCGGATCGCCATTCGTCACGCAGCACATCGCGCAGCAGAAAGGTGTTGGCGGTGGCCGGCACACCATCCAGATCGGAGAACGAGGTCATCAGCGTGGCCACGCCCGCATCCACCGCGGCCTTGAAGGGCGGCAGGTACACGTTTCGCAGTTCGTTCTCGGGAATATTGGTGGAGTTGTAATCGCGGCCGCTCTCGCTCGCGCCGTAGCCCGCAAAGTGTTTCGCGCACGCCGCAATGCTGCCACGATCGGCGAGATCATCGCCCTGGAAGCCGCGCACCATCGCGGCGCCCAGCACACCAGCGAGGTACGGATCTTCGCCCAGCGACTCGGCCACGCGTCCCCACCGCGGATCGCGTGCAATGTCGATCATCGGCGCGAACGTCCAGTTCACGCCGTGCGCTGCTGCCTCGTCAGCGGCAATGCGCGCGCCCGTGCTCACGAGCGTGGGGTCCCAGCTCGACGCCTGACCGATCGGAATCGGGAAGACCGTCTTGAAGCCGTGAATGACGTCACGCCCCACCAGCAACGGAATGCCGAGTCGGCTCTCCTCGACCGCCAGTCGCTGCAACTCGTTCACGGTGGTGACATCCACCTCGTTAAGCACCGAGCCGATGCGGCCACCGCGCACTGCTTCGCGCAGGTGTGCAGGCACGTGACCGCCGGCCGCATTCACCTGCGACATCTGGCCGATCTTCTCCTCCAGCGTCATCCGCTCGAGCAGCGCGTTGACCTGCTGCTCGATGGATGCGGCGCGGAGCGACGCGGCGCGTGTCACCACCCAACCGTGAGATAGGTCCGCACTTCCCACTCCGAGCCACGCGCGCCCGGCGCCGTCGGATCGCACGTCAGCGTGCCCGCGAAATCTGCCGTCTCGGCCGGGCAGTAGCGCGGCGAGAAACGGTCGAGCGAACGCCACGTGCCGCGCACACCGAATCGCGTGGCGGGCATATCGGTCCAGTTGGGAATGCCCAGCACGTACGACACGTCGGCCATGTACTGCTCGGGGAACGTGAGATTGAAGTCACGATGATAGTCGAACGGTCCCCAGTCATTGAACTTGGCGTGGGCGGCAACCTTGATCTGGCCACGCACGAGGCGCAGGTCCCCACCGTAGCGCCGCAGCAGACGGTCGCTGTCGCCGTTCGCCTGCGCAGTGCCACCGAACAGGTTCGCGATGAGCCGCACATCGGGGCTCAGGCGGGTGACCACACGGCTGCGCACTTCCCACAGATCCTGCGCGGGAGCAGCACCGGGGAAGGCAAAGAACGTGCGACCGTCGGCGAGAATACCGATCGCGGCGTCCTGCGTGGTGGGGAGGTGACGATAGGTAAACGCGAGGGTACCGGCGAAGCGCGCATCTTCGCGCGTGTCGTTGTCCCACAGGTGCATGTACGTGGCCGGCGTCGGGTCGAACGTGAGCAGCAGTTCGCCGGCCACGGTTTCGCGGTTCCAGCGTACCGAGAAGGGATCGTCGAGAATGTTGCGTGGACGACCAGGCGCCGGCACATCACTGGGCACCGGACCCACGATCGGCTTCTGCCACAGAAAATTCGGGGCGATCTGCCAGCTACCCATGCTGTATGTGAGACCGCTCAACGCGTTCCATTGATTGCCCATGCCGCTGTCCTTGAGCCCCCAGCCGGTGAACGTCATCGTGGACGTCTGGCCGCCGTCGGCCACGAGCCCCATGGCGGCACCCTGAGCGTACCAGTTCCAGCGGCCACTCGACACGGTGACCTTGGCCTTCGCGCCGAAGGCATCGCTGTCCTTCACGCGATCCTGCAGCACGCGATAGTTGCCGGGCTCACCATCGGCGATCTGGAAGGGACGACCCACGCGCGTATTGCCACCCCAGATGCCGCCGAGCTCCACACCAGCCGGCCCAACGGTTGTGGCGATGTGCATGGACGTGGCGCGCACCTGCGGCTGCGGAATCGCGAACGAGCTGGCCGTCGCGCCGCGCTGCGCCAGATCTTCCTGATACACGCCGGTTACCATGAAGCGACCCACCTGCTTGCGGTACTTGGCCAGCACCGATGGATTGGCACCCCACCAGAGCTCGGGGCCGAAGGCCAGCTTGAGCCCGTCGAGCGAGCGCTTGCCGGTAAACTCCACGCCGAGCGGTGCTTCGCCGCCATAGATGTCGATGTTGGCGCCGTAGTTCGCTTCGCGATACATGCCGAAGAAGTCGCCCTCGTAGCCCCAGTGGTAGTGCCCGGTGCGATAGAAGCCGTCGAGGCGGAAGTCGCGCTCGTCCCACCGTACGCTCGCACGATACACCCGCAGGCGCTCGAGCCCTTCGGTCGTCACCGCGGGTCCACCGTCCGTGAGCAGCGTGCGACTGCGCGCCCGATTCTCGTAGAACAGCTCATTGATCGGATTGTCCGGGATGTTGCCGGTCACGTTGAGCGACAGCATCGCGGTGACGTTGGACGCCGGGCGTGCTTCAACGTCCACGAAGTACGACTCGAGGTGATCGAAGCCGCGGAACGCCGGCCGCGCCGTCGGGCTTGGCGTGGTTCCCTCCGCGGGCGTACTGATCACGCTCCCACCGGTGTTGAAGCTCGACAGCTCGAGGCGCATGCCGGCGATGCGATAGCGCTGACCGATATCTGCGCCGCGTGCGGCACGGTCGCCGTTGGCGAGCAGCTCCATCGCCGCTGGGACAATCGCGTCGAAGTGCGCTCGAATGGCGGTGGTGTCGGTACCCGCGCCATACGGATCGAGGGTGTACGCGCGTTGCAGGGCATAGTACGCGGCACGCGGATACAACTGAAAGTGACCCGTCGCGTCGGTGGGGCCCTTGGCCATGATGCCCCACCACTCCTCGTTCATGTTGTTGTCGCCGGGCATGAAGTCTTCCTGGTAGGCTTCATTCGACCAGCCCGCGTCGGTGTCCTGCACGTCGAGGTTGGTTTCCTGACCCACCTTCCACCAGCCGTCGGACCACTGAAACGTCATGCCGCCAATGGAGTTGCCGACACCACCCTTGCCGGCCGACTGCGCGTAGATCTCCTGCCACTGACTGAGCAGATAGCGCGTCTGCATCAGCTGATCTTCACGCCGTTCCTTCGCGTTGTAGGCATCGGCGCCGAACTCGGTGAACATCACCGGCACGCCAAGCTTGTCACGCACCTCGGCGAACAGGTTGCCGAAGGACATGCCCCGGTAGACGTTCGTGCCGAAGACATCCAGCCCCTCGGTCTCCTCGGCGATGATGTCGATGTACTGCAGGTCACCGTTGGCCATGGCCACGGGTCGCGACGGATCCCGCGTCTTGATCTCGCGAATGATCTCGCCGAAGAGCGAATACAGGTAGCGCGCCTTCGCGGCATTGCGCTCGCCCACCGGCAGATTTTCCGTCTCGGCCGACTTCCACTCGAGGCCGTAGTTGTTCTCGTTGCCCAGCAGGTACATGAGCAGACCCGGCGTCCCTCGGAACTCGTCCACCATGGCCGTCACTTCGCGCGTCAGCTGCGCGCGCACCCGCGGGTCGGAATAATCGGTGTTGGGCTGAAAGCCACCGCCTACGGTGACGCCATACCGTCCCACGGCATGGTTCAGCACCGTGTAGATGCCGTAGGTCTCGTAGATGTAGCGTACCCATCGCGGCGGCACGCCCACGTACTGCCGGATCGTGTTCACGCCCATGCTCTTCAGCAGCGCCATCTCGCGATCGAGCGCCGTGCGAATGAACGCATCCGACTGGCCCCAGAAGTTGTACGCGTAGTTCTGGCCGATCGGGAAGTAGTCCCAGTTCATGCCCAGCACCATGAAGTCGGCACCGTCCACCTGCAGACGTGACCCCGACGGGTCGGCCACGACGCGCACCGATTGTTGGGCCTCTGTGACGGCGGGCGCGCTGACCAGCAGCGCGGCCAGCAGCGCCACGAACCGGCGCGCGCTGGCGGGAGCGAACGGGCGCCACCCCAGCACCTGGGGCTGGAGCGTTCGGGTCAGACACATGCGGACCTCGTCCTGGGCGGGAGCAGACGGGTGGGAAGGACCGAAACTCGGCCCCATCGAACTTTGTTCGGACGGCAAACAAAGTCGCACCGATCTTCCCGGGTGTCAAGCGTCGCGCATTGCCCTGTGCTCGTTTGGGCCGTTGATTCTGCCCGCATGGAGCCACTCGTGCGCTACTTCGAGACCATCCCCTCCTCCCATCGGGCGCTGATCCTCGCCGGTGGCATCGCCTGTTTCTGGCTCTGGGAGAGCGCCGCCCCGCTCGTGCGGTTCCGCTATGACAAGTGGGCGCACGCCCTGCGCAACCTCTTCTTCACTGCGACCACGATCGTGGTGAACTTCGCGCTGGCGTTTGTGCTGCTGCGCACGGCCGACTGGGTCGTGTCGGCCGAGGTCGGCCTGCTCTTCCTCCTGCCGTCGCTGCCGCTGGTGCTGCAGATGCTGGTCGGCCTCTTGATGCTCGATCTGGTCGGGGCGTGGCTTCCGCACTTCGTGGAGCATCACGTCCCGCCGCTCTGGCGCCTGCACCTGGTGCACCACAGCGACACCGAGGTGGACACGACGTCCGCCAACCGACACCACCCGGGCGAGAGCGTCGTGCGCTTCGCCTTCACTACACTCGCCGTGGTGGTTGCCGGTGCGCCGATGTGGATGGTGTTCCTGTACCAGTCGCTCAGCGTGGTGCTCAGCCAGTTCAATCACGCCAACATCGCGCTGCCGGTGGGCCTCGACCGGGCGCTGAGCTGGGTGATCGTGTCGCCCGACATGCACAAGGTGCACCACCACTACGTGCTGCCGTACACCGATTCCAACTACGGCAACGTGTTCTCCGTGTGGGACCGACTGTTCGGGACGTTCCGCACCATGGATCGCACCCAGATCGTGTACGGGGTGGACACGCACATGGAGCCGGCCGAGCACGGCAGCGTGCGGGCACTGCTCACCATGCCGCTTCGCCCGGGGACGAAGGGGCACAGCGCCTGAGGTCAGCCCGGCGCGGTTTCCAGCGCGCGCTCGATGGCGGGAACCAGCGACTCCGGCGCGTCCGTGGGGGCGAACCGCTGAAGCACGCGGCCATCACGCCCCACGAGGAACTTCGTGAAGTTCCACTTGATCGCCTCACTGCCGAGCAGGCCGGGCTTCTCCGAGCGCATCCACTGCCACAGTGGGTGCGCGTCGTCCCCGTTCACCTCCACTTTGGCAAAGAGCGGGAACGTCACGTCGTAGCGCGTTTCGCAGAACGTCGCGATCTCCGCCTCCGTGCCGGGCTCCTGATGGCCGAACTGGTCACAGGGGAAGCCCAGCACCACCAGTCCTCGATCGCGGTACGTCCGCCACAGCTGCTCGAGGCCCGTGTACTGTGGGGTGAGGCCGCACTGGCTGGCCACGTTCACGATGAGCAGCACCTGCCCCGCGTGGTCGCGAAGCGCGGTTGGCGTGCCGGTAATCGAGTCAGCAGAGAAATCGAAGGCCGTAGTATCGGACATGCGGTGGAATCAGGAGGGATCGATGAATGCTCGCGCGATCAAACGTCCGCTTTCGCGAGCAGTTCCATCAGCTGTGGGGCACCGGTGGGGCGCACCACGCGCCCCAGCTCTTCACCGCCGCGCATGAGCACGAGCGTGGGCCACAGGCGGACGCCGAATGATCGGCCGAGGGGGCGCCCACTGCCGTCCTCGATCTTGAGGTGCGTGATCGGCGCGCCGTTTTCGTCGGCCACCTCGAGCGTGCGTGACAGCGCTGGCTGAATCGCCACGCAGAAACCGCAATCGGGCGCCCCGAACTCGATCAGCTGCAGGCCGTCAGCCGCATCCACATCGGCGCGCGTGGGTTCCTGCGCGAGATACTCTCTGGTGTAACTCATGACATCCTGTGGAAAAAGACGTGATCGCGGCTCATCGCGCACCCGCCGCTGCGGTGGGGACGGAGTAGGCCCACGGCTGACGTACGAGCGCCCGCTGCCTCGGATACACTTCATCGAGCGTATCGCCGTCGTACAAGCGGCCGTTCACCATGACCTGTCGAATGCTGTTCGTATTGCGAATGTCCTGCAACGGATCACGATCGAGCACGAGCAGGTCGGCGAACTTGCCGGGCTCCAGCGAGCCCACGCTCTTGCCCAACCCGATAGCCTCGGCGCCCACAATCGTGGCCGCCTTGAGCGCGTCGTGCTCCGGCATCCCACCTGATTGAATCAACCACAGCTCCCAGTGCATGCCCAGCCCCTGCAGCTGACCGTGGCTGCCCACGCCAATGCGTCCGCCCTTGGCCACGGTGCGCGCGAGATCCTCGGCGTGGCGCCACATGGGGTACTCCTCCTTCACGGCAAAACCGGCCGGCCCGGGTGCATTGCCGGCGCCACGACGACGCACCTTGGTGTCGAAATCCACCGGGTGCGTGAAGCGACGCAGCTTCGTATCGCCCAGCAGGTTTTCGGTCTGGTAGAACCACCCTTCGCCAAATGGACCACCGTACGCCACCACGAGCGTGGGCGAGTTCACCGTCTTCGTGGCCGTGTACCACTGATAGACGTCTTCGAACTTCGGGGCGATAGGGAGGGTGTGCTCGATGCCGGGATAGCCATCGATGCCGTGCGTGAGGTTGAGCTTCTGGTCGAGCCCGCCTTCCGTGGTGGGCATGATGCCGAGCTCCTTGGCGGCCATGATGATCCACTGACGCTGCTGCCGATTGCCGCTCATGTACATCTTGAGCGTCTTCGTGTCGTAGTACGTGGCGTAGCGCTTGAGGATCTCACGCGCGTGGTCGAGATCGCGCACCGGCTCGGCGCTGAAGACGCCGGGACCCGTGGTGTAGATGCGCGGCCCGATCATCGCCCCCTGCTCCACCTGATCGCTGTAGCTCAGAAAGTCGGTGGTCGCGGTCTGCGGATCGCGCGTGGTCGTGGTGCCGTACGCGAGCGTGGCCAGATACTGCCACGTCTGCGTGTTGTGGATCTGCGGGGTGAGCCACTGCGGGTGGTAGTGTGTGTCCACCATGCCCGGCATGATGATCTTGCCGCTCACATCGCGAATCACCGCACCCTCGGGAATGGCCACCGTGCCACGTGCGCCGATGGACACGATGTGCCGATCACGAATCACGATGTCGGCGTTTTCGATGATTTCGTTGCCCTTCATCGTGATCGTTTTCGCACCGCGCAGCACCAGCACACCGCGTGGTTGATCACGTGTCGCGGTCACCGTGATGCGACGCTCGTCGGGCTTGTAGCCGGGCGTGTCCTTCTTCGTGGTGTCGGCCTTGGCGATCGAATCGGCGCGCGCGAGACTGTCACGCTTGGTGGTGTCCGCGCGAATCACGGCCACACGGCGCGCATCCGCCTTGAGCGAGTCGTCCACCACCTTCGCCTTATCGAGATCGTACGTCCACGTGGCGTTGCCGAGCGCCCACATGATCTTGCGACCGTCCGCGGTCCACGCCGGGAACTCGCCACCGATCGTGTTGAGCTTGCGCACAGGCACGGACGCGGTGGCGGGTGCCACCACGCTCACGGTCGGCGGCGTGGCGCCGGCCACGGGCACCGTCACGGTGTAGAGATCCATGCCGACCATCGCGAGCGCCTGGTCACCGCGCGGCGCCATCATCACGAGGCCCGCGGGCCGCGGACGCGGCGGCGCCGGTTCCTGATCATCGAGATGCAACGCATGTCCATGATCATCGCGCGGCCCTTCGAACTCGATCGGTCGTGCCGCGCGTCCACCAATCCACTGCTTCGCTTCCTTCATCACAAGATCGGCGTCCAGACTGGCCACGCCGCCGCTCCCGGGCGGAAGGGGCCCCGTCACGCGCAGGTGCGTCTTGAGATCGGTGCCGTCCCAACGGAACGACTGCAAACCGTCGCCGTACGCGAAGATGCGGTCAGCGTTCTGCGTGAAGTGCGGATTGCCCAGGCCGCCCGTCGGCATGATGATCGTCACATCACCGCCGGCTGCGGGCAGCCACACGAACTCGGCGGCGGCCGGTCCGAAGAAGGCACCTCCTGCCTCCTGCAGTTCGCGCGCCGCCGCACGCACCGCCACGAGGCGATCGCCTGCGGGGCTCCAGGCAATGTCCGTGAACAGGGCACTGCCGGTGGTGAGCGACTGCACGCGCCATCCCGTGCGCGACTGCTTTGTGGCACGGCGAATCGAGCCGCCAACGGCATCGTGCCACGTGACGTACGCGAGGCTGCGGCCATCGGGAGACCACACGGGGCCGTGCTCTCCAACCGTGTCACTGGTCACACGCACCGGCGTTCCGCTCGGCAGATCCACCACGTACAGGCGATCGAGCGAGACGAACGCGAGCTGCGAGCCGTCGGGCGAGGGTGCGATGTCACGGATCTGCCGTGCGGTGAACGTGGCCGCCGTATCGATGGTGTACTCGAACGCCACCTCTGGACCCATCGCGAGACGGACCTCGGCCTCGAATGGAATCTTCGTCGCGGCGCCGCTGTCTACCGGTACGCGCCAGATCTCGCCGCCATAGCTCACCACCACCGATCGTGAATCGGGCGTGAACGAAAACCCGGGATACGCGTCGAGCGGGGCACGCGATTCCATGTCGTCGAACTGCACCGGAAACGCGAGCCAGCGCTCTTCCTGCGTGGCGAGGTTGCGAATGCGAAGCCCCGTCTGCACCTCGAAGCGCGTGGCGTACACCAGCCACGTTCCATCGGGAGAAAGGGTGGGGCGGAAGCCCGAACCGAAGCGCGTGGTCATCTGCGCGGTACGACCGCTCTCCTTGTCCCACACATACAGCTGGTACTGCGGTCCGATGGCGTTGTACTGCCAATCGCCGGTGCGTGCGGCGTACCACAGAAAGCGCGGGTCCTTGCCGAACGCCGCGCCGACCTGCTTCTGATTGGTAGGCGCCGCGGGGGTGCTGGTGAGTGCGACACCGCTGCCGCCATCGACGTGGTACATCCACAGCTTGGACGTACCGCCGAGCCCGCCCGATTTCGACGCGATGACGTACTGCCCATCGGGGGTGAACTCGGGAGAGACGTACAGATTGTTGTTGCCCGTCGTAAGCTGCACCGTGTCGCTGCCGTCGGCGCGCATGAGCCACACGTTGTCGCCGCCACTGCGATCGGACACGAACACGATGCGCGACCCATCGGGAGAGAAGCGCGGCTGTGCGTCGAACGCCATGCCCGCGGTGAGACGTGTCGCTTTGCCACCGTCGATGGGCAAGGTGTACAGGTCACCGAGCATATCGAACACGATCGTGCGACCATCTGGCGACACATCGAGCGACAACCACGTCCCTGTGGTGGTCGTGAAGGTGTGGCTGCGCGCTTCGGCAAGCGGCAGCGTGACCGGGGGCTTTGTGCCCGCTGCGGTGGGCTGGGCGGACAGGGGGACGGACGCGCACAGGAGCGCAGCCGCGGACACGAGACGGGCAGATCGATGACACATGGGCATTCTCGGCAGAAGCGAGGAAACAGACTCCTCGAATCTGCGCCCGTGACAGTGCACAGGCCAGCCACGCACCCGCCGATTCCCGGCTGTCGTGCCTTATGCGGTCGCCGCCGACTGCGGCGCCGTGCGGAACAGCGCCACGTTCGCGCGCGGGATCTCGAGCTGCCATGCGTGCTTGTTCGCAATCCAGCGCATGGTGTCGAGACCGTAGAAGCACACGTGCGTTGGATCACGCGGATAGTGCCACTCACGAAACACCGACAGCTCTGGTCTCATCATCGTCATGATCGCGAGCCACCCACCGGGGCGCACGAGCCGATCGAAGCGCGCGAACTCGGCGGCCGGATCGAAGAAGTGTTCCACTGTTTCACTGCAGCTCACGAAATCGAACTGACGCTGCAGCACCGATGTGTCCGGCGCGAAGAACGGATCGTAGATGTGCATCGGAAATCCGCGTTCTTCAAACATCACGGACAGCGTCGGACCGGGCCCGGATCCGAAATCCAGCCCGTGCGCACCGGGCGACAGGCGGTCCACCAACGGCAGCAGCAAGCGGTCGAGAAAGCCGCGATAGTGCGGATCGTTCGGCGAGTTTTCATGCGTCCCGTAGTGCGCGACCTCACGATCGCGACCAAGGCGCTGTTCGCGAGCCACGTGTACCAGCGCACAGGTGTCACACACGAAGTAGTGGCGCCCGCACGCGTGCTCGATCTGGTGCGTCGTGGTCATTGCACACAACGGACAGGCCGATGTCTGGGGCGCGCGCTCCGTCATGCGCCGGCGAACGTCGCTTCGGCCTTGAGCGCCACACCACCATCGGCGCCTTGGGCCTCGAGCCGAGCGTGATCGCCATCTCGCGTGGCGAGCAACCGCAGCGGCGCCACGTCGAAGAGCGGCGCGACACCACGGAAGCTGAACGAGGCGACGGAACGAATCGTGCGCTCTTCGTTTCGCGCCCGCTCGGCCTCTTGCGTTTCCGCCAAACGGAGCAGCAGCATCGCCGTGAGCGGGCCGTGCACCACCAGCCCGGGATATCCCTCGTCACGCATGGCGTATTCACGGTCGTAGTGAATGCGATGCGCGTTGAAGGTGAGCGCCGAGAATCGAAACAGCAATCGCGTATCGGCGTGCAGCACGCGCGACGCGGTGCCTGCAGGGACGTCGGTCCAGGGCCGCACTTCCGGCGGAGGCACCGGCGCCCCCGGTTCGCGATACACGATGTCCTGCTCTTCTTCGATGCAGAGCACGTCGTTCTGCACCACCTGATATCGCACCGTCACGAATGCCAGATCACCGGTCCGACCCGTCTTGCGGGTCACGTCGTGAATGATTGCACGTCGTTCGGCGGCGAGACCGAGGCGCAGCGGGGCGTGCAGTCGAACGCGTGCGCCCGCAAACATGCGACGCGGCAGTGTGATCGGCGGCATGAACCCACCCCGCGCCGGATGACCATCGACACTGAGCGTGCCGTGCGCCGCGTGCGGCAGAAAATAGAACCAATGCCACAACGCGGGGATCGCATCGCCGACCGCACCCGTTACATTAGGGGCGTCGAACATGGCCGCGGCGGCCAGCGCCTGCGCAGGAGCAAGCGCGTCGTGCACGGTTTCAGTCCGACCCACCCAGTGGGTCACATCGAGTGCAGCAGATTCCATGATCGGCCCTGGCGAGTGGAGACGGAACCCGTAATGCCGCCCCAAGATAGCGAATTGCCGGCCTCGACCCCACCGAACGACACGTTGCCCCTGAGCGGCATTCGTGTGCTCGATGTGGGCAACTTCCTGGCTGGCCCGTACGCCGCTTCCATTCTCGGTGAGTTCGGCGCCGAGGTGCTCAAGGTGGAGCATCCCATCGCCGGCGACCCCATGCGGCGCTTTGGCACCCCGTCACCGCGCGCCGATGCAACGCTCAAATGGTTGAGTGAGGGGCGCAATCGCAAGTCGGTCACAATCGATCTGCGACAGCCCGAAGGCGTGCAGCTGTTCCTTGCGCTGGCGCGCAAGTCGCACGTGCTCGTGGAGAACTTCCGCCCCGGCACCATGGAAGAGTGGGGGTTGGGCTGGGAGCAGGTCCACGCAGCGAATCCGGCGCTCGTGATGCTCCGCGTCTCCGGGTATGGACAGACGGGCCCGTACCGTCGGCGCTCTGGCTTCGCCCACATCGCGCAAGCGTTTGGCGGCCTCAACTATCTGAGCGGCTTTCCCGGCGAAACGCCGGTGCTGCCGGGCACCGTGCCGCTGGGCGACTACATCGCGAGTCTGTTCGGGGCGATCGGTGTGCTCATCGCGCTGCGACATCAGGAGGCGACCGGGCGCGGGCAAATGATCGATGTCGGCATTTACGAGGCGGTCTTTCGTGTGCTCGAGGAGATCGCCACGGCGTACGGCACCACGGGCAAGATTCGCGAGCGCGAGGGGTCGGGCAGCTTCGTGGCTGTTCCGCACGGTCACTTCCGCACCAAGGACGACAAGTGGATCGCCATTGCGTGCACCACCGACAAGATGTTCGAACGGCTGTCGGTGGCCATGGGGCAGCCGCATCTGTCGTCGAGCAACCTGTACGCAGATCAGCGACAGCGGCTCGCTGACCGCGATCGCGTGAACGCCATCGTGATCGAATGGGTGGGCTCGCTCACGCGCGACGAGGTGCTCACGCGCTGCCTGGCCGAAGAGGTGCCGGTGGGCAAGGTGAACAGCATTGCCGACATCTTCGAGGACGAACAGTTCATCGCGCGCGAGAATCTGGCGCACGTGGCCGATGACGGCGTGGACGACGTGGTGATTCCCGGCGTGATTCCGCGACTCTCCAAAACGCCGGGGCGCATCACGAATCTCGGCCCCACCCTCGGCAACGCCACCGACGAGGTCATGCGTGACCTGCTCGGGCTTGCGGCGAGCGAAATCGCGCGGTTGCGCCAGCAGCGGATCATCTGATGCACGATACGACACACGACACCGGGCAGCCCAACGCGGCCCCCGAACCCACACCGCTACCGCTGGCGGGCATTCGCGTGGTCGACATCGCCACGATCATTGCGGCGCCGTTTTGCGCCACGATGCTCGGCGAGTTCGGCGCCGACGTGCTCAAGGTGGAGCACCCGCTCGGCGGTGACGGCCTGCGCCGCTTCGGCACGCCGTCGCAGCGCGGCGACACGCTCACCTGGGTGAGTGAAGCCCGCAACAAGCGGTCAGTCACGCTCGACCTGCGCAAACCGGAAGGCGTGACGCTGTTCAAGCAGCTGATCGCCGAAACCGATGTGCTGTGCGAAAACTTCCGCACCGGCACCATGGAAAAGTGGGGGTTGGGGTGGGAGGTGCTGCGCGCCATCAACCCACGGCTGATCATGCTGCGCGTCACGGGGTACGGGCAGACGGGACCGTACAAGGATCGCCCCGGCTTTGCACGGGTGGCTCACGCCGTCGGCGGCATTGCATACCTCGCCGGCATGCCCAAGGGCACACCGGTCACCCCGGGCTCCACCACGCTCGGCGACTACATGACCGGCCTGTACGGCTGCATCGGCGTGCTCATGGCGCTGCGCCACCGTGATCGTACCGGCGAAGGGCAGTATGTGGACGCGGCGCTGTACGAGTCGGTGTTCCGGTGCACCGACGAACTCGCGCCCGCGTACAGCATGTACGGCATCGTGCGCGAACGGCTCGGCTCGTCGCACAACGACTTTGCCTGCCCGCACGGCCACTTCGCCACCAAGGACGGCAAGTGGGTGGCGATTTCGTGTGCCACCGACAAGCTGTTCGCGCGGCTCACCGCGGCCATGGGACGCCCGGAGCTCGCGTCGTCGAGCACGTACGGAGAACAGAAGGTACGACTCGCCCACGCCCACTCGGTAAATGAGATCGTGCGTGACTGGTGCGGGTCGCTCACGCGCGAAGAGGTGCTGCAGCGCTGCTATGCAACCGATACCCCCGCCGGCCCGCTCAACAACATTGCCGATATCTTTGGCGATCGACAGTTCCACGCGCGGCGCAACCTCGTGGCCATCGACGATGACCACACGGGTGAGGCGATGATCGTACCCGCCGTGGTGCCGCGCCTCTCCGAGACGCCGGGCAGCATTCGCTCTCTCGGTCCGACGCTTGGACAACACACCGACGAAGTGCTGCACGAAGTGCTCGGCCTGACCGAAGCGGAGATCGCCACGCTGCGTGAGAAGCAGGTCATCTGACATGGGCACCTCAGGCATTCTGGCCGGCCTGCGCGTGGTCGAAGGCTCGGCGTTCGTGGCGGCACCGCTTGGCGGCATGACGCTCGCGCTGCTCGGCGCCGATGTCATTCGCTTCGATCCCATCGGGGGCGGTCTCGACGCAGGACGCTGGCCGCTCACACCGGATGGTGCGCAGAGTCTCTTCTGGAACGGACTGAACAAGGGGAAACGCTCGATCGCCGTGGACCTGCGTTCACCACGTGGGCAGGAGCTGCTCACGCGCGTGATCACAGCGCCCGGTGCCGACGCCGGCATGTTCAGCACCAACTTTCCGGCGCGCGGCTGGTTGGCATACGACGCGCTGCGTGCACACCGCGACGATCTCATCATGGTGGCGTTCACCGGGCGTCGTGACGGCGGGTCCGAAGTGGACTACACGGTGAATCCGCAGATCGGTGTGCCCTCGTTCACCGGTCCGGCGCACGACGCCGCACCCGTGAATCACGTGTTTCCCGCGTGGGATGCCATCGCCGGGCACCAGATCGCGCTTGCCATGCTCGCCGCCGAGCGGCACCGCTCGCGCACTGGTCGTGGGCAGCTGGTGTCGTTGTCGCTCAAGGATGTGGGGCTGGCCATGCTCGGGCACCTCGGCTTCATTGCCGAGGCCACGCTGCACGACACCGACCGCGCGCGCTACGGCAATTATTTGTACGGCGCCTTCGGTCGGGACTTCGAAACGGCGGACGGCGTGCGCGTGATGGTGGTCGGGCTCACCGATTCGCAGTGGACGGCGCTGTGCACCGCAACAGACAGCGCAGACGCAATGGCCGCGCTGGGCACGCAGATTCGTCTCGACCTGTCGGACGAAGGCAATCGTTTCGTGGCGCGTGAGCAGATCAGTGATGTGCTCGCGCCGTGGTTTGCGGCACGTCTGTTCGCGGACGTTCGTGAGGTGCTCTCGCGGCATCGTGTGGCGTGGGGTCCGTACCGTACCGTCCGCGAGGCGCTGCGCGATGACCCGGACGCGAGCACGGACAACCCGCTGTTCACCCAGCTCGAGCAGCCCGGCGTCGGTGTGCACCTCGCACCCGGCAGCACCTTCGCGTTTTCCGATGCGCCACGAGTGCCACTGCGGGCCGCGCCGCGACTTGGTGAACACACCGACGAAATCCTGCTCGACCTTGCGGGCGTGAGCGAAGCCGAACTCGGCGCCCTCCATGATGCCGGCGTCGTGGCCGGTCCTTCAACGTGATGATCACACGAGGCGATGCCGTCGCCCGCTTTCCTGAACTGCTGGAGATCCCGTGAAGCTGCCCGTGAACTTCTACAAGCCGCTCGCCATTGGCGCACCGGCCCCGCTTCGCACATTGCCGATTCGTCCGGAGCGCATGATCCATTTCTTCCCGCCGCATGTGGAGAAGATTCGCGCGCGGGTTCCCGAGATGATCCGCCAGGTGGACGTGCTGTGCGGCAATCTCGAAGACGCGATCCCGGTGGAGGACAAGGACGCGGCACGCGCCGGTTTCATCGAGGTCGCGAACGCCAACGACTTCGGCACCACCGCACTGTGGGTGCGTGTCAACTGCCTCAACTCCCCGTGGATTCTCGATGACCTCGAGCAGATCGTGCGCGAGGCCGGCAACCGGGTGGACGTGATCATGGTGCCCAAGGTGGAGGGTCCGTGGGACATTCATTTTGTGGATCAGCACCTGGCGCTGCTCGAAGCGCGCTATCACGTCTCGCGTCCGATTCTCATTCATGCCCTGCTCGAAACCGCGGAGGGCGTGAAGAACGTGGAGCAGATCGCTGGGGCCAGCCCGCGCATGCACGGCATGAGTCTGGGCCCGGCCGACCTCGCGGCGTCGCGTGGCATGAAGACCACGCGCGTGGGTGGGGGTCATCCGCACTACGGCGTGCTGGCCGATCCGGTGGAAGGCGCTGACGACGCTCCGCGCGCGTTCGTGCAGCAGGACCTGTGGCACTACACGGTGGCGCGTATGGTTGACGCGTGCGTCGCGCACGGCATTCGTGCGTTCTACGGGCCGTTCGGCGACATTCGCGATGAAGCCGGATGCGAGGCGCAGATGCGCAGCGTGTTCGTGATGGGGTGCACTGGCGCGTGGTCGTTGGCACCGAACCAGATCGCGATTGCGCGGCGCGTGTTCAGTCCCAATGTGAAGGAGGTGCTGTTCGCCAAGCGCATTCTCGAGGCGATGCCCGATGGCAGCGGTGTAGCCATGATCGACGGCAAGATGCAGGACGATGCCACCTGGAAGCAGGCCAAGGTGATCGTCGACCTGGCGCGTCTGGTGGCGCAGAATGACGCCGAGCTGGCCACCGCGTACGGCTTCTGAACGGAACGCGCGATCCATGAGTGACAAGACGCGGCCCGGCAACTTCTTCGAAGACTTCGCGATCGGGCAGACCATTGTGCACGCGACCCCTCGCACCGTGTCGGAGGGTGACGTGTCGATGTACACGTCCCTCTTCGGTTCGCGGTTTGCCGTGCAGTCGTCATCGCCGTTCGCCAGCACCGTGGGCCTCGATCGTGCACCCGTGGACTCGGTGCTCGTCTTTCATTTGGTGTTCGGCAAGACCGTGCCCGACATTTCGCTCAATGCCATCGCCAACCTCGGCTACGCCGACGGGCGCTTCGGCGTACCCGTCTTCCCCGGGGACACACTGCGCACCGAGAGCACGGTGCTCGGTCTCAAGGCCAATCGTGACGGCACGACCGGCGTGGTGTATGTGCGCTCACGTGGCGTGAATCAGCGAGATGACATGGTGGTGGAGTATGTGCGCTGGGTCATGGTGCGCAAGCGGGAAGCGGCGAGCGCCCCGCCGTCCACGAGTGTTCCCGATTTGCCCGAGGCCGTCGCGGCAGCCGCGTTGCATGTGCCCTATGCCGTACGCGATGGCGCTTACGATCTGGCGCTGGCTGGCAGTGCGCACCTGTGGGAGGACTATGCCAAAGGCGAGCGCATCGATCATGTGGATGGCATGACGATTGAAGAAGCCGAGCACATGATGGCAGCGCGGCTGTATCAGAACACGGCCAAGGTGCACTTCAATCAGCATGTGGAGCGCGAGGGGCGATTCGGGCGGCGCATCGTGTACGGCGGGCACATCATCTCGCTTGCTCGTGCCCTGTCGTTCAACGGGCTCGGCAACGCATTCGCGATTGTCGGCATCAATGGGGGCCGACATGTGAACCCCACGTTCGCCGGCGATACCATCTACGCGTGGTCGGAGGTGCTCGACACACAGCCACTGGGCGACCGGGGCGATCTGGGCGTGCTTCGGGTGCGCACCGTGGCGCTCAAGGATTGTGCGGCGACGCGGTTTTCGTACAAGGATGCGGATGGGGCTTACGATCCGGCCGTCGTGCTCGATTTCGACTACTGGGTGCTCATGCCACGCCGCGTGACGATGCGCCCACCGCAGTAGCGTGGCACGCGGTGGGCGGGCCGTCCGCTGGACCTGCCCCCCTCCCGCCCAACGCGCCCCGGGCTCATGTTCAAGG
The DNA here is from genome assembly GCA_011390935.1 of Gemmatimonas sp. Lineage (GTDB taxonomy): Bacteria > Gemmatimonadota > Gemmatimonadetes > Gemmatimonadales > Gemmatimonadaceae > JAABRT01. Next base: position 31,832 of record JAABRL010000006.1, read on the forward strand.
CGAACCCTCGCCTACCGCACATGACCTTCGCTGCCATCACCGGCTGGGGCGCCTGCATGCCGCCCGCCATCCTCAGTAACGACGATCTCTCCACCTTTCTCGAGACGTCGGACGAGTGGATCTCCACGCGTACCGGCATGCGCGAGCGACGCATCTCGCATGTGAGCGCGATCGAACTGTCCACCGTCGCCGCCGCGCGTGCCTTGGCGTGCGCGGGACTCGAACCGGGCGACGTGGACCTCATCATCTACGGCGGCGTGTCGAACGATGAACTCGTGCCCAACTCCGCATCGGGAGTGCAGATCGCGCTCGGGGCCACGCGTGCCGCCAGCATCGATCTCAACACGGCCTGTACCAGCTTCTGCTACGGTCTCACCACGGCCACGGCGATGATTCGCACCGGCGTGGTACGCAATGCCATCGTGATCGGTGTCGAGCTCATCAGTCGCTACATGGACTGGAGCAATCGCAACGTGGCCGTGCTGTTCGGTGATGGCGCCGCCGCCGTCGTGCTGCAGGCCTCCGATCAGGAAGAGGGCGTACTCGGGAGCGTGCTCGGCTGCGACGCCGAAGGACGTCAGACGCTGCGCGTGCGCGGTTTCGGCTGCACATATGCCAACCACGACGTGCAGTTCGGCGACACCATCTGGGATTTCGACGGGCAGACCATTTTCAAGCGCGCAGTGCACGCCATGGCGGATGCGTCACGCCGTGTGATGGCGCAGCAGGGTGTGACCGCCGACGACATCGATCTGGTCGTGCCGCATCAGGCCAACCTGCGCATCATCGAATCGGTGGCGAAGTACGCCGGTGTCCCAATGGAGAAGGTCATCGTCACCGTACAGAAGTACGGTAACATGAGCGCCGCGACGGTCCCGGTGGCGCTGGTGGAAGCGCTCGACACCGGGCGTGTGCGGCCGGGAGCGACCATGCTCATGCCCGCGTTTGGCGGCGGCCTCACGTACTGTTCGCTGCTCGTGAAGTGGGGGCAGCGGGTCACGCCATTGGGCAGCACCGATCGCGTGTTGCCGCCGGCCACGCGAACGGCACTCGAGATGGTCAACGAGATCCGCTCGCATCAGGACCCGCACGGCCGGTCACTCGCTGGCCTGATGGCCCCGGCGTTCGCCGAATCGTACGCACCCGTACACGCGGTATAGCGCACGTGCGCGCGTCCACTGCGCTCCTGCTCGCCGCGCTGGTTCCAGCGCCTACTCTTGGCGCGCAGATCGTGCGAGGCACGCTGCTGCAGGCGGGCTCGACGCAACCGCTCGCAGACGCCGTGATTGCGGCGGTGGACTCCGCCAGCGTTGTCGTCGACGAAACCCGATCGTTGGCGAACGGCGACTTCATGCTGAACATGCGCGGCGTTCGGCGTGTGCGCTTTGTGGTACGCAAACTCGGCGTGCAGCCCACCACGTCGGATGTCCTGGAGGTGCCAACCGATCGCGACACGATCGATCTGGAGATCGCGGCGCCGCTGTTCGGTGTCACCCTCGCGACGGTCCGCGTGGTTGCCGCCCCCGCACGCATGCCGACGTACAACGAGAATCAGCTTCGCAACGCGCGACGCAATGGATGGCGTGTGGTGGACCCCGTGCGCGTGGCCGAAGAGCGAGGGACTGTGCAGTCGCTCGGCGAGATGATGCGACGCTTGCCGCTGGCCGGCGTCCGTCCGCCGGAAGGCGGGCAGGGGTGCTACTACTATGTGCGTACCGGCCGATGCCTCTCACTCGTGGTCGATGGGCAGGTGCTCGGTCCGAATGCATTCATTTCGGCGAACGACGTGCATTTTTTTGCGCTGATCACGCCGAGTCAGGCGACGATTGCGTACGGGCCGCGCGCTCGTGACGGCGCGATTTTCGTGGCGACGCGTCGTCAGGAGGATGAGTAGGCGCGACGCCCTTGACGGCGCCGCTCATCACCCGCCGGCGAAGCGGGCGATGAACGCACGATCGAGCCGATCCTTCAACCACATGGCCCAGGTGCCGGACAGCGCCAGTGATCCGCGACTCGCGATCGCGCGCCCGTCGCCGGTATTCACGAGAGCCAGAAACTGCCGCTGCGGCGCGTAGGGGGCCGGCAGCGCGCGATGCTGCACCACACTGGCCAGTGTGCGCGCGAGCACGGGCCCCATGCGCACGGCATACACGCCGGCCTTCGGGGTGTCATCCCACGACAACGGCGTCGCGCAATCCCCCGCGGCAAACACGTGCGCGGCCCCCGGCGAGCGCAGATGTCCGTCCACCAGGAGAAATCCGCGGTCGTCCACAGGGAGTCCACTTGCCGCCAGCCACGGCGGTGCGGCAGCGCCCGTTGCCCACACCGTACAGTCGCTCGGCAGGCGTGCACCGTCCGCAAGTTCGAGCGCGTCGTGATGCACACGGGCCACCCGCGCGCCCAAACGTACCGCCACACGCTGACGATCGCACGCGCGGATGAGCTGTCGGGCCAGACGCGGCCCACGCTCAGGCACGAGTTCGTGTTCGACCCCGAGCACCGTGATCGCGACCGCGCGTGCAACATCACCGTCGAGCGTGAGCCGCGCGCGCGTCGCGAGTGCCATCTCGATCCCCGCGAGTCCCGCGCCCACGACGGTGACCGCACCACGGCCGCGAGCCGCGAGCTCGGACAGCTGCGTGCGCAGCCGTTCCACGTTGTGCAACGGTTTGAGCGGAATCGCATGTTCACTCGCGCCGGCCACATCCAGGCCGGCCGGCTTGGACCCCACGGCGATCGAACACAGATCAAACGCCAGCGTGTCGCCGTTATCGAGCGTGATGCGGCGCGATACGGGATCGAGGCCGCGTACATGTTGGGGCAGTCGCGTTGCCCCCGCCCATTGGCACAGCTGCTCCGTGTCGAGCGACAGCTCCGATCGATCGTAGCGACCGCCGAGCCATCCGGGCACCATGCCGGAGTACACATGCTCCGCTTCGCCGGTACACACGACCACGTCGCAGCCGTCGAGGGCCCCGGTGGCGAGCGCCTCGAGCACGAACAGATGCGCGTGGCCCAGTCCGGCGAGCACCAGGCGTGGTCTCACGGCGGCACGTCGCCAACAGGGCGCATGCGCAGCAGCCCTTCCTGCGCCACCGAGGCCACCAACTCACCGGTGCGCGCAAAGATCGACCCGCGCGCAAACCCGCGGGCGCCACCGCTGACCGGACTGTCCATCACATACAGCAACCATTCATCCGCACGAAATGCACGATGCAGCCACACCGAGTGATCGAGCGAAGCAATCTGCAGCCCGGGCGCACGCCACGACACCCCATGGGGCAGGAGTGCGGTGGTCAGCAGACTGTAGTCGGACGCATACGCAAGCACCGCCTGATGCAGCAGCAGTTCGTCCGGCATGGTGCCGACCGCGCGAAACCACAACTGCCGCTGCGGTGGTCGCACCTCGGGTCGAAACGGATCGATCGGATCGACGGGTCGAATGTCGATCGGACGGTCCTGCGTCCACGCCGCGCGATAGCGCTCGGGAATGCGGTCGGCAATCGCTCGCAAGAGCGTCAGCTCACTCGGCAGCGTCTCGGGCGCCGGCACGTCGGGCATCGACAGCTGATGGGTGAGGCCCTCCTCCATCTTGTGGAAGGACGCGGAGAGATTGAAGATCGCGCGCCCATGCTGAATCGCCGTCACGCGCCGGGTCGCGAAGCTCGTACCATCGCGCAGGCGGTCCACGAAGTACACGATCGGCGCGGCCAGATCACCAGGCAGAATGAAGTCGCCGCGCACGGAGTGTGCTTCCCGCGCATCATCCACCGTGCGACGCGCCGCCACCAGCGCTTGCGCGAACACCTGCCCCCCGAATACGCGACCGGATCCCAGATCCCGGTTGCCGCCGCGGTAGATGTTGACTTCGAGCGGTTCGAGCGCGAGCAGCGAGAGCAGCTCGTGGAGCGGAGTGGTCATGCACGGCCTCAGCGGTCATCGACAATACCCGACGCAGCGTGCGGCGGTATCTTCGAGAAGAGCATTTCACCTCGAAAGATACCCCATGCGCGCTGTCTGCTACGATTCCTTCGCTGGCCCGATTCGGGTCGAGACGCTTGCCGACCCCACCCCCTCGCCGCATGGCGTGGTGGTGCGCGTGCACGCCACCGGACTGTGCCGCAGCGATTGGCACGGCTGGCAGGGACACGACCCCGACATTCACGCGTTCCCGCACGTTCCGGGGCACGAACTCGCTGGGGTCGTCGCCGACGTGGGCCCCGAGGTGCGGCGCTGGCGCGTCGGTGATCGAGTAACGGTGCCGTTCGTCTGCGCGTGCGGCACATGCGCGCCCTGCGTGCGCGGCGATGCGCAGGTGTGCGACGACCAGACGCAGCCCGGCTTTACGCACTGGGGCTCGTACGCCGAATACGTGGCGCTGCATCAGGCGGATGTGAACCTCGTCGCCCTGCCCGAGGCGCTGTCGTTCGATACCGCCGCGGGACTCGGGTGCCGCTTCGCCACCTCGTTTCGCGCGGTCGTGGATCAAGGCCGTGTGCAGCCCGGGCAGTGGGTAGCCGTGTTCGGGTGCGGAGGCGTAGGGCTGTCGGCGATCATGATTGCCCGTGCCCTCGGTGCCCGAATCATCGGGGTGGACGTCTCTGACACGGCGCTCTCACTGGCCCAGCAGGCCGGCGCCGAGGTGGTGCTCAAGGCTCGCGACACCGCGAGCGGCGCGGCTTCAGCACAGCGCGGGCGCGAGGTGCGCGGCGCGATTCGTGAGATCACGGGCGGTGGCGTCGATGTGTCAATCGACGCGCTCGGCTCACGCGGTACGGCGCGCGGCGCACTCGAGGCACTGCGCAAGAACGGACGCATGGTACAGGTGGGACTCATGGCGGGCGACGATGCCAACCCGCCCTTCCCGCTGCACCTCGTGATCGCGCGCGAGCTCGAAATCGTTGGCAGCCACGGCATGGCGGCGCATGCCTATCCGCGCATGCTCGCCATGGTGATGGACGGCCGGCTCGATCCGGAGCGCCTCATCACCCGGCGCCTCTCGCTGGCGGAGGCGCCGGACGCGCTGGCCACGATGGCGACCGCGCCAGTGGCCGGTGTGTCCATCATTCACCCCTGATCGGTTCCCGAGCGCGGCGCGCGGTCTGCGGCCCGGAACAGGTCGTCAGCCGCCTGCAGCACCTTGCCGCGCAGTCGCGGTGAGAGATCGGGGGTTTCGTCGAGGAACGCGCGTACCGCGGCCGCGGCTTCGACGCTGCGATGACCATCGAGCGTGGTGTTCAGCCAACGCAGCGGAAAGAAGATGTCACCCGTCTGCTGGATCGCGGGCACGAGGTCGAGCGCCGCACGCACGTTTGGCAGCGCGGCCTCCGCGCGCAGCGGATGGTGCATGGCACCCATGGCATCGAGCACCCACGATTCGCGTCGACGATTCTCCACGTCGGCGAAGGTGCGAAACAGCGAGTCGCGAATCGCCACGTCAGCGCTCAATGCCGCGCGCATGAAGCGGAATCGCGCGAGGCGATCGGGATTCGTGATGCGCGATTCCTGCTCGGTGAGGATCGCCTCCGCCGCCGGCACTCCTCGAATCGCCAGCGCCTCTGCCAGAGCGATGTACTGCTGCTCGGCGAGCGGCAAACCGCGCGGTGTTTCCGTGCGACGCCAGATGCGCTCGAGCCGTGCTGTGCCCTCGGGCGTGAGCGTGACCCCGGTGAGTGTGCTGAAGTATGCGCCCTTGCGACCCGGGGTGGGTGCCGCATCGAGCGCACGCCAGAGCGCCGCTTCGAGCTGAGGCGCACGCGCCGTTCGCGACGAGTCCGCGAGGAAGCGCCAGTATACCGTGCGGGCAAGTCCGAGCACCTGTTGCGCCAGCAGTTCGTCGCGTTCCTGCGTGATCGCACTGATCGCCGCATCGAGGAAAGCGTCCGCGTCAAGCGAATCGTCCAGCACCTCTTCGTACAGCGACTGCCACGCCACCGCGCGGTGCACCGGATCATCGAGCTGCTGCACCTGCGTGCGCAGGGCCTCGCGACTCATGGAGTCGAGCATGAAGCGTCCATAGCCGATGCCATCGGCGCCGGCGAGCACGAAATCCGGCGGTGCACTCGCCACTGGCACGAACGCCTCGGCGCCGCGCAGGATCACACGCTCCACATGCACCGTGTCCCCGAAACCGAGAGCAACCACGATCGGCTGGCTCCACAGCAGATCGCGCGAAGGCCACGGATCATCCTGGGTAATGCGCACACCCGAGTCGGCCCACTGCGCCTGAACGCGGGGACGCCCGGGCTCCTCCACCCACACGCGGCTCCAGGTGGCCAGATCGTCTGGCGTGGCGTCATCGAGGATCGCGATGAGATCGGGCCACGTGGCGTTGCCAAACCGATGGCGGTCGAGGTAGGTGCGCAGTCCGTCGCGGAGCGCCGTTTCGCCGATCAGCTCCTCGAGCTGTCGCATGACGACCGGCGCTTTCTGGTAGATGATGGCGCCATAGAGCGAGCCGGCCTCGCGCAGGTTCTCGAGCGGCTGCCGGACGGGGTTTGCCCCCGCGGTCCGATCGACGCCGTACGCTGTGGGGTGGTGCGCCTGGTAGAAGCGCAACGCGAGGTTGAGGTCGGGGAACGCGGGGCCGGCAATCTTGGCGGCCATGAAGTTCGCGAAGACCTCCTTCATCCACACGTCGTTGAACCAGCGCATCGTCACGAGGTCACCGAACCACATGTGCGCGGTTTCGTGCGCGATCAGACTCGCCCGCCCGAGTTCCTGCGCGCGCGACGCGGTGGCGTCGAGAAACAGCGACTCGGCGCGATACCAGATGGCGCCCGGATGCTCCATGCCCCCGAACTGGAACGCCGGCACGGCGAAGAAATCGAACTTGCCGAACGGGTAGTCGATGGCCGTGTAGTCCTCGAGCCAGTCGAGCGCGGTGGCGTGCAGATCGAAGATGGCCTCGCGGTTGCGCGCGACCTTCTCGGCGTCCGTTTCGCGATGATACATCGTGAACGTGCGCCCGCCGCGTTGCGCCGTCTCGCTCTGCAGCTTGCCCGCAGCGAACGCAAACAGGTAGGTGCTGATTGGCGCCGAGGGAGCGAAGCGAACGACATGACGCGCGGCATCGCTGCTGTCACGCGAGACAAGTGCGCCATTGGCCAACGCCTTCCACGACGCGGGCATGGTGAGTGTGACGGCGAACGAGGCCTTCAGATCCGGCTGTTCGAACACGGGGAACGCCGTACTCGCACGGTCCGGCACGAAGAGGGCATACAGGAACTCGTCCTGCCGATTGAGCGCCGCATCGGTGCTGCGAAAGCGCACGCGCACGGTGTGTTCGCCCGCCGAGAGTGCGCGCGCGGGGATCACGATGTGGTCCGGTGGTACCGTGAAGGCCACGGAATCTCCGTCGAGCAGCACGCCCAGCACATGATCGGCGGGCGCCCGAAAATCGAGCACCAACGGCGATCGCGTCTCACGCAGCGTGAAGCGCACCTCCACTTCCCCCAGGATCGGCTGCGTACGATCCGCCGTCAGGTCGAAGCGGGCGTCGTAGTGCACATCGGAGATTACCGCCGCACGCTGCTCGGCGAGCGCCAGTGGCACACCCGCCTCGGGTGGCTCGGGCTCGGGCACGCTGCACGCCGAGAAGGCGACCACACAGAGGGACAATGAACGCAGCACGGTGCTCCTGATCACAAAGCGGGCTCCGGAGGTGGGCGTGAACCAACAGGTTCAAGGTCGGGCGGTCCACTGCAGCGCGGACCAACACGCCAACTTACCGGGGGTTCGTTGATTCCGCCGAGCGTGGGCTGGTCGCTCCGCGAGGCGGAACGTCCGCGCCCACCCATACGCTCATCCCGCATGCTACTGCGCGTGACCGACCGCGGACTCTGGTGCGAGCCCGCGCAACTCTACATCGACCCGTGGGCGCCCGTGGACCGGGCGGTGATCACGCACGCCCACAGCGACCATCTGCGCTTCGGGTGTGGACAGTATCTGGTGGCCGCACCGGGTACGGCGCTCGCGCGCACGCGGCTCGGCGCGCACGGGGACCGCGTACAGTCAGTGGCGTACGGCGAGCCGGTCACGGTGCACGGCGTACGAATCTCGCTGCACCCCGCCGGCCACATTCTGGGATCGGCGCAGATTCGCGTGGAGCACCGCGGTGAGGTGTGGGTGGTGTCGGGCGACTACAAGACCGATCCCGATCCCACCTGCACGCCGTGGGAGCCGGTGCGCTGCCACACCTTCATCACCGAGTGCACCTTCGGCCTGCCGATTTACCGCTGGCCGTCCACGGCGCAGGTGTTCGACGAGATCAACGCCTGGTGGCGTGCGAATGCGGCGGAGGGGCGGGCATCGCTCTTGTACGGCTATTCCCTTGGCAAGGCGCAGCGGTTGCTTGCCGGGCTCGACCCGTCGATCGGACCGATCCTCACGCATGGCGCCGTGGAGACCATGACCGGGCTCTACCGCGACGCCGGCATCACCATGCCCGAGACCACCTACGCGACGGTGGACCAACGCGATCCGGCGTGGTCGCGCGCCATTGTGATCGCGCCACCGAGCGTGGACGGGGGCACGTGGGTGCGCCGTTTCGGACCATCGGCGGCCGCGTTTGCGAGCGGCTGGATGCTGGTGCGCGGTGCGAGGCGACGTCGCGGGGTCGATCGCGGATTCACGCTCTCAGATCATGTGGACTGGCCGCAGCTGCTTGCCGCGATCGACGCCACCGGGGCGCAACGGGTGCTGCCCACCCACGGCTTCACCGGTCCCGTGGTGCGGTGGCTCCGTGAACATGGGCTCGAGGCCGACGCACTCGCCACGCGGTACGAGGGAGAGCGCGATGACGCGGCGGTCGACGAGACCGAGGCCGGCTCGTGATATCCGGCGGAGTGCACGCATGAAAGCGTTCGCCATGCTCTACGAGGCGATCGATGCGTCCACGAGCACGCAGGCCAAGGTCGCCGCCCTCACGCAGTACTTCGCCGAGGCGCCGCCGGCCGACTCGGCGTGGGCCGTGGCGTTCTTGACAGGACGCCGTCCCAAACGACTGGTGCGCGCGCCAGACCTGCGCACGTGGGCGGCCGCCGCGGCGGACATTCCCGATTGGCTGTTCGAAGATTCGTACGCGCAGGCCGGCGACCTCGCGGAAACGATCACGCTGCTCGTACCGCGCGGCAAGACGATCGCGGAGGCATCGCTCAGCGCCTGGGTGGAAGATCGCCTGCTGCCACTCGCCACCATGGACGCCGATGCACAGCGCGTCGCACTGCTCGAGGCGTGGCAGCAACTCGACGGTACCGCGCGTTTCGTGTTCAACAAGCTGCTCACCGGTGCGTTTCGCGTGGGCGTGTCACAGGGGCTCGTGGTGCGCGCGCTCGCCGCCGCGAGTGATGTGCACGCCGACATCATCGCGCATCGCCTCATGGGCGCCTGGGAACCCACCGGCGAGTGGTTCGAGCAGCTCGTACGCGGGGACACGGCCGACGCCGACTGGAGTCGCCCGTATCCGTTCTTTCTTGCGCACCCGCTGGAAGCCCCTGTGGAATCTCTGGGCGACGTGCAGGAGTGGCAGGTGGAGTGGAAGTGGGATGGTATCCGGGCGCAGATCGTGAAGCGGCGAGACCGTGTGCTGCTCTGGAGCCGAGGCGAAGAGCTGCTCACGGGGCGTTTCCCCGAAGTGGAGCAGGCGTGTGCCCTGCTCCCCGATGGCACGGTGCTCGATGGCGAACTGCTGGCGTGGCGTGACGGTACGCCGATGCCCTTCACCGCGCTGCAACGCCGGCTCAACCGCAAGCAGGTCGGTCGTGCACTGGTTGCGCAGGTGCCCGTGCACTTCGTGGCATACGACTGCCTTGAACATGCCGGGAACGACCTACGCACGCAGCCGCTGCACGAACGACGCAGTGAAATGCAGCGCCTCGTAGCTGCGCTGCCCACCGGTGCGCCTGTGAGTGTCTCGCCACGCATCGAGGCCACCTCGTGGACAGAGGTGTCGGAGGCACGCGACCTGTCGCGTCAGCAGGCCGCCGAAGGGCTCATGCTCAAACGCGCGAACAGCGCGTATGGCGTGGGTCGACGCGGCAACGACTGGCGCAAGTGGAAGGTGTCGCCGCTCACGGTGGACGCCGTGCTGATCTATGCGCAGGCTGGGCACGGACGTCGCGCCGGCCTGCACACCGATTACACCTTCGCCGTGTGGAACGGCGACACGCTCGTACCATTCGCGAAGGCCTACTCGGGGCTCACTGACGCCGAGATCCGCGAGGTGGATCGGTTTGTGCGTGCGAACACGCGCGAAACGTATGGTCCGGTGCGCACGGTGGAACCGACGCTGGTGTTCGAGCTCGCCTTCGAAGGCATTCAGGAAAGTGCGCGCCACAAGAGTGGATTGGCCGTTCGCTTTCCGCGCATCACGCGCTGGCGACGTGACAAGGTCGCGCGTGATGCGGACAGTCTCGAATCGGTGCGCGCGCTGCTGCGCGCGCAGCAGGCGCATGAACAGCGCGGCGACGCGTGACGCCGTTGGAGCGATGGTTCGAGGCGCAGCAATGGTCGCCCTTTGGCTTTCAGCGCGAGGTATGGGACGCATACGCCCGCGGTGAGTCGGGACTGATTCACGCGGCGACCGGTACCGGCAAGACGTACGCGGCGTGGTTGGGACCGGTCCGCGAGGCACTGGAATCCACCATGGCAGATCGCATCGAACCGCTGCGGGTCATCTGGCTCACCCCACTGCGCGCCCTCGCCGCCGACACCGAACGCGCGCTACGCGCCCCGATCGACGCGCTCGGCGTGCCATGGACGGTAGAATCACGCACCGGCGACACCAAGGCCTCCGTGCGAGCACGCCAGCGCGATCGAATGCCGTCGGCGCTGATCACCACCCCCGAGTCGCTTACGCTCCTGCTGTGCCGAGACGATCATCACGAGCGTTTCGCCTCACTGCGCGCGGTGATCGTGGATGAGTGGCACGAACTGCTCTCCACCAAGCGTGGCGCGCAAACGGAGCTGGCGCTCGCCCGACTGCGCGCGATCGTGCCGGATGTGCGCGTATGGGGGCTTTCGGCAACGCTTGGCAATCTCGAGGTCGCGCGCGATACGCTCATGGGCGTGACGGCCGACGGAACGCCGCGCCCGGGCCGCCTGGTGCGCGGACTCGTCCCCAAGGAGATCGAGGTGGAGTCGCTCGTTCCCGAGGAAATGGACCGCTTCCCGTGGGCTGGCCACCTGAATGTGAAGATGCTGCCGCAGGTGCTCGATCGCCTGGCCGGCGCCACGAGCGCGATCGTGTTCACGAACACGCGCTCACAATGTGAGCTGTGGTTCCAGTCGATTTGTGCGGCACGTCCGGATTGGTTCGAGTTCACCGCCCTGCATCATGGCTCGCTCGACGTGGATGAACGCCGAGCGGTTGAAGACGGCCTGCGCTCCGGACGGTTCCGGATCGTGGTGGCCACCTCCTCCCTCGACCTCGGTGTGGACTTCGCCCCAGTGGATCTTGTGCTGCAAGTGGGGAGTCCCAAGGGCGTTGCGCGCCTGCTGCAGCGCGCGGGCCGATCCGGCCATTCACCGGGGCGTACCTCGCGCATCGTGTGCGTGCCCACGCACGCGCTGGAACTCGTGGAGGTCTCGGCGGCTCGCGATGCCATGCGCGCCAACGCCATCGAGGCGCGCGATCCCGTGGACCGCCCGCTCGACCTGCTCGTGCAGCATCTCGTGACGCTCGCGCTCGGCGGCGGCTTCACGCGTGAGAGCGCGCTCGCCGAGCTGCGCACCACCCGCGCGTACGCCGCGCTCACCGATGAAGAATTGGGGTGGGCCCTCGACTTCACCACCCATGGGGGCGCTGCACTGGCCGCGTATCCGGAGTATGCCCGTCTCGTGTGCGGCGACGACGGCGTGTACCGCGTGACCAACGCCCAGGTGGCACGGCGACATGTGCTCAACATCGGCACGATCGTGAGCGACACCTCGATTGCCGTGCGCTGGCTCAGCGGCGGACGACTCGGCTCCGTCGAAGAGAGCTTCATCGCGCGACTCACCCCGGGCGATGTGTTTCTGTTCAGCGGCCGCGCGCTCGAGTTCGTGCGCGTACGCGATCTGACCGCGTGGGTGCGCAAGGCCAAGTCCAAGGTGCAGGCGATTCCGCGCTGGCAGGGGGCGCGCATGCCGCTGTCGACGGAACTCGCCGCCGCCGTGCGCGAAACACTCGATGCCGCGCGCGCTGGTCGGTACGACACCCCCGAACTGCGCGCGGTACGCCCGATCCTGTCGCTGCAAGCGGAACGCTCCTGCATTCCGGCCCCCCATGAACTGCTGATCGAGCGCTGCGAGACGCGCGATGGTCACCATCTGTTCGTGTATCCCTTCGAGGGACGTCTCGTGCATGAAGGGCTCGCGGCGCTCTTTGCGTATCGCATTGCCCAGATCGGCCCCATCTCGTTCACGTTCGCATGCAACGACTATGGCTTCGAACTGTTGGCGCCCGAGCGCGCGCCACTCGAAGAAGCGCTCGAGGCCGGCCTGCTGTCGTCGCAACACCTGCTGCATGACATCACGCACAGCCTGAACGCCGCCGAGTTGGCACGACGACAGTTTCGCGAAATCGCGCGCGTGGCCGGTCTCGTCTTCACCGGATATCCGGGGCAGCAGAAGAGTCTCAAGCATGTGCAGGCCTCGAGCGGGTTGCTGTACGACGTGTTCGCGCGCTACGACCCCGACAACCTGTTGCTTCGGCAGGCGCAGCGCGAAGTGCTCGAGCGGCAGCTGGAGGCCAGTCGGCTGGGGCGCGTGCTCACACGCCTCGCGGGTAGCACCGTGCGGCTGCTCAACCTGGACCGCCCCACCCCACTCGCGTTCCCCTTGCTTGTGGACCGCACGCGCGGAAAGATCAGCACGGAGAAGCTGGCCGATCGTGTGCGACGGATGGCCGCGCAGCTCGAACGCCGAACCCCGTCGCGAGTCCGAGCACGTCCCACCCCCTGACGGAGCCCACGCCATGTTTGTGCCGTCACCTTCGCTCACGTGGCGTCGCCTGCGTTCGACGCTCCGTGTCGCCGCCGTGTCGATCATCGGCGTCGTCGCGCTCGCGTGCGGGCCGTCCGCCCCCACCGATTCGATCGCGACCGGCACGGCGGTGACCTTCGCACCGTTCGTGGAGCCGATCCTGCGGGCTCCGGACAACGAGCCGCCGGTCGGCTACCAATCGCTCGACTGGCCGCAGTTCGATGTTTCGGCACATCTCGACAGTACCGGAACCCTGCACGTGCGAGAGCGGCAGGTCATTCGCTTCTCCGGCGACTGGAACGGCGGGGAGCGGGTGTTCGACACGCGACTCGGGCAGCGCTTCGGTCTCACGAAGCTCCTGCGGGTGGACTCACTCACCAATGCCGAGGTGCCACTCGCCTACGGCGCCATTGATGCGGTAGATGGATACGAGTGGGCTGGGTCGGGTACACTGCGCTGGCGAAGCCGCCTGCCGAACGACGTGGCGTTCGACAACACGTACATCACCTACATCCTCGAATATCGTTACGCCGACATCCTGATGCCCGTCGACAACGGCTATCGGCTCGATCACGAATTCGCCTTTCGAAATCGTTCGGGCAACATCGAGCGCTTCTCACTCGTGCTCACGCTCGATGATGTCTGGCGGGCGTCGCCGGACTTTGCCGGTCGCTGGCAGGAGGGGCGGCTCGAGCCCGGCGTGTCGTTCGTAGTGAACACCGACCTCACCTATCGCGGTGCGGGGCGTCCATCGAACGTGGCACACGGCCTCGACGCGGCCACGGCCTACGGATTCGTGGCCGCCCTCACGCTCGGCCTGGTGCTGCTGAGCGTGCGTTTCGTGCGCGATGAACACGCGCTGGGCCGATTCGAGTCCGTGGACGCGCGCGTCATCGACGATGCGTGGCTGGAGCGTCATCTGTTGCATATGCTGCCAGAGGTAGCGGGCACTGTCTGGGACGACTCCGTGGGGCCGCCGGAAGTCGCCGCCACACTGGCGCGGTTGGTCGCCGAAGGGAAGCTCACAAGCACCGTGAAGTCCGAAGGCAAAAGCGTGTTTCGGCGCGACATCCTGCACCTGACACTCGTGGCGCGCCGCGAGACGCTCACCGGTCATGAACGGGCGCTGATCGATGCCCTCTTCGAATCGTTCGAACGCACCACCGACACGAACTCGCTGCGCAAGCGCTATGCGTCCATCGGCTTCGACCCCGCTGGCCTCATTCGCGCTGAACTCATGCGGCGCGTGCTGGCGCTTCCGGACGTCGGCACGACGCTGCCCCCCGTACGCCGGTGGCCGCTCACGCTGGCGCTGCATCTCACCGGTCTGGCGCTGTTCATCCTCGCGATCCGCACGCGAGACCTGGACGCACTCCTGGTGCTTGGCGGCTTCGGGATCGCCTTGGGGATCTGTATCGTCGGCTTCTCGCAGGCGATCGCGTGGCGAAAGCGCGTGCTGCGTCCCGCCCCGCATCTCCTGCGCGTGCTCGTTCCGGTGTTTGCCCTCGCGGCCGGCCTCCTGTGGCTCACACAGCAGGCCGACCTCACCCCCGGTGTGCTCACCTATGCCGCGCTCACGGCGTTCGGGCTGGGCTTCGGCAAGTCGATGCTCGACAACGCACGGTCGCCGCATGCGAAAGAACGCATCCGGCTGCGCAAGCGACTGGTGGCGGCGCGTGAGCACTTCCGGCGCGAACTCGCGTCCCCGACGCCAGCGCTGGAACAGGCGTGGTACCCGTATCTGCTCGCCTTCGGCTTGCACCGACAGGTGAACCGTTGGTTCAAGTCCTTCGGGGCGGTGAGCGACGTGGACACCTCCAGCAGCACGGGTCTGCGCTCCGCCGGCGTCTCGTCGGGGTTGAGCGGCGCAGCTGGTGATCGCAGCTGGGGCAGCTTCGGCGGCGGGGGTGGCTTTGCCGGGGCCGGCGCCACGGTCGCATTCGGCGCCGCGGTGAGTGGCTTTTCGTCCGGCGTGTCCGCTCCCTCCTCGAGCTCGAGTGGCGGTGGCAGCAGCTCCAGTGGCGGCAGTTCGGGCGGCGGGGGCGGAGGCGGCTGGTAGATCGGCGGTCACCAGGCCATGCTTCCCGGTGCATGTCGGCCACCCACACTACCGCGTCCGTCCCCGTGCACATGCACGGTCAGCACCTCGTGCTGCACGCCGAGCGTGCCCTCGAGCTGCCGAGTGCCCGTGCGCTCATCGTGGCCGACCTGCACTGGGGGAAGGCCACCGCGCTGCGCGCCCTCGGTGTGCCCCTCCCGTCGGGTGGGACTGCGCAGGACCTGCAGCGCCTCGAGGCCGTGCTCGCCCGCACCAACGCACGCGAGCTGTGGATTCTCGGTGACCTCGCGCACTCGCGTCATGGATGGGACGAGCGCGCGTTGGTTCCGGTGCACGCGTGGCGTGCGCGGTGGCCATCGCTGGCGATCACGCTGGTGCGTGGCAACCACGATCGGCACGCTGGTGATCCGCCCGCCTCGCTCGGCATCACCTGCGTCGATGGCCCCTACGTGCAGCACGAGCTCGCACTCACACACGAGCCGATGAGCGGAGGCGGCGCCGCACTGCACGTGTGCGGACACTTGCACCCGACGACGCGCCTCGCCGGGCGCGGGCGCGATCGCGTGCGTCTGCCCTGCTTTGTGCAGGGGCCGCACTATCTCATCCTGCCGGCGTTCTCGAGCTTCACTGGCGCTGGTGCGTGGGTGCCGTCGCCCGGCGAGCGCGCCTTCGGGGTGGTGGACGATGCCATCGTGCCGCTGCCACCCGTCTGAGCAACACGTGGCGTGAAGCGACGCATGCGGCCGCGTAGATTGCCCACATGCATACGCCGAGCGTTCCGTCCGATATCGAGATCGCGCAGCAGGCGCGGCTCCGCCCCATCACCGACGTGGCGGCCGATCTTGGCCTCACCGCCGATGACATCGACCCGTATGGCCGCTACATGGCCAAGCTGCCGCTGGAGCTGGCGCAGCGGCCTGCGCGCGGTCGACTCGTGCTCGTCACCGCCATCAGTCCTACGCCGGCGGGGGAGGGCAAGAGTACCGTGAGCGTCGGGCTGGCGCAGGCGCTGCGACGCATCGGCACCAACGCGGTGCTTGCGTTGCGCGAGCCAAGCCTGGGGCCGGTGTTCGGCGTGAAGGGAGGCGCAGCGGGCGGCGGCTACAGCCAGGTACTGCCCATGGAAGAGATCAACCTGCACTTCACCGGTGACTTCCATGCGATTGCCAGCGCGCACAACCTGTTGAGCGCGCTCATCGACAATCACCTCACGCAAGGCAACGCCCTCGGCCTCGATGCGCGCCGCATCACGTGGCCGCGCACCATCGATATGAACGATCGGGCGCTGCGTGACGCCGTGATCGGTTTGGGGGGCGCGGCGAACGGCGTGCCACGTGAAGCGCGGTGGGTGATCGTACCCGCCAGCGAAGTGATGGCGATCGTGGCACTCGCCAGCGACTATGCGGATCTGCAGGCGCGACTCGCGCGCATCGTGGTGGGCACCACGGCTGGGACCTCGCGCACACCGGTGACCGCAGGCGACCTCGGCGCCGATCAGGCCATGAGCATTCTGCTCAAACACGCGATGCGCCCCAACCTGGTGCAGACGCTCGAAGGCGGGCCTGCGATCGTGCACGCCGGACCGTTCGGTAACATTGCGCACGGCTGTAACTCGCTCGTGGCCACGCGCAGCGCACTCGCACTGGGGGACGTGGTGGTCACCGAGGCCGGCTTCGGGTCCGACCTCGGTGCCGAAAAGTTCTTCGACATCGTGTGTCGCACCGGTGACCTCAACCCGGAAGCGGCCGTGCTCGTGGCCACGATCCGCTCGCTCAAGATGCAGGGAGGCGCGCCCAAATCGGCACTCGATGTGCCCGATGTGGACGCACTGCGACGCGGCCTGCCGCACCTCGATCACCACGTGCACAATGTGCGGCAGTTCGGCGTGCCCGTGGTCGTGGCCCTCAATCGCCGGCTCAGCGATTCGGCTGACGAAATCGAGACCGTGCTGCAGTGGTGCGCGGCGCACGATGTTGCCGTGGCGTTCACCGATGTCTGGGCGCGTGGTGGTGAAGGCGGCGAGGAGCTGGCGCGCGCCGTGCTCGCACTGCTCGACGCACCGGGACACGAGTTCCGGCCGGTGTATGATCACACGCACCCGATTCGCGAAAAAATCGAGACGATCGCGCGCAAGGTGTACGGCGCCGACGGCGTGGACTTCTCGCCCACCGCCGAGCGCAACATGACGTGGCTCGAAGCCAATGGCATGGCCGACACCCCGGTGTGCATGGCGAAGACGCAGTACTCGCTCACCGACGATCCCGCGCGGCTCGGCAAGCCGACCGGCTTTCGACTCCTGGTGAGCGATGTCAGTGGGAGCGCGGGCGCCGGTTTTGTGGTCGCGCGCTGCGGCGACATCATGACAATGCCGGGGCTGTCACCGAGCCCGGCCGCCGTGCGCATGACGATGGACACCGAGGGGCGTGTGAGCGGGCTGTCGTGAGCCACGGCGGGACGCGCAGCCGCCATACGCAAGGGCGCTCGATCGCCGCCGTGGTGTTCGACATGGACGGCCTGCTGCTCGACACCGAACGCCTCTCGCGACAGGCGTGGCTGGCAGGCGGGGCTGACCTCGGGGTGACACTGCCGCTTGCCACGCTGACCTCCATCATCGGCCGACGGCGCCCCGAAGTCGAAACCGAGTTTCTCGCCGCGATGGGCCGCGATTTTCCGGTTGCGGAGCTCTACGAGCGCCACGCGGCGCACTATCACGCGCAGCTGCGCGCAACGCCGGCCGAGGCGCTGCGCAAGCCCGGGGTACTGCCCCTCCTCGACTGGCTGGACTCGGTCGGTCTGCCCTACGCGATCGCCACCTCCACCTTGGCCACCGGCGCGGCGGAAAAGCTGACGCTGGCCGCGTTGCGCGAACGCGTCCCGATCGTGGTAACGGGGGAGCAGGTGGCGCGCTCAAAACCGGCGCCCGACATCTTCCTCGAGGCCGCGCGCCGCCTCGGGGTGGCGCCGGCACGGTGCGTGGCATTCGAGGATAGCGACCTCGGACTCGAGGCGGCGCTGGCGGCCGGCATGCTGGCCGTCGCGGTTCCTGATCTCAAGGACGTGCCGCCTGCTCTGGCCGCGCGAACGTGCGCGGTCATTCCGTCGTTGCTCGACGCCGTGTCCATCCTGCAGACACTGCGTGCGCCCGCGCCGCACGACTGATACAGAGACCCTCACGCAGAGAACGCCCCAAGCCGATACTTTCTCGGAAACCGCTCACCCACCCGCCTCCAGCTCGCTGCATGCTCAGATCGCCGTTCAGGCCGTATTCGCAGCTCCGTCGGTTCATGGCGCCGGCAGCGCTAGGCGTATCGGTTGCGCTGAGCTCCGCATGTGAGCCGCCCCCGCCCCCCGAGTTTCGCATCGGGCTGATCGGCGTGTTCGAGGGCGCGGCATCGAGTTCGTCGGGGCTTCCCGCTCGCCAAGGCGCGGTCATGGCTGTCGAACAACTCAATGCGAACGGCGGCGTGCGCATCGGCGGCGTGGCCCATACGGTCGTGCTGATCGATCGCGAATCCGAGTTGCGAGCGGACGCTGCGGCGAGCGTCGCGCGCGCGCTCATCAACCTCGACTCCGTCGATGTGATCGTGGGACCGCAGCAGAGCGCGTTCGCCGTCTCGGCCGGTGCCGTCGCCGAGGCATCGGACGTCCCGATGGTCACGCCCATGGCGTCGAGTCCGGCGGTGACCGAGAATCGGCAGCTGGTCACCCGCCTCGCGTTCCTCGATGCGGTGCAAGGTGAGGTGCTCGCACGCTTCGTCTTCGACTCCCTCGGCGCGCGCCGGGCATCGACCCTCGCCAACGCGGCCAGCCCGTATGGTCGCGAGATTGTCGCACTGTTTGGTCGCACCTTCGAGGCGCTCGGTGGTGAGATGGTCGCGCAGGAGACCTTCGATAGCGATGATCCCTCGTCGCATGAACCGCAGGTGCGACGCCTCGTCGCCGCGGCACCTGACGTGCTGTTGCTTCCGAACTTTTCGTCGCGCGACTCCATGCAGTTTCGACTGGCGCGCACGCTGGGGTTTCGCGGGCGGTTTCTCGGCAGCGATGCGTGGGATGCCGTGGCACTGAGCCGCCGCACGGAACTGCGTGGCTCGATCATCGTGGCCAACTGGGATCATCGCAGTACGCATGACGCGGTGCGCGCCTTTCGCGCGCAGTACGAGGCACGTCACCCGGGGGAGCAGACCCGCGCAACCGCGGCAGCGACGTACGATGCCGTGCTCCTGCTGGCGCGAGCGGCCGAACGCTCGGGCACGCGCAGTGGACGCGCCCTCGTGGACAGTCTGCGACACGCCGGTGAATACGAGGGCGCGTTCGGTCGCTATCGCTTTGTCGGCACCGCCGATCCGGTGCGAGGCGCCACGCTGCTCGAGGTGGACGATGACACCACGTTCGTACGCGCGGTGGTCGCGCCGCCGCAATGATCGGTCAGCGCCTTCGGCGCAGTCTGGCCACGCGCCTGTTCGCGGCCGTCTTCGCCCTTGGCGCCACCACCGTGGTGCTGACGGCCACCGTGTCATATCGGTCCGCCGAGCAGGCGCTGCGGGAGCGGCTGCTGCAACAGCTGGAGTCCAACGCCGCCGAAGATGCGATCCGCCTGCGTGAGTGGTTGGAGCGACAGCGTGTCACGGTTGAACTGCTCGCCCAATCCGTCGCCCTCGACCGAACCGAGCGCCCGCTCACCGCACTGCCGGCCCCGGTCCTGGCCGCGGAAGAGTTGCAGTTGCTCGAGGTTCCCGGTGGGCGAGTCGTACGGGCTTCCAACGCCGCATCGATCGGCAGCCATGGTGTGGACGAGCTCTACTACCGCGAGGGGCAACGGGCCACCTTCACGCAACCGATCTACCCGGGTGGTCCGGAGGGACGTCCGAGGCTTACGGTCGCCACACCGGTCTCGCGCGCCGACGGGGGCGTCGCCGCGGTACTCGCGGTGCATCTCGACCTCGCCTACATGGAGCGCGTGCTCTCCCGTGTGCAGGGCGCCCTTCCCGTTGACGCGTATCTGGTGGATCGCTTCGCCGAGTTCGTGTCGGCCACGCGATTCGGGCGCGAAGGGGTGCGTCGCGGTGTAAACAGCGTCGCGGTGCGATCGGCGCTCGAGGGGAGCAGCGGCACGGCGCTATATGCCGACTACGCGGGACGTGCGGTGGTCGGCGCGTGGCGGTGGATTCCCGAGCTCGAACTCGCCGTGTTGCACGAAGCCCCGCAGTCGGTGGCTTTTGCACCGGCACGCGCGTTGCTGCTGCGAACGCTCGCCCTCGGTTTCGTGGCGACCGCACTGCTCGCGCTGGGCGTCGCCGCCATCACGCGACGATTCACGCACCCCGTGCTCGAGGTGGCACGAGCCGCGAGTGCCGTCGCCGGTGGCGATTTTTCCGTGTCGGCCCCGGAAGGGCGCGAAGATGAAGTGGGTCAGCTCGCGCAGGCGTTCAACGTGATGACCGGCCGGCTGCGCACCCTGTATGCGGAACTCGAAGCACAGGTCTCCGCGACGACCGAGGCGCTCACTGAAGCCGATGCGAGTCGCGAGCTCCTGCAGGATCTCGTCAACAACACCACGACGCTCGTCCTCGTGCTCGACCTCGCCGGACGAGTGCGCCTGGCAAACGCGCGCCTGGCACAGACGATGGGATTGTCGGCAAATGCTCCGATCGATCGCGCGTTTCGCGAGCGGCTCGAGTCCGATGCCGGAGCACTCGTTCACGTGCTCGACAGTGCACGAGCACTCGGCACCGTCGTGGAGCAGGAAGTCGAACTGGTGACCGCCGGGAGAACGCACGCCTGGCAGGTGGTGGCGTTCCCACTCGTGTACCGCGACGGCACGACGTACGCAACCGGCTTGATCGCCACGGATCTTACCGAGCGCGCGCGCGTCGAGGCGGAGCGACGGGCACGCGACGCATCTGTCCAGCAGGCGCAGAAGCTGGAGAGCCTCGGCATCATGGCCGGTGGCATTGCCCACGACTTCAACAACCTGCTCGGAGCGATCCTGGGACACTCCGAACTGGCGCGAGAGGTGTTGGCAACACCACGCGAGACAGTAGCGGCAGACAGTGATGCCGACGTTCGCGAATCACTCGAGCAGATCTCGGCCGCAGGTCGCCGAGCCGCCGAGTTGACGCGGCAGATGCTCGCGTATGCAGGCCGCGCCAGCTTGCGTCGCGATGTGGTGGATGTGCGCGCGCTCATTGCCGACATCCTGCCGCTGGTGCGCGCGGCGCAACCCAAGAAGGTGGCGTTCGTGCTCGAGCCCATGCCCGCCCCCCTCTGGGTGGAAAGTGATCCGGCGCAGCTCTCGCAGGTGCTGCTCAACCTCCTGACGAACGCGGCCGAGTCGATCGGCGACGCCAATGGCACCGTGACCGTGATGGCGCGGGCGGATTCGACGCTGGAAAGCGCGTCAACGACGGCCGCAAGCGCATGGATTCGGCTTACGGTCGAGGATACGGGCGCCGGCATTCCCGATGAGACGTTGGCCCGGATCTTCGATCCCTTCTTCTCGACCAAGGGATCGGGACGCGGGCTCGGACTGAGCGCAGTCCGCGGCATTGTGCAGTCGCTTGGCGGCGTGTTGTCCGTGCACTCGATCGTGTCGCAGGGGACACGGTTCGACATCTCGCTGCCTGCGACACAGGCACCGGCGGCGACGCCGTCCGTGACCACACCCGTCAGTACCCATCCAACCCGCGGCACGGTGCTGGTGGTGGACGACGAGCGACTGATGCGCGTGGTCGCACGTCGCGTGCTCGATGGCATGGGGCTCACCGTGCTGGAAGCGGAAGATGGCGAGCAGGGGATTGCGATGTTTGGAGCACGTGCACACGAGCTGTCGTTGGTGCTGCTCGACCTCACGATGCCACGCCTTGGCGGCGAGGAAGTGCTGGAGCGCATCAGATCTACCCACCCTTCGCTCCCAGTAGTCATCGCCAGCGGCTACGATCACGCGGATGCACTCGCACGCATTCCCGAAGACGAGCACACGCGTTTCCTGCAGAAGCCGTTCAGCGTGCAGGCACTGCGAGATGCGGTCGCTGAGGCACTCGCTCACGTCAGCGCGCACTGAACGGGGGCAGCGCACCGCCTGGCTCGCCATCGCGTGCCGCGGGTAGCACATTGCATGCAGTGGTTCGTGCGTCGGCCAGAGTGAGCCGACACCCTCGACCTCCATCTATCGGATCGGGAGCGATGATCATGCCTCGCCGTTCAGTCTGCGCTTCGGTATTTGTACGTCTCCGCGTCACGGCTCTCGCACTCGTCGCGCTGTGTGTCTCGCCCGTAGTGCCTGCGCCATCCGCCCTGCGGGCGCAGCAGCCGTCCCTCGAGCCTGGAGAACAGGAGTGGGCCGATGGACAGGCGCTCGCGATGCGCGGCGAAGCCGATTCCGCGCTCGCGGCCTACACGCGGGCGCTCGACATGGCACGCCGCGACCGTGACCCCGGGCTCGCGAGCGCCGCTCGGCTCGGCATGGCCGAGGTGTACGATGTCTGGCGTCGGTGTACTGATTCTGCCGAAGTTGCCTACCGAGAAGCGGTGCGCCTCGCCGAACCAGGCGATTTTTTGGCGACGGACGGTTTCGTGCGATGGCTCGCGTCGCAGCGACGTACACGAGAAGCCCTCGAACTGTTGCAGCGCAGCTATGCGTCCATCGATGTACCGAGCACGATCAAGCGCGAGAGCATCGCGTATCTCCTGGGGGAGGCCAGTATCCAGCGTGCGGCGAGCAATCATGCGGCCGCCCTGTCCACGCTCACCCGAGCGCGAGAGATTGCCGACCGGTTGGCCGTCGGCGATGTGGAGAACGCATCCGCGAATGGCGTGAATGCCACGAACTACTGGGTGCTGCACGACCTCGCGTCACTGCGGCTTGACCCGCGCGCCGGCGGGGCGCGCAATACATCAGTCGGCGATGCGCTACGCACCGATGTCGATAGCACCAGCGGCGTCTCGGACACCGGTGGTGTGCCGCGCTTTACCACCGCCCGGTTGGCGGATCGCGTCGCACGTGCGCGACGCCTGTGTGGTACCGGTGCGTGCGAAACTCCGCCACCACCCACGGAACGACGCTGCTGAGCAGGAGGGCGTCGGGGGAGACGG
>JAABRL010000006.1:55152-56752 GCA_011390935.1 Gemmatimonas sp.
CACCATCGTACGTCAGGATGCCGGCGTGACTTATTCGAGTGCTCCCATTGCTACAGGGGGCAACCTCGGCAGTTTCTGGCAGCATGACCTCTCGATTTCGGCCGGAGTCGAGGGGCGCGGGATGCGTAGCTACCTGCTCAACGACGGATATGCCTGGAACCTGCAGGATCATCTGCTGGCCTCGCTCAGCGTGTCGGTCGATGTGCAGCGCATCAGCTCAGGGTTCCTCGGGAGCGTCTCCGGCTTCGTCGCTCCTGTGATCCAGCAAAACGGCACCGTCTTCCGAGCCCCGACTCCTTCACCGATCGCGCTCGACTCCTGGAGCACGCTGTCGTGGTTCTTCACCGACTTCTCCGACTGGAACAATCTCGAAGGCCCCCCGTCAATGCTGGACCTGTCGGGTGACGGCGGGGAGCTCCAGTTCGGTTTCGTCTACTCTTTGAGCACGACCTCGTGTGGGAGCACCTGCTCCGCCGCGGGGTCTTCCTCGGGGCTCGACAACATCCGATTCACGGCGAGCGCTCCGCGCACCGAGGTACCGGAGCCCACGTCGTGGGCCCTGCTCTTTGCCGCCGTGCCCTTCGTGCTGATCGCACAGCAGCGCCGGCGCACCCGCCGCGCCTGACGGACAGGACCAGTCGCGGCGGGATCGGGCTGCTTACGCCGCCACCCGCCGCGACTGCCCCACCAACGGCATCACCTGCGCCGCGAACCGCTCCATCTCCTCGAGCTGGGGGCTGCACTGCAGCAGCACGAGGTCCACGCCCACGCGCGACAGCGCCTCCACGCGCTCGGCCACCTGCTCCGGTGTGCCGACGAGACCGCTGCGGAGTCCGCGGTTCGACACCGAGTAGTCCTGCACCGTGAGCTGCTGTTCGAGTTTCGTGTTTGCGAGCCAGTCCTGAAAGTTGCCGTACCCGGGCGAGCCGGGGGTCACCGTCGTGATGCGCGCGAGCTCCTGCTGCACCTCGCGCTCGGTGTCGCGCACGATCGTGTAGGCCGCCACGCCGTACTGCATGGGCGGCAGCCCGGCACGATCCCGTCGCTCGCGCAGATCGGCGATCTTGGGCGCCAACCGCTCCGGCGAATCTCCGTGCATGACGTACGCGTCGCACTTTGCGCTGATGAGCGACTTCGCGGCCTCCGATTCCCCACCGGCGTACAGCACGGGACGCGGACGCGTGAGACTGCGCACCGGCGGCGGCTGTACTACGAGGTCGTCCACCTGATAGTACCGCCCATGGAACGTCACGCTCGGCTCCGCCCACGCGCGCGAGACAATCTCGAGCCACTCCGCAGTGCGCGCATACCGATCATCGTGCACATCGAACGTGCTGCCGTAGCGACGTGCTTCATCCTTCCACCAGCTCGACACCACGTTCAGCGACAGGCGACCGTTGCTGATGCGATCGATGTTCGCCGCCTGCTTGGCCAGCCGCGCGGGGTGATGAAACGTTGGGCGTACCGCCACCATGAGCTCGAGCGAGTGCGTCACGGCAGCGAGTGCAGCCGCGGTACTCCAGGCGTCGAGCGCGGGCGCATCCACCCCCTTGATGTCATTCAGAAACAGTTCGGCGATGAGCGTGAGATCATACCCCAG